>JAGCYJ010000003.1 GCA_017960855.1 Alphaproteobacteria bacterium | reverse complement strand
GAAGAAGAGGAAGAAGACAAGCCAAAACGGAAATCGCGCAGTGCTAAAAAACGCGCTGCTGTTAAACGCAAAGTTGGTGAATACGAATTGCCCGATCCAATGTTCTTGGAAGCATCTGATTTTGGTAAAAATGTAGTGACCAAGGAAATGCGCGATAATGCAGTTCGTATGGAAGAATGTTTCGCGACATATCATATAAACGGTCGTGTCACTGGTGTTCGTCCGGGACCGGTTGTGACGCTTTACGAATTTTTACCTGCGGATGGAACGCGTATAAAAGATGTTGCACAGACGGCCGCCGATATGACCCGTGCGATGGCAGTAGAGAAGATACGTATTGCCCATATTCCATCAACACAATTGATGGGTGTTGAAATGGCGAATCTAAAACGTGAAACCGTTCGGTTCCAAGGGTTGGTTGCGGATGAACGTTTTGTTGAATCTAAGTACAAGATACCGCTTGCGCTGGGGGTGGATATTGGTGGAAACCCAATGTATTACGATTTGGCCAAGATGCCCCATATGTTAATTGCTGGGCGTACGGGATCTGGTAAGTCGGTGTTTGTTCAATCGTTGATAACTTCGTTCGTTTATCATTTTACTCCGGACAAGGGTAAGTTGATTATCATTGACCCAAAGGGATCTGACTTTGGTTTCTGGGATGATATCCCGCACCTTATTACGCCAATTGTTAAGAATAATCCGGCGGCGGCGGTAAATGCGCTGAAATGGGCGGTGCGTGAAATGGATGAACGCTATAAACAACTGCAAATGGTAAATGCGCGTAATATTGAAACCTATAATGAAATTATGGCAAACAAACGCGCAAAGGGTGAAACACTGACACGTCAAGTTGCCGTTGGTACGGACGAAGAAACGGGCGAATTGTTGTTTGAAACGCAGCAGGTTGATATGTCCGACATGCCATATATAGTCATTATTATTGACGAGGTTGCAGACCTTATGTCCCTGGCACGTAAAGAAGTTGAAGCGTGTGTCCAACGTATTGCGCAAAAGGCGCGTGCGGCGGGTATTCACCTTGTCATGGCGACCCAGCGTCCCGATACAACGGTTATTACAGGAACTATTAAATCAAACTTCCCAACGCGTGTATCGTTCCAGGCACGCAGTGTTCAAGATTCTTTGACTTCATTGGGTGAAAAGGGCGCGGAACAATTATTGGCCATGGGTGATATGCTGTTCAGTGAATCTGGACGTGTGCCGGTTCGTATCCATGGTGCATTTATATCGGACGATGAATTGAAACGCGTTGCGGACTTCCTGCGTTCACAGGGCGAGCCAGAATACATAGAAGGTGTCACCGATGATGTTGAAAGTGGTGATTCCGGTGGTGGTGTATCGTTTGGTGGCGCGTCCAGCGGTGGAAAATCAGACGATTTGTATGCCCAGGCAATAGAGATTGTTAAACGCGACAAAAAACCGACGATTTCTTACCTGCAACGCAGATTGGGAATTGGTTATAACAAGGCGGCAACACTTGTTGAACGGATGGAGGCAGACGGCATTTTAAGTGCACCAGATGCCAATAACAAGCGGCATATACTGTAATAGTACATGTATGTTGTCAAAAAAGATTTTTTGTAGTTTCGGCTTTTTTTATAGGGGTTTTTATGATATAATCTTGATTAAAAGGAGATATATAATATGAAAAAACAATTATCTTTATTAGCAATTGCAGCCGCGTTGATTGGCGTTGCGCCTGCGTATTCTGCAACAAATTGGGGAACACGTGCGGGTTCAAGCGCGGATTTAACAAACGGACCGGCGACCAGAACACGTGAAAATGTTGATTACACAAAATATCAAACACGCACAACAACCAAGACATACGAAGTCCAAGATGGCAAGAATATGTATTATACACAGCCATCAAACCGCAGTGCGTTGTATAAACAATATTCTTCGGGTAATTCAACCCAGACAGTTCGGACAACACGTTCTGAAACAGTTCGCACTGAATTGAAACGTAAATATTATTTGGCTCATCCGTTCTTCCAACCATTAAAGGTTAAGTTCGGATCCATCACCGATTTCGGTTATAACACTGGTTCTTATGATATTGCGTTGACCGAAGCAGAAGGTTTCTCGCTGTCTGATCAAAAAGCAGCATGGGATATGAAGCAATACGCAATCAAAGAAGATTTCAGTTATGGTATCACAGACCGTGTTGCAATTTTGGGATTGTTGCGTTATGAAATCAACAAATACAAGTTTGATTGGTCTGCATCCCCAGATGACAAAATGGACGACAATGGTCTGAATATGTTCGGTTTGGGTGCACAATGGCGTTTTGTTGATACAACAGATTGGATTGCAACTGCATCTGCTTACTTCCAACACCAGAAAGATATCGCAAACAACTATATCTTGGATTTGAAGGCGGGTTATAAAGTTTCCCGTTCAACAATCTATGGTTTGGCGCGTGCATGGTATGTTGATTTTGATGGCGATGCATATGGTAACGGAATCAAGGGTATTGATGCCGGCAATCACGAAGAAGCCATATTTATTGCATACAATGATGATGCGGATAGTGCATTTTATATAGAGGGTGGCATTGGTGTATTCAGCGTTCTGGACGAAGATTGGACATTGAATGTCGAAGGTATCTTTGGTCATTACGATTGGCACAACCAATTCAGCATCAAGGGTGCAATTGGCTGGCAACCGAACGATTGGTTCGCGTTGAACCTGTATGCTAAAACAGCATTGTATGACAGTGCCGACGATCAGAAACTTGGTTTCTGGTGGTGGGGTGCCGAAAATGCTAATGAGCCAGGCACATATGTCAAAGAATGGGTGAAGGCGGGAGATGCGAAGATTAGTGACTATCACGAAACTTCCATCGGCTTGCAAGCGATATTCCAATTCTAATATTGGTAAATATATGGACGACCGAACTGTTGTTCGGTCGTCTGCTATAATAGGGGGTGTCCTATGAAGCGGTCTTTCGGATTTTTATTTGGTTTGATGTTTTTGTGTATGCCGGCAATCGCCCGTGCGGATGTCGATTTAACAACAGACACATCTGATCCTCTTTTTATATTGCGTGATGATGCAATTTTGTCCGAAACCGGTTTGTCATATGGACATGATATTTTGCGTCTGGGGCAGGCGTTGTCTTATGGTTTGAATGACCGTTTATCAATTGGTGCGCGTGTTCATTACCAATTTGATATTGCCGACGATGCCGATGGTTTTTCCAGTATAGATTTGGGCGGTGTATATCGTATGGCGCGTGCGGGTGATAATAACGCGCATCTTATATCTGACGTTATTGCCGGTTTCCGTTTCGGTGGGTCCAAGCATGTTCGTACACCGTGGTTTGCCGATTCGTCTTATTATGCTGGGTTGCGTTTTGGTCGTCAGTGGGCGGGTATAACATTGGCGGCAACAATCAAATCAACATGGGTGTTTGATAAAGATCGTGGTATGTCATATATTGATTTCATACCAGAATCTTATTTCCGCATTGATCAAATTTGGCGTGCGGGTGGCGGATTTACTTTCCGTAAATCAACGAATCCACATTATAATCAAGAATGGTTGAATCTTAAAATGGTGGCGCAGTTTGGTCGCACACAATATATCGGCCATTTTGATTACGAATTTGAACACGAAGAAGCACAAATCGGTGCGAAAGTAAATATCTTGTTCTAAAACTATTTCTTGCCCAGTTTTTCGCGTAAACTGTTCCAGTAATCTAATCTCTTTTTTATTTCACGTTCGAAACCGCGTTCAACCGGTGTATAAAATGTGCGCCGTCCCATGCTTTCGGGAAAACAGTTTTGACCCGAAAAACCACTTTCTGTGTCGGGCTCGTAAACATAGCCCTTGCCATATCCCATATTTTTCATCATGCGTGTTGGGGCGTTTAAAATATTTTTTGGTGGCATCAGTGAACCCGTCTCTATCGCGGCGGCGTATGCGGCATGAATCGCCTTGTCCAAGCGATTGCTTTTTGGTGCGGTGCCAAGGTACACAACCAATTCCGCCAATGCAATATCGCCCTCAGGCGACCCCATCCGTTCATATGCGTTCCATGTTGCGATTGCCATTTGAATTGCGTTGGGGTCGGCAAGTCCGACATCTTCCATTGCAAATCGTGTCAATCGGCGAAAGATATACATGGGATCTTGTCCCGATGTCATCATGCGCGACACCCAATACAGTGCGGCGTCAGTGTCGGACGCGCGCAACGATTTATGCACCGCCGAAATTAAATTGTAATGTTCATCACCGGACTTGTCGGAAAGCGGGGCGCGTTTCTGAATCGCGTTGTCCAATTCTTCGGGTGATAAATCTTTCTTGAACTTTGCGTTTAACAAATATTCCAAAGTGTTCAGCAAGAATCGCGCATCACCGTCGGACATCTGGGCCAGGTGGGTGCGTGCCGCGGAATCCAATGGCAATTTTTTACCAGTGAACTTTTCAGTGCGATTCATCAGTTCAATTAAATCGTCTGTGCCCAATGGTTCCAGCACGCCAACATGGCAACGCGACAGCAACGCGTTATTTAAATTGAAAGACGGGTTTTCGGTTGTCGCACCGATAAAGACCACTGTGCCATCTTCCAGATATGGTAATAATGTATCTTGCTGTGTTTTATTAAAGCGGTGGATTTCGTCAATGAACAACAATGTTCCGCGACCAATTTGACGGCGCAGTTTTGCCGCCTCGACCGCCTTCTTTATATCAGCCGTTCCGGAAAACACCGCGGACATCGGAACAAAGTCCATATCAACCGAATTTGCCAATGCGCGCGCGATTGTTGTTTTCCCGCACCCCGGTGGCCCCCACAGTATAAGGTTAGATAATTTCTGATTTTCAACCATACGGCGAACAAGCCCGTTTTCGCCCAGCAAAGCAACCTGACCCAGCACTTCGTCAATGGTGTTGGGGCGCATTAAATCAGCCAAAGGGCGATTGTCGTTGTTCATTTATTTTTGTTTTACTTATATTTTACTTATGGTTTATTTGTGTTATAATGATTGTAGTACATAAAATAGGGGTTGGCAATTGGTAAATAATACAAAAGACGCCGAAATCGCGTTGGCGGTCGCAAACTTGGCGGCGGCGGCAATGGCGGCGAATCCGAAACTTACTATGGCGGCGGCGGTGGCTCAGGCGCGTTCAACATTGCTGGGGCATGCGGCAACCGAATCGGAAATTGCGAAATCTGTGCGTCCAGACAAAATACAGTGTTTGGAAGATGGCACTTGGCACATAATGTTGCGTCGGTATATCAAACGCAAATATAATCTGACACCGGAACAGTATCGCGAAAAGTGGGGATTGCCACATGATTATCCGTTTGTTGCACCGAACTATGCACAGACGCGTTCTAAGATTGCAAAGAAAACAGGGTTCGGAAAAAAGTAATAGGGGGGGGCACATGACAAAAGTAGCAGATAAAATATCAACGGCGACTGATAATGCCTCTGATTTTATGTTGTCTCGTTTTTCCGGACACAACAAGAAAATAAAAAATGTTGTAAAGGCCCCAATAGATAAAAATTTGAGTGGCTGGGGCAAGGCCGCACGTGGCACAGGCAAGGTTATTGGTGTCGGTGGGCGTGTTGTCGCAGATACTTTTGATATAAGTGCGGTTGTGTTATTGTTCTTGTCAAAATGGTTCGTCAAAATATCTGACTTTGTTTTGCTGGATAATGTTGCGTTGGACTTTATGGAAAAAAAATATAGCAACAGAAATGTAAAACAAAACAAACGCGGCAAAGATAAAGCAATACCAAAATTCACCAAGGAAAACCCCAGGGTCGCGGCATACCTTTCATGGTACTTGATGTTGTTGTCGGTAGTTGGTGGGGTCGGTGCCGTAAAGAATAAAGACAAGATAGAAGAAAATGTTAAAGATAAAGTAGATAATGTAAAGAATGCTGTACATAGATTTCTGACCAGAAAAATACAAAATGAAACAATAAATACTTTAAAAATAGATCCGACATTACCCCAAGAAGAATGGATGGCGCAAATTGACGCAATATGGCCATACATATATATGGAAACAATTTTATCCGAAGGTTTTGTAAATGAAGCATATGCAGATGTAGGTGAGACCAGTGGTTATATAACGATTGGTTCGGGCTATATGATTGGCAAGGCAACCCCAAAAGGCGAAAAAGACAGACAACTTATTGAAGAAAGAAAAAGGTTCTTTCAAAAAGTGTTGGGCAAGCCATATGTAAATGGTGTGTCTGTTTCTTACGAAGAAAACAGGTTGTTGGTTCGCAGTTTCTATGAAAAGTTTATTTGGCCATATATGAAGAAACAGTTTACAGTGCCAATGGATGCACATTTGTTCGTTCAATTGTGTATAGGTATGTATAATCGCGGGTCTGGCATTTACAAAAATAGTTATGATGGTCAACATATTCGTAGGGCTGTAAATGAAGAAAGCGAAATGATTGACATCGTCAACAAATTTGACGACTTATGTAAAGCGGGTAACGGCGGACTGAAAGCAAAATATGGAATTGCGGGTAATAGAGCATTGGGTAATGTCAGAGACAGTGTAGTTTTGTATTCATTTGCCAATTCTGTGTATCAAATGAATTCGAATAAACTTTGGCAATCAGGAAAGTTAAAAAATTATCCAGAAATAGAAACAGATTTGATGAATGTTGTCAGTGCTGATATTCATAAAAATGGTAAAACATACAGTCAGTTGAAACTTAATGAATATCTGATGCCTGATGAAATAGATATGATTACCAATGGTGATTTGTTTAAAGATTTTGTGTTGCGACCACAACAAGCAAAAGCAACAGAATCATCTGCTGAAAAACTGAACGAACAGGGTGAAAAGTTATATGTTGATGGTAAGTATGAGGCGGCTATTAAAAAGTTTGAACAAGCAATCAAAGAAAACCCTAAACTGTATATCGTGTACAGTAATTTAGTAATAGCATATTATCAGTTGGGGGAATATGATAATGGTATTACCATAGTGGACAACACAATTAATATGCCCGATTTTAGTAATGCGTCCAAAGAAGTAAAAGGGTACACATATTTTAACGGTGCGTTGTGTTATGAAAAACTGGGGGATAATGAAACAGATAGTGTAAAAAAACAATACTATTATAATAAAGCAAAGGAATATGCGACCACTGGGGAAAATGTTGCTAAAACCAAGTATAAATCTTTGATGAACAGATTAAATAAAAAGATACAAGAATTAACCAAAAACGAAAAGGTTGCATTTAATACTGGTAAAGGACGTGTTGCAACAAAACTGAAACAAAAAAATACGGTGATTGCACAGCACACTAAAAAAGACGAACACTGCGCATAGGTGTATATAGATGGGGGGAATATATAATGCAAGTTTATGTAAATTATAATGATAATCGTTGGAAAAAATATGACATTGATTTTGCAACTATTGCAAATGCGGCAGGACCAAGACGCAAAGATGTCGAAGTGTCAATTATACTGACTGATGATAAAGAAATACATAAACTGAACAAAGAATATCGCGGTTTTGATAAGCCAACGAATGTCCTGTCATTTGAATTGGGGGATGATTTGTTGTTGGGCGATATTTACATCTCTCTTGATACGGTAAAACGCGAAGCCAAAGCAGCGGGGATAAGTGTTGCCGAACATACAGCACACATGGTTGTGCATGGTATGTTGCACCTGCAGGGGTATGATCATATTGTGGACAAAGATGCAGTTGTTATGGAAACAAAAGAGGTCGCGATAATGAAAAAATTGGGGTATAAAAATCCTTATTCTGATGACGGTGTTGTTGCATGTAAAAACGGTGAATGTTGCCCCGGCAGTCATACAATCGCATTTTTCAAAAGGTTAAAAGTACGTGAAAATAGTTTTTGGCAATACGCGCTATATGCACTGTTTGGTGGGGTTGCGGCTTTTGGTTTTGCACCATTTAATTTGTGGTGGGCGACCGTTTTGGGCGTTGGTGGTGCATATTGGTTGACGGTGCGGCGTAAAAATTATGGTGGTTTTTGGCGCGAAGTATTGCGTATATCGCCATTTGGGGCAGCATATGCAATGGCTATGTTGTGGTGGACGCTTAATTCAATTTATGTTGTGCCAGAACTGGCAAAACAATTCGCAATATGGACGGTGCCGGCGCTTGTCGGAATTGGTATATTTGGGGTGGTATTCTTTTCTATACCGTTTTTATCTATCATTCGTGGTCGCTTGAATTCCATGGCGCGCGTGTTTATGTTTGCAGGCGTTTGGGCATTGGTTTTATGGTTGCGTGAATGGTTCCTGACTGGTTTCCCGTGGAACCCGATTGCCAATATTGCTTTGCCGTTTCCGGCGCTTGCTAATTCAATGTCTGTTTGGGGGGCACTGGGTTTGACTTTTGTTATTGTCGGGTTTATTGCCGCCACGGTTGAACTAATACGCAACATAAAAAGTGTTCGTGCTTGGTTCGTGTTTTTGTTCTTTTTAGTAATTGCGGTATGTGGCGCATTTGCCGGGGCACACAATATTGATGTTGCATCAAAAGATGCCGGCACAACGGCAATGATTCGCATTGTTCAACCGGCACAGGATCAATCACAGAAAATGATTTATTCGCGTGCGGATGCATTGAAACGTGCCGAAGAAAACTTGGTTCGTTTATTTCAATTGGCCGCAGCCGAGGGCAACCCTGATTTAGTCGTGTTCCCTGAAACAACATATCCATATACCATTACAGATACAGCAGATATGCCATTGGCAACGGTATTAAAAACAAATGTTGTAATTGGTGCAACCGCGTTTATGGATGGCAAACCATACAATTCAATGATTGTCGCGTCGCCCGATGGTACGGTTTCAAACATATACAGTAAATCGCACTTGGTTCCATTTGGCGAATACAGTTTGTGGGGTTTCATGCCATCGCCGATACATTTGGCGCATGGTGATGGGGCTGAACTTATTTCCATAAATATGGAAGAAGCAGAGTTTGTTTTTGCACCGGCGATTTGTTATGAAATTATCTTTTCTGATTCATTGGTTCCACGCACAGATTTAAAACCACATGCGATTATAAACATTACAAATGATACTTGGTTTGGTAAAACCCCTGGGACTTACCAGCATTTAGATATGGTTCGCCGCTATGCAATTGAATCGGGGTTGCCGATTATTCGTGCCAATTATTCGGGTATCAGTGCGTTTGTTTTGTCGGATGGCGAGATATTGTCGTCTTTACCAATTGGCCAGACGGGCATATTGGACGGCACGGTCTGGGGGGCACATGACACCATTTATCACAGAATAGGGCGCGATTGGATGATGGTAATCATTCTGTTGGTCGCGTGTATGGGGGTGTTATTGGCGAATACACATAAAAGATAAAAATATCCGTATATAAACGACCATAAATATGATATAATTGTACCGTTTGATACCGAAGTTTCGGTAGGTGTTTTTATTGGACAGAATGAGACGATTGTTTGTATTTTTGTTGATAATATTTATGCCATTTGTGTCAATGGGCGGGACTGGCAGTGTTGATAATCGTAGGCGCGCAGATTGGTCATTACCTGAATATAGTAATATAGTATTCTTCATAAGGAAAACGGATAAAGGTAGTCGTGTTGTTTGTACGGCTCAATATGTAGATAAAGATATTATCTTGACTGCACGTCATTGTATTACAGATTATGATGAATTTGATAATAACGAAAAAGTTGGGTCGGTTTATACGATAAGATTGAATGACGGTCGTGAAACCAAGGTCATAGCAGAAAAATATGGACGTACATATGACACAGATGACTGGGCTTTTTTGCGTGTTATTGACAGCAATTTTTATAGTAATGATTATTTCGATGTGCAAGATAAGACGGTTGCAAGACCTGTTCAGAATGCTGGTTTTGGTTTTTTGGCGATATTAGACAAGAAAAAACTTGAAAGAGTCAAACAGGTTTTTGAAGAAATTGCCGAAGCCGATAATTTGACCAAGTTTTTTGAGATATATGACAAAGCAAAAGGAATTTTGTTAGCAGAAGATATAAAGCTAGACGACTGGGATGAAAGTAAAGATATGTATCCGTTAAAGGTAGATATGAATTGCGAGATAAAAGATAACAAAGGGGATATATTAGATTATATTTTTCATGCAACTTGTGATGCTTTTCAGGGAAATAGTGGGGGTCCATATTTCTTTGGCAACAAACTATATGGTATAGTCAGCCGTACAGTAAATACTTTTGATGATAGAACAGATTATGGGTTTGGAGTAAGAAATGAAAGGTTTGTATCAACATTGAACGATATGCGTAAGGTCACACCAAGCACCAAAAAAACAGTCGATAATCCTGTTGTGACAGAAGCCAAGGATAAAAAGGTTTCAGAATCACCAAGAACCACAAGTAAACCAGTAGAAAAAAAGGCACCGTTGGCAAAACCTCTTGTTGTGAAAGCTCCTGATGTGAAATTGAACGACCCTATGGAAGTCGGAGAATATGTTCCAGAAGAGATAGATATTCCAGTAGAGGTTCCCGTGGTTGAAGATGTGCCAACGGAAACACCAAAAAACAAAGAGGTTCTTACACAGGTAGTTGGTCCAGTGGTAAATGTGCCGACGGGAGTAGTTTTACCAGAAGAACAACAAGAAAAGCTTTTAGTGAGGCCATTATCTGTGAATAATCCAAAAGCAGAGGAACAAGAAGTATCACCAATAGAAACTTTTGTAGCTGAAGAAACAACACTAACTGATAAAGAGATGAAGTCGATAGAGAAAAGAATAGAAACAGAGTCCAAAAAAATGGACCAAGAAGTTCTTCGTATTAAAAGAATGTCTGATAAAGAGTTTTTACATTTCTTGGGACGCGCGGTCGATTTGGATGTACTGCGCAAAAGATATGAAGAAGCGCTTGAACGTGAACGTTCTTTGCCGAATCGTGTTTTGGGGGCGGTGTCAATTGGTGCAACTGGTATCGGTGGAATGATGGCGGCATCGGCACTATCGGAACAAGCAGCAGATGCACAGGCAGAACGAGAGATGCAGGCATACCTAAAAACATTTACTTGTGAATACGGTGGAAATAGGGTGGATGGTGGCGAGACAAATGTTGAATTGCCTGGTGGGAACGATATGATTTCGCTTTATACCGAATATGCAACATTGGCAAACGATTTGAAGATGCGCAAAGAATTATTGGGAATCGCGCCAGGTATTGAATCAGAGGTTTCAATTGATAAAGCCGATACCGGATTATATGATGATGTTGGTACGGGTATTACTGGTGGTGTTTATGCATCTATTGCGCGCGCAATCATGAACCCCGATGGTGAAGATGCGGCCAAGTGGAACGAGCAAAAGGAAAATACAGGTCAGCAACTTAAAATCGGTGCGACAGTTGCTGGTGCAGGCGCAATTGGTGGTGCGGTTGGAAATGTGCTTATCAACTATACAGATCAAGATGATTCAGAAGAAAACGAAGAATAATATTATTTGATATTCTTTAACACCCACACGCGTATGGCCGAAGATAGATTTGTATCAGGTGCGCGCATGGAATCAATCTTGTTTATAATAGATGCCACAGAAACATTATTGCGCCGTGCGATTTCATGCAGGGCAGTAATGAATTCTGCTTCTAGTGAGATACTAGTTTGATGTCCTGATAAAGATACAGATATTTTTTTCATATTAAAACTTTCCAGCAATTAAACAATCGGACATGGCGCGATAGGGGTCATCGTATTTACGTAAAACGCGCAAACCCAGATTATCCAGCATATAGAACACGCCAAACGCATCAAAAGCAAACCAAAATAAATCGTTACGACCAAATACGGTTTTGCCGTGTAACGCGGCAACTGTACCTATTTCAACATTAATTTCTATTATAGAAGGAACAGGAAATCGTGTGCCACGAGGGGACTCAACAGGGCCGAAAATATATCCGTTGCCTAAATTCACTGCTGATGCGTATTTGTACAATTCAATTAGTGGCGCCGGAAACATTGCACATCTGTGTGCCTGTAACGTGTTGTTTGCTAATGTAATATCGCGAGCAGGACATGGCGAAAAGAACATTGCGCCACGCGATTTCATCGAAGATATAAATTCGCTTGTGTTCATATTCTATTCCATTCCGCGTGACCCCGCTATCTGTGCTGCAATTTGACTTAACCGATCAGATGTCGCATTACCACCATCGCCACCATTCATCATGTGGGCAGGCAGATACACTTTTTTTGTTGGATTGGGCATCCATATGACATCATTGCCAGATTGTTCAATAATAAATCGATCCATATTGTGTGCGTGTGGAAAGGTCATACACAGAAACAAATTATCAATTTCTAGTTCGCCACCCCAAACCAAAGGTACGCGAAAACGCACAGACAGATTTTCTGGCATACGACGTCCCATAATCAAATCCATAAAGTCATCTTGGGGTAAATTCATAAAAGCCAATTCTTGTATAGAATCGGTAAGCGACATCGCAAATTCATGAACCAAGTTGTGATATTTTTTAAACCAATCAGGTGCAACAGAACGTGTTGATGGGCGCATCTGGACCAGTGGCAAATCATCCATGCCCAGATCTGCTATCCTTTTCTCTGCGACCCCCTGATTCAATTGCATTATATCTTTCCTATGTAATCCATAACCGTCCCGATATAGCCGGAATACGCATCAAAGTTTTCCCTTTCGTCTTCGTCCGGCTGGGTGTTCGGTCTTCCACTAATATAATTACGTAAATCTTCGACGGTTGCAAATTGTAAAATGTTCGTGCTGCTGTTTTCAGCCGCATCAGGCGATGCAACAATGAACGCGTTTATATTTATTTCTATGTCGTCCAGGGTATCTGAAAACACATCAGACAGGGTCTGGACAGCGCGTTGCATGTCGGCATTTTTGACCCCAACTGCACCAATCCACAACACTTCGCCACTGCCAATGGCGACGGTCGCCGTTTGAACATTTTTGATTTTGGGCATGCCTTTGAATACATAGCCGGCGGCTTCAAATATGTTGCGAATTTCGGCATAGTCAGTTTCCGGATTGGTAAGTGTTTGCTGGGGCGTTGATGATATTGGTACATTTGGTACGGGCGAAACACGTGTGACGGTTGGAATATTTAAACGTGGTGGTCGTGCCGTTTGGGGTTCAGGGGTCGCCATTGGTGTCGGGGTGACCGGTTCGCTAACCACGGGTTGTTGTTCAGGTTGGGGTACCGGCTGGGGTTCTGGTTGTGGCGCGGGTTGCGATACAGGTTGCGCCGGCTGTTGCACAGGGGTAGTAGTTGTCTGTATCGTGGTAACCGTCTTTTTTGTCATCTGGGGTTGCGATGTCCGATCAATCACAGGCATTGTTATTTGGCGAAAACGTGGTTGCAACAGTTTATACAATCCAAATATCATGATAAAAAGAATCACGACAATGGAAATATAAAACGATGGTTTTACCGCCTGGCCGGTGGCCTGCATATATGCCAAGTGTTGCCAATGTTGAGCCGCAAAAATATTGAACCCATACATTGTGTTAAACCAAAAGGTCGCCCCCAGTGTTATCGCTAACAACCATAACAACCCGACTAAAAAGTTATTAAATCTGTTCATCATTTGTCTTTTATTGTATCATATTTATGATAAAGTAGAAAGTACAATGATTGAACAAGAAGATATTTTTGATGAAGTCAAAGATAACCTGGGACTGTGGTGCGAAGCGGATTGTGCAGGTGGCGATTTAGCGGCGGCCGCTGGGGTCGCCATTACAAATAAATTGCATGCGGTGTCGGTGGCACCGTCTGGAATCGCGCCGTTATGGGCGTGGTTGGAAAATACAAAGGTAAAGATTTTTGGTCGTTTTTATGTTGATGAAAAGATAGATGATGATTTTATGTCTGATTTTTCGTCACGGGTAAGTGCTTCTTTTCGCGATGGCGCAGATGGTGCAATGGTTTTTATGCGCATGCGTGATTTAGAACAGTTTGTGTCAGAAGTGGCGTGTGTGCGGGATGATTTATTCTTTAATAAAACATTTTCAATTGGGCTGGATATAAACGAGATAGATTCGTCCGATTGGGAAACTGTGTTCAAGTCATTGCAATCTGTACGCGCAGATGTTTTAACACTGGTTTTATCACGTGATGAGGGTGATAAATCTGATTTTGTTGGTCGCGTGTATGCCATGTTAAATACTAATATGGGTGATTGGCATGGGGTTTTGCACTTTATGTTGGGTAAAAATGTGGCACGCATAGATCAGGTCTATCGGTTGTTGTACCAAATGCGCTTTAATCAAACACAAAAGATGTTGTTTTGGGTTACCAAGGAATAAAATGTTAAAAAATTTGGTGATTTTTGTTGTTTTGTTCGCACCGTGTGTATCACATGCATGTGGTTGTGGTCGTGTATATCGTCCGCCGGTTGCACATTCAATGCGTGTCCAAGAACCAACGTTGAACCCAGTTGCGAAGCATCCTATTGTGCCACGTCGGGTCGCATCAGCGGGTCGCAGGGGCAGGTATTAAAAAAAATGCTGTATACGGCGAAAACGTGCATATAGCGCGTTTTTTATTTTTCAATAATTATGTATTTTGGGGCGACGGTGTTCGCCTTATTTTTTTGTTGATAACGTGTATGGATTGTTTCCATATCTGGTGTTGAATATTTCAATTTCGTTGTTTTTATTTGCTCGCAAATCCAATCAAAGTATTCCCAATGGTCTGTGCCGATAATGATTTGGCCACGTGGCGATAAATGTTTCGCCAAAGTATTCAAAAATTCGGCGGAAAGCAACCGACGTTTTTCGTGCTTTGCTTTTGGCCAAGGGTCAGGGTGCAGAACCCAAATTTGTGAAAATTTCGAATCGGTTTCGCGAAGTAAATCACGCACATCGTCCGGCCAAATGCGGATGTTTTTATATTCGGGCAATACTTCATTAGTTTTTTCGTCGCAAATTGCCGATAGCAGTGCCGCAACCCCGTTGACAAAGGGTTCAGCACCAATTATGACCGATTCGGTATTAGTGGTCGCCAAATCACGCACGTGTTCGCCATTTCCAAAACCGATTTCCAAAATAAAATTACCGGCTTTTTTTATGTTTTTGGGCGAAATGGCCGGTAAAATATTTTCCATTAACCATAACTTGCGTGCGGAAAGTTTTTTGCCATGGCGCCGGCCAAAAGTTCGTATTTCTTGATTTTGCATATATTTAGTATAAAATCATAAAGTTTGAAAAACAAGGTATTTGAATATGTTGCCGCTGCCGACAGAAATTGTTGGTTCTGTTTTTTCATTGTGTCATTTACCTCCAACACGTAATGTCGCGAAGGCGCTTTATGATGTATTTGTTAATGATGCGAACGGTATGCAATTCTGGTTGCGTGGAGAAAAAATAGATTCTGTTGATGTCGTTCTTGACGGAATTACGCGGGCATATGCCTGTGAAAACATGTATATGTATTACATATTGGATAACGGCCAAATAGTTGGTGAAATTGGTTTTGCATCAATAATTAAAAGGAAAAAAGCTGTTTATGTTGATTATTGGTTGGCACCAAGTGTCCGCGGAAATAAAGCAATTGATCGCTTCCTTCCAATTATAGAAAACTTGGCGTTTGTTAACTTAAACATGAACAAAGTTTTGCTTGGTATAGATGTAGATAATATTGCATCGCGTAAAATTGCAGAACGTAATGGTTATACATTGAATGTTATATCAAAGTTGGGTAAAGTATGGGCTGATGGTTCTGTTCATGATGAATGTGAATATTCAAAATTAAAATCAGAATGGTTAAAGGAAAATAAAAATGCGTAATGGTTTGGATAAAGATTTAATTAAACGTGTATTGGGCGCGGCACCGAAATATACACTGGATGAATTAGAAGCGAAGTTTCCACCGCGTAATTTGCCAGAGGGGGCATATGTCACGCGTTTTGCGCCCAGTCCCACGGGTTTTATGCATATTGGTAATTTATATGGCGCGCTGATTGACTATAAATTAGCATCACAGTCGGGCGGGGTGTTTATGCTGCGTATAGAGGATACCGATACTAAACGCGAAGTTGAAGGTGCGGTTGAGGTCGTAAAAAACGCAATGCGTGATTTTGGTTTTGTTTATAACAATGATGAAACATATGGCCCGTATTATCAGTCGCAACGAAAAGACATTTATCATTCTGTGGCGGCGGATTTATTGGCGCGTGGATTGGCATATCCTTGCTTTTTAACCGCCGAAGATATGGAAGAAATCCGCGCAAAGCAAACGGCGGCGGGTTTTGCCACCGGTATTTATGGCGAATGGGCGCGTGATCGTGATTTGACGGACGCGGAAATAATCGCGCATTTGGATAATGGCGAAGTCCCAACGATTCGTTTATATTCAGTTGGCGACCCAAATAAACGCATATTCTGTAAAGATGCGGTGCGTGGTTCAATATCTTTCCCAGAAAATAACGAAGATTTAGTATTGGTTAAATCTAATGATGGTTTACCAACTTATCATTTTGCGCATTTGGTTGATGACCACTTTATGCGGACAACACATGTGGTTCGTGGCGAAGAATGGTTGCCATCATTACCGTTGCACTATCAACTGTTTCGTATGATGGAATGGACACCACCGATTTATATTCATACGGCAACGCTGGACAAGATTGACGCAGAAACAAGCAAGCAACGCAAAATGTCTAAACGTAAAGATCCCGAAGCAAATGTCGCGTTCTTTTTACAAGATGGTTGGCCGACGGGCGCAGTGGTTGAATACCTTGGCAATATTTTGGCATCTGGATACGAAGAAGCAAAATTGAAAGGTGTGGTTAAATCGTTCTGGGATTATGAAATGAAGCCCAAAAAGATTCCGATGTCGGGCGCACTGTTTGATATGAAAAAACTGGAATGGTGGGCCAAGGAATATATCGGTGCTATGCCAGTTGCGGACTTGGTTGCGTCCGTTGTCGCATGGGCAAATGAATATGGCAATGACGATAACAAGATGCAGGTCGCGGACGAAAAATATCTGGCCGCCGTATTGGGTATTGAACGCGATAATCCAAAGCGCGTGCGTAAAGATTTTATTACGTGGCGTCAGACGCTGGAAAATGTTGCGTTTTTCTGGGATAAATTATTCAAGCCGGCGACGGATTACGAATATAACAAGGATGCGTTGCGTGCATTTTTGACAAACTATAATCCAGCAGACGATAAAGATACATGGTGGTCAAAAATCGTTGATATCGCGAACAAGGTTGGTATTAAGAACGGTGATGTCGCAATGAATCTGCGTGTGGCTTTGTCGGGTCGCACAAACACGCCAGACCTTTATTCCATAATGTCTGTTATGGGTGGTGACATGGTACGGGAGAGAATAGGGAGGATTTTGTAAATGGTAAAATCAAGATGCGTTGTTCGAAAAAAAATGCGCGAAGTGAAATGTAATTCGCATGCGTGCCAAGTTTTAAAGGCGTTGCGTGCGACAGGGCTGTTTCGTTGGGAACGTCCCAGCACCCGCGGTGAAGAAAACCTTAATGTTTTGACACACGGTATTGGTATTGGACTTGCAATTGCAGGTCTGGTTCTGTTGGTTGTTTATGCTGCTATTGCAGGTAATGTTTGGGCGGTCGTTTCGTGTGCGATTTTTGGGGCAACAATGATAGCGTTGTATTTAGGGTCAACAATGTGTCATGCGCTAATTGGAAAGCGGGGTGAATGCTTCTTTGAAGTGTGGGACAATATCGCCATCTATGCGTTGATTGCCGGCACATACACGCCGTTTATGTTGGTAAATTGTCGCGGGCCAGTGGGTTGGTCTGTGTTTGGTTTTTTGTGGGCGATCACAATTCTGGGGGCGGTTATCAAAATACGTAATCCGCACCAGCAACCCAAGGGAACGGTTTTGTTGTATTTGATGATGGGGTGGACTTTGTTAGTGATTTTACCGGTTATGATACGCAATATTCCACCACGCGGTTTATGGTTTATTTTGGCGGGCGGGTTGTCATATACCATTGGGGTCATATTCTATGTTTGGCGCAAGTTAAAGTTCAGTCATGCGGTTTGGCATCTGTTTTGTATCGCGGGGTCGGTGTGCTTTTTCTTCGCGGTGCTGTATGGGTGCATAATAGATTACCCAATGATAACAATGTAAGAAAACCGCCGTTTTGGCGGTTTTTTCTTTACTTTTAAATAAAAAGAGAATATAATCATCGCGTTATGTTTAAATATATGTTTATCTTTACAACAACAACTACAACCCCCGCGGGGGTGTAATTTCTATTTGCGCTTTTATGTGCGCGCGCTATAATCAAAAAACAATAAATTAAACAAACAAATTATATAAAAAGGGTTTTTATTATGTCTTATCCAATTGAAACGGTTCGGCATTCGTTGGCGCACGTTTTGGCGGCAGCGGTTCAAAAGTTATTTCCAGATGTAAAGTTTGCTGGGGGGCCGGCAATTGAAAATGGGTTCTATTATGACTTTGATACCGAACACAGATTTAGCGAAGAAGATTTTGCAAAGATTGAAAAAGAAATGCGCGACCTTATCAAATCAAATGGTCGTTTTGAACAGCGGTTCGTAAGTTTAGACGAAGCCAAAAAATTGTTTGCGGCGCAACCATATAAAATGGAATGGCTGAACGAATATGATGCGGCGGGCGAACAGTTGTCTGTTTATACTTTCCGCGACTTTACGGATTTATGCCGTGGGCCGCATGTTGAATCTAGTAAGGATTTACCACGCGATGCGTTCAAGATTCGTACTGTTGCCGGTGCATACTGGAAGGGTGATGCGAAGAACAAAATGTTGCAACGTATTTATGTTGATGCGTTTTTAACAAAAGAAGATTTGGAACAATTCTTGAAGATGCAGGAAGAAGCCGCGGCACGCGATAACAGAAAACTGGGTAAAGATATGGATCTGTTCCATTTTGAACCAGAATATGCGCCGGGTGCGGTGTTTTGGCACAACAACGGTTATCGCATTTATCGTAAATTGATTGAATACCTGCGTGCGCGTCAAGAACGGGCAGGGTACTTGGAAATCTCTACACCGTCTATTATGGATCGGTGTTTGTGGGAACGTTCGGGTCACTGGGCGAAATATGGTGCGCATAACTATTCTGGTAAAACCCAAGACGGTAAAACTTTCTGTGTGAAACCGATGTCTTGTCCGGGTGGAATGTTGGTGTTTGGCCAGGGTATTAAATCTTATAAAGATCTGCCGTTGTATTTGGCTGAATTTGGTAAGGTTTGCCGTTACGAAGCTGCGGGTGGACTTTCGGGCTTGATGCGTGTGCGTGAGTTTACCCAAGATGATGCGCATATCTTCTGTACCGAAGAACAGTTGGAAACGGAAGTAGTTAAAATCTTGCGCTTTATTAAAGATATTTATGGCAAGTTCGGTTTTGATAAGATTTCAATGAAATTGGCAACCCGTCCAAACTCTGAGTTCCGTATTGGTTCAGATGAAGTATGGGACAAAGCCGAAGGCGCATTGAAACATGCGCTGGATGCGAACGGCATTGAATATGAAATTGCCGAAGGCGATGCCGCTTTCTATGGTCCAAAGATTGATAATTATCTGAAAGATTCGATGGGTCGTGTGTGGCAGTGTGGAACAGTGCAATTAGATATGAATTTGCCGGAACGCTTTGATTTGTCCTATATCGGCGAAGATGGCGAAAAGCACCGTCCGATTATGTTGCACCGCGCTTTGTTGGGATCTATTGAGCGCTTTATGGGCGTTTTGTTGGAATCAACCGGTGGTAATTTACCATTGTGGTTGTCGCCGGAACCTGTTGTCGTTACACCGATTTCAGAAAAGCAACGCGACTATGCAAACGAAGTGGTTGCGACATTGCGTGCAGCGGGTGTCTATTGTCGTGCCGATTTGCGTGATGAAAAAGTGAATTACAAGATTCGCGAATTGTCATTGGCAAAAACGCCGATTATCGCCGTCGTTGGTGATAAAGAAATGGCGGATAAATCTGTGACGTTGCGCTATTTTGGTTCCGACAAACAAGAAACGGTTGCGTTGTCCAAATTCATAGAAGATATGGAAAAAGCAATCAAGATGCCGTTGTAATAAATAGTGGGGTGCTTTTTGCGCCCCACAATATAAAAGAAAAGGTAAAGGTCATGAAAAAAGTTTTCGCCGTTGTTTTGTTGGGAGTTATAGCAATTACAGTTGCGGGCTGTGTGCGTAAATGTGAAACGGAACCAATTGTTGAAGAAAATCACAAACTGATTGTTCCGCCACATTTTGGACAAATGCCGGCTAAATAATTTGTTGTTTATATTTTGTAAATGCGTTTTTTTGTGATATAATATACCCAAGTATACATGGGGGGATTTCGCATGGAAAAAGAAGAAAATAATATGGATTTTTTAGATCTGGACGATGATACGCCAGTTGAAACACTGCCGGAAACTACGCCGTTTGCTGCGCCACGTCCGCGCAAACCTTGGCTTTTGATGGCATTGGGTTTGATTGTCATCGTTTTGGCAACGTATATTATTATTCGCACAATTGGAAACGATTCGGCGAGATCTATAGAGATTGATTTAGATGCACCCGAGGCGGTCGTTGAACCAGAACCGATGGCGGTTCCTGTGCCGAACGACACATTGGATGTGCCTGCGCGTCCTGGAACGGTGAATCCGGGTATGATGCCACCACCACCAATGCCGATGCCAAATGGCCAACCCCAGCAAGTCGTCCAACCACAACCGATGCCACAGCCGGCACCGCAACCAGTGGCGGAAAATGGTGTGCCAGTTCGTGTCGTGGCCGATCGTAGAGAGGTGACATTTAATCCAGATCGTCCATCTGTGAATCCTGCACCGGCGCCAAAGCCACAACCAGTTGCCCAACCACAACCGAAACCAGCAACACAGGCAAAGCCAGCGGCGAAACCACAGCCAAAACCTGTACAAAAGGCGGCGACCACACCAAGTGGTAAATGGTTTGTTCAATTCGGTTCTTATGGTACGCGTGCCGCAGCAGAAACCGCAGAACGCAAGATGCGTGCAAGTCACCAGAGTTTGTTCAGCGGTAAGCAGTTCGTTATTTTGGCGGCGCAATTGCCGAACGGTAGCACGACATACAGATTACGTGTTTCGTTTGCAACATCGTCTGAAGCAAATGGATTCTGTCAAAATGCGAAATCCGATGGCTTAGATTGCTATGTCGCTAAATAGTAAAAGGAGATAACAATGCGATTTGGTGTTTGGGAAATAGTAATAATTGTTTTGTTGATTGTTATTCTGTTTGGACATAACAAGATTCCAGGCATGATGAAAAATCTGGCCGATGGGTTGAATGTGTTCAAAAAAGAATTAAAGACAGAACCAAAACCGGAAAAGCCGGCAGAAAAGCCAGTTGCTAAAAAGGCACCCGCGAAAAAGAAACCGGCTAAAAAAGCACCGGCAAAAAAGGTTGCTAAAAAATAATCAAAAAATATAAAAAACACCGGCAAATGCCGGTGTTTTTTTATTGCATAAAATGTGTTATTTGCGTTGTTCGTATTCTTCTTGTTCTTCAACCGTCATGGTTGCCAATGGACGTGCCAACATACGACGCAGACCGATCTCTTCACCGGAAACAACACTGTATCCATATGTACCATCTTCTATGCGTGCCAATGCTGCATCAATCTTTTTTAACAAGTTGTTGTCGCGTTGGCTCATACGCAGGTTCATGGTGATTTCTTGCTCAAATGTTGCGTTATCCGAATCGTCGCCAACACCGTCAGATGCAGATTTGTCCGCCAAACGAACAGAGTTTAAGACAGAATCCGATGTGTGCACTAGTTCCTGCTTTTGAGCGGTTAATATTTGATAGAAGTACGCCAACTGTTCAGGACACATATATGGTTCCGTCTTTTTCGGGGTGTACTTTTCTGGTAATACAATAGTTTTATAGTTTTTCTTGGTAGCCATTTTAAGATGCCTTTAATTCATTAATCCATGTGATAACTGTATCTTCGTCCATAAGACCGGTGCGCGCCTCGACCAGTTCGCCATTTTTAAAAGCCAAAACGCTTGGAATGCTGCGAATTCCGTATTTTGCCGGTGTGCGACGGTTTGTGTCATCTATTTCAAATTTTACAAAATTGACATCGGGCATTTTTTCCGAAACAGATTCAAAAATCGGGCCAAACATACGACATGGACCACACCAAGTCGCCCAGAAATCAACCAATGTTATGCCATCACCAATCATTGCGGAAAATGTTTCATCATTTGCGTGCTGTAATGCCATCTTTTTTCTCCCTTGGTTATTGATATTGTCGCAAAGTGTATTATAATCGTCAAAAAAAGCAAGAGAAAACACAAAATGAATAAAATCATATACTTAGATGCGGCGGCCAGTGCATTGAAACCCAAATCGGTCATGGAAGCCGAGGGGGATTTTGTGCGCAATTCGTACGCTAATACGGGGCGGGGGGTTTGTGCCCGTGCAGCATTGGCGGACGAAATGTTGGCAAATGCCCGCAGTTATGTGGCGAAATTCATTGGTGCCGAATCTGCAAGTGGTGTGATATTTACATCTGGAACAACAGATGCAATGAATCGTATCGTCAATATTATTTGCAATTCACGAGAAGTTAAAACAGTGGCGGTTTCTGACTTGGATCATCACAGTGCACGTATGCCATGGGAAAATCTTGCGCGGAACGGTCGGGTGGAAATAGTGAAAATACCCCTGACTGACAATCTGGATTTAGATTATAAAAATATGCCAGTCGCTGATGTTGTGGTTATTACCGCAATGTCTAATGTGTTGGGTGTCGCACAAAATGTTGCGGAAATAATTTCTGCTGCACGCAAAAATAATTCAAATGTAATTACGATTGTTGATGCGGCGCAATATGTTGCACACGAACAAATCAATGTGCGCGAATGGGGTTGCGATTTTATGTGTTTTTCGGGACACAAGATTGGTGCGAATACCGGTGTCGGCATAATGTATATAAAAGATGCCGATTCGTTTTCGCCTGATAAATTTGGTGGTGGTATGGTGCAAACAATTTCAGGTGATAAATGGAATATTGATTCGGCACCTAATAAGTTTGAAGCAGGGACTTTGCCATTAACACAAATTGCAGGTTTGCCCATTGCGATTAAAGAATGGTGTACATGGTCGGGTGGGGCGGACATTGTTTCGTATATATATGATGAATTGTCAAAAATGCCACGTGTAAAATTGCTGAGTGTTCGTGATGCAAAAATAATTTCGTTTGTTGTTGATGGTATGCATGTGCTGGATTTCGGGGCATTGATTGGTGCGCATAATATTTGTGTTCGTGTTGGTAATATGTGTGCTTCGTGGATACATTCTGTGATGGGAATTGATGGTTCTGTGCGTATATCGGTCGGACCATGGAATACGATGGACGAAGCAAAGCAAGTTGTTGATGTAATTCGGGGAATAGTAAAGTAATGACCACAAGTCGCGAAGATATTATTGGTGCATTGAAGACGGTATATGACCCAGAAATTCCCGTTGATATTTGGGAACTTGGGTTGGTGTATAGTATAGAAATTAAAAAAAATGAAGTTGTTATAACGATGACCTTTACCAGTCCCACATGTCCATTAATGGAAGAGATTTTAGCACAGGTTAAAAATACTGTATCGTCCGTTGCACATGGAATGCCGGTGCGTGTGGAATTGGTGTGGGATCCACCATGGAATGTTTCCATGATGTCAGATGCCGCGCGTGTTGAACTGGATTTAACAGAAATGGGTTGGTAATACAGATGACATTTGATGAAATGAAAAACATTTTATCTGTGATAACAGACCCGGTGGAAAAACTGGAACTGGTTATGGAATTGGGCAAAGATTTGCCATCTGCGCCAAAGGATGCCGTATGCAGTGAAATATCCGGTTGTGCATCACGCGTTGAAATATGCCACAAAGGAAACCGGTTTTATGGTAATGCCGATTCGGCACTTGTTTCTGGAATTGTTGCGATAATGATTGCCATGGTTGATGGTAAAACCCCAGGGCAGATAAAGAAAATGGATCTTCAAAAAGAGTTTTTATCGCTGAATTTGAATCTGGGGGCAGGGCGTTTAAACGGGGTGAATTCAATGATTCGCTTTTTGAATAATTTGTGATAAACTTATTAAGAATAAAATCAAAGTTGGTGGGATATGAACGAAGACGAGAAAATGTTTCAAATTGGGGTATGGTCGTTGATGATAATGGCGGTGTTGACCGTTATATTACAGGTGTGTTATCGAACCCAAAATCGTGTGCTGAATCATGTGCGTGCAGACATTATCCAAACTAAACAAAATATTGCTGTGGCAGAAACAGATTTTGCCGCTTATGTTCGTCCCGAAATTTTAGGCAGTGTTGTAAAGTTGATAAACCCAAAAGCGGAAACAGTCGGTTTCCAAAAAAATATTTCAATAAACGAGTTGCCGGAACGTAAATAATGTTTGAAGTTGGTCATGATATTTTTAAACACGGTTCAAATGATGTGAAATCTGCGCACAACAGCAAGGGGCGTATGGCCGTAGTGCTGGGGTTTTTCTGCACGTTGTTTGTGTTGTTTGTTGTAAAAACATTGTTCTTGGGGTTTGCTGGATCTGATGAAAATCGTGCACGGGCAAGTGGCGATTGGAATGTGTCGCGTGCAGATATTGTTGATAGAAACGGAACTGATATTCTGGCAAAGAATATTGCTTCTTGTGATGTTGCGTTGGTGCCATCGCGTTTGGCTGAAAAGAATAAAGAACGTGCCGCCCAATTATTACACGAAGTTTTACCATATAAGTATTCTTTGGCAGATGCTGTAAATCTTGTTCAGAATACGACAAGATACAAGTTGTTGGCAAAGAATTTGCCAGATGGACAATGCAAACCGTTGCGTGCCGCACGAATAGATGGGTTGGATGTTAAACGTGTTCAAATGCGTAAGTATCCAAAGCACAGATTGTTTTCACATGTTGTTGGTTTTGTTGGTGAAGATGGTCACGGGCTTGAAGGGGCGGAACGTATCTTTGATGATTACTTGGACGAAAATATAGATCCGTTGCGGTTGTCGTTGGATACAAGAATTCAAATGGCGTTCTATGAACAATTATCAATTGCGATGCAGAAGTATGAGGCCAAAGGTGCGATGGGGTTGTTGATGAATTCGCGCACTGGCGAAATGTTGGCAATGGTATCGTTGCCCGACTTTGATCCTGAAAATAGAAATCTGGATCCAGAATCAAATCATTTATTCAAGCCGTTGCGTGGTGTGTTTGAAATGGGTTCTGTGTTCAAAATATTTAATACTGCGATGGCAATGGAAAATCACATTAATAAAAAATATGTGATAAATAAACCGTATCCGATA
Organism: Alphaproteobacteria bacterium; assembly: GCA_017960855.1. Taxonomy (GTDB): domain Bacteria; phylum Pseudomonadota; class Alphaproteobacteria; order Rs-D84; family Rs-D84; genus Enterousia. Next base: position 65,046 of record JAGCYJ010000003.1, on the reverse strand, counting down.
TTAGATAGAAGGGGGCGTGTCGCAACACGTATTACCGATGTCGCAACATTCAGACCCAAGACGCCAACAATGTCGGTTGAAGAAATAATGTTGCATTCTTGCAATGTCGGCAGTGCACAAATTGCACTGGATTTGCCTGATGGAACCCAGGAAGAATTTTTCCATCGTTTGCACTTGGATGAAAAGTTAGATTTGGAATTCGGAAAAACAGAAAAGCCATTGATGCCACGCAAATGGGGACCGGTGGAACGCGCAACGGTGTCATTTGGTCATGGTATTTCGGTGACCCCGATGCACTTGCTGTTGGCGGTTAATGCCATGACAAATGGTGGAATCTATATTTATCCAACATTACAAAAACGCAGCATTGGGGCGGTTCGGGGTGAACGTGTTTTGGATGAAGAGATTTCTGCTAAATTGCGTGAAATAATGTTTGGTGTCGTTGAAGAAACCAGTGGGCGAAACGCACGTGTTCCTGGGTTTAAAATTGGTGGTAAAACAGGAACCGCAGAAAAATATATATCTGGGACAAACGATAAGAAACGTAATCAGACGGCTTTTGTGGGAATATTCCCCGCGGATGCGCCACAATACATTTTGTTGGTGATTTTGGACGAACCAAAGGGAATCAAGGAAACTTGGAACCTGCGGACATCTGCTTGGAATGCGGTGCCAACAGCCGGAAAAATTATGAGCAGAATACTGCCATTGCTATTTGAATAATTTTCGTTTATAATACTCTTGATAATAAAAAAAGAGTATAGCGTGAGAAAGATAGTTGAAAAATCCGTGCTCGGTCGGGCATGGGTTGTGGATGGTAGTGAAGATTCTGACAACAATGCGTATGCAACCGACCATTTGGTAGAAAAGATTTTGGCACAGCGCGGTCTGACGTCGCCTGATGATGTTTTGCATTTCCTGAATCCCAGTATCAAAAACAATATGCCGGATCCGTCCACATTAAAAGATATGGATGTTGCGGCGCGTGTAATTGCCGATGCAATTTTGGCACATGATAAAATTGCAATCTATGGTGATTATGATGTTGATGGAGTTACATCAACCGCGGTGCTGGTTAAGTATTTGCGTGGTTTGGGGTGTGATGTAATATGGCACCTGCCAACGCGTGAAGGTGAAGGGTATGGATTAAACATTAGTGCCATTGATGACATTATCGCGAACAATGTAAAGTTAGTAGTAACCGTTGATTGCGGTATAAGTGGTGTGGAAGAAGTTGCCTATGCAAAAGAACACGGTCTTAAAGTTGTGGTAACTGACCATCATTCACCAGATGATGTTTTACCATCCGCGGATGCGGTGGTTAATCCAAAGCGCAGCGATGATACATCTGGGTTGTCATACATGGCGGGTGTAGGGGTTGCCTTTATGACGCTTGTTGCATTGCGTCGTGAATTGCGGTCGCGTGATATAGATTCCGATTTGCGTGAAAAGATAGATGCCATAAACCCCAGTTCGTATTTGGATATGGTTGCCTTGGGAACAATATGCGACACTATGCCGTTAATTGGACTTAATCGTGCATTTGTTGCAACGGGATTACAGGCATTGGAACGTCGGCAAAATCTGGGGTTGCGTGTGTTAATGGATGTCGCAGAAATTAAACATGCGTCGGTTTATACCGCTGGTTTTGCACTGGGACCGCGTTTGAATGCGGCGGGTCGATTAGATTCTGCGGCGCCGGCACTGGAACTTTTATTGACTGATAATCCGCTGATTGCATCTGATTTAGCGAGCCAATTAAACGAAATGAATCGCGAACGAATTGATATTCAAAACGCGATTATGTTGCGTGCAACCGAAATGGCGGACAAATGTTGTGCGGATGGTAAGTGCAGTTTATTTGTTTGTGGTGATGGTTGGCATGGTGGTGTTATGGGAATTATCGCCGGACGATTAAAGGACAGATATAACTTGCCAACATGTGTCGCAACAAAAGGCGAAGGGGTTATAAATGGTTCTGGTCGTTCAATTGCCGGAATTGATTTAGGACATATTATTCATCAAGCATTAGCGGCCGGCATTTTAAGCGAGGGTGGCGGACACGCGGCGGCGGCGGGTTTTTCGTTGGTTGAGGAAAAACAGGGGGCTTTTTGTGAATTCTTGGAAAAAGCAGTTCGGGAACAATTAAACGGTAATTCGCCCAAGGCGGAGATATTGGTTGATGCCGAAATAGACGCCAGTGGTGCAACGCTGGATTTGATTGACCGGTTGGCTGTTCTTGAACCGTTTGGTCAAGGAAACCCAGAACCGACATTGGTGCTGCATGGTGCAATGTTGCGGTTTGCATCTGTTATGGGTAATGGTGCGCATTTGCGTGGAAACGTATCAACGGCACGCGGAAACAATTTGTCATTTGTTGGCTTTAATTTGGTTGGAACGCCGGTCGGTAATTTTTTACTGGACGATGCGAATACAAACACTAAAATAACATTGTTGGGTAAGTTAAAGAAAAACGAGTATAACGGACGCGTGTCGCCCCAGTTCACAATAGAAGATATTGCGCTGGAATAATGAACAAGAATATAAAACTTTTTACTGAAAAATTACGTGATGCAAAAAGCGTCCTTGTCTTGGCACATAAAAACCCAGACGGTGATGCGCTGTGCAGTGTTTTGGCAATGGCGCGATTGATTGAAAAAAATTATCATGCGAAATGTGTTTGCGTTTATGACGGAAATGCACCTGACTATTTGGACAATATTCCGTTGCGCGATAAAGCACTTTATTGGGATAAAGTAAGTGCGAAAAAAACATTTGATGTTGCGATTGTGTTGGACTATGGCGCAGAACATCAAGTTGGCGGTCCGTTGGAGATGGTAAAAAAAGCCAAGTTCGTGATAGAAATAGATCACCATAAAAATGATAAACCGATTGCCGACTTGTGTCTTAATGATGATACAGCCGAAGCAACCGCAATAATTTTATATCGTATTATGCAAACGGTCGGTTGGCGTGATGATGCAGATATTCGCGACTTGTTGGCAATTGCAATTTTGACGGACACCGGAAACTTTAAGTTCACACAAACAGGTGAAGCGTTGACGGTGATGGCGGACTTGGTGAATAAGGGTGTTTATATAAATCGCTTGATTGAATTGATGAATAATAAACCACGCAAGGCAGTTTTGGTCGAAGCGGCGGCTGTGGCTAATGCAGAGTTTTTCTATCGCAATCGTTTGGCGGTTGCCACAATTAGTCGTCGTGATTATCGCGACATGGACGGTCGTGGCGAAATGCTGTTGAATATATTGGGACAAATCAAGGGTGTTGAATATATCGTTTTATTAAAGGAACAAAAAGAAACTCAAATCGGCATATCTATACGCAGTCGCGGTGCCGCGATTGATGGTATTGCTGCGTCATTTGGGGGTGGGGGACATGAACGTGCCGCAGGCGCGGTTGTGCGTGGTGACACATTGGAAAACGTTCATGCAAGAATAATAGAAGCGTTCAAGGGAATGTAGAAAATGAAAAAAATATTTATGTTTATTTTGTCTTTGTTTGTATCAAGTATATCGTATGCGGCGGTGGATACGGCATTGGTTAGTCGCGCAGAAAAATATTTAAACAGTATAACGGGGCTTGCTGGTGATTTCGTGCAAACATCTGGGGCGCGTGTGGACAAGGGGACATTTTCAATGTTGCGTCCAGGACGCGTTCGTTTAGATTATAATGAGATGCCGGTACAACTGATTGCGGATGGCAAAGATTTATATTTCTTTGATAAATCATTGGATCAAATTACGACGGTACCATTAGCCAGTACACCGGCGGGTATTCTGATTCGTAAAAATATCGATTTACGCAATGCAGATATTCGTGTTGTTGAAACAAGCGAAGGACCAAATACATTTTCATTAAAGATGAATTTGCGTGGGCAAGAAGGTTTGGGCAACATGACGGTTGTGTTTGATAACAAACCTGTGAAATTAAATTCTTGGTCGGTTGTTGATGCGACGGGTGCCAAGACAGATGTTGCGTTTCATAATATGAAAACCAAGACCAATTTCGGCAAAGATTATTTCCAAATTCAACGTCATAAAACGGTTAATACCAGCAATGGCGACGATTTCTATGATTAAAGGAACCGTATGTTCGGTATAAGTGGGCCCGAATTTTTAGTTATCATTTTAGTGGCTGTTTTGGTCGTCCCAAGCCGTATGTGGCCTGATGTTGCGCGATTCTTGGCGCGTGTGGTGCGATTCGTTCGCGACATCATATGGAAAATAACAGATGCATCTGAAAAGATAAAAACGCAAATTGATTTGGAACGTCCGATTGATGAACTTATTAAAACAACCACGGATGATATTTTGGCGGACTTTTCTACGAAACGAAAAGTGGTGAAAAGGAAAGCCGTAAAAACTAAAAAAACAACGGGGCGCAAGAAATGAAAAAAATGACAATGATGCAACATTTCGCCGAATTGCGTCGCCGTATATTATGGATCTTTTTGATATTTGTTTGTGCATTGGTTTTTGGTTGGTGTGTTGCGCCAGTTGTTCAAGATTTTTTGACCGCGCCATTGATTAATGTTTGGCCAGATGGGGCGTTGTTGTATTCTGGTCTGACCGATGGTTTGATGATACAATTATCGTTGGCATTTGTCGTTGCGCTTATGATAATAATTCCGGTTGCTTTGTGGCATATATGGGCATATGTTTCGCCGGGGTTAAAGAAAAAAGAACAGCGGTTCATTTTTCCAATAATTATTTTGTCGCCGATTTTGTTTGCGCTTGGGGCAGGGTTCGCATTCTATGTTTTAATGCCTTTTGTGTTTCGCTTTTTTATAGAGTTAAATGAGTCGGCACCGGTGCCATCGCTGATATTGCCGGTGGCGCGTGATTATTTGTCTTTTGCGATTGGTTTGTTAAAGGTATTTGGATTGGCATTCCAATTGCCGTTGGTGCTGGTTATGCTTAACCGATTGGGCGTATTGCCACGAAAATATGCAGTAAAAATGCGCCGTTATGCGATTGTAATAATTGTGATTGCGGCGGCTGTTTTGACACCGCCGGATGTGGTGTCCCAGATATTGCTGGCGGTGCCATTGTGGGCTCTGTTTGAAGTCAGTATTTTATTCATGAAACGCGACTAGTTTTTGTGCATAACTGTTTATTTGACGCCGAAAATGTGATATAATTACGGCGTGAGAAAATTGTCAGCATTTTTGTTGATTGTAACGGGGGGATTGGTTGCGTGTGATTTGCAACCTAAAATTACCGCGTTGCCAGATACCGTGGGTGAGTTTATTACCGCACGATATCCGGCTTTGTTGGCGGACCCAACGACCCAGCCCGAGATTTATAATTCTGCTGCGACGGACTATGGTGTGTATGCTGCGCCAGAATTATACGGTACTGGTGTGACAACCGACGATTATGTTTTATATGCATCTGTTGATGACTATATTGTACCCCCAGAAGATGTTCCAGAAGCACCCACAGAAGAACCAACGACAGTTGCCCCGGAACAGTCAAATGTTGATGATACATTGGTCGTTGGTAATCGGGTTGTGGAAGAACCTGAACCGGTAAAGGAAGAACCAAAAGCCGAAGTGGAAACGGATACCCCATGGACACCAACTGATGATGTTTTGAACATTCCAAAGTATATGTATGGTGGGCATGACGAAACCGAAATAACGGTCGCGCGTGGTGATACATTGTATGCGATTGGTGCGAAGTATGGTATGAAGGTTGATGAAATCGCAAGGTTGAACAACTTGTCTGAACCATACAATTTGTCTGTTGGGCAAAAGTTGATTGTTCGTGCATCACGGGAACAGGTCGTGACCGAAATCCCAAAAATACCCGAGGCGAAACCAGTCACAAAACCAGCCGAGGTAAAACCCGTTGTGAAGGAAGAACCAAAACCTGTGGTCAAAGAAGAGCCAAAGCCAGCGGTCAAGGAAGAACCAAAGCCGATTGTTAAAGAAGAAATTAAAACAAAAGAAACCTTGAAACAAACAACGCCGGTGCGTGCCACGACGACTCGTGTTGATTTGACCGAGGTTAAGATTACCCCGGGCGATACACTGTATTCTTTGTCGCGACAGTATTCTGTGCCGGTCAATGATTTGGCTGTTATGAATAATTTGACACCACCGTTTGCATTGTATGCGGGTCAAGTGGTACGTGTTCCAAATTTGGCATCTGCACCGGTTCGTACGGCGACAACCGCACCCGCCAAGGCAACAACACCAACTACAACAAAGCCGGCAACAACGAAAACAGAAACAACAAATACAAAGCCAAAACAGACAGAAACTAAAAAAGCAGAACCTAAAAAAACAGAAACGACCAAGAAACAAACAGAAACCAAAAAAGCGGATGACAAAAAGTCGTCGGGTGCAGTGAAAAAATTACCGGCAATTGCGGCACGTTCTTCATCAAAATTCTCGTGGCCGGTGCGTGGTAAAATATTATCAAACTATGGTGCTAAAAATGGTGGACTGTTTAACGATGGTATAAATATCTCGGCGTCGCGTGGTGCGGCGGTTGGCGCAGCGGAAAATGGTGTTGTGGCATATGCCGGCAACGAAGTCAAGGGCATGGGGAATTTGATAATTATTCAACATTCTGATGGTTGGATGACGGTGTATGCACATATGGATTCGCTGGCAGTGCGTCGTGGGGCGCGGGTGAATGTCGGTCAAAAAATCGGGACCGTCGGTCAAACGGGCAAGGTTGATAAGCCACAATTGCACTTTGAGATTCGTAAAGGAACCAAGGCATATAACCCAATTCAATATTTGAAGAAGTAGGCAGTAAAAATGAGAAAACTTTTAGCATTGGTCTTATGTATGTTCCCGATAGTATCCATGGCAGATACGGCGGATGTCGTGGCAAATGCTGAACAGGTTTATGAAGCAACACGAATCGTTTGTTCAGGTATTTCGGATGAAATCGCCAAGGTTGCAAATGTGTCCAAGGTGAATACTGCTGTGACCGCAGTTGGAACAGTCGCAGCGGGTGGTGCGCTGTATGCTGGGGTCAAGAAATCGCAAGAGGAAAAAGAAATAGAGGATATCATTGAAAATATGAAGGCAAACGGCGCCTTTGATGTCGACAAGGTTCGTGCAATGAGTTTAGAAGAATTTTATGAAAAAGTTGTGCAGCCATATGCAGATGTTGCCGTATTACAGGAGAAAATTGAGAGATCAAAAAAACTTGGTAATTGGCGTACTGGTTTAATGGCTGGTACAGTTGGAACAAATTTGGCATCTGCGATACTTTCTGGGTTAAACACAAATCAATCTGATTTGATTCAACATATAACCGCGTGTAATGAAATGGTACAAGCGATTCCTGATATTGAAATACAATTAAAGGCCGCTGGGGTAAACCCAATGGAATATCCAATTGTGAATCGTTTAAGAGGTGTAAGCACTTGGTGCAACAAGATAGACACTCATGATATAGAAAAAATAGAAAACAGAATGAAGGGCGTTATGGGAACATCTATTGCGGGCACAGTGATTGGTGGTATTGGTGTAGGAACCAGTGCGGCCGCAAACAGCGATAAATACATGGACGCACGAAACAAGTATGCGTTGACCGGTGAAGAAAAGAAGAAGGAACACGCACTGAATACAACTGCAAATGTTATGGCGGGGGCAAATATCGCAACGGGCGCAGTTGAAACAGGATTGAATATATCGTTGATAACATTGACCAAGAAACTTATTGATACTGCTGAACGTTGCGAAGGCACATTGTAGTGAAAAAATTATTCGCGCTGTTTTTATTATTTTTCATGGTGCCTACGGTTTCGTGGGCAGAAGACGATTCTTGTTCGTATCCAAAAGATTTTACGATTGATAAACGCTGTTATGTCAGAGATAATGAAAAATGGCTGTATCCATATAATTCTGTGGTGGCCGTTGAAACGCCCAGTGGATACTGTACGGGAACTATAATACACCAGGTAAAAAATCAAGAAACAGCCGATAAGTTTTTATATACCGCTAAACATTGTGTCGTTGACGATAATGGCATTGTATCGGATAAACTAAATATAGTGACCCAGAGTGGTACAAGAATAACAGCAGATAAATATAGAGTTGGGGATTATGATTCCATAAATGATGTTAATTTCAATGGTGATTGGGCGGTTTATAAAATTCCAGAAGAATATGAATATATCTATTCAACCACATTTAGTGACAAAACAAAGGCAGGACTTAATATACCATACAGTGCGCGTGTTATTGGATATGGCGCATTAAAAATAATGAGTGATGCTGAAATAGAAAAATTCAAGGGGTTGTATTATAGTTATTTGACTGGAATAGAACATGTACATACCGACGTTACCGAACCTGCATTGGGCTGGAGAAAAGGCGATGTTGATTTAACCAACAAATACGTAATAAATTTTCTTGGCTATCTTGCAGACAGAGATGGGGCGTATTACGAATATGTTTTTGGAGATAATTACAAATTGAAAGTGTCAAAATGTAGATATTATGCTTCTGGCATTGAAAAAAAATGCCAAGTATGGGGTGGAAATTCCGGTGGGGGGGTATTTGATAACGAGGGTAACCTTATGGGAATTCAAACAAGGGGTAAACGCCAAATTGGTGGAAAGGAACATGCTTCATTAAATCGTAGTAGAACAAATAATATAAACCTTTTGACACCGTGGCGTTATGACTATGAAACGGCGGATATGCAAGGTCCATTGATACAAACCGAAAAAATCCGGTGATACGATAAAAACTTGCATTTGGCGGAAAAGCGTATATAATTGTCGTCGCTGGATGCGTAGCTCAGTTGGTAGAGCAACTGACTCTTAATCAGTGGGTCCAGGGTTCGAGTCCCTGCGCGTCCACCAGAATAAACACCGCCCGTTTGGGCGGTTTTTGTATTTGATAACTCTTTGATTGTTCGTTTTTTTTTGCGGTCGGCGGGGGCTTGCTTTAATGCTTTTTTATGGTATAATTAGTGGGATAGGGGAAATTCAATTCAACAGTCCAACAAAGGAAGGATAAAATGAAAAAATATATTGCATTGGCATCTATATTGGCACTGGTCGCCTGTGGCGGCGGTGGCGGTGGTGGCGGCTCTGGCCAACGTGGCGCATCACCTGTTACGGTGCGCGAAGCGGTCAGTGATGATGCGTTGACAAGTAATGCCGCAATTACATCAATGGCATCCGAAGTTTTGGTTCCAAAGGGTGGAGGTTCAATCATTACCCGTACGGGAACTGTTGATATTGACGGATTGTCATATACATCATACAGATTGGACGACGTTAATTTCCGCATTGCAACCGGTGGTGGTGGAAACCCGACGTTGCATTTCAGAATGGACAACAACGGCAGAATAGATTCCTTGATAGTTAATGCGGGTGGCGGGAAACAAAAGTTGTTCCGTAATGGCGAAACATCCGATTTCCGCGGAATCGTTTATGAGTATATTGTGTTGGATGATAATGCATCGGGACATAATGACTATGCTGCTTCGGACAAAGAAACCATTGCCCGTTTGGTTTACAGCATAGACGACGATCCTGCTACATTCGCAGATTTGCATGCTGCGGCAAATGGTCGGGATAAATGTCCAAAGGATAAAAAGTGCCGTTGGGACCGTATTGACCAAGCGTTCCGTATAACCGCCCAAGGTGGCACAGACGAACTTACGTATTCCGATTTTGGTATGTTGCAAACAACCAACTTTGGTAAATACAAAGGGGTGACAGAAGATAATTTTGATAATGCAAAAACACACAATCGTGGCAAGGACGGTGTGGAAACAGACGCTGTTGCCGATTGGGATGGTCTTGAATTTGATGATGCGGACTATGATGTGTTTGCGGGGGGATATAAAGTAGCAACCTTGCAACACAGACCAACATCAGATATGCACTTTAAGGGTAAAGCCGTAGGTAGTGTATATGCAACAAATGATGACAATCACCATAACGCCAATGCTGCATTGGTGGATAATGCAGCCACATTAGATTTTGTTGGTGGTGTGGAAACATTGAATATGGCGTTTAATAACTGGTATGATGTGACTGTCACTAAAAATGGTTCAAGCCAAAGCATTGCCTTTAGCAACTTTAATGGCACCACGGGTGATGACGGTAACCAGTTTAGAACGGATACTGGCGATGGTTTGACTGTAAATAACTTTGCAACATCTACAAACGCGAATGGTGTGAAACGCGAAGGTATGTTGGATATGGGTTATTATGGCTTGGCCGGACCAGAAGAAGCAACAGGTGTTGTTCGTTTCAAGGAAACAACCAACGAAGGCACTGGCGACGACGCTGTTCAATATGAACGCGAATTCCGTGCGGGCTATGGTATGAAACCATATACACCATCAAACCCAGAATGATATTTACTGGCTAGATAAAAAAATCCCCCTCTATCGCGGGGGATTTTTCTATGGTAAAAATTATTAAAATTGCTATGCTGTATGCATCAGGAAATGAAAAGATTTGCAACTATTTTTGCCGTATTGTGTATGTGTTGTGTGGGAATAAAATCTGCACCCGCCGATGAAACAAAACCACTGGTTGTGGAAACTGCTTATATAGATTATATCAAGGCGGAACAAGATAAAAAAGCCCAAGAAAATAAACCAGCAAAAACGGCACAAAAATCACCCAAGAAACAAAAAACATACAAAAACGAAATAGTAGCAATGTCTGCGCTGGATGCGGTAAAACATGCGGGGCATTTAGTATTCTTGGGGGACTATGACCAAGCAACAAAGATATTAACCCAAATGCCTCAGACAAATAATCTGCCGGTAGAAATTGAACGGTGGTATTTGCTGGCACAAATGGAACAGAAAAAGGGTAATTTAGACGAAGCGATAAAAATATATCGCAAGATACTAGATGACCAACCCGACCTTGTAAAAATCCGCTATGAATTGGCGCTCTGCTATATGGCAAAGCACCAGTGGTATCGTGCCGATTATCATTTGCGTCTTGCTATGGCGGGGGCGGACATTCCGCCAAAGGTTCGGCAGGCAATGATGTATTATCGCTGGGTCGCACGACAAAATAAACGCTGGAACGCATGGTTTAATTTTGGTGCGGCACCTGATAACAATGTCAATCAAGCGTCAGGTGGCGAAGAAACAATCGTAAACGAATGGGGCGAATTTACCCGCGTTTTGCCGGAACCCGAAAGGGCGTTTGGTTATAACTTTGTGTTGGGGGGCAATTACGAATTTGTGTTGGCGGATCACTGGCGCTGGAAAAACGAAGCCAATATTTACACCAATATTTATAACAAGCATAAGTTTGATGACCTGTATTTGTCGGCATCAACTGGTCCACGCTATATCTGGGAACGCGGTGATGTGTGGTTGGCGGCGGTAGCTGGGCGACGCTGGTATGGTTGGGATAAATATAATTGGTCGGCGGGTGGAAAATTAGACACCCATTATGACTGGACGCGTAAGTTATCAACGGGGTTGACTTTCCGTGTGTTGAACAATAAATACGACGAATACGGCGAATATATGGACGGTCAGACATACAGTGTTTCGCCATATGTCAGTTATTCGTTGGATGCGACAAAATATGTGGCGCTGTTTGGTGGGGTTGATCGTGATACCGCAAAAGATGATTCTTATGCAAATTGGCAATATAATGTCGGGCTGGGGTTTGGCGCAGAGATGCCATGGGGATTCAGTGTATATTTGGAACCGTCTTTTTCGTGGATGAATTATGATGGCCCGCGTTGGACGGTAAAAAACCATAAGTTTGCACAAATTACGGAACGCAACTTTTTGCAACGTTATGCAGTGTCGCTGTCTAATAACAAAATTGATATTTGGGGATTTGTCCCAACAATAACAGTCAGTTATACCAAACGCGATTCAAATATTCATTCGCGTGAGTATGATAAATGGACGGCAGAGTTTACCATGCGTCAGCGGTTTTAATTTTCAATCACTTCTTTTTGGAAACCATACCTATGTAATCAGGCACTTTTGTCTGATAACATCTTTTACATAGACATGAAAACAAAAACCAAAAAGGAGAAAAAATGAAAAAACTAGCAATATCAGCAATGGCGGTCGTTTTGGCGTGCCCTGCATTTGCAGGTCAAAGTTCCGATCCGAGTTTTACCGTCATGGGGCTGGACCCATATATCGCAATGCGCGGTGGTTTGGGGTATAACAATTTGAACTATAAGTTCAATGGCGAAAAGAAATCTATTGAAGATATGGATTTCCGTGGCCGCTTGGCAATGGGTTTGGATATCTGTGATACAGTGCGTTCTGAAATTGAATGGTCTATATACAGCAAAACCAAAGACACAAAAGATTTCGGCGATATCAAAGATGTCAAGGTAGAAAACAAATTGCAGACTTTGATGTGGAATTCATACTGGGAATTCGGTGGGTATGAAATGGTTCGTCCGTTCGTTGGTGCCGGTATCGGTATGGCATTTACCGATGTGTCGCGCAAATCTGATGTCATCGGCAGCAAGAGTGATGATAAAACACGTTTCTCTGCAATGGGAACACTGGGTATGACATTTGACTGGAAAGTATTCGCGGTTGATGTGTCGGCCAGATACACTTATGCAGATGTTCACTCTGGGTTGCACGACTTTGGTGGTGATGTCGGTGTAAGATTTATGTTCTAATGTTTGTTCGTTGTGTATGTTAGTGTCGCCAGTAACGCTGGCGACATTTTTTTAAAAACGCGCTATGTGCATCATTTCCTGGGGTTTATGAATTCAAACCTGACGATATATTACGATAAATAATATAAAATGTTGCTGTAACCATAACAACCAAAGGAGACATTTATGAAATCTAAATCTTTATTTTTATTGGCATCATTTTTAGGTATTGCGTCATTGATGGGTGGGTGTTCTTGTCCGAAAAGTTATTATGCCCATCACGCACAATGTAATAGAAAAGATCACAGTGGGTGCCAGCACAATAAACAAAAAATGCGCCAAGGGCAGTCGTCAGAAACAATTATTTTTTATCAAACATATGATGTGTCAGATGTAGATGATGTCCAAGCAAAAATGTTTACGCGCAGTTCGCGTGGTGGTGAATCACCCATGGGGACAATCAAATTCAAAGAAACGGATGCCGGCTTGAAAATGAAGGTTGATTTGATTGATTTACGACCAGGAAAAACTTATACCGCCCATATCTATCAGTGTGGAACGTGTAATGACAGTACCTGTTGCGATATGTCGCCAATGGCGGTGGATTTGCCACAATTAAGAATAGATAGGGTGGGGCGTTTGCAACAATCTTATATTGTTCGTGGTTTAACGGCGACCCAGTTAAATAATGCTCGTTTGATTCTGACGCGTGATGGCGGGTATAAGGCCGCGTGGGGAACATTGAAGCAATAATTTCATTGTGTGCGAATTGGGGTGCTTTTTGGTGCCCCAATTATATTTTTGTGTTTTAGGAATATATTCTTTTGTGCTAAGGTTTTTCTGTTATGAAAAATCTGGCGCATCTTTTCGTGATTTCTGTGTTTTTGGGCGGTATTTCCAACAATGCAAAATCGTTGGACTTGACGGGGAATACGATTAGTGATGCGGATTTTACAGTATACGAAGATATTACAGTTCATGACGGGGTATTGTTCGAAGCGCACGATATCAAGGTTGTTGATAATTTACATATCTTTAATTTTGGTGAAATAGCGGGCACTGTTAATGTTTGTGCTAATTGCACCGTAGAATTGGAAAACACCGGTGTGTTCGGTGCAAATGTGTCGTTGCAGAGCGGGGCGCACTTTGTCCAAGTTATAAGTTCAAATGCGAGTGCCACCGATATCGGATTAAATTCTGGTTATGATATTGCGGTGCGTGATGCGAACGGGATTGATTTAAATAATATTACGCAACTTGCGGCGCACGCAGATTCAGTCAGTTTTACTAATGCCAGATTTTCCGTTGGTAATATGTATGATTTTAATGCGCCGGAGAATATATATTTATCGGGTGATGTGATCTTAAGTTTTGATAGTGTGGTTAATAGTCCGCTTCTATTGTTTTTAAATGCAACTGGCGATGGTGTTGTATATGTTGATTCTGATGCACTGGACGTGTTGCATGTGTTTCAGACATACAAGGTCGATAATGATATCTTTGTTCGATTGGTTCGTTCAACTGATTATGCGCGGATATTGAAAAATGACAAGGGGCGGTTCTTGAACGATTTGCGTGCGTCTGGTACGGATAATAAATTGTTTTCTAAACTAGATCGTGCGCAAACGATGAGTGAAATAAACGGTATTTTGTCGGACAGTGTTCGCACCAATCCAATCAAACTGATGGAACCAGTATCTTTAATGTATTCACATAAAATGTTGGAATCAATGTATATAGAGAAGGGCGTTGTGTTGGGGCTAAAACCTTTTTTTGTATATTCGTCAGATGTGGCGCTTAGTGGAATTCAACCAAGTGTCAAAATAAACCCGTATAATAATCTGCATCTGGAATTATCAGGTTATTTTATGAATATCGATCGTTCAGACGATATCAATGAATATACAGGTCGGTCTTTGGGTGGCGGGTTAGATGCCCAATATGATGTGGACAATGATGATTTTGTTCGAGTGCATGTTGGGGCAAATAAGACATATTTTAATGTTGGTCCGGTGTTTAACGGGCGTGGCGCGACCAATAACCCAGACGGTACCTATTTATATGCGATTGGTGAATACGGTCATCAGTTTAATTTGTCGGGTGGATATAATGTGTCGCCGTTTATAACGGTTGGCGAAAAATATGTCGGTGTATTAGATTGTGACGATACAAAATTATTTGCAGGTGGTGGTGCTGATTTTAAATACGGTTATGAATTTGCTGGTTTGCGATACGATTATATTGCGCGTGCACTTATTCAAACAGATAAAACTTTTGGTGTGGGATTTGGTGTGTCCGCATGGTCTGTATTTGATGCGGCCGGCGGTGACATGCACATAGCGGTCGTTCATGATGATGTGTTTGGAATGTCGTTTAGTGTCGCACTAAATGGACGATTTAGATTTTAATCAACGATTTTTCCGCGCAGTGATGCCTTGTTTGCGGCGGTGATTTTGATGTTGCACATTTGTTTTGGTTCGCCGTCTGGCTTTGCGACAATGCATTGTTGCATATATGGGGTGCGATATACCAAATGACGACCGGTCTTGTCGGGACCTTCACATAAACACATCAGGGTTTTATCAACACAAGATTCATTAAACGCACGTTGAATTTCATTAAGTTCTGCGTCCAGAACAGCTAACCGTTTTGATTTAATATTTTCAGGAATCTGATCCGGCATAATTGCCGCAGCGGTATGGGGGCGGGGCGAATACTTGAATGAATAAGAATTGATGTATTTAACGGTTCGTGCGATTTGAAGTGTTTGTTCAAAATCAGAATCTGTTTCGCCAGGGAAACCGACAATAAAATCAGATGATATTTGAATATCTGGACGCGCTTGTTTAAGTTTTTTAACAATGCACATATACTGATCTAAATCGTATGGACGGTTCATACGGCGCAGAACATCGGGTGAACCGCTTTGAATCGGCATATTCAAGAACGGTAATAATTTGGGTTCCGTCGCGAACATATCAATCAAATCATCCGTCATTTCGGTTGGATAACTGGATGTAAAGCGAATGCGTTTCACTGTGTCTAGTTTTGCAGCAGCACGAATTAAATCAGACAGGCGATACACTTTTCCGTCTTCATCTGTGTATTTATAGCCGTTAACATTTTGACCCAAGAAACAGATTTCCACTGCACCGGTATTTGCCGCCAATTCGGTATCACGAACACAATCGGCAAAAGCGCGCGATATTTCACGACCGCGGGTATATGGCACAATACAGTATGTACAACAATGATTGCAACCCTCTTGAATTGGAATATAGGTTACCAGTGGCGACTTTTCCATCTGGGGCATTTCATCAAACTTTTCCAAACCGCCCAGATCAATATTCAATAAACGTGTGTCTGGGTTTTCAAATATCTCGGGTAATTTATGATAACTTTGGGGTCCCAAAACAAAATTCAAATCAGGAACACGGCGGAATGCATCTGCGCCAGATTCACGTGCAACACAACCAACAATGCCCATTATAGCATCGGGCTTTTTAATCAGACGAATACGACCCAATGCAGAATATACTTTATCCGTCGCTTTTGCACGAACGGCGCACGTGTTCAAAATAATGATATCCGCATCCGCCACATCATTTGTTTGAACCATACCACGCGCGTTCAGCATGGTGGCAATGCGCCATCCGTCATAGACGTTCATTTGACAACCAAAAGTTTGAATAAAGTATTTCTGCATTTTGTTGTTATCTAGTTTTTCTGTTTGCAAGCAGAATCTTGCGTGTGTTTCGTGTTACCATTATCGTGCTGTATACAACATACCGCATCTTTTTCTTCGTGTTTTTAGAAATATTTGGCAATTGGTTTATGGAATTATATATTTGCAACAGAGAGTTCAGCATTTCTGACAAATCTTTTGGTGTGTTTTTGTTCGTTGTTATATCTGGATATGTTAGTATAAGGTACAAAGTGCGTTTAAGATTATTCATTTTTGTTGTCGCTTTGTTCCAAAACTGTTCAAGTTTTTCTGAATAATCAAGTTCTGTTGGCTGCGTAAAAGGCATGGTTTGCAGAATCTGTTTGGCTTTGCGATGCTCTTTCATTGCCAACGTTCTTTTGCGGGCATAACGAACAGTAACGGGATTTTTTGATGGTGCCGTTGTCACTATTTTACATGACACATTTAAACTTTCGCGAGCCGGTTTTTTAGTTTTTTTAGGGGCAACATGTTGTTGTGTTGTTGCATGTTTTTTTGCTGGTGTTTTTTGACGTGATTTACCAGTTTGTGTTCCTGTGGCATCTGGTGTTTGAACTGCCGCTTCTTGTGGTTTTGCACGTTTTACCCGAGTCACAGTACCAGGGTGTCCTTCTGTCGGAATATATGTTACACCTGTAATCGGGTTATTTACTAATTTCATTTTTCTTACCTTCCTTTTATTTTGAGTCAATTCTTACGATACAGTGCATGTGTTTACGATGTTTTAATTTTGCACGTAAAAACCGTGCGTGCAACATTCTCTCTCTTTTGTTTATCCACTTGGAGTTCGCATACAGTTGTGCCGTTTTAGCATAAATAGCTGGTTTGCGATATTTGTACGAAGCCAACAGAATAAATTTTTTTGGTTCTTGATGAAAAAGATTATATATCTTCTCTATATCTATCTCTGGAATCTCGATTTCGGGCACTGATATTTGTTGTGCCGAAAGCAACGGTGTTAAAATCACAACAGGATATTTAATAGACGGAATAGATTCTGTTGGTTTAATCCTGATGTGTTCCATAGATTTTGGCAATGGCACATGCACAACAACAGTATGTTCTACTGGCTGTGGCTTTTTGCTCTTTGCCGCTTCTTCTTTTAATTCTGCAATGATAAGTGCTGGTGTTTTAAGGATTTTATGTATGTCTAGTTCTGCTACGGAATCGTCCATTATTCTACCTTCTTATTATTATCTATGTTTTGATCTGTTGATACCACGATTGCGCTGGGCAATTTTAGCATTAGTAAATGCTCGTTGATATTTGTTTTGCTTTTGTGCAACGCTATTTTGCTTTGAAGCAAGTTTTACGCGTGCATGATCTTCTTTTGCTGAACGATACATTTTTTATCCTAATTTTTTACGCAATAATTCATTTACAACTGCTGGGTTTGCTTTACCGGCTGTTGCCTTCATAACATTACCAACAAAGAAGCCAAGTAATCCAACCTTGCCAGATTTATACTGTTCAACCTGGGCTGGATTGTTTTTGATAACTTCATCAACCGCCGATTCTATTGCCGATGTATCGGTGATTTGCTTCATACCAAATTTATCAGCAATTTCATGCGGGGTGCCTGTTTCGCCGTCTAACATTTTGATAAAGATTTCTTTGGCTTGCTTTCCGTTGATTTCGTTTGCTGCAATCATGTCAACCAATTCGGCTAAATCTGTTGGTGTGATAATACGCATGCCATCAACGACACCAGATTTTTGATTTTCGATATCATAGTTTTCAGGATGCGCAAACAGTTCCGAAATCATCCAGTTCGCAATTGGTTTTGCACGTGCGGTTTTATCACCAACCGCGGCATCAAACCAATGCGAAATATCGGTTGTTTCGGTAAGACGTGTTGCATCATATTCCGAGAGTCCATATTTTTCAATATAGCGCGTGCGGGTCGCCGCCGGCAATTCCGGCATAGTTTTGCGTATACGTTCAATGCGTTCGTCGGTGATAATCAACGGCAACAAATCTGGATCTGGGAAATAACGATAATCCAGTGCGTTTTCTTTGGAACGCATAACAGTTGTGATACCTTCGTCCGGGTGATAGCGCATAGTGTCTTGGGTGACTTCGCCACCATTTTCATATACTTCAATTTGACGACGCGCTTCGTATTCAATTGCAGATTTAATAAATTTAAACGATACCATGTTTTTTGTTTCGGTACGCGTACGGAAAGTTTTTTCGCCGACCGGACGCACAGAAACATTAACATCGGCGCGCATGGATCCTTCTTCCATGTTCGCTTTGGATACGCCCAGTGCGCGCGCGATTTCACGAATTTCACGCAGGTATCTTTCCGCTTCGTCAGGTGATGTAATATATGAATTATTTTCTGGATTTTTTGTGTCCAAGAAAGTGACGATTTCCAGCAACATAACCCCCGAACGATTCAAATCAACAAAAGATTTTGACGGGTGCATATCGTGTTTATTCTTTGCGGCGTCTTGTTCCATGTGGGCGCGTTCAATAAATATCTTTTTAGGATTACCATCGTCGCCGATGATTTCAACATAGCCACGACCGACAACCGGTGGTTCTTCGGCTGGCTGTGAAATTTGGTATCCTTGGGGCAGGTCAGGGTAAAAATACTGTTTACGGGCAAACTTGCTTTTGTGTGATATTTCGGCGTTTATCCCTAAACCGAATTTAATCGCTTGGTCGACACAGTAATCATTTAATACCGGCAACATACCCGGCATAG
The DNA here is from genome assembly GCA_017960855.1 of Alphaproteobacteria bacterium. Lineage (GTDB taxonomy): Bacteria > Pseudomonadota > Alphaproteobacteria > Rs-D84 > Rs-D84 > Enterousia. The sequence continues at coordinate 45,984 of JAGCYJ010000003.1, read as the reverse complement.
CCGCATCAACCATAGAAACCTGGGTGTTCGGGGCAACGGTCGGATTATAGTCCGCAGATGCGCCACTGAACAATTTTGAATTGGACAAGACCTCTATATGAGTTTCCAACCCAACAACAACTTCCCATTCACCTGTTTTGCCTTTTATTGTAAACATTTTTCTTTTTCCTTGCTTTTTCGTTTTTCGTATCCTATTATGGCGTCCGTTGGCTAGGTAGCTCAGTTGGTAGAGCAAGGGACTGAAAATCCCTGTGTCAGCGGTTCGATTCCGTTCCTAGCCACCATTTTTTTTACCTTTTTTTCGTTATTAAATCATAATGTTTCCTTGTTTGAATTACTCTGCATTTTAACATTTGTTCCGCACGTGAATGAATTACTTGTTGGGCGGCACCAAACATAGAATCTGGGGAAGAGTTTTTCAACTGTGTAAGCCCTGCATCCGTAATCGAATATAGAATAGCACTGTCTTCAAAATACGTAGCCGTAGGTGGAACTTCGCAGGGTTGTTTTCGTAAAAAACCCGCCGATTCTTGGGCGCCTAAACAATAATCCATTAGTGATATCCAACGTTTGCGGTATACAGAATACCTGTGCAAAGCAAAGTTTCTATCTATTTTGGATTTCTTCTTTTGCTTCTCTTCCCAAAGTGCACCAGCAACCATGTGTTTTAGGTCAAATAAAGTAAGTGGGCCTTTTTTTTGCAATTGTTTATAAATATTTGTAATTATAAAGTTGCTTAATTCGCGATACGGATTCATTTTATTTCCCCATAATTTTTGTTGGGCGATTATCAACGCCGGCGAATTGTTCAATGTGTTTTGCCAACTGCATCACGCGCAAATCGTCAAAACGATTCCCAACAACCTGCATGCCCAATGGCAGACCGTTCGTGGCCATTCCCGCCGGAACACTGCATGCCGGAATGCCCGCCAAATTCATTGCGACGGTAAACATATCCAACGCATAATATTCCAATGGTGTCAAATCCGCATCCAATGGTTGTGCGGTTCCTGCGCTTGTTGGGCAAACAATCAAATCACATTGTTTAAATGCGGCATTAAAACTGTCCGATATCATGCGACGAACACGTGCGGCCTGCATGAAATAAACTTCATAAGATTCACTGGACAACACAGCTGTTCCAACAATCATACGGCGTTGTACTTCAGTTCCAAATCCCGCTGCACGTGTCTTGTTATATGTGTCAATTAAATCGGAACCCTCAACCCGCAATCCATAGCGCATACCATCATAACGGGCAAGGTTAGATGACGCCTCTGCTGGAGCAATAATGTAGTATGCCGCCAATGCATCCAAAATGTTTGGAATTGAAACCTCTACTATTTCAGCGCCCGCAGATTTTAAATCAGCAACACGGTCGTTGAATAACTTTTTCATATCGTCAGAAATTTTGACATCGTTCAATTCACGAATAACCCCGACGCGTAATTTTTTACCATTTCCCAAAATTGGGTCAAGTGGTGTATGTACATTAAATCCGGCATCTTCGCTGGTTGAATCCTTGGGATCATGACCCGCCATAACCGATAACATCAGTGCTGCATCATCGGTCGTGCGTGCGATTGCCCCTGGGGTATCTAAACTTGATGCGAATGCAACACAGCCCCAACGAGAGCACAAACCGTATGTTGGTTTCATACCAACCAGACCAGTAATCGCAGATGGGAAACGAATTGAACCACCGGTGTCGGTTCCCGTCGCGCCCATGCATAAACCACCAGCAACGGCTGATGTAGAACCGCCAGACGAACCGCCCGCCGTTAATTTGCGTTCCAATTGCCACGGATTAACCGGTGCGCCGAAATAAGATGTCTTGCTGAATGTTCCCATTGCGAATTCATCCAAATTCGTTTTACCCAACAGAACAGAACCAGAATCAATGAATTTTTGTGAAACAGTGGATTCGTATTCAGGGACAAAGTTTTCCAGCATTCGGGACGCCGCCGTTGTGCGAATACCACGTGTGGCAAATAAATCCTTCATACCGATTGGAATCCCTTCAAGTGCACGTGCGGTACCGTTTTTATAATGTTCATCTGCCACCGCCGCATCCGCCAATGCGCGTTCAGGGGTGCGTGTGATATAGCAATTTAATTCGTCGCCATATTTTTCAATACGATCAATATATGCACGCGTCAATTCGGTCGCGCTTATTTCACCGCTCTTTAATTTTTCCAATGCTTCGTGTATTGTTAAATCAATCATTTGCTCTTCCTATCTTTCGTGATTAAAAATGTTCGTATTCGCGTTGGTCAAATTTTGGTGCTAACACCGACTTGTGAAACTTCTTCAGAAAGTTTTTGTAATGTTGCGCCTTTTTCTGTTGCCATGGTATGGCTGAATAGTGGGTGATTTTTTGTTTTACCCGATTAGCCAAATACGAGTCCATCAACACAACACCATATGTGTAATATAATTCGTTGGCCAAGAATGGTTCAGAATCTCCAACCATCGGCCGAAGAACCGGCATATCTATCATGTCTGTTATGGTCATAGTCGTGCGACTGTTGCCCATTTTTGATAATTTTTGTATTGCAACATCGGGGTGTAATGGTTTTCCACGACGTGCGATATTTGTCGCAATCAGAAACAGTGCCGCCCATTGTGCCAAAGCCATTTGATATTTACGGTCATGTTCGTGATACAATTCTGCAAAATCGTCTTGAAAGTCATAATCATTTTGCACCCAGTTATCATAGTCATAATCAAAATGTTTATCTGTGATATTATATTTCTTTTGCAATGCCCAGATGTCATTTTGGAAATCACGGTTTAGCACATCTGTTTGTGCTTTTAGTTTGTCTAAACGATTAAGAGTTTTTTGCGGTATTTTTTTCATCTATTTATCTCTGTGTGGTTCCATATGTTTCAGGTAATATTAGTGCCAAAATCTTGCGCATATCTGCATCGATACATTCACCGGCACACGAAAATTTACGACACAGTTTCTGTTTTGTTTCATCTGATGGCTCATCCATCCAATCTGTGCATTTTGTTTTCATATTGAATTCGGTTATCAATACAAAGGTGCCGTTATCCAACACATATTCAATCGCCCGTATGCATGATTGTGGTTCGGGTTCCATGGTTTTTGCTAAATTCGTAAGATTTTGAATAGTAGTATAGCCATCCCTAATGTGCAGAAACCGACCATTTAGCGAAACGATATTCTTGCTTGTTTGTGATGCTGTGTATTCTTCTTCTTCAACAAATGATTCAACATAAGATATCACTGATACCGGTTTTTTTGGTTGCTCAATGGTTTTTGTTGATGCTTTTTCACTATAAGATATTGCTGATACCGGTTTTTGTTGATGCTCGATAGTTTTTGTTGATGTTTTTTCACTTTTCTGTGTTGTCAGTTTGGATTTTGGATATAGCGAAGCAGGTTTGCGATATGCATACGGATTTGCATACGGTACTTTACTTGAACGATAAAAATTTATTTTGTGACCCTTGCTCATACCTATTCACCATCCATAACCTTGGGCACTGCGAAATAGCCACGTGATACACCAGCAGTATCGGGTGTGTTTTTCAATATGTCTGCACGTGGAGCATTGTCGGTCACAACATCGGCGCGACGTGGCAAGTCGTGTGATGCCGGATTCAACATTGGTTCAACCCCAGTTGTGTCAATTTTCTGTAATTTATCCAGCCAATCAATAACGGAATCAATGTCCATAGATGCCAATTTTTCATCCGGAATATCAATGTGAATAAGGTCCGCAAATTTATGTAATTGTTCCTTGCTAAATGCCATTTTACATCCTATTATTAAGTCCAGAGGTTGATTATACAATGATTATGCCCGATTTCAAGGATTTTCCACGCGTGGGACGCATTATTGGGTTTGACTGGGGCGCACGGCGCACAGGTGTTGCCATTTCTGATGAAAAGCGCGATTTTACCTTTGCTCGTCCGCCGATTGTTGGTGGCGATATGGCGAAACAAATGGCGGATTTAGCGGTTGCTGAACGTGTTGTTGGAATTGTGGTGGGGTTGCCCCTGCGGACAGATGGCACAGAATCAGAAACGACGAAGATGGTTCGTGAAGTGGCGGGGCAGATCGCAAAATATACTGACTTGCCAATCTGTTTTATCGATGAAACTTTGACCAGCAGCAGTGCCAGTGAAGAAAGCAAATTACGTACGGTAAAAGAAGTGAAAGAAAAACTGGATTCTGAATCCGCACGAATAATTTTGGAAAATGCAATCGCGGTTATAAACAGATTATAAAAATAGGGTATAAAAAACGCGCTATGTACAGGAATAAAAGCACATAGCGCGTTTTTATTTTATATTATTCTTCGTCGCCACGAATGTCTGGTATGTTTCCATTTGCAGATAATAAAACGGCAAGCGGACGCGTTGAATCAAACTGGGCAGCTATGATGAATATAATCATCAATAATGGAACACTTAGGAACATTCCGACAACACCCCATATCATTCCCCAAAATACCAAGTTTATTAAAATAGCAAGTGTGGAAAGATTTAATGCCTTGCCGGTAAGTTTTGGATCCAATATATTGCCAAACAATATTTCAAGGCCAATTAAGCCAACAGAGGTAAAGAATACCAATTCAAAAGATGAGCCCGTTGCCAATGCAAACAAGATTGGTAATGCGCATGCCATAATGGAACCCAGCGTTGGAATATAGTTTAATATGAATATCATAAATGCCCAAGCGCCAGCGAATTCTAATCCAAGCACACGCAACAAAACATAAGCGCTTAATCCAGTCAGCCCAGAAATAATTGTTTTCATAAATAAGTAGCGTTTCATATTTCTATCAACGCTTTCAATAATGTACGCATATTTCTTGGATTGGCGTTTGTTAGCAAACAGGTTTTTAATCTTGTTTCCAAATGTTTCTTGTTCCAAAAATAGAAACAAAATGTAAATCACAATCATACCGACAGATGCGGCAATACCAGCAGCAGATGCGCCAACGGTTGCAGCAATTTGTGCAAAGTTTGGTAATAAATTCATATCAAAAGAAATTCCCAACAAGCCAGATATATATCCCATTGCCGATAATAATCTTTCTTGTAATACCGGCAGCGTCGTTTGTAATTGCGCAAACATTGGCTTAATATGTGTCGCGAATAAATAGAAGACAAAACAAATTGCACCAATGGACAAAATGCGTGATATCCAATCAAGCATACGTCCCATAACCGAAGGGTGTTTATAGTATGGCATAAACTGTCTGAAACCATCGGCGATAACATTCATCATGTACCACAAAAACAGTGCGATTAAGAACGGTATAAATATAGAACGTGCCACCCAAAAGAACCCCAACAACAGCAGAAAGAATATCATTGCGTGCATTTTACCCTCCTATTACTTTTCCATTTTTAAGTTTTGTTTCGTGTGTCGGTTTAACCATTTTTGTAAATTGCGGTTGATGTGATATAAACAGAAATGTTGTATTTTTCATTTCTGCAATTGTATTAGCGATTTGTTTTTGCGTATCAACATCAGCACCAGAATCAGGTTCATCTAGAATCGCAAGTTTTGGTTTAGTCATAATCAATTGCAACAACATTAAACGTTTACGTTCGCCCCCAGAAAAACCAACATTGATTCCACGATTTAACCAATCCTTGGGAATATTTAATTTTTCGCGTGCAGATTCTAACTTGGTTAAAAACTCTGCCATAGACAAATCACGTCCAGTATCAAAGTGGTGATGCGCAATGCATGAATGTTTAAGAAAACTTAACACCGTCAGTCCCGGTATTTCAGGAACATTTTGTGACCCAACAAATATACCAAGCAAGGCGCGTGTCGTTGTGTTCTTGTCCAAAATATTTTGCCGATTGAAAGTAATTTTTCCTGAATCAACGGTGAATTCAGGGTTCCCTGCAATCGTCTGGACCAGTGTTGATTTTCCAGAACCGTTTGGACCCAACAGCAAATGCCGTGCGCCACGTGGAACACGCAAACTAATGTCGTGCAATAATTCGCGACCATCCATTGATACACAAAGATTTTTTATTTCCAACATAGTTTGTCCATTTATCTTTATTCTAGTGCGACAATGCCATCTGAATCAACTGTTTAGATTCAACTAAAAACTCCATCGGCAAACGCGCGATAATTGGCGATGCCGCTGCGCCGATAATTAGTGCGATTGCGCTATCTGCGTCCATGCCCGACTGCATAAGGTATTGTAATTGTTTCGCGTCAATTGCACCGGTGGTTGCTTCGTGACTTTGTGTGTTGTCGCCATTGGTATGAATTATTGTTGGTAATGTATTTGCGATGGCATTATTACCAATTATTCGTGTGTCGCACTTTGATGCGTTTTTACAACCATGACCTGAAAAAGAAACCATGCTGCGAAATGTCTGTTTTGAATTGTCCAACGCAACGCCATATGACAAAATATTTGATACAGTATTATTACCCAAATGAATCATTTTTGTACCTGTATCTGCCTGTTGCGCGTCACGTGTAATTGCCAACGAATAAAAGTCGCTATGTGCATTGTTTCCGGCCAAAATCGTTGATGGGTATTTCCATGTTAATGCCGATCCAATTTCGACCTGGGTCCAATTAAGCGTTGCATTTTTTTCGCAACGACCACGTTTGGTAACAAAGTTCAAAATACCACCAGTTTGTTTTCCGTGTTTGTATTCACCGGCATACCAATTTTGAACAGTAGAATATTTTACGGTTGCGTCATCTGCAACAATGATTTCAACAACACCGCTGTGTAATTGGTGGTTTGGACGACGTGGGGCACTGCAGCCCTCCATATACGATAATTCGGAACCTTTGTCTGCGATAATAAGCGTGCGTTCAAACTGACCAATCTTGGCGGTTTCAATTCTAAAATAACTGGCCAAATCAATTGGGCATTTCGTGTGCGGTGGAATATAGACGAATGTGCCATCTGAAAATACCGCTGCGTTCAATGCCGCAAAGAAATTGTCGTTTGCTGGGACAACGGAACCCAAATATTTTTTTACTAAATCGGGATATTGTTGCACCGCTTCCGAGAACGGTAAAAATATTATCCCCAATTTTTCCAATTCCGCAGAATAAGATGTGTGAACAGATTTGCTGTCAATCACAGTGTCGGTCGCCATGCCAAGCAGCGCACGCTGTTCCGATTCAGGCAAACCCATTTTTTCATAAGTTTTTTTCAATGCAGAATTGTCAATGGGCTTGGATTCGTTGTAATAGTTTAATGCATCGTAATCAATCGGTGTGTAATCAAATTCTGCCCAATGTGGTTCGTGCATTTTTTTCCATTGTTTCAACGCATCAAGACGCCAATCGCACAACCATTTTGGTTCGCCACGCAGTGCGGATATTTTACGAACAAGATTTACCGAAAGTTTATTCATTATGTTCTTGGTTGGCCAAGGTTTGTGCCTGGGCAAAGAAGGTTAGCGATTGTCCCAGCAAGCCATCTGTAAAGGTTGTAGCCAAAATGCCGTCTGGTTCGGTGTTGTTCAAATGGCGCAACAAGCGGTCGGCACGCGAAATATAATTTTCAACATTCCGGGCGATATCAGCGTCCAGTTTGATTGCCCGACGTAATTTTTCCAATGCAAATGGGTTTTTAGCATATTCATCCATAATTCCGCCCAGTGCGCGCCACAATGGGTGTTCGGTTGTGTTGCGGGGCATAACGCTGATTGCCGCCATAATTGGAATCAAGTTTTGCAGTAAATCTTGATAAATCATTTCTGCATTTTCGGCGACCGCGTTTGTTGCAGATTTTGTTTTCAGCACAGATTGCATTTTTACAATCAGGTTATACTGATATTCCAGGGTCTTGTTAATGTTTTGAATTCGTGCATTTGTACGAAACACCACAACGGTAATAATTATGGCAAGAATTAAAACAAGTGAAATTGCGACCAAAAACAATGTGTTTTGCATTTATTTCTTCCTTTGGATTGTTAAATTACAGAACCCAGTATAACATACTTTTTGCGATTCGTACGATTTTATGTTGCAACCTGAAATAAAAAGTTTGTTTTGATTGTTTTTTGGTCTTGCACCGATTCGGTCAAATTGTTATAATTAATACATTAAATAAGGAAAAGAAAGGAAGTTCAATATGTTCCGTAAGATTTTGATAGCGGCAATGTTCTGTTGTGCGGCGGGTTATTGCTTCGCTGCAAGCGAAACGGTCATGCCCCAGATTGTGACATCAGAGGTTTTTTACACCGAAGATAGGGATGTTGATGAAAGTCGGTATGTCGAAACAGAAGTCAATCAGAACTATGCCCAGGTGGAAGTGCCGGCTTGGCCGATCGCGGGAACCGATGCCGATGTAGAAGTTGGTTGCGAAGACGATATGTGCAGCCAAGACAAACAATCTGACAATATTCGCATCGTGTCCAAAATAGGCGCAGATTTGGTTGTTGAAAACAATTTCAATATGGGCGTCAGTGGTGACTTTACCGGTTGGTCTGGTGGTGCAAACATGTTGCACGGTAATCAGGTCCCAATGGGTTTTGAAGATGAATGCGATACTGGGGCTGAAATGCCGTTGTTGCACCGCGAAGTGTTGGAAGATGATGGTGGCGATGTTTTGACTTTGTCGCGTTCGGGTCGCAAAAACTGCAACAAGTATGCCGATGGTTATACCGCTTACTTGGCAAAGATTGGTTTAAGCAAAGAAGAAATCGCGGCATATACCGCCGAAGAAAGAGAAGGCGTTGATGCGGCAATCAATGGTTTGGAATCTGAGTTTGGTGTGAATATCTCCGCAGATGCCGAAGCGCCGGCCGTAATGATTGATCAAGTTCGCTCTTGGGTCGTTGCCAGTGGCCAAACCTTGCGCGAAGTTTTACAATCTTGGTGCGACAAAGAAGGTTGGGATTTGGTTTGGACAACAACGCGTGAATATCCAATTGAAGCAAGTGCAGTGTTCAAGGGACGTTTTGTTGATGTTGCATCTGCTTTGGTTCGCAACTTTGAACGCGCCACGCCAATTCCATATGCGAAGTTTTACAAAGGAAATCGTGTGTTGGTTATTTCAACATCAGAAGAATAGGGAACCCGTTAAGGCCGTAGGAGAAAATAGATGAGAAAACTGACAAGATTATTTGTTGTGTTTGCACTGGTGGCAAGTGTCGTTGGGGGGTGCACCCGTCGCGAATCTGCCAAGGTGGCGGCATCGGTTGATCAGGATTTTGTTAATGCATATGATGCATTTGAAATGTCTAAAAACCCACGTGCCAAGGTTGCCAGTGGCGATACGGTTTCTATGTCCGAAGGTATTTGGTTGGGAAATAAATCCACGGTTTTGGAACACAAGAATAAATTGCCATCTCAATTTGAGACAGATTCTGGTGTGACTATATTATTAAATGAACCAGTGACATTACAGGTGTTGGCAAACGATATCAATTCTGTGACTGGATTGCCGGTAAAGATTGATAGCCAGGTCAATGGTGAAAAATTGAAAAAGACAATGAATATAGCATACACTGGCAAATTGTCTGGACTGTTATCACAAGTTGCGACAGATTTGGATTTGTTGTGGTACTTTGACAAGACATCCATTGTTTTCTATGAGACGGAAACCAAGACATTTACATTATATGCCCTGGGGACCGAGGTTTCATATCAGACCGCAATGAATACAGATGATGGAAACCAGGTTTCGTTGGAATCTACATTAAAAGAATGGGACGAAGTTGAAAATGCTATATCATCTATTATAGGAAAGGGTGGTAATGCGGACTTTACCGTGTCGCGCAGTTTAGGAACCATTACAGTTACCGCGCCACCGTCCGTGTTGGCACGTGTCGGCGACTATATTGATCGTCAAAACAAACGCTTGTCACAGTTGGTCACAATAGACGTGAAGGTTTTGCAGGTATCGTTGTCTAATGATTCTGCATTTGGTCTGAATTTGGCAGCGGCAATTAACTCTACTTCTGGTTTGAATTTGGTTGCGAATCCAAAGAACAATTTGGCAACAACCGAAGCCAGTGCGATGAACATTGCTGTTTTGTCCAATGATGTTTCTGCGCTTACCGGGGCAACACATACGGTCAATGGAAATCAAGTCGCCGGTGCGTATACCCAAGATGATATTATGAACGGCTCGTTGGCTGGGGTTGCAGGAACGAATGCTTTGATTCAATCGTTGGCAAAACAGGGCAAGGTTTCCTTGGTTACAAACGTTGGGGTGACAACACGTAATAATCGCGTTGCACCGGTCAATAACACACGTACAACTGGCTATATCAAACGGTTTGAATCACGTAACTTTACAACAGTTGAATCTTCCACAGTTGACCAAGACGATTTAGAAACAGGTTTTTCAATGCAATTGTTACCGAATGTTTTGGAAAACGGCAAGATTTTGTTGTTGTTCAGAATGTCTGTGCGTGAATTGTTAAAGATGTCAACCCAGACAATTGGTGAAGTGACATTGCAGCTGCCAGAAGTTGAAGAACGTAGTTTCATGCAAGAAGTTATCATGGAATCTGGTCAAATGTTGGTTGTTTCTGGATTTGAAAAACAGAACAACAGCGACACCAGATACGGTTTGGGTGATCCGGACTTTATGGCTTTGTCAGGATCTCGTGAAACTGCATCACAACGCGACGTGTTGGTTGTGATTTTGACACCACAAGTTTTGGTCAGTCCGATGGATGCAGAACGTTCAATTCAACAACATTGGGGTGCACCGTTAAATTAAAAAATAAAAAATTTTTAAATCCCGCAGAAATGCGGGACTTTTTTTAAATTTTTTTTGCTTTACACACAAGGGTGATTTTTAGTAAAATTCTCTATAAGGAAAGGGTTTTACCGAAAATGCGCGTAGTTGTGGCATTTGGTAAGGATAACAGGAGAGGATATCACAGAAAGCAGACATTTATTTGATATAGTTTTGCGTTTTTAATTAACGTTAAAATCAGCAATTCTTTTTTGTTTTATAAATGGCGGTTTTCTGGGTGTTGTATTCATTTTTTTGGACGCAAAAAAATGAATAGAGAAGTAGCGAAAAAGATATATGAAACCGGTTCGTATTATCTTATTTGGTTTGGTCTGTGGAATCGTTTCCACAGCGCACGCTGATATCGCCAGTGTGCAGTATGTTCAATCTATTATTTCAAGTTTAGAACCACCAACGGTTAACAATGCTGTGTTAACGATTCAGAAGAACGGAACCACGGTTGATACGTTTACCGCAAATGCATCTGTTGATAAGGCAATAAACATCACAGTGCCGACCACAGCAGCGGATGTTGGTGCGGTTCCAACAAGTCGCACAGTTAATTCCAAGGCATTAAGTTCCGATATTACATTGACGGCTTCGGATGTTGGGGCGGATGCAACCGGCACCGCGGCTGGTTTGGTTGGTACATTAAGCAATTTGACCACAACCGATAAAACAAACGTCGTTGCGGCAATTAATGAAGTTAAGAGTTCAATAGGCAACATTGACACCGGTGTTGAATCTGTGACCGAAGGGACCGCAAATGGTACAATCAAGGTTGATGGCACAGATGTTGCGGTTCATGGGCTTGGCACCGCGGCGTATACAGCATCGACCGATTATGTCCCAACATCCAGAACAGTTAATGGAGAAGCATTAAGTTCAAATGTCACATTGGATGGTGCTGATATAGCATTGACCGGATATACAAAACCAAACGCAACTAGTGCGATTGCGGCGGCTGATACAATAAACGCTGCTATTGGAAAACTGGAAACAGCGTTGGATGGCAAACAGGCCAGTGGCAGTTATGTTCCAACGACAACAACGGTTGCAGGTCATGCGTTATCAAGTAATGTGACATTGAGCAATAGTGATGTTGGATTAGGTAATGTTCAAAATGTTGATCAAACAAATGCAGCAAACATAACTTCTGGAACGATGAGTGTTGCGCGTTTGCCAGTTGGAACAACGTCAACAACTGTTGCGGCGGGTGATGATGCGCGGTTTGATTCTGTGCCAACATCGCAACCGGCTGGTACACCACCAACTGGGCGTGTGTGGGTATGGTTTAACTAATATACTTTGAATAATTTGTAATAAAAAACGTCCCAATCGGGACATTTTTTAATTTAAGAATTGGTTTCAGAAAGTTAAGCCATTTTGGCAACTTTCTTGGTCAGACGAGAAATCTTGCGAGCAGCGCGTTTCTTTGGCATAACCTTGCCAGCGGATTTCATCAATCTGCTTTCTGCTGCGCGTGTTGCGGTTGTTGCGGCCGCTTTGTCGCCAGATTCAATCGCTTTAACAGATTTCTTAACAGCCGTTTTAACCGCACTGCGACGTGCAGTATTGACCGCGTTTTTCTTTTCTGTTACCAAAATTCTTTTTTTAGATGACTTATGATTTGCCACTTTATTTTCCTTTTATTTTCGTCACGTTTTTGATATTTTATAGAAAAGAAACATAAAATCAAGGAAAAATAAAATGATAAATGCTGTTTTGTTAATAATTTCTTACTTGCTGGGTTCGGTTCCGATGGGGCTGTTGTTGACTAAATTTGCGGGCAAGGGCGATTTGCGCAAAGTCGGATCTGGTAATATTGGTGCAACCAATGTTATGCGTGTCGGTGGATTGCGTATGGCGGCGCTGACGTGGTTACTTGATATGGCGAAGGTTGTTGCGGCGGTATTATTGGGTCGCGCGTTCGTAGATGTTGGGTTTGGTGCATGGTGTGGTTTCATTGCAATTGTTGGGCATTGTTTCCCAATATGGTTGCGATTCCATGGTGGCAAAGGCGTGTCGGGACTGTTTGGTTTGTTATTGGCAATATCGCCACTTACATTTTTATTTATAGGTATTGAATGGTTGCTTGTTGCTTTGACCAGTGGTTATTCGTCATTGGGGGCATTGGTGGTATTTTTCTTGGTGCCTGTTTTCGGGTTTATTATAGATATAAATGTAGGGTTCGCATTTTTAGCGGTGGCATTGTTGTGTTTGATACGACATCGCGAAAATATCATTCGTCTGGTTCATGGTAAAGAGTCCAAGGTAGAATGGAAGTGGAAAAAGTAGTTATAAACCGCGCAATAGTGCGCGGTTTTTTTATTTGCGCTTTATTTTAGCCCCTTTTTGTGATATAATGTCCACAACGTGATATGGAGAAGAGAATATGAAAAGTATTGTTTCTTTTATGGTTTTGTGCGCTTTTGCTATGCCCGCTTTTGCGGCACCGGCAACGGGTCGTTTGGGTGTAAAGGGGCCTGTTACAACGGCGAATAGAGAAGCACCTGGTAAGATCGCATCTATGAAAATCAATTTAAAGAAACCAACGACCAGTGAATCAGAAAGCAATAAATCAAGCATTCGTGTAGAAGATGTTGATGCAACTCTTCCGACCGAAACCGCTGTTGATAAACGTGAAAAAGAACGTGCAGCATGCTTGCAGAACAATATCGGTGTTGGGAATACTTTTGTTTGGGCATCACGTTACAGCAATATAAACGATTATTCAACAATGATAGAAGATGTTGAAAATCCAGAAAACAATACATGCTTTGTTTTAGTTTCGTTGAAATCGGCAGATTCACGCATCGATTTAAGTGATATTCGCAGCCAGTATTATGAAATGGGACGTAATATTACATGTGGTGCCTGGGCCGATGAAGCAAAAATTGAACAACGTATTTTGGATGCCAAAAAGAAGGGACGTACATGGGCAACCATTGGTGGTGCAGTTGGTGGTGCCGCATTGGGTGTCGGTTCTATGGAATTGTTCGGAAACAAATTGATTGGTGGCGCAGTAGAAGGGCAAAAAGGATTACAAGGCAACGAATTATTGCGTTCTCAATTGTTGGTATTAAAAGAAAAAGATAAAACAAGTTATGACGCGTTTATCAAAGACCTTAAGGCGTTACGTGACGCATGTGCTAATAATACAGATGCAAAATGCACAGAATACAGCGGTCTGTACGGTTTGATAGATGCAAATAACTAGATGCATAGATTAAAAAAATGCGCCGAATGGCGCATTTTTTTGTGCGATTTATTTTGATTGCTGTTTATGCATAAACGCCATATAATCCGCGTATGTCAGATATATTTAATAAGTTATTAATTTTGCGAACACCACGAATCGGTCCGGCCAAATATAACGAATTGGTTTCAAAGTTTGGTTCGGTTGATGCAGTGGTGGATGCCATTGGGGCAACCGATGAATTGCGTGATTCTGTTTCGCGGGAAATGGAAAATGCGGTGGCAAAAAAGATTACATATATATCTGATACAGATGATTTGTATCCAAACGCATTGCAACAAATAAAGAATCATCCGCCGGTTATTACGGCATGCGGCAATCTGGAAACTTTGCGTTGCCGTACGATTGGAATTGTCGGAACGCGACATGCAACGGCGGCGGGTATGGGGTTTGTGTCTGAATTAGCGTGCGAATTCGCATCGCGTGGTGTTGCGGTGGTGTCCGGCATGGCAATCGGAACCGATTCGGCGGCACATCGGGGCGCACTGCGCGCAGCCGGAAATACGCAGACAATTGCGGTTCTGGGGGGCGGTGCAGATTATATATGGCCATTGGAAAACGAATCGTTGTATTACGAGATAGCAGAACGTGGCGCGATAATAAGTGAAATGCCCGTCGGTTTTGTTCCCAACGGAAATAACTTCGTTCAGCGAAATCGTTGGATTGCGGGTATCGCGGAAAAGTTGATTTTGGGCGAAGCAGATTTAAAGTCCGGCAGTATGACGACCGCCCGATTCGCAATTGAAATGAATCGGGAATTATGGGCAATCCCATCGCATCCGGCGGATTCGCGCGCGGCAGGACCGAATTCGCTTATTGCCAGTGGTGACGCAAAACTGTGTATGGGGACAGGTGATTTTTATGGTGACGACAAAAAAGCATCATCTGAATCGAAAAAAGAAGGAACGAATTCCGAATCAGAAAATGACATTTTGGATAAGTTAGGAACAATTCCAGTGTCCGAATCTGTATTGACACAAATTGTCAAAAAAAGTATTTCGGAAATTAAACGCGATTTAGTTGTCCTGGAATTGCGCGGAATCATAAAAAAAGTGGATGGTGGGTACATCAAATTATGATTCTTTTCTTGTATATACAGTGTATATACAAAGCGCAGAAAACAGGCGAAAAAACGAATCGTTGTCAAAAAATAAATGTTTGATTTTTTATCAAGATTTATTTGCAAATGAAAAATTATCTTATAAATTGTTTTCTGTAATCCAAACGATTGATCCAAACATCAATCATCCAGGTGGGGCGGCAGAATATCAGATGATAAATTGACACCCCAGAACGCGAGAGAGATATAAATAAGTAGGGCAAACATAAACACTAAATTTTTTCAAAAACGGAAAAATTTGGCGTTTATGTGCAGGTGACTTTTATACTCACTTTCGCACGGGCAGGAAACTCTTTTAGGGAAGGAAAGGAGAAACGACATGCAGACAGCGGCAACAAAACAAATGACTAACTTGGATGCTATCCGGGGGGCCATCGCCGCAAAAATGGATTCTGCTAGTTTCACTTCTTGGATTGCGCCACTTAACTTTCAGATTGTTGATAACACATTGGTATTGTCTGCCCAGAATCAGTTCTCGGCTGACTTTATTAAATCAGTACATGCGGGCGTTTTGTCTGCGGTTGCGAATGAATACGGTTTGGCATTAAATATATGTGTACGTGGTGCGGTTGCAACACCAATTGCAAATGACAATTCTGTTCAAAAATATACACCAGTGCAAACGGCGTGTGATTTGTGTGCGTTTGACGCATTTGTATCATGTGCGGAAAACACTTTTGTTTTGTCGGCATGTAAAAAGGTTGCAGCGGGTGCGGTTTCATTTAGCCCGCTGTTTATTTACGGTGCGCCGGGTTGTGGTAAAACTTTGTTGGCGCGGTGTATTCGTGATGCATCGGCGGGTCGCGTTGTTATGATGACGGGCGGTGGATTTGTTTCTGAATTCACGCGCAGTTTGCGTGAAGGCAAGATTTTCGCGTTCAAAGATTTCTGCCGTAATTGTGATACCTTTATTTTAGATGATGTTAATGCCTTGGCCGGCAAGCGTGCAACGATGGACGAATTTATGCAGTTGGTTATTGACTTACGTAATGCCGGCAAGAATATTGTTTTGACGTCCACAACAACACCAAACAATTTGACTGGGTTTGATCGTCGCGCACAATCGTTATTTGCATCGGGCTTGGTTGCAGATGTTGTTGCACCAACAGATGATGTAAAACGTGTAATCTTGATGCGTGCGGGGGTGCCAACCGATATTGCAACTGCGTTGGCGGGGCGTATTGCGGCGGACGGTCACATGGTTGCCGGTGTTGCCACCAAGATAAAGGCGTTTGCCGAACTTATGAACACAAACATAACAATGGATGTTGCGGAACATTTGTTGGCAGACACATTAAAGAAATCAAAAACACCGATCACAATGGTTCGCGATATGTGCGAAAAATTGGGTGTATCATATGATGCGGTTTGTGGTTCGGGTCGCAATCGTTCATTGGTCTTGGCTCGTCAGACAATGATGGTTGTATTAAAGGGTGCAACAAAATTATCACTGTCGGAAATTGGTCAGTATGTTGGTGGTCGTGATCATGCAACGGTTATGTATGCGATAAAACAAATTGAAAAGCAGTTATCATCTGATTTGGTGTTAAATGCGCAAATCAATGAAATGATTGCGGAATATAAATAAAGTTTTCTTTCTTGTTTTGGTTGTTGTAAAAATCCGGCGTTTGCCGGATTTTTATTTTAGTTTCTATTTGGAACAAAGCCGAAAATATGATAAAATATAGTAAAAGTGTAATTCCGACTATGGAAGGGAGAGAATCATGAAGAAATTATTATTGGTCGTTTTGGCATTTGTTGGCATCACATGCGGCGCAATAGCGGAACCGAAAGAATATAAAAGTGGTGATTTTGTTTGTGCGCGTGTTGATGAAATAATAGATCGTTCTTCGCCGGACTACGATCATCCCAGATATTTTCAGGGGGCGCCATATTCATTTGCAAGAATATATTTTGATACTGCTAGTTCTGAAGCACATACAGGTTGTGAAGATTATTATAAGGAGATATCACAAGATTTAGCCAAGAATATAGAGTCCGTTGCAAGGATTGTTATGATTGGTATGGCGGATAAACAGGGAACCAGTAATAGCTATGATAATAGAGGTTTAGCACAGAAACGTGCGGATTATGTGCATATGTTATTTTATGAAAACGGTTGGAGTGAGCAAGGAGCCGGATTCGCAGAAAAATATGTATCAGGGTCTTCAGATGCGGAACCGTTTGAAAATATGAATAATCCAGAACATCGGTCGGTTGATATTTATGTCATTTGGTTTTTGCCGACCTGCGATAATGAAGTAATGCAGAATATTGCTACTTTGCAGAATGATCTTAAAAATTATGATGGGCCGGAAAAAGCCGCTTTGGATGACGCGTTTAAGGAATTGAGCAAAATTTGTGCCAATGAAGGCGATTTGTTGACAGGAGAATGGGCTGAAGAATATGCATATTATTTATCTCAATTGGCGGTTCAAATAAACAAAATAAGGAAAGAACACCCAGAAGTTCAAATTAATGTTCCTGCAGCCGAGGGTATTTCTGTTGATGCCGCTTATGCACGGTTAAAGGAAACACGTAGCAAACTGGGGCTGACGACTTCTGTTTGGAGAAATGCCGAAGGCAAGTTTAATACCGCGCGTCTTGCATCGGATTCTATTGCGGGTGTTGTGTTGGGTACCGCCGGCGGTTTGATAACCAGCCACCTGGTTAAAAAGAATCAGGTCAAGAAAGGTTTTGAAGATATTCAATGCACAATCGGCGGTCAAAAGGTTGCCGAATGGGGCGATGAATTTACGGTTGGAATTCGCTAGTTAAAACCGCCCGTTTGGGCGGTTTTTTTTAAACAAACAAATCTTTCACAAACTGGGCGTGTTCGGTAATGAAGCGGAATCGGAACTCTGGCTTTTTACCCATAAGTTCAGAAACGATTGTGCGTGTTTTTTCCGTATCTTCCATTCCGTCATCGGTCTTTGGCGGCAAATCAACACGGATTAAACGACGTGTCTTTGGTGACATGGTGGTCTCTTTCAACTGATTAGGCATCATTTCACCAAGCCCTTTGAATCGCGAAATCTCAACCCGCTTGTTTTTGTATTTGCCGTTCTTTAATTCTTCTAATTCTTCGTCAGAATCAACATAAATCGATTCGGTCCCACAGGTCAGTTTATAAAGTGGAGGGCAAGACAGATATAAGTGTCCCCCATAAATCAGTTGAGGCATATACTGATAGAAAAATGCCATCAGCAGTGATGCAATATGCGAACCGTCAACATCGGCATCAGTCATGACGATTATTTTTTCATAACGCAGTTTTGTGTCATCCCAATCCTTCGCAGTGCCAGCACCGATAATATCAATAAGTTCGTTCAATTCCTTGTTCGCGTTAAAGCGTTCGTCGGAATTGGACATAACATTTAACACCTTGCCACGCAGGGGCATAATTGCCTGGGTTGCGCGATCGCGTGCCTGTTTCGCGGTGCCACCGGCGGATTCGCCCTCAACAATAAACAGTTCGGTTCCGTCAACACCATGCTTGGAACAGTCCGCCAATTTCGCCGGCATACGTGCGCGCTTGGTCGGGGTTTTGCGGGCGATTTCCTTTACCTGTTTCGTTTTGATACGGGCGTTCGCCAAATTGATGACAAAGTCCAGAATAGCATTTGCGGTCTTGGGGTCCGACGCCAAAAACATTTCCCATGGGTCGCGTAGCGCGTTTTCGGTATAACGTGCGATTTCTGGGTTGGATAATTTTTCCTTGGTCTGACCCAAAAACTGTGGTGTTTTATAGAACACAGACACAATCGCCGCAACGGAATCAAAAACATCTTCACCAATGATGTTGGCTGCGGCCTTGTTGTTGACTTTTTCGCCGTATGCCTTGATCCCCTTGGTAATAGCAGATTTAAATCCAGATTCGTGGGTGCCGCCGTCAATGGTCGCAATCGTGTTACAGTATGATGCAAAGAACCCGTCGTCGGATGCCGCACCATTTTCGTCGGTCAATATGGTAAGTGCCCATTCAACACGACCAGCATCATCTGGGAAATCAACGGTGCCACTGAATATACGGGGCAAAATCTTGGGCGATGTGTCGGTTTTTTCTGCCAAGAAGTCCGCAACACCATTTGCATAATAAAATGTTGTGGTGGCGGGTATTCCCATGTCGTCGGTCAATAATGACGGATTGCACCGCCAATCAATTTTGACGCCACGCGACAGAAACGCCTTGGCACGCGCCATACGATAAATCTTGATAGGTTTGAATACCGCATTTGCGCCGAAAATGTCATCGTCCAATGTAAAGCGGATTTTGGTACCATGTGCCTTGGTCGCGGCGCCACGACTTATCGGGCTGGTTGCGATACCGCGGGAAAAGGTCTGGTGCCATTCATAGCCGTCGCGTGAAATAGTCACAATCATCTCTTGCGACAACGCGTTCACAACCGCAGAGCCCACACCGTGCAGACCGCCACTGGTCTTATATACATTATTGTTAAACTTACCGCCCGAATGCAGAGTGGTTAAAATAACCTCTAACGCGGATTTGCCAGGGTATTTTGGGTGTTCATCAACCGGAATACCACGACCGTCGTCGGTGATTTCAATGGTTTTCGCGTCAATCAGTTCCACAGAGATCTTCTTGGCAAAGCCGGCGACCGCTTCGTCAATGGAATTGTCCAAGATTTCAACCGGCAAATGATGCCACGCCTTTTCATCCGTGCCGCCAATATACATGCCAGGGCGCAGACGAACAGGTTCCAGCCCCTCAAGGACCTGGATATCAGACGCGTCATATGTGTGTGTATTTTTTTCAACCATAACGCCTATATTATTAGAACATTATTTGATTTTGTGCAAACGAAAAAATTGCATTTTTGGCTAATATTTGGGCTTTTTTATTAGAGCAGGGGGCTTGATTTTCTGGTTTTATGCCCTATATTTTAGCCAAAGAAAGATTTACGGACGTAAAAAATGAATAAAAATCCATACGAAGTTTTGGGTGTGGCGCGTGATGCGTCGGACGCTGATATCAAGCGGGCTTACCATAAATTAGTGCTGAAATACCATCCGGATAAAAATCCGGGCGATAAAACCGCCGAAGAAAAGTTCAAGGAAGTCAATAACGCCTTTGATATTTTAAAAGATCCACAAAAGCGTGCGGCTTATGACCGTTTTGGTGATGCGGCGTTTGCCGGTGGTAATGGTGCATCCGCGGGCGCGGGGTTTGGTGGCAACCCATTTGGTGATGGTGCGTTTCACTTTGGTATGGGCGGCGGTGCCGGCATGGATGATATTTTACGCGAAGCAATGCGCGGGTTCGGGTTTGATATGGGCGGTGGTCGCGGGGCAACACAAAATCGTGCCGGCCGCGATTTGTTGGACGAAGTGGTGATTGACCTGAAAGATGCTTATTTCGGTACAACACATACCGTCAACTTTTCCAGCAAGGTTGCATGTGATAAATGTCATGGGTATGGTACCGCGGACGGCAAGGCGGCACCAACATGTACGCGTTGTGGCGGAACAGGTTATGTTCGTGCGCGCCAAGGATTTTTTGCAGTGGAAACCCCATGCCCAGATTGCAATGGGTTGGGGCACAAGATTGATAAAAAATGTACTGCGTGCGACGGAACGGGGGCGATGAATAAATCGCGCAGTATTGATGTCAAGATTCCTGCCGGAATAGAAGATGGTGCGCGTCTGCGTTTGGCGGGTCAAGGCGAAGCGGGCGCCAATGGGGCCCCAGCGGGTGATTTCTATTTAGATGTTCGTATTCGTCCAGACAAGCGTTTCGCACGTAATGGTGCCGATTTGATTACACGCGCAGATGTTCCATTTACAACACTTGCGCTGGGCGGGGAAATAGAGATTGAAACAATTGACGACAAAAAATTATCGGTCAAAGTTCCAGCAGGTACACAAGTTGGCGAGAAATTGCGTGTGCGTGGTCATGGTATGCCGACCGGTCGCAGAAGCGATTCGTATGGCGATTTGTATATTGATATTGCAATAACAATTCCAAGCAAACTTACCGAAAAACAGAAAAAGATTTTGACTGAATTTGCAGAAACAAAATCAGCCAAAAAAGGTTGGTTTTAAGGTGTAATAAAATACAAATAAAAAACGCGCTATATACAGAAATCGGTGTATATAGCGCGTTTTTAATGTTGTGTTTTTATACTTATTTCTTTTTTGCTTTTTTCAACTTTTCAACAAATGTAAATGTGTATTGTGTTGCGGACCAAACAGATGCCAACAATGAAATCCACAAACCGATAATTCCAATCTGTGATAACAAGTTCATCGCAATCAGATAATTTTTAGAAATCGTTTCTGGGGTGACCAATGTACTTAATGCAAACAGACCCAAAAAAGCAACGATAGTTATCATTTGGAAAGATGTTTTCACTTTGCCCATTGAAAAACGCGCCTTTGGTACCGGCATTTCAATTTTTTGCGTTCCCAAGAATTCACGCAGACCACTTACATATAATTCACGAGCAATCAAGATGATAACAGGAACAACGATAAACCAAACCGGCATCATCACAGTCAACATAATCAATGTGTTCACAACTAGCAACTTATCACCAATGTGATCCATAACACCACCGATTTTTGTGCATACATCATATTTGCGTGCCAGATATCCATCAAAGAAATCGCTTAATGCCGCCAATACGAACAATATCAAGGATGTCCAATACATTTGAAACATCAGTGTCGGTATAATCGCAAATGACGTAAAGATACGAAATGCGGATAAGAAATTAACAAAGAACTTCATATTTTTTCTCCTTTATTTATAGAACGACCTTATTATAACACTTCTGAATGGAAATATGCATATATTTTTTTTGCGCCCGTTTCGCCTAATTCTGGGACATGGCGCAGGGCATCCATATCTGCATCCATAATTGCACGAACCGAACCAAAGTGAGTAAGCAACAAATGTTTGCGCTTTGGACCGATACCGTCAATTTCATCCAGAACCGATGCGGTCATTTTCTTGGCACGAGTTGTACGATGATATGTGATTACAAACCTGTGTGCTTCGTCACGAACGGCACGCAGCATCAAAAATAGTGGGGAATCTTTTGGCAAGTTGCGACAAACGGAACCGTCCGGCATAATAAAGTGTTCGTCACCATTGCGGACTTCGCCCTTGGTTACCCCCAGAATATGAATATCTGGGGCAACCTTGTGCGCGATATTCCATTGTGCCACGCCACCATCAACAATTATTAAATCCATTTTTGGACCATGCGCCACGGCACGCGAAACAAATTCTTCCATCATGGCGATATCGTTGCCAGCACGTTTTTTGTCATTTAATTTGAAATGACGATAGCCCGATTTTTCAAAGCCGTTATGACCGAAAGTTATCATTGCACCAACTGGGTTCGTGCCGAACAGGTGAGAATTATCAAATACACCGACAAGTTCTATTTTTATGCCCAGCCATTTTTCCAATTCTGATACATTTTTATCCCAATTTGAATTTGCGCTATGTGCACGATTCCGGCGCATACCACGATTTGATGTTCCGGTAAGTGCCGCAATTTTGTCGCGACAAATTGCCGCGTTTTCAAAGTCCATTGATGCGGAATATTTTTGCATTTCACGCTTCAGATCGGCAATGATTGGTTCGCTGTCGCCAGTCAAGATTCTTCGTGCCAATGATACGCGTTCATTATAATCATTTTGTGCGATTGTACATGGACCGCTGCAACGACCAATTTGATAAAGTAAGCATGGTCGTGCGCGATTGCGCATAAATGTATCGGTACATGTGCGCAGTCCACAAACTTTTTGAATTGTTTTGATGGATGCGTTCAATGCGGAAACGGACGGATAGGGGCCAAAAACATCACGCCGTTGGGTGATTTTGCCGCGAAACTTCATCAGACGCGGATATTTTGAATTGGTCAACGCAATCATCGGGTACATTTTCCCGTCGGTCAGCATAATGTTATATTTTGGTTTTTGGGTCTTAATCAGTTCCTGTTCCCGAATAAGTGCGTCTGATTCCGTAGGTGTGATTTCCCATTCAACCCGCGCGACCAGCGTCCGCATGATTTGTTTGTGTGGTTCCAATTTTGATATGTCCAGATACTGTTTAAGGCGGGAATTAAGGTTTTTTGCCTTGCCCACGTAAAGCAGGTTCCCGTCCAGGTCATACATTTTATAGACACCGGGGGAACGTGGACTATTTTCAATTAAATCTGAAAATTGAATATTCATAATCTTTATGATAGAATAATATAAAGAAAAATCAAATGGGGGTAAATATGAAACAAGAATCTGGACGTTCAATGATTGAAATGTTGGGCGTATTAGCAATTATGGGTGTCATAACCGTTGGCGCAATCGCGATGATTTCAACGGCTATGCGTACACAAAAACACAATACAACAAACGATGATGTAGCCCAGATTGTACTTGGTGTACGTCAGTTGTTGGGCGAATATGACGACTTTTCAAATATTGATAATACGACAATATTTGGTGCAATTGGCATGTCCAACAAGAATTCATATGGTGGGTCATACACAATATCGGTAAATCCATCAAATCCGCGTCAGTTTATTGTTGGAATTGATGGTCTGTCGCAGACAGATTGTGAATACTTGGCAACCAAAGCGTGGACCGATTCGGTTGGTTATATTACATCAAATCACACCGAAAGTGGTGCAGTTGGTAATTGCAAAAACACAGGTGGAAATAATTCTGTTCAGATTGTTTTTGGCGACTAGTTTAGTTGTTTACGGGGACCGCCATGGCGGAAGTAAAAACAGTTTCGCAAGTTGAAGATGGCACACGGCTTTTGCGGTGGTTCGGACGGCACTTTCCGTCTTTACCAAATGCCGAATTTCATAAGTTGTGTCGCGGTGGACAAATTCGTGTCAATTCGTCGCGTGTTCGCGGGACCGAGGTTCTGCGTGCCGGTGATGCAATTCGTGTTCCGCCAACAATTCTGGGGTATGCATCCGAAAATGTAAAAAAAACTGAAAGTGGGATTAAGTTCTCGCTGACAGATTTGGAACAATTGCGTAAATGTATTATTCACAGTGATGATGATATTGTTGTGTTTGATAAACCAGCGGGTTTGGCGGTTCAAGGCGGAACAGGTATTCGTAAATCCATTGACAAAATGGCGGCGGCGTTATTCCCGTATGCCAAGGTGTCGTTGGTTCATCGTTTGGACAGGGAAACCAGTGGTGTGTTGGTCGTCGCAAAAAGTCAACGCGCCGCGCAATCTTTATCTACACAATTTCAGTCCAAGGTCGCACATAAAGAATATTTGGCGTTATTAAACGGCGAAGTGAAACAATCGCATGGCGTGATTGATAACTATATGATCAAGGGTCAAGTTTTTGACTCACCAACACGCCTGAACAATGGTACGGGTCAGCGGCCACAGCGCGCAATTACGGAATACGAAGTTCTGGGGGTTGCGTCGGGTTGTGTGTCGTGGGTTCTGTTTAAGCCAAAGACAGGGCGCACACATCAGTTGCGTATACACAGTGCGTTATCACTGAACGCGCCAATTGTGGGTGATGACATTTATGGTCGTGGACGCAAAATGGATGGCGCGATAAACGCAATGTTGGCTACGAACAATTTACATTTGTTGGCATACAGTTTGACGTTTCGTCATCCGGCGACTAATAAGATTGTGACCTTTTACGCAAAGGTACCAGATTTTATGCAACCAGTGATAAAGTTGCTGGAATTAAAATTACCGCAATAGGTTGTGATTAAATGGCACGAAGAAAGAAAAGAACATTTTTAATAGTGTTACGACTGATCGGGCTGTTCATTGGTGGAATGGCGGTGGCAATATTTGTCGCGTTAAATAATGTAAGTTTGGAAACACTGCGTGGCAGTATTTTAAATGTTATGCGTGACGCAACCGGATTGCCGGTTGAAATAGATGGTGCTGTGTCATGGAAGTTTTCACTGCGTCCGAAAATTGAATTGGCGGATGTTCGTGTGCCAAATGCATCTTGGGCAAAAGAGAAATATGGTTTTGATGCCAAGAAAGTTGATGTGACATTAAATCTTATATCATTGTTGCATAATCGTCCAACGATTCAAAATGTAAAGGTGCATGACGCAAAAATTGCATTGGAAGAAAATTCAAATGGCGATTATTCGTTGGCACAAATAGTCGATGAAGAAGCGACCGAGAGCGAGGAAGAAGCCAAGGAATCAAAAACACCAGCAAAATATCCTTTTCCTGAAATCAGTTTAGGTGGCGTGGAAATTTATAATTTGAAAGCCAATCTGATGGGTGAAAAATATTCTATTGAGAATTTCAGTATGCGGTATTTCTTTCACCATGGTAAACGAGAATATTCGGGCTGGGTTAAAAAGGGCACAAAAGTATTTCCGTTCGTGGTGTCTTTTTCTGAATACAATTCTGAACGCAAAGTTTATCCGGTAAGTGTTGCGTTCACAACTGGGGGAACACCGCTTATTGCTAATGTCGCATTGGAAGGTACCAGCAAGATGCCAATTGATTTTGTGGTAAAAGGCGATGTCCCAGATTTTGCAGAATTTGGTTCCGCCATTGGACGTGATTGGATTGATTTGCCACCAATGGTTGTAAATGCGTCGGGTGGTGTGGGAAATAAAAAAATCACATTGCGTAAATCGTCAATCGCGGTGCATGGTATCAATGTCGATGTGTCTGGTGAATATAATTGGGCAAAATCTATTCCAATTATAAATGCCAACATAAGTTCAGGCGATGTGTCTTTAACAAAATTGTTCCCTAATTTATATGGCGGAAATTGGGTGCATCCAAAGCGCGATTTAAATGTGTTCAAAGATATTCCATTGTACGGTAAAGAAATGAGCCAAATGAATTTGACATTGCGTATCAAATTAAATTCGTTGGTTGTTTATCGCAACTTGGTATTAAAGAATCTGGATTTGCAGTTTAATGTTGTTGATAAAAATGGTCGTATTGATTTATCAACTGGAATCGCAGATGGTAATTTCAAATTGGCTTCTGATTTTGATGTGTCCACCGATGGAATGATAAATGGTCAGGTTGCTATAAACGCAAAGAAAATATATGTCGGCAAGTTGATGGAAGAGATAAAAGTTAATGATTTTATTTCGGACTTGCCGGTCAATATACAAATATATGCCATGGCGCATGGGCGTAATTTGTCCGAAATAATGAAAACAATAACCGGGCCGGTTCAAATAAAATCAACTGATACAGGTTATGCACATTCTGATTTGGTCACATATATGTATGGTAAAGATATGCTGACCACTTTGCGACAAAATATCCAAGATTTATTCACGTCTGATAAAAAGCACGATCAAATAAAAATATCATGCGTGGCACTAAATACAAAATTAAGAAAAGGGTTGGCGGAAACACGAAATGGGGTGGCGGTTGAAACGAATGCGATAAACGCACGTCTTGCTGGCAGTTTGGATTTGGGTAAGGAAAAAATAGAATTAGCGTTGACGACGGTGCCTGTACGCGGACTTAAGATATCGCTTACTGGGAACGTTGTAAATTCAGTAGAGATAACAGGTAACCTTGCAGAACCAGATGTTCAGATAAGTGGTTTGTCAGTTGCTGGCAAGGTTGCATCGGCAACTGGTATCGGTCTGTTGCTGGCACCTTTTACTGGTGGTATAAGTTTGGTTGCGGGTGCGGGTCTTGGTTTGGTTGCAGGTGACTTGTTGGAAAACTGGTTGGCGGATGATGAACCGTGTAAGACGGCAATGAAACATGGTGCGCCACCGCGTCGCGATGATCCAGAATGGATGGATATACCAATGTCAGAATTGCTAAATGGTGTGTTTAACGAGAATAAAGTTGTGGAGTAAGAAGATATGTTTAGTTGGATAAATCTGATTCAGATACTGCTTATTATTGTGCTTATATGGTTTTTCTATAAGACATTTATTAAAAATACTTCGTCTGAAAAATTAGTTCGTGGTTTGTTTGGGCTGGCGTTCTTGTGGGGGTTGGGTTTCACAATGTCGTGGGCGCATTTGGACTTGTTGGGGCGGTTCTTTCATTGGACAGCACTGTTTTTATCAATCAGTTTGATTGTTATTTTCCAACCAGAATTGCGAAAGTTTTTCGCGTTGATGGGTAATGTAGAGCAGTGGCGTCATGTGTTAAGCAAAGGTCGAACGCAACAACCAAACAACAAATCATTGGATGCGATTGTGTCTGCAGTTGAATATATGTCGCAAAAGCATACAGGGGCGCTGATTGTCTTTCCGCGTTCATTGGACGAAAGTGCGATTGAAAAGAAGGGCGTAGATATTGATGCAAAAATTACAAGCGAATTGTTGCTGACTATATTTTTTAACAAGACCCCGTTGCATGATGGGGCAGTTATAATTTCGCGTAATCGTATTGCGTATGCTGGGGCGATATTGCCGCTGTCGCAAAATAACTTGAATTGGAAATATGGGACACGTCACCGCGCGGCACTTGGATTATCTGAAGTTTCTGGCGCAACGATATTAGTTGTTTCCGAAGAATCTGGGGACATATCAATCGCAGAACGCGGTAAGTTCACCAAGTACGATGATATTCAAAAATTGCGCGCTAAACTGATGAAAGTTTTAGATAAATAAGCGAATATCGCAATATTACAAATATAATATTTCGTCAACAAAATCGTTCTTGCACCGAATCGGCATTTTTTGGTAAAGTAATTCCCAAGAGGAATGTAGACGAAAATAATTAGGAGCATATAAAATGGAATTTTCGGTATTTCGTCAGGTTTTAATTCGTGCGCTGGGGCATATGCAATCTATCGTGGAAAAACGCGCGACTCTGCCAATTTTGATGAATGTCAAAATAGAAGTGGCAGATGATTTGGTGTTGTCTGCGACCAATGTTGATTTGGAATTGGTTGAGCATGTGGCCGCTGATATCACACTGGGTGGTAAAACAACAGTGCCGGTCCAGATGCTGTACGATATTGTCCGTAAATTGCCAGATGATGCTGAAATAAGTTTCAAACAATCGGGCGATCAATTGGTTGTGTCGTCTGGTCGTGCGGTGTTTCGTTTGCCAACATTGCCGGCGGAAAATTTCCCGGCTATGGCGGGCAGTAATTTGACTACTAAGTTCCAAATGACAACGGGCGACTTGGCGCATCTTATCAACCAAACGAAATTCGCAATACCAACTGATGATGTGCGTTATCATTTGGGCGGTATATTCTTCCATATATCAGAAGAGGGTAAATCAAAGATGCTTACCGCGGTTGCAACCGATGCCCAGCGTATGGCATTGTGTGCAATGGCTGCACCAGCGGGCAGTGTTGAAATGCCGTCGGTTATTTTGCCACGTCGCGTGATTGGCGAATTGTCCAAGTTGTTAGAAGATGCAACGGTTGATGATGTTATGGTTGAATTGTCCGATACCAAGGCACGTTTTGTTGTTGGACCAGCCACACTTACCAGCAAATTGGTTGATGCACAATATCCAAACTATCGCGTTGTTATTCCAAAGGGTAATGACAAGATTGCAATTTTGGACAGAAAGCAATTTGTAAACGCAGTGGACTTGGTTTCTGTTGCGTCGGTTGATAAAACAAAATCTGTTCAATTGACATATTCTATGAACAAGTTGGTTATCAACGCATCTAGCCCAGATGCCGGAACCGCGACCCAGGAATTAGATGTTGAATACAACGGTGACAATTCATTCACAATTGTATTTAATGTAAAGTTCTTGTTGGATGTTGCTGGCCAGGTTGAAGGTGAAAAATTCCAAATGGAAATGCAGGATCCATTATCGCCAACAATCATTAAATCAACAGAAAAGAAAACCGATTCGTTGTTTGTGTTGATGCCAATGCGTATGTAATCGGCGTATGATGATGAAATTGCCCCGCGAAATGTGGGGCTTTTTATTAAAAAAGTGTTGATTTTATAACCCAAGATTTTATAATTGTCGCGTTATTTTTAGCAAAGAGGTATTACAATGGCATCATACATTGCAAACGATATGCGTGTTGGTTGGGTTATTTCCCACAACGGAAAACGTTATTCGGTCACATCTATTACCAAGGTTAAACCAGGCAAGGGTGGCGCGTTTGTCCAGGCAGATTTGCGCGACATTGATTCTGGAAACAAGGGTGGCGATCGTTGGCGCGCCGAAGACAAGGTTGAAAAATTGATGGTTGAAGATTTTGACTGCCAATATCTGTATTCGGATGGCACAGATGCGTTCTTTATGAATCTGTCGGACTATGAACAATTCACTATGCCGGTTGATTCTTTGGGTGAACAGATGAAATTCTTGGCACCTGAAATGACAGTTAAAGCGAACTTTGTTGAAGGGCACCCGGTTTCTATTTCATTGCCAAAGACAGTTATTGCAACCGTCGTTGAAACAGAACCAGCGTTAAAGGGCCAGACCGTTTCGTCATCTGGTGGTAAGCCGGCGATTTTGGATAACGGTGTTCGTGTCCAGGTTCCATTGTTCATTGAACAAGATGAAAAGATTGTTGTGAATACTGAAACTCTTGAATATGTAGAACGCGCAAAATAAATTATGAAAATTGTAATAAAAAATGCCGGCATTTGCCGGCTTTTTTTTTATATTTTTAATGCTGCCAAAAATCGCTTTTGGATCGGTGTAATACGAAACGATTCATTTGCTTTCTGAATCGTTTTATTGTGTGTCCAAGTATCCAGTTTTTTATTTTCAATGATACCGATTACTTCATCCCAATTTTTTGCAAGTGCCGTTGCGAAATACCAAGCGCGCATCATATTTATGTAATATTCGTTGCTTGTCACAGAAATAACCATGTTGGCGTATTTGAAATCAAAATTATCGCCCAAATAAAATCGCATTAGCAATCCAATCGCAAAACGAACCGAATATGTATGTTTTGATTTTATCCATTTATGTATATGTGGTAAAAGTTTGTCTAAATTTTTTGCAAAAGTTTTTGGTATCAACTGGTCGCATGTAGCCCAATTGTCTATATACGGCAAAAACGTATCAACCATTTTGACGCATTTTTCAAAGTCGCGAATGTCGGAAAGTATAAATGCGTGAATCTGGTTTTCTTCAAAATATTTATGTGGCAATTCGTTTAGAAATTTTTCGGGGTTAGAAATTGTTTTTGCGTATTTACGTAAATCAGGGGTACGGACACCGATAACTTTTTGTTGGGTGGCGGTCGGCATCAAACTTGCATTGAACTTTGCAAATTTTTCATCGCGCATACCAAATAAGTCAGATACAATTTTGCTTGGCATATCAGATTTTATTTTTTGATCCCATTATATGCGTAATTTCGTCAATGCATACGGCGGTCATATTTGCAATCGCGGGCGATAAGTATTCGCGTGGATTAAATTCGGCCGGATTTTGTTTCAATGTTTCGCGAACACCGGCGGTAAATGCCAATCTTAAATCACTGTCCACATTGATTTTGCAAATGTTTGTTTTTGCCGCGCGTTTTAGTTGTGTTGTGTCAATTCCGCGTGCGCCACGTAATTTTCCACCGTTGTGGTTTATTGTATCAACATATGCGGGGGGGACGTTGGATGCCCCGTGTAAAACCAGTGGGAAATCAGGCAGTTGTTTTGCAATTTGATTTAATATGTCAAAGCACAAAGATTCATCATCGGATTTCCGTTTGTATGCGCCGTGACTGGTTCCGATGGCGATTGCCAGTGAATCAACGCCAGTACGTTTTACAAATTCGATAACGTCAGCGGGACGTGTATAAGATGATTTTTCTGATTTTGTGTTTTCGTCTTCAATTCCGGCCAGGGTACCCAGTTCTGCCTCTACTGACACATTGTGGCGGTGGGCATACTTTGCAACTTCGTGTGATAACTTTATATTTTCTTTGAAGGGCAGTTTTGATGCATCAATCATAACCGATGAAAAACCCAATTCAATCGCGTGGATACAGGTGTCCAGTGAATGTCCATGATCCAAGTGCAATGCAATCTGCTCGTTTGGGGCAATGCATGCGCCAGCAATCAGACCCAACAACATATCATCACCCATATATTTTAGGGCGGATTCTGATGCAGCCAGAATAACAGGACTGTGTGTTTTTCGTGCCGCTGCCAAAATCGCGGTCAGTGTCTCCATATTGTAAAAATTGAATGCCGGTACGGCATAATGTCCCGCAATTGCGTTGGCAAACATTTTTTCTGTATTTACCAGACCAAAATCAGAATATTTCATGATTTTTCCCCTTATGGAGAGATTATAGCATATTTTAACTTGTATGGGGGATTTTTTGTGATGCTTGACAATGTGGTTATTTGTGCAACAATTAGTTTGACGAATCGGGGGCGCGCAGAGAGAACCGACTTTTAACAAGGGGCTTTGTTATGAAGAAAGTATTGGTTTCAATGATTGCGCTGGCTGCGTTGGCGGGTTGTGCATATGATTACTATCGTGGCGATGTTCGCTATGTTCAAGATGGCGATGATTGCATCTTTTACCATGATGAATATGGTCATCACTATACAAACGACATCCATCGTTTGAATACAGATAAACGTGTTGTGTATCGTAACACGTCTTGTGCAGATCTGTTTGCACGCGACAATGGTGGCGTTGCACCACGTCCAAATCGTGCTGTTTTGACACGTGCGGCACAACCGGCATCTTCCTGTGGTTGTAATGCGTGTGTAAAATCACAACATTATGTCATTGTTCCGGCAATGTAAGTTGAAAAATGGATATGAAAAAAGGCACCATTTTTGGTGCCTTTTTATTTGAAAAAGCCACTTTTTTATGATAGAATTACATTACGAGAAAATATAAAAGGGGTTTTATATGAAGAAAATTATGAATAAATTTAATTTGGCAATTATCGCGGCGATGACTACGTTGCCGGCGTTTGCTCTGGTTAATCCACAGAATTCTGCTATGTGTGACTTGATTAGGGAATTGGGCGATGTGTTCAAAATATTACGTACGTTTGCATTTATTGGTGCTGCGTTCTTTATTGCTGGTTGGGCTTGGGAGTATATCGCCAGTGGTAAGGCCGAAATGAAAGATATTAAGACCAAGGGTACCGGATTATTGGTTGGCTTTATCCTGTTGTTCTTGGTCGGTCTTATATTGAACTTTGTAATCGGTCTTGGAAATAGCGATGTGTGCGGTAATATGGATATGACATCAGTATTCGGTTAATAAGGTTGTAGGATAGCAAAACGCGGTCGTTTGACCGCGTTTTTTATTTCTTATTTATCTTCTACATTTGCCAATGAAAATAAAACAGATGATATCAATGACTGATAGGGGACATGTTGTTGTTCCGCCAGTTGTTTAATCTTGTCCAGAACGGGCTTTGGAATACGCATATTGATAACACAATCGGATTTGTTAAACGTCTTGTACGCGGCATATTCACGCAGCAAGGCCTCTATATTCATAATGAACAATTGTTGCATAACATTTGGCATTTACACACCCCTATACAATAAACAATACAACCGTGATTACAACTGACTATATCAGTGTATTTACACTTGTCAATACAAATATAAATACACTTGTAATTACTGCTGTAATCACGGTTGTGGGGGCGGGTGTGTTGTATTTGTTTTGGGGTAAAATGAAATAATATTTTGCTTTTTATAAATGGTGTGTTTACAATGCGATTGTTATCAAGGAAAGGAAGAAATATGCTTAAGAAAATATTTGCGTTGTTCGCAATTTTTGTCGCTGTCGTTATGCCGGCGCGTGCAGAATTAAAAGTTGATATTGTTGCGGGTGCTTTGGAACCGACTTCAATCGCTGTTCAGAAATTTGAAACCAGTGTCGGTGTCGCGGATGCGGATGCAAAAATGATACGCGAAGTGGTGGAAAGCGACTTAAAACGTACCGGTCTGTTTCGTATTGTTTCGCACGATGCGTTTCCAGAACATGTAAAAATGGGCGAAATGCCAAACTTTAAATCTTGGATGGCAATAAAAACCCAGGTTCTGGTCCAGGCACGTATGAATGTAGAAGGTGGTAATAAATATAAATTGGAATTCTTTGTTTGGGATATAAATGGCACCGAACAAATAGAGGCACAAAGTTTGGTCGCGTCCAAGAAGTCAGCGCGTCGTTTGGCACATATTATGGCGGACGCGATTTATGAACGGCTGACTGGTGAAGTTGGTTATTTTGATACCCAAATCGTATTTATCGCAGAAACGGGTCCGATACATAAGCGGGTTAAGCGTATGGCAATTATGGACTATGATGGTTATGGCATGCGGTATTTATCTGATGAAAAGACATTTGTTATGTCGCCGCATTTTTCACCGAATATGCGTACGGTTGTGTTCTTGTCTTATCGCGATGATGACCCGATGGTATGGTCATTGGATTTGGATACGGGCGCGCAACGTCGTTTGGGACAATTTGGTGGTATGAACTTTGCGCCACGTTTTTCACCGGATGGTAAAAAGATTGCATTGTCGTTGGTAAAAAATGGCATCACACATATATATGAATACGATATGGAAAATAAAACCCTGCGCCAATTGACCTTTGGTGATTCAATTGATACCAGTCCGTCCTATTCGCCGGATGGTAAAAAGATGGCATTTAACTCTGACCGTTCTGGGCGTCAACAGATTCATGTCTTGGATTTGGACACCTTGGCGGAAGAACGCATAACATACGGGGCGGGGCGGTATGCGACACCAGCATGGTCACCGGACGGACAATTTATCGCATTTACAAAAATTGCAGACGACACCTTTTATGTCGGCATTATGGATCCGCGCGGGCGTAACGAAAAGATTTTGGCTGGTGGCTGGTTTATGGAGGCACCGTCATGGGCGCCGGGTTCGCGTCGCATCGTGTATTACGAAACCGAAAAGGCGGATGACGATATTGAACGTATAAGCCATATTCGCAGCGTTGATATAACGGGTCAAAACATTTACGACATTGATTTGCCTGATAATGTGAACGGCCTGGAACCGACTTGGTCGCCACGATTGATGTAAGACCAACAGAAAGGGCGGAGAGAAAATGACGTTTCCCAAGACGGTAAAAGGTTTTTACTGGCTGATTGTTAGAAAGTTTCCACTATATTTTGGGACGTTGTTTTTCGGCGGGATATTGATGTCGGTTTTGCACATGTTGATAAGGCCGATTAGCAACAAACTGGTCTTTTCTATTTTTGATAACAACAATATGTACAATGTTAAATTTGTTATATATGTTGTTTTAGCTGTGTTGTTTTTGTATCTTATTGAAACAGTAACTGGTATCGTGATGTCTGTGGCAACCGGGCATTACGAACAACGTGCAAATGCATATAAAAATATGCTATTGTCCGAACGCATATTTCAAAATGATGGTCAATATTTCATAGATAACCCATCTGGTCAACTGTTATCATGGTGCGAAGATGTTTCGGCGCGACAATATACTATGACAGCTCAATTTTGGGCGGATATTATTGGGGTGACCTTGGGGTTCATAGCTATTATTGGGATATTGTTGCGTGTTAATATCTGGATTTTGGTCATAACACTGGCTAACGGCATAATCCGAGTTGTGTGGCAGTATTTTAAGTTAAAACCAGTGAATAAAACGCGTCGGGAATTTTCGTTGGAAAGTGCCAAGTGGAAAGGTGTTCGTACCGATGGATTGGATAATGCATTAAATGTAAAACAAAATGGCAATGCAGAGTTCGAAGCACAATATGTGTATGAAGCAAGAAAGCCATTGATACAATTAAGACAAAGGTGGGAATATCAAGATAGGTTGCGTTGGGTGCCGACAGGTATCTTGTCCGATTTGTGTGGCGTTGGTGTGATTTTGTTGAGTATCGTTTTAGTTGTACACGGGCAGATGAATGTATCAGATTTGGCTTTTGTTTTGTCATCTTTTTCAACAATAACAATGGCATTTACCAATATGAACAAATTGATTCAAAATTATTCCGAAGCATCTGCGATTGCAACGGTCGCATGGGAAAAGATAAATGCACATATAAAAGTTGCAGATGCGGAAAATGCCAAGAATATCCGAATCGATGAAGCACCGGCGGTTGATTTTGAAAATGTGTCTTTTGGTTATGGTTCGCGTGGCGTTCTAAAACAGTTTAATCTGCACATAAATCCCGGCGAAAAGATAGGTCTGGTTGGTTTGTCTGGTGCGGGTAAATCAACATTGTGCAGTTTGCTGCTGCGCATGTATGATGTCGAGGAAGGTGCAATTTTGGTAAATGGAATTGATATTCGTGCGGTAAAACAAGATAGTTTGCGCCAAAATATTTCATATGTTCCACAAGAGTCCGTTTTGTTTAATCGTTCTATATTGGAAAACATTCGCTATGCGCGACCACATGCATCACGTAACGACGTGATTACGGCGGCAAAGCGCGCACATATACACGAATTTATTATGTCGTTGCCTAATGGGTATGACACGTTGGTTGGAAACCGTGGAATCAAATTGTCGGGCGGGCAACGGCAAAGAATTGCGATTGCGCGTGCGTTGCTTAAAAATGCACCGATTTTGATTTTGGACGAAGCGACGTCTGCGCTGGATTCCCAAAACGAGATGTTTATTCAGAAATCGCTAAAAATGGTTATGAACAAAAAGACGACTATTGCGGTGGCACACCGTTTATCAACGCTGCGGAATATGGATCGCATTGTCGTAATGAGCCATGGTCGCATAATAGAGTCCGGAAGCCATGCCGCTTTGCTGCGTCGTGGTGGGGCGTATAAAAAACTGTGGGATATGCAGACGAACGGATTTATAGGATGAAGTTAGGTTTAATCGCATGTTTTCTGTTTATTGTTGGAAATGCGAGCGCAATGCCGGCGACGGTAGATTATGTTTATGACGGGGATACTTTTGCGGCAGTTGCACATGTTGATGATGGTGCAGATGTTAATGTGCGGGTTCGTCTGATAAATGTTGATACGCCGGAAATGCATGGCGAATGCGACAGCGAAATTCAGCGTGCAAATATGGCGCGCGAACGATTGATGAAATTGGTTCCACGTGGGACGGTTGTTAATTTAAAGAATATCAAAGATGATAAATATATTGGTCGAATTGATGCCAATGTGATTTTGCCGGATGGGCGCGACGCAGGGCAGGTTTTAATAAACGAAAAACTTGGACGTGCGTATAGTGGCGGTAAACGCAAAAGTTGGTGTGAATAAAAAATCTGGCATTGCCAGATTTTTTATTTTCTTATGCGCTGTGGCGGTTTATTGCCTCGGTTATTTCTTCCAATGATGCGTTGCACGGCAACATTGGTTCAAAATATATGTTCGCGGTACCCGCGGTCATTTTACCATGCTTTGGCCAATAAAGCCCCGTATCGGTGCCAACCGGTAAAATCGGTAATCTTAATTCATGTGCCAAGAACAACAGCCCACGACGTAGTGGCTGGTGCGCGCCCGGCTTTACACGTGTCCCTTCGGGAAAGATGACAAGTGTGCGCCCGTCCATAATTTTTTTTGCGACATCATGTTCTAATTTTTTCAAGTTCGTTTTTCCGCGTGAACGATTGACCGGCAACAAACCCATGCGCCAAAATGCCCAACCGTAAATCGGCAACCACATAATCTCGCGCTTGCAGATAAAAAACGCGTTTGGCACAACATGCGACAAAACAACGATTTCCAACAAAGACATATGTTTTGCTGCAATAATGGCCTTGCCATCAAAACGCGAATTGCCATTTGGCAACATTGGGATTCCATTTTCTTCGGTCAGGGGAAAATGTACCTGATATTTTACACCGCATATAATACGTGCCAACAATGCCAAACCGCGTGCGCAACTGACGACCAAGAAGTGCGACAGGCGTGCGCTGACTAAACCGACAAGCAATATCGGCGCCCATAAAATAAAATGTATGGCTGATGCGATTTTAAAAATAATGGTTCTGAACATTTAACCCTCTTTTATTCCAATCAGTGTGACCAAATATTTTATATATTCAGTCGTCCAACGTTCCAATCGTTTGGTCGCCGGCATACCGTATAAAGTTGCCGGACAAGTGACGATTTCTGTTGTTGGTAATTCATGCCGTATCAAATGTTCGGCGCGGTTCATATGATCTTCGGTGGTGACGATAACGATTCGGTCAAGACCCGTCGTTTCAACAATGTTTTTTATTGCCAATGCGTTCTGATATGTTGATTTAGATTCTGATTCAATCAGTACCGGATGATCTGCATCAGATGCCGCCGTTTCGGCACCCGCACCAATTATATATATGTCTGTATCTGGAAATTGGCGAACCTGACGCATGGCGAACGGAATACGGCGGACATCACCAGTTAAAACAAACAAACTGTCATCTGGCATAATTTCGCCACATGTTCGTGGTGCGTACGACTTGAACACCATGCCACCGATGACAAACAATCCCAAAACAACAAAAGGTGGGGTTAAAAATTTCATTATTCGTTTCGTAATATTTTTATTGTCGTACGACGCGTCATCCATATCGCAAATATTGTTATCGCAAACGGCATCAGTGCCAGACAAATCCAACCACCACCATTTATCGCCAACATTGCCATTAAACCAACGCGTGCCGAATGGGCAGATGAAATTATAAGTAATAATGCCGGCACCGCAAAAAGAAACCCGACAAAACACGCAACAACGCATATGCGCGAAACAATAATCTGCATTTGGCGCGCAACAAACGAATCGGTTGCGCCAATCTGGTTCAATATTTCCAGTTCGCGTTTATGCAACATTGCGGTATTACGTGCGATATATGAAACACATACCGCAATTGCGCCCAATGTCAGTGCCAAAATAAGTCCGGCAATAAACGCCATTTTCCAACCAGCCGACATAGGTGTTTGCAACGCATCTGCATGTGTAAGGAAGCGGCCATACGGTGCAACTTTGTCAGAAATTTCGTTCAAATCCGATTCGGATTTAAAGCGAACCTCCCACATTTTGGGTAAATAATTTTTTAATGTGCTGCCGCCTGAAACCCAAGGGCGCATTAAGCGCAACATTTCATCATTTGTGATTTCGCGCATTGTTTCGATTTTTGATGCGTTGGTGTTTAATATCTTGGCAACATCCGATTCGTTTTTCTGATTTGTAACCTGAACCGTGGCATATAAATCCCACTGCGCATTCCAGCGCATAACACCGGTTCCAATTGAAATCGCGACACCCAACGCCAACACCGCCATGAAAGAGAGCAAACCCATAATCGCCGTCATAAAGACGGATTGTTCGCGGACCAGTGAAAATACAGTTGCTCGTTTCATCTATGCGTTTCCAATTTCATCAAATTGTTTTGATAATTCTGTGAAATAGTTTTTCGGGGTTGGACCTTTCCATACTTTTTTCGCCTCTGGCACAGTGGCGGATGATTTACCAACAAAACCGACACGATGGTTTTCAACATGTATTACCGGAAACTTATATGTTTCCATCAGTTTTGTATTATGTGTGGCCAAAATAATAGTCGTACCGAACAATTTATTCATTTGAATAAATAATTCCATCAAACGCGATGCGTTTTCATCATCCAAATTTCCAGTTGGCTCGTCGGCTAATAATATAGATGGTTGAACAATAATTGCACGCGCAACGGAAACGCGTTGTTGTTGTCCGCCCGATAATTCCATTGGCTTTACATCAGCGAACTTACCCAGACCGACCCAATCAAGAACCTTGGCCACCAGTTTTTTTACCTTGGCTTCTGCAATGCCACGCACCCGCAGGGGCAGGGCGACATTATCAAACACCGTCATGTGTGATAACAAAGAATATTCCTGGAACACGATCGCCATTCTGTGACGTAACATAGCAATATCATCACGTGTAAGTTCCGCGGTGTTTTTCCCAAATAACTTTATCTGTCCGCGCAAGGGTTTGTGTAATTGGTATATCAATCGCAGTAATGTTGTTTTACCGGCACCTGATGCACCCGACAGAAAATAAAACGCACCACTGCTGATATTAAAAGATACGTCAGTAAGCACTTCGGTCGCGTTATCATACGCTGCCGCAACATTTGCAAAAGATATAATGGTCTTTTCTTCCATGTTTTTGATGGTAGTAAAAAATAAGGTAGTTTTGCAAGAAAATTAAAAGAAAAAAATCGCCCAAACGGGCGATTTCTTATTTGTTTGTTGTTTTTGTTGTCACATTTCTGTTCTTGGCCCATACTTCTTCGCCAGTACCTTTGTACTGTGGTTTTTCTTTGCCATAAGAAATGGTTTTAATTCTTTCTGGTTCAATACCATCTTTGACCAAAGTGTGTGCTGCATTTCCCGCGCGCAGCGCACCCAATGCCAAATTATATTCTGTTGAACCGCGTTCGTCGCAATGACCTTCTAATACGACATTAACGTTTTCGTTCTTTTTCAAGTACAACGATTGCGCTTCTAATTCTTTCTTGGCACTGCTGTCAATCACAGCCGAATCGAAAGCAAAGAATACTTTATCGTCATTGATATCTGTTTTTGTGCCGGTACACGCCGCCAAAGCCAACAAAACAGGGACAAACATTATCTTTCTCATTTCACATCCTTTCACTACGAATTAAATTTAGCAAAATTTATAAAAAGTTGTCAATATATGTTTTTTTTACTTTTTTGAGGGGGGTAAAATATGATATACTTATAGCAAAAATAGGGGGATAAAATATGAAGAGATTAATTTCGATTGTTGCACTGTTAGCCATTGCTACACCTGCGTTTGCAGCGACCAAGACACCACGTCCAAGCCATATTACACGGACATCTGATGGTTCGTATGATGTGACGTATAATTACACAGACAAGGCAAAGTCCGGTTGGTATGCAGCAGCACGTGCAGAATTGAGTTTATTAAATTGGACTAATAAATATTCATCGGATTCTCCAACTGTTAATGAAGCACTTAAGAGCGATGATTTTTCCTTTGAACCTCTGTTCAGTGCGAACTTAGCTTTTGGTAAACGCATAAATTATTTTTGGCGTGCTGAATTAGAAGCGGGTTACATTTCTAAATTCACTGATGAAGACGAAGGATATAAATTTGCCTTGTCTGTCCCATATGCAATGTTTAACGGATATTATGATTTCAATAACGGCATCTATCTTGGTGCTGGTATTGGTGTTGCTTTTCCTGAAACCGAATTGTCGGATGATGAATTTACAAGCGGTGGCGGTAAAAAAATGGAAGTTTCCCCAATGGGTGCTTTGATGGCGGGTTATTCATATAAATTGGATGACAATTTAGTGTTGGATTTGCGTTACCGCCTTGCTGGTTTCTATGGCACAACCCAAAAACGTACATGGGTTGATGATGCAAAAATAGGCGGCACCGAAGTTGGCGGTTGCTATTTGAAAAACAAAATGGGTCTTGTTTTGTCTAATTCTATCTCGGTCGGTTTGAGATATGAATTTTAACCAAAAAAGGGCTTGGTCGCGATTCGCAAATGTGATATAATAGAGTGGAAATAAGAGAGAGATATGAAAAAGCACACATTAAATATTTCAGTAGTTTCAATCATGTGCGTTTTGTGCGCCGTTTCGGTTGGTGATGCGTTCGCTGCCGGATCTGTTCGTGCATTGGGTGGTACTGGAACGTACAATGGCACAACCGCGGCGGCGACACGCAGTGGCACAACCACAGCGCGTGTTGGTTCGTTGCGTATTTCGCCATCAACAACACGTTCTGTATCAACTGCTACACGCACTAATGAAGATGGCACGACGACACCGACTGAACGTCTGTCTATTGGTAAATATTTAGGTGGTGCTACATCGGTAAGTACTGGTGGTGGTTCCAGTGGTGGCGGTTCCGGTGAAGGTGGCGCGACTCCGGCTGAAATCAATCAAATCAATCAAAATATTCAACAGTTGTTTAACACGACCCAAGTGATTGAACAAGATATCACAAATCTTGAAAATGAAAAGCAAGATGCTTTGACCGCTGGCGATTATATCAAAATTGAAAATGACGAAGTGTCATTGGATTTGACTGAACTGGAAGAATATTTAGCGGACGCTTTGAATTTGGACAGTGCGATTGATATTCAGTACGACAGCACAAACGATATTTTGAAATGGACCAAGGATGGAACAACATGGACAAACTTGTTGGATCTGTCTGCGTTGAGTGGCGATTATGTTTCTGCTGATGAATTGGATCAAGCAATTGAAGATTTGGCAAGCAAGTCCGCATTGGAAACATTGACGGGTCGTGTTACCTCTGCCGAAGGCGCAATTGAAGAATTGCAAGCGGCGGTTAATAACATTCCAG
Organism: Alphaproteobacteria bacterium; assembly: GCA_017960855.1. GTDB lineage: Bacteria > Pseudomonadota > Alphaproteobacteria > Rs-D84 > Rs-D84 > Enterousia. Next base: position 4,657 of record JAGCYJ010000003.1, on the reverse strand, counting down.
ATGCCCAGGTTCAAGCGAACTGGAACGAAACAGATTCTACATCCAAGGCATATATCGCAAACAAACCTGATTTGACACAGTATGCAACGACTGCTGCGGTTCAAGAAGCGATTGACGCTATCGATGTTCCAGAACAGGTTCAATCAAACTGGAACGAAACAGATTCAACTGCTTTATCGTACATTGCGAACAAACCGGATCTTAGCACATATGCAACAACAACTGCTATGAATGAAGCGTTGGAAGGCAAGCAAGATACAATCAGCGATTTGACAACAATTCGTGAAAACGCGGCCGCGGGTGCGGGTGCTGCAACTGCATTGGGCGATGGTTTTGATGCAGATCACACAGTTGCCGATGCAATAAGCGCCTTGCCGACAGATGCGAATTTACAAGCGGCGAACGAAAAAATATCTGCGTTGGAAACCAAGGTTGGTGATGAGAATTCTGGTTTGGTTGCCGACGTTGCCGAATTGCAAGATGATATGGACAGTTTGGCCGAGGTTGCGTTTACTGGTTCATATAATAACTTGTCCGATAAACCGGACCTTAGCACATATGCAACAACAGCGGCGGTACAAGAAGCAATAGAAGGTATTGATATTCCAGAACAAGTCCAAGCGAACTGGAATGAAACAAATACCGAAGCAGCATCTTATATCGCAAACAAACCTGACTTGAGTACATATGCAACAACGGCGGCGGTACAAGAGGCAATTGAAGGTATTGATATTCCAGAACAAGTTCAAGCGAACTGGAATGAAACAAATACCGAAGCAGCATCTTACATTGCGAACAAACCTGACTTGAGTACATATGCCACAACAGCTGCGGTACAAGAAGCAATAGAAGGTATTGATATTCCAGAACAAGTCCAAGCGAACTGGAATGAAACAAATACCGAAGCAGCATCTTACATTGCGAACAAACCTGACTTGAGTACATATGCAACAACGGCATCTGTACAGGAAGCAATAGAAGGTATTGATATTCCAGAACAAGTCCAAGCGAACTGGACCGAAGCGAATACAACCGCGGCATCCTATATCGCGAACAAGCCAGATTTGTCTGTCTATGTTGAAAATCCAGAATTGCCATCAACATCGGGTGATTACTTGTTAAAGATGAGCAACAGCAACGGTTCATATTCATATGAATGGACTGATGCGTCTGCATTTGGTGGCGACCCAACAGGCAGTGAGTTTGAATGGGACGACAGTGGCTGGTAAAGCACGACATGGGACAAACCAAAAAGAGAAAACGTAAAACAATAGCAGCGATAGCGAGAAACAAATGACAAGAAAAACAAATCTTTTAGTTGTATCTTTGATAGCGATGATGACTGTTGGCGCGGCACATGCTACATCTGTCACCAAGGAATATGTAGACGGCCAAGACAACCAGTTCTATCAGCGTATCAAAACGCAGGATTCGCGTATTGCGACAATTCGTGACTGGGTCAATCCCCAAGACGAAGATGGCAATCGTGCTGAATTGACAACCGAAGCACAAGATGCTTATCGCGCTATTAATGAATTGGATGCGGCAGTAAAGGCGATTGAAATCCCAGAACAAGTAAATGCGGACTGGAACGCGGAAAGTGGTGCAGCGCAAATCTTGAACAAGCCGGATATGACACAATACGCAACAACTGCTGCGGTTGAACAAGCAATTGAAGATATTGAAATCCCAGAACAAGTAAATGCGGACTGGAACGCGGAAAGTGGCGCAGCGCAAATCTTGAACAAGCCGGATTTAAGCACATATGCAACAACTGCGGCGGTGGAACAAGCAATTGAAAATATTGAAATCCCAGAACAAGTAAATGCGGACTGGAACGCGCAAAGCGGTGCAGCGCAAATCTTGAACAAACCGGACTTAAGCACATATGCAACAACCGCTGCCATGAACGAGGCATTGGCTGACAAGGCAGATGCAGACGATTTAGATGACTTGGCCGAAGATGTCGTTGCATTGGATACACAAATCAATGGCGATCCAGAAAATGAAGAAGATACTGGATTGGCGGGTGCGGTTGCCGCAAATACCCAAGATATTTCTACATTGCAAGAAACGGTGACAACCAACGCATTAAGTGTTGCGACGGCATTACAGGGCAAACAAGATACAATTTCTGATTTATCAACAATTCGTGATAACGCAGCCGCCGGCGCAGGTGCAGCCGCAGCATTGGGCGAAGGGTTTGATTCTGAACACACCGTTGCAGCGGCGTTGGATGCCAAGGCCGATTTGAATGATATTCCGGAACAAGTCCAAGCGAACTGGAATGAAACAAATACCGAAGCAGCATCTTATATCGCGAACAAACCTGATTTAAGTACATATGCGACAACCGCTGCGGTTGAACAAGCAATTGAAGCGATTGATATTCCAGAACAGGTTCAAGCGAACTGGGCACAGACAGACAGCAGCGAAGTTGACTTTATTAAAAACAAGCCGACAGGATTGGCAACAGAAACCTATGTTGATGAAAAGGTTGCGGACGTTGTTGCCGGCGACATGAGTGAAGCATTGTCTGCATACGTCAAGAAATCAGAGGTAGAAGATTCACTTGATTCGTCCAGCACCAACCCAGTTCAAAACTTGGTCGTGACCGGTGCGTTGGGTGAAAAGGTTCCATTGGGTACTGTTCCACAACTTGGTCAATATGTGTTGGGCTTTGTTGATGGTGTCCAGACATACATACCAATTGTTGATGCGACGGGTGCATCGGGTCCGGCAATTATTGCGGCAACGGGTGAACCTGCTGACGAGTAAACAAAAGAGATTCTAAAACAATAAACAAAAACGGTTCCGGGATTACCGGACAAACAACGAAAGGAAGAGAGAAATGAAAGTAAGAAATATAATGTTTTTTGGATTTGCTGCGGCAATCTTGATGGGAACCGCTAACGCAGCCGGAACATTCCAAATTGCGTCCAAGGCGTATGTTGACAGTCGTGTGTCATCAGCAAGCAGTGCAGCAAGTGAAGTTGCAGATGCTGTTGGCGATATGGACGATTTGGGTGATACTGAAAATTCCAATATCACCTCTGGTACAGATAACTTGGTTGATGCGGTCAATGATTTGGACGCTGCATTGAACACAAAACAAAACGTATCAGATTCCTCTGTTACGAATGCTGGCAATCACTTGACTGCTGGCAATGGTGTTGGTGCGAACTTAGAAGCTTTGGATACCGCATTGGGTACAGTTGAAAGCGCAGTTGGTTCATATAACTCACAAACAGGAGAAGGTTCTGGCTTGATGGGTGATGTTGCTGACTTGCAAGATGCAATCGGAACAATACCAGCAAATACAGACATTGCCACATTGTTGGATGGCAAAGTTGACAAAGCTGACGCAGCGACAACAATTCGTGGTGTCAGCAGTGCATCTGATGACAAATGGGCAACTGAATTGGCGGTCGCGACCATCGTTGACGGTTTAACCGGTGGTGGTGGTACCGTTTCACAACAGATTGCCGATGCTTTGGGTTCTGACTTTACCGGCCAGGATGCTTATGCAGATGTCACCGCTGCTTTGGCAGATAAACAAGATAAATCAGATTCTAATGTCACAACTGCTGGAACATATATCCAGACCGGTACTGGTGTTGCTGCAAACTTGGGTCGTTTGGATACCGCATTGGGTACCGTTGCAGGCACAGTTGGTGATTCAAACTCTGGTTTGGTCAAAGATGTTGCTGATTTGCAAGATGTCATTGGTGATTCTACCGATGGTTTGGCCAAAGATGTCGCAGATTTGAAAGATACCGTTGGCGATTCCACCGATGGTTTGGTGGCGGATGTTGAAGCATTGCAAACCTTAACAAATGTCTTGGCATCTTATACAACATGCGTGACCAACAATGCTAACGAATCTGGCCATTGTGCTTTGACTGCTGATGAAAACGGTATGTCATGGACATTTGTCACGGATCCATGGATCGAAGGTGAAGAACAATCCGGTGGCGAAGGTTAAACCAAGATTTAACGATTAACCAATAACGAAAACGATAGACACAAAAAGAACGAAGAAAAAAACAAGAACAACTAAACAATAAACAACCACAAGGACAAGGAGAACAAAATGAAAAAATTATTAACAGTATCTTTGGTTGCGATGATGGCGGTCACAACAGCCCGCGCAGAAATCGCATCAAAAGCATACGTTGATCAGCGTGAAGCGGCGGCTGTATCAACTGCAAATACTTATACCAATACAATGATCGGTGATATTGACGGTGCTGACGTTGCAGCAGCTATCGCAAGCGCCGTTAGTGGCGGAACTGCGAACGTTGTTACACATGACGGTGCCGTTGGTGACGCAACAACCCCTGTGTTTGTTACTGCACAAGGTGTTGCGACGGCCGGTACAGCATTGGGAACAATGGCTTATGAAGCAGCAGCCGATTATACAAAGTCAGCTGATTTAGGTACGATGGCTTCTGCAGATACCGCAGATTACTACACTAAGACAGCAGCAGATGCAGCGTTTGTTGAAGATGCAGACATTGCGAATATGCAGACAACAACCAATTTAAGTTCTAATATGACAACAGATACTGGTAGCACGACAAAGTATCCATCTGTTGCCGCTGTTGAAGCCGCTATCTCGGCGTCTGATACTGCGATGGATTCTCGTGTAGATGCG
>JAGCYJ010000002.1 GCA_017960855.1 Alphaproteobacteria bacterium | reverse complement strand
TTGCATAATAACCCGACTTGCAACGATACATTGTTGTTGATGATGTTTCACAATCATCTGCGGTAATTGTACAGGTTTGGCTTTCCGTTTTGTCATTATAACTGGTCCAATCTCCACAAACTGTTCCAGGGGTACATATTTTATCACAAATATCTGTGCTATTGTATCCATTGCAAGTTGACTTGGCATTACGTATCGCTTCACCGCCTTCGCAACTAGCATCACTCTTGTATTCATAACATTGGCTGCATTCGGAACTTCCGACTGGCGATGTTGCAGTCCAACCAGCATCCGCTGTTGGACATGGGTCACACACCATCCCACTGGCACCACCACCACATTTTGCTTTATTAATTACCGAATGCCCGTTGTCATCGAAATACCCCGGTTTGCATCGTGCCTGACCATAATTCTCGTCCATTGCAACCGAACAAGCCCCCTCAAGAGAACAAGATTTCGCGTAATTACCATACTCACACCCAGCATAAGTGGTATGGGTAGTCCAAGAACCCGTGCGACCAAGACAAACATCATTTGTTTCCCCAAGGCAACAATCCATATTATCGGTACGCCCCTGATAAATACGATTGACAAGAAGCTGCTGTGGCGGTTGCGGAACGGTGTATGCAAGGTTCTGTAACACCAACTTGCGCCATTGTGTTTCACCCAAATAATTACTGTCGCATCCTTCTTTATATTTTTCGCATGTAGTATCAGATCCACCGGCGACACAAATGACCATCCAACCAGTTGAACCCGTCGTTTGTGACCCCAAGAAATCGTTGGGTTCCCACGTTTGCGGATTATTTGAACTATCATACCAATACCCATATGGTCTTACACGCAAACACTTACCTTTTACCGCATTAAGCTGTTGTTGCGTGTAGTTCTCATACCCATCGCCTACGATATATTGATATAACGTGCTACTGCCGCTGCCACATTCATCGGCCGTACCCGCACAAAAGTCTGCAATACGGCTATCATTTGGATGTGCATACCCATGTATGTCGCCACCGCTACCCTCAACACATATATCAACAACATAAAAATCAAAAGTTTGTGCCATTACCGACGACATGGGCAATGCCAGACCGCATAACATCATACAACATAAAAAGCGTAAGAGTTTTTTCATTTTCCCCTTCCTATAACACAGAACAACATATCCACAGACATACTTTAGAAAAAAATCTATCTTGATGTCAATTATGAAAATTAAAACCGCCGGACTGGGCGGTTTTTTGATTTTCGAAAACCAAGATTAACTTTCTTCATCGGTCAAACAACACGAAGGACTAATGCGATATGTACCATTCTCGTTTGTCGCCGTGTTCGCATTTGCGGATACACAGCATGCGCTTCTTGCTTTATATTCCGGTGCCGGCAACGGTGAGGTAAACGGCATGTCGTCTGGGTCAGGATTCCCCCCAGTTGGCGCCGGCGATGTTGTTGGAATACCGCTTACAGAATCGCACGGTTCGCATACGTCACTACTTAGACCAGTCGGGCCCCAGTATCCTGCCTTGCAACGATATTGATAATCTTGACTTCCCGCAGGACACATAAGTGTTCCATACAGTGCAGAAACATCATGGTGTTCCATGCGACGTTCCCCTCTTTCTGGATACAACGGCTTATCTTCCCAGTTAGTATAGAACCAGCCATAATCTATGCAATCAACGCATACTTTAAGATTATCTTCCCCTACGTTAGCAGCCCACATAAAATCAGCACCAACATAAAGTCCTTCTTCTTCTAACAAGCTCGCATACTTTTGCGTTACATACGAGCCAACCTGAAAATCGCCACCTGCAAAATCTAAAAACAGCTGGTTAGAACTACAATCTGATGCCCTGGTTACGTCACAAAACTCAGGACTGACAACAAACCATTTGCATTCACCGTGAACTACACAAACCAACTGATACCCATCCCCGTCGTCACATTCGCTGCCAGGGAACATATCAGGTCCCGCTTCTTCTTCTATTTCTATTTTTTCTATATTATCTTGATTGCACGCAGTTGATGAATAATCCCTAACAAATTGCACAATTTCATCGTCTGCCCATTGCTGATCCCCAGCGACGATTTCCGCAGGGAATATCGTACAATAATAGTTATCCGACATTGCACGCGCCCCTGTAACCGCCAAACTTGCGAACAAAAACGTCAAAAACAGTTTTCTCATCCTTATTATCCCTTCCACTTTTTATTCCGAATCAGAACGCAATACGTTTACTAATCTTCGTCACAACATAGTGGGTCAATAGTGTATGTCCCCGTGCTATCCGTAGCGGTTGTGCCACTGCTAACGCAACAGTAACCAACATAACTAGTACCCGTGCCGGACGTTGTTGTTGACATTCCGTGTATCGTTGGACAAGTTTCACATGATGTGGCCTCAGTTTGCCCGTTATACGTTCCCACAGCGCAATCGACACAATAACCGAATGCTCCCTCCGTAGCATAATTAATATATGTCCCTGCGGTGCATCGTTCACATGACGCGTACGATGTACTGCACTCACCACTATCCGAGGAATTTGTAATCATATGGTAGCCGCTGTTGCACGAAGTGCATGACCGAATCTCGTAATAACTATTATCGCCATCGGGTACTTCCACATATCTTGTCCCATACGAACTACAACCAGAATCAGGACCATAAGTTCCCAAACTCGCCGCATGAAATTCTGGTTCGCTCGGTGTTGTGCACCGGTCACAAATATTAAAATCGAGAACACAATCTCCAACCGCAACCTTTGCAGTGGCCAAATTGTACCCCGAAGGACATGATGTACAACTGATTACCTTCCTATATACATGTCTTGTACTATCCGCATACCAACGAGTGGTAGATGCGGAACAAGAAGTAGTAGTGGTGCTCCATGCCCATGGGTTTGAAGTACCGACGGCATCGACCGTAATCTTAAGCGCGCCAGTACCGGCGTAACTTCTCGCCGATGATTCTGAAGTATAAGCATTCGAACATGCGGCAAATGCATTTCCACCCAGCAAACACAACACCAAAAGAACCGCAAATCTACGCATTTCTTCTCCTTTTACCCTTTTCAAAAAACCTGTTCTAATAAAAAACAGGCAATCGTATCGTCATTATGATAGACCGACTTTCGCAACAGTGTCAATCACAAAAATATTTTATTATTGACACAATTATAAATATCTTTGTAGAATCAAATTACAATTGGTTCGTATTTGTAATTTGTGATTTATAATTATATTGGAAAGCGAGAGAATATGAACTTGTTGATTTGTGTTTGTGATTTATGATTTATAATATATAGGAAAGAGAGAATATGAAAAAACAAATAAAACTCACCCTGTGTTCCATTGTGGCATTTATGTCGTTTTCTCTTTTTGCCGGAACGCAAAATGCCTGTGCGGCGGAGTATTATGGTAGCATACAACAACCAACACTTGATTCCGCTTTGACGTGCACCGCGTGTCCAGATGTATGTGGTAATGTTGAAACCAGTTCCAATACGGGGGCGTATAGTGTTGACAGTTGTTATGCACCCGTGGGTGCAACAGGCAACAATACCAAGGGAGCATTCAAATTAAAAACTGCTGCGTGCGCATCAGAAAATTGATGTACAAATTATAAAGGAAGAGAAATGAGAAAGTTTTTTGCTGTTTTGATGGGACTTTGTTTGTTGGTTGGAAACGCGTTTGCTGCAACTTGTTCTAATTATTATCATAACGTAAGTTGTAATGGAATTACGGTAGCTTCCTATAACACGTATGGCGACCCGACTGGTGCGGTCAACCCAAGCGAGGTTTGTTACGAGGCCTATAACAGCATTACCGGTGAATTTTCTTATTATGTAAAATTTTATAGATTCTCGTCCTGTAATTCATCTCAGGGATATGAATCTGTTCCGGTTCAACACCAGACAACCGTATGTATGGAATCCCCCGATGCATCCGCAATAAATTTCTATTACAACACTTGCACGTATGTCGGGTCAACATGGTGCAGCGTTTCGTCTGTACCGGTTCCAACGCCACCATTTACGTATGTTACCAGTAGCGTGGCACCAATAATAAACCAAAAAATGGCGATGTATAATTGTATTGAAAAACAGACAATTTATTTGTTAAAAGGGGACTATGCAGCTGAAATACAGGTTTGCACCCGTTGTATGCCCAGTTCAACGTTGGAACCATCGGATAATTATGATCTTTCAGATTTGGAAAGCATTATGGGGTGCAAGGGGCTTTCGGGCTATTATGGTTGCCGGTATTGTGGCGAAGCATGTTCCAGTTCGTGGGCTAATGTTACTGGTCATGATGGATACCAGGCGCGCCTTGCGGGGGATCATCCGATTGGCTCGTGCGAATGCGAAACAGAGTACAGATGTGCGGCGAATTATTATGGCGCGCCCAATGTGTCGGGAACATCGTATTCTGGATGCACTTCATGTCCACTGGTATGCGATATTCAATCATCATCCAGTGCTGGTACGGAATCCGTAAGTGGTTGTTGTGCGCCGGCTGGATCAACGAGTAGCGATGTCAAGGGGGCATTCAGATTAAGAACAGCTTCATGTGCGACAGAAGATTAAAAATCTTTTCAACAAAAAATACCGCCCAATCGGGCGGTATTTTTATTTTTGATGTATCAACTTATTTATTATTTTTGTGAAAACGATTGCCGATAACCTGGGTCGGCAACAATGCCACAATCAAACTTACCGCAGGACCATATACCCATGCTTCACTGACATACGCTGGTGCAATATCTGCAAAATAAATCAACCACAACCAAGCCGATAAACCTGCGTCATGCATACGACGTGTCATCATGGAAATTGCCGGTATTATCGCCGCAATCACGTACAAAATTAACACCGAACCAATAATCCATGCCAAAAAGCCGGTTTGACCGAAAAACTTAATCTCTAACGCACCGAACAGCACTAAAACCAACAAGCCAATCAACAACACCAACAGATTACCAATCCACGACAGCCAATATTCTGAACGCGATGATGTTCCCGCCCATTCGCAAAAACCACGCCGCCAAAATGCGCGCCATGCGGCCCAAATGCTTGTGTATTTCACACTATCATTTTCACAACAGCCACACATACATGGTGCAGCCACCTCTTTCTTGACAATGACTGTTCTGCTAACTTTCTTAACTGATTTTTTTGTATTTGCCATTTTGTACCCCCTATTTCCTTTAATTATATCATAAAACAGTGAAAACAAAAATAAAAAACCGCCCGATTGGGCGGTGGAAATTAGAATCCGAAAACCATACGCTGTTTTGATTGACGTTTCTTTTCGTTGCGAACGGCTTCTTCTTTTAAACGTTTGCGTTTTGTTGTTGGTTTTTCATAACGCTGACGTTCCTTCATTTCGCGGTACAGACCTTCTTTTTGCGATTTACGTTTTGCAACACGCAATGCCTGTTCAACATTATTGTCGCGAACTAGAACTTTTACCATATATAATTCACCCCCTTTGGCGAACTTGTATCTTTATTTATATATTGTTTTGGTGGAGCTGATCAGACTCGAACTGACGACCCCCTGCTTGCAAAGCAGGTGCTCTACCAACTGAGCTACAACCCCAAAACTCTTCGAAAGCTCACATATCTTATATTTATTTCGCATAAATGTCAAATATTTTGTTGCTTGATTTTATTGCCCCGCTGGGCTAATATTCTGGGGACAAAAAGGTTATTGATGATAACACTGTTTTTATTCGCGTGCGCATGGATTTGCGTGGCCAAGGGATTAAAGTCGTCCGCAATTCTTACGCCCGTGTTTGTTTTATTCGTTATTATTACCGCGATTTTCCGCATAGATTCCGTTTATCTGTTGCCGGTCGCGGTCGTTTATGCCGCATTTGCTGTTGTTGCCGCACTGCGCCCATGGAGTGCGATAGAGGTTGAAAAACCGCGCAAATTTATAAAACGCTGGTGGAAACATCCGCGCGAATTGTTCGGGTACCAGATTATGAACACATTGCTTTATTTTGTACCCCTGCCTGCGTTGTCGTGGATTGGTGGCGCGATGCTGCAAACATTCGGTCCATTGGTGAAAAAACGTCAAAAAGCAATGTACAACAACCTTAAAATGACGATACCTGAATGCGCCAACCGTGAATTTATGAAGCGCGTGTGGAATAATTGGGGTCGCGTCTTTACCGAAGGGTTAAAGTTTTCAACATATCGTCACAAGATGGAAAAATATGTAACTTTCCGTAACCATGATATGCTGTTTAAATATCCACAGTTCATATTGGCCATGCCACATTATGGCTATATGGGGTTGATGGCATTGGGCTTCGTGAACAGTGGTCGTATTGTCGGTGTCACATATAAACAGGCAAGCAACCCACTTACAAACGACCTGTTGTTGCGTAATTATGGATACGGCTATGTCCGCGAAACGCATTTTCTGCCGGTTGGAAACGCAATTCCGATGGTGCGCGCCCTGCGTAATGGCGAAGTGTTAAATATCAATTCCGATCAACGTTTTCATGGTGCGCCATACATTGACTTTATGGGGGTTCCGGCAAAAACATCAACGGGATTGGCACAATTGGCGCGAAAGTTTAATTTGCCCGTTTTAATCGGACATGTTGAACGCACACATGGGGCACATCATATTTTGGCATTTGATGAATTCGTTGATATGCCACATACTGACGACAGTAATGCCGACGAAATCAACGGTATGAAAAAAGTGAACGAAGCAATGGAACGCGTCATTCGCAAAAAACCAGACGAATATTTATGGTTACATAAACGCTGGTCATAAGGGGAAGAACAATGGCTAAATTAAAAGAAAAAATAGCAAAAATAATTTTTGGCGACAAAAATGATGCCGATTCAGAACGCGTAAAGTGGTCGCTGTATTGGCGTGTATGGCGCGAAATCGGTGTTCCCCAGTTAAAGTGGTTGATTGCGGGTATTATTGCGACTATTTTTGCCGCATCTGCCGAAGCGTACACGATTACTTTGGTTCAGCAAGTGGTTGATAAGGCGTTTATTGAAAAATCCATGGCGGCCATATATTTCCTGGGGATGCAGATAATTATTGCATACGCAATCAAGGGTATATTTACCTATTCCAAATCACTGATTATGTCCAAGGGCGGTTTAATCGCATATGCACGCCTGGAAAAACGTATCTATAATCATATGATTCATATGAATCTGTCGCGTTTTTATGGCGACGGATTTGGTAAAAACCTGAATTACTTTACGGTCCAAGCCAGCGCAGTGCTGTCATTGGTGACCAGTGCGGTTGTCAAATTTGTTCAAAATGCCGCCACACTTGTTATGACAGTCGCTTTGATGATTTACTATGCACCACAAATGTGCGTCGTGCTGTTATTCTTGGTGCCTGCATTGTTGTTGCCAATGGCACTTATTATGCGCCGCAAACGCAAATTATCGCGCCGTGGTTTTAAAATCGCGAACGAGGTTTCACAATGTTTGAATCAAACTTTGCGTGGCATTAAAACAATCCAATCTTTTGCCACCGAAGAACGAGAATTGAAAAACTTTTCAACTGTTTTGGACAAATCAAACACAAATTCTTATAAAAACACCCAGGCCGGTGCAATGCGTTCGCCTTTGATGGAATTTATGATTTCAATTGGTCTGTGTATCGCAATGATTATGGGCGGTCACTTCATTACCAGTGGTGCAATCACAACCGGTGATTTCACCGCGTTCTTGTTGGCATTGACCGCGGCATACAAACCCGCGAAAAGTATTACCGGCACCGGTGAATCTATGCAACATGGTATTTTGGCGGCAGAAATATTGTTTGACTTCTTAGACAGCAAACCAGACATCCGCGATTCAAAGAACGCACGCGATTTAACTTCTAAATCTTTGTCGGTTGATTTTGACCATGTGTCATTTGAATACAACACGGGCGAACCTGTATTAAAAGACATAAACTTCCATGTCCCCGCTGGAACCGTGTGCGCTTTGGTTGGCGAATCGGGTGGTGGAAAGACAACTATGTTTAATCTGTTGCAACGTTTCTATGATCCGCAATCTGGAAAAATTGCAATCAATCGTTCAGATATTAAAAACTATACACTGAAATCTTTGCGCCAAAGTATTTCCGAAGTGTCCCAAGACGTGTTCTTGTTCAATGACACGATAGAGGCGAATATTAAATACGGTCGCCCCGATGCCACACACGAAGAAGTAATTGCGGCGGCACGTGCAGCAAATGCACACGATTTTATTATGGAATTCCCAGATGGCTATAATTCACCGGTTGGTGAAGGTGGCGGTTTATTGTCGGGCGGTCAAAAACAACGTGTCGCAATTGCACGCGCCATATTGAAAAATGCCCCTATTCTGTTGCTGGACGAAGCGACATCTGCGCTTGATACGCAAAGCGAAAAATTGATTCAAGCAGCACTGGCCGATTTGATGAAGGGGCGTACGACCTTTGTTATCGCGCACCGTTTATCTACTATTTTGGATGCCGATATGATTTGCGTCATCAAAGACGGTCAGATTGTTGAACAAGGAACCGATGCGGAACTTTGCGCACTGGGTGGCGAATATAAGAAACTGCGCGACATTCAGTTTAAATCAAAAAGTAAAAAATCAGAAACCACAAAATAAAAAGGTACATATGAAACATAATTATTCTTTTGTTGAAACATTGAATTACATAAAGTCAATTGCACCCAAATATGAATTTAGGAAACCGGTCCGTCTAAACGCATATATGTCCGAAGTTTATCCGATTAAACCAGGCAGTTTTAAGTTTGATTTAATTGCGAATTTTTTATGCGATATTCAAAAGCATTTTGGAATACGACTGCAATATCGTAAAAATTTACACATTGAAACCGTGCGTGATTTAGTTATCGCTGTTTATAAATTATCGCATGATAAAATCAAATAAAAAACGGGGCGTTTGCCCCGTTTCTTATTTAACCGTCAATTCTTTGCCATGCGTATCAACGAACACTGTTCCGCCATCGACAACCGCACCAGTCAGAATTAAATCAGCAATCTTATCTTCGACCGCCGACATAATCAGACGCTTTAACGGACGCGCACCGAACACAGAATCATATCCGTTGTCCGCCAACCATTTAATTGCGTTATCACTGACGTTCAATGTTATGCGACGTTCCGCCAGGCGTTTTTCCAAATTATGAATCTGGATTTTAACAATGTTCGCCATAACATCACGCCCCAGCGCATTAAAGAACACAATTTCATCAATACGGTTTATAAACTCTGGACGGAAGTTTTTACGCACCGCATCCATATCTGGCAAGTTGCTTGTCATAATAATGATTGTGTTTGTAAAATTCACGACATGCCCCTGGCCATCGGTCAAACGACCGTCATCCAATATCTGCAAAAAGACATTGAACACATCTGGGTGCGCTTTTTCGATTTCGTCAAACAGCAACACCTGATATGGACGACGACGCACACTTTCGGTCAAAACACCGCCGGCATCATAACCCACATACCCCGGAGGTGCACCGATAAGACGCGCAACCGAATGTGGTTCCATAAATTCACTCATATCAATTCTGGTCATCGCAGTATCATCATTAAACAAATACTCCGCCAACGCTTTAGCAACCTCGGTCTTACCAACACCGGTCGGTCCCAAGAACATAAACGAACCCATCGGGCGATGCGGATCAGACAACCCCGCTCTGCTGCGGCGAATTGCGCGCGCCACAATGGACAATGCGTTATCTTGCCCGACGACACGTTTGCGCAATTCATCTTCTATATTTAACAATTTAGATTGTTCTTCTACACTCAATTTGTCTGCTGGAACACCGGTCCATTTGCTGACCACCGCCGCGATATGTTCCGGCAAAACGGTCTTGTATTCGCGTGCATCAGCATTCATCTTTTTAATCTTTTCTTCCAACTCTGGAATCTTACCGTATTGCAGCGCAGATGCTTTTTCATAATCACCTGCACGCATAGCCGATGCGACCTCGGCCTTGGCTGCATCCAGTGCCGCCATTGCATCTGACAGGCCATGCATCTTTTCCTGTTCGGCACGCCAATCAGCTGTCATTTTTTCAGATTCAGCGGACAAATCTGCAATTTGCTGTTCCAGCGCAACCAGACGTTTCTTGGAATCTTCGTCTTTTTCCTTTTTCAATGCCTGTTGCTCGATTTTCAATTGCATCAAACGGTGGTCAATTTCATCCAACGCATCTGGCTTTGACGAAACCTCTATACGCACACGAGCAGCGGCCTCGTCAATAAGGTCAATCGCTTTATCTGGCAAGAAACGGTCGGTAATATAGCGGTCCGACAATTTCACCGCAGAAACCAACGCACTGTCAGCAATACGAACACCGTGGTGGCCTTCGTATTTTTCCTTTAGTCCACGCAAAATAGAAATCGTATCGTCAACAGTCGGTTCTTCGATATAAACAGGTTGGAAACGACGCGCCAACGCTGGATCCTTTTCAATATATTGACGATATTCGTCCAGTGTCGTTGCACCCAAACAGTGCAATTCGCCACGCGCCAACATAGGTTTCAAAAGGTTGCCAGCATCCATGGAACCTTCGCCCTTACCTGCGCCAACCATATTGTGCAATTCGTCAATAAACAATATGATTTCGCCATTGGCTTCTTTGACCGCCTTTAATATCGCCTTTAAACGCCCTTCAAACTGACCGCGGAACATTGCGCCCGCCATCATTGCGCCCAAATCCAGCGACAATAACTTCTTGTTCATAAGGTTTTCGGGTATATCGCGCGAAATGATGCGTTCCGCCAACCCTTCGACAATCGCGGTTTTACCAACACCCGGATTACCAATTAAAACCGGATTATTCTTGGTTCTGCGCGACAATACCTGGATAGTGCGGCGAATTTCTTCGTCGCGCCCAATAACTGGGTCCAACTTGCCGTCGGCCGCCAGTTTTGTAAAATCAGTCGTATATTTTTCAATCGCTTGTTGCGGTGTTTCTTGCATTTCTTCTGGATTCATCTGTCTGCCCCCAATACTTTTTTGTTGTTTGTATATATAGTGGCACTTTTCTAATTTTCAAGATATGGGTATGAATACCGGACGGAATAAAGTGAAAATAATAAAAACATTGCTTGACTTTTAGCGATTTTTGTTATAAATTGGGGCGCAGTTATCAAAGGATTATACTATGCCACGTGTATGTAATGTTACAGGTAAGAAAACAGAAGTTGGGATGAACGTTTCCCACTCTATGCGCCATACAAAGCGTACATTCTTGCCGAATTTGCAAAAATTGAACTTTCACAGCGATATCTTGAATCGCGATTTCTCATTGCGCTTGTCAACGGCTGGTTTGCGCACACTTACCAAACATGGCGGTTTGGATGCATATGTTATGGCGAAACCAATTTCTCGTTTGACACCAGAAATGGCCGCAATCAAGAAAGCAATTGAAAAGAAAGCTGGAAAACCAGCGGCACCTGCCAAGAAGCCGGCACACAAGGCCAACCGCAGCGCCCGTTTGGTAAAGAAAGTTGAATCCAAAAAGGTCGCGAAATAATCGCGCCGGTTGGGTTTTGGCCCTGTGGTGGAATTGGTAGACGCGCTTGACTCAAAATCAAGTTCCGCAAGGAGTATCGGTTCAAGTCCGATCAGGGCCACCAGAAATAAAAAAATCACCCTTTTGGGTGGTTTTTTATTTTCCCCGTTGATTTTACGGATATTTATACTATAATGCGTACGTAACATTAACTAAAGGATTAACCCCGATGCGCATGTAATATTGTAATTTTCTAAAAAATCGCACATGGCAACACGTGTCTGTTCAATTACAATTATGGGGTTTAATCATGGCTTTCATTTCTTTATCAAATGTATTTTTTGGTTACGGCGACAATAACTTGTTGGACGGTGTGTCAATCGCTTTTAACGACAGCGAACACATCGCAATTATTGGCGACAACGGATGTGGGAAAACAACACTGTTGCGGTTGTTGGCAGGGAAAATATTGCCCAACGCCGGCACAATTAACAAAAACGCCGATGTATTCATGCTGAACCAAATAAACGCGTCCGATTCCAAAAGCGGCGGCGAACAGCAAATGTTCGCCCTGATGCGTGCATTTGACAGTGGCGCCGATATTTTGTTATTGGACGAGCCAACAAACAATCTTGATACAGATGCGAAACAGGCATTTTTCAATCGATTAAAGTCATTTCCATTTGGTGTGGTCATTGTTTCGCACGACCGCGAATTGTTACAGCATGTCGATAAACTCATTGAATTATCAAATGGGCAAATTCGGGTTTATGGTGGCAACTATGATTTTTATCAACAACAAAAACAGATTGAATCTGATGCCATCCAATCAAAATACACAAACACCCAAAAATCCATTGCCCGACTGAATGACACAATAAATATTGCACAAAACACGCGCCAACACCACGAATCTAAACAGAAAAAAGATGCCGACAACGCCCGCCGCAGCCGTATGGATGCCAAAGCATTAAAAGGCAAAAGCGCTGAGACCGAGGCAAAAAAGCGCAATATTATTCAAAAAAAACTGGACGAACAAATATCGACGCAAAAATCACTGGCCAACCAAATGCGCAATGACACAATCAAAATTCCGGTTCCCACAAAACCATTTTACAACCAGGAACTGATAAACATTTCGGGACTGTCATTCGCGTACGGTGACAAAATCATATTCAACAACTTTGATTTTACTATGTCCGGCAAATCGCGAATTCGCATCGTTGGGAAAAACGGTTCGGGCAAATCAACATTACTAAAAATAATTTGTGGCGAATTAAAACCACAATCTGGCACCGTCAAGACATCCGGTAAAATTGCATACATAAATCAAAATTTATCTTTGTTAGATAAAACAAAAACCATTGTTGAAAACATAATGGAAATATCGGGGTGCCTTAAACACGATGCACACGCAATCGCCGCCAATTTTGGTTTCCGCGGTTCCGCATCACAACAACGCATTGGAACATTGTCCGGTGGCGAATTGTTAAAGGCGACATTGGCGGCAATTCTGGGCGGCGATACACAACCAGAATTGTTAATACTGGACGAGCCGACAAACAACCTAGAAATCAAAAGCATATCAATATTGGAAAACGCACTTAACCAATACACTGGTGCAATATTGCTGGTATCTCACGATGAAATGTTTGTCCGTAATATCAGAATAGATACCGAAATATATTTAACAAAATAAAACCGCCCGATTTTGGGCGGTTTTAACTTTTGCACAGATAAATATTATTTATCCAATGCTGTTACGATTTGATCATATGGAATCGCGCCTGGGAATGCTTGTTCGCCGATAACCAAGAACGGTGTTCCATTAATTTCAAAACGTTGTGCCAATTCACGAACATTTGCCAATTCACGAGAAACGACTTCGTTGTCCATGTCTGTTTTCAACTTTTCTGTATCCAAACCGGCTTCTTTTGCCATTTTCATGATGTTTGCTTCGATTTTTTCTGCAACCTTGGACTGATCTTTCAAATCTTCCTGGGTGTAGTAATTACGAGTCATCATCATGTCAACAAATTGTGCCGCTTTGTCTGCGTCTTGCATTTTTGCAGCAATTGCAGCGCGCGCTGGACCATCAGACAATGCACCGTGGATCGAGAAGTTCTTGATAACTACGCGAACGTCATCACGTTCACCCAAAACACGTGCCAATTCGCCATGAACACGACGGCAGTATGGGCAGCTGAAATCTGTCCAGACAAAGATTGTTTTCTTCGCATCGCGATTACCCAAAATTGGGGCATCGGCCATCATTTTTGCAGAGTTTGAACGAACATAAGCGCGAACGGCTTTATTCTTTTCTGCTTGCTGTTGTTCTTGCATCTTGCTGGCCATTTCTTGCAAAATCGCAGGATTCACAGATGTCAGGTAGTATGGAACATACAAACGTGTGACAGAACCCGCAATCAAGATAATTGCAAGCAATTTGATCAATTTTTTGCTTAATGTTGCACCCGTCGCTGGTTTCTTGTTATCCCCTTTCAGCAGCATGCCGCCGAACAAGAACAATGCGATACCAATTAACAGGATTAAGATTGTCCAAGTCATGTTTTTCTCCTTTTATGTTGAACGAACTTACAATAGCAAAACGAAAAAAAATCGCAAGGAATAAATGTTTGAAATTTTAATTTTTTTTCACGCGGGATAAATACATGCGCGCCGCTGGAATATCTATGCCCATTTGGGAACAAGCACCCGCAATAAAATGTAATGTTATGTCTAAATTTATGGGTAATTTGTACAACTTACTTATATATGGCGCGGCACAATCATCGCACACCGCCCGCCCCGTTTTTGGCGACAAATAATTCAGATTGTCTGTTCGTCCGCACCCGGAACAGTGCGCCAAGTCCAATGCAAAACCTAAATCATGTAATAAATCTGTTTCCCATTTTAAATAGACAGATTGCGAATCGGCATCGTTTAGTTCGCGCAGCATCTGTATCGTTGAATCATATAAATGGGCGTACCTTTCCCGTTCCGGCAACAGTGCGCCAATCAACGCAAACGCCGCATTCATGAACGATAGTTTTTGCATATCCAGCATAAGTCGCGCACCGATATTTTCCGCCGGTTCCCAATGAAAAGCCCCCAACTGCGTGTCCAATCGCGCATTCCAAGACGCCGCGCCAACCTGACCCACCAACGGTCGATTTTTCTTTGCGACAACGGCGCCACGCATTACGCCACTTAACATGCCATATTCACGTGTAAAAATTGACGCCACCGAATCGCGTTCGCCAATGGGTCGCAAAGCAATCAAAATACCATCACTTTCCAATTTCATTTCACCGGCAATTATAGACCATTGAAAAAAATCCCGCGACAAAAAAAATCCCGCGCCGAACGCGGGATTAACAAACAAACAACAAAACAAATCTTATTCTGCTTTTGCTTCTTCTGCTGCTGGTTGTTCAGCCGGTGCTTCTGCTGCTGGCTTTTCCTCAGCGGCTTTTTCTTCGGCCGGCTTTTCTGCTGTTTCTTCTTCAACCTTTTTGGTACCAAAGGTCAAAACTTTACCAGCAACCAACGCGTCAATTTCATCTTGTGTCTGTGCAACATACACTTTCACTGGAACAATAACATCTGGGTGCAAAGCGATTTTTGTATCAAACGCACCAATCGATTTGATTGGGCTGCCCAACAAAACCTGTGCAGATGAAATATTGACGTTTGCAATTTCTTTCAATGCACGTGCGATATCGCGCGAAGACACAGAACCGTACAATTGACCGGTATCACCCGCCTGACGAATCATATGCAACTTTGCGTTCTTCACCGCATCAACATGAGATTCTGCTTCTTTCTTGGCAGCGGCTTCGCGTGCGACCAATTCTGCTTTCTTGGCTTCGAACAACGCAACATTTTCGCGTGTCCAGCGCATTGCTTTGCCATTTGGCAACAAGAAATTACGCGCAAAACCAGTTTTCACTTCGACTGTGTCACCGATATTGCCCAATTTTGTAATTTTTTCTGTTAAAATAACTTTCATTTTGTCTGTCCTTTTTGTTCAAAAGTTAGAGTCAAACGACCCAGATTCCTTAAATTGTTAAGAATGGTGCAGATGCGACGTTGTTGGCAAGTGCAGTGTACAAATGTTACATAAACGCGCCAACAACAAGCAGATGTGCCATTATAAACAATTTAACCCAAATTATTACGAACGAATGGCATCAACCCAAGATGACGCGCACGTTTAATGGCGGTTGCCAACGCACGTTGATCTTTCTGGGAAACACCACTGATACGAGATGGAACGATTTTGCCACGTTCTGTGATATAGTGTGACAACATTTTCACATCTTTATAGTCAATAACCTTGCCCTTCAAAGGGTTCGATTTTTTACGATAAATTGCTGCACGAACTGCCATTATTCACCCTCTTCGCTATTCTTTTTCATCATGACGGACGGC
>JAGCYJ010000014.1 GCA_017960855.1 Alphaproteobacteria bacterium | reverse complement strand
GTTTTTGTTGGCATATCTCTTTCCTTTTGTTTGATTACGGTATGATTGTAGGCAATATTAGTTTTTAAGTAAAGAGGAAAATAAAAAAAGTTGGGTTCAGAATCCCGAACCCAACTTTAAATCACT
This sequence comes from Alphaproteobacteria bacterium, assembly GCA_017960855.1. GTDB lineage: Bacteria > Pseudomonadota > Alphaproteobacteria > Rs-D84 > Rs-D84 > Enterousia. Next base: position 32,258 of record JAGCYJ010000014.1, on the reverse strand, counting down.
GAACAAAAATCAGTTTAGTTCAAAGCATCTTTCAAAGCTTTACCAGGTTTGAACTTAGGTTGAACAGATGCTGGGATTTTGATGGCAGCGCCTGTTTGTGGGTTGCGGCCTGTTGTTGCTTTGCGTTTTGCAGTTGTAAATGTGCCGAAGCCAACCAAGCGAACGTCGCCTTTCTTCTTCAGAACTTTTGTAACTGTGTTGATGAATGCATCAACGCTTGCAGCTGCTGTAGCTTTTGTAACGTTGATTTCGTTTGCAATTGCTTCAATCAATTGTGCTTTGTTCATGTGTTTCTCCTTTTCATTAAATATTTAATTAAGGTGTGTCCCGCAGATAATAGGCAATGTCTTTGAAAGTGGTCCCGAAATTCCAGCATTTCAAGGACATTGCCTGTACTGCTTACCCGAATCGTAGAGAAATCCGCTATTTAAGTCAAGAGTATATTTTTAAAATATGATTTTTTTCAAATATTGACAAATATTATCGTGCATGAACAACGTCCGCAGGAACAGGTTGTGCGCCCTTGGACGTGCTTTCGCACAAGACCCATTCGCCACCAACATCGGTGCGCTCAACACTGCGGAAACTGTTGGGTGTAGCCAATAATAACCACATAAGTATTCCAGCCCAAAAAGTATATTTCGTAAAGCCCCAAATATTTTTGAATGATTCGCGTTTGAATTTATCGGTCAATAAATTTTGATACAGTTGCCATCCCCAACCAAATAACAACAAGACAACCACAAAGAAAAAAGCACCAACAATATAACGTGTAAATGGACGCAACGAAATAGCAATAGAATTCCAAGTCGAATTGGCCGCAGGGCAAACATATAACGTACTGCCAGCCAGAGATTCGGGAACATTGATTTCGGGCGCACTGCCCAGTTGCATATTGAAACCAGCCACGATGACAATCGCAGCCAACGCAACGGCGGCATATAATAATCCCTTTTTCATGTCGGTTTCCCTTAGGTCTACATTATATCATATTTTATGTGCTTGTTGCAATTTTAGATTGCAAGTGGCTTTTATTACGAGTAAAATTGGACAGATAAAAAAATGGGGAAATATATGACTTATAACGAGATACGCAAGGCGTTTTTAGATTACTTTGAATCGCACGGACATAAAATTGTGCCATCGGCATCTTTGATACCGAATGATCCAACTTTGTTATTCACTGTTGCTGGTATGGTTCCATGGAAGGGTATATTGCAAGGAATTGAACCGGCATTCGCACCACGTGTTGCCGATGTCCAGAAATGTATTCGCGCCGGCGGAAAGCATAATGATTTGGAAGATGTTGGTTTTGACGGTCGTCATCACACCTTCTTTGAAATGATGGGAAATTGGTCTTTTGGTGATTATTTCAAAGAAGAAGCAATCGCGATGTCGTGGGAATTGCTGACCAAGGTATTTAAGTTGGATCCGAATCGCATTGTCGTCACAACGCACTATACCGATGATGAAGCAACGGCGATATGGAAAAAGATTACTGGCAAAGATGCGATTCGTTTGGACAAAGATAATTGGTGGTCGGCGGGCGATACAGGACCATGTGGACCATGTACCGAAATGCACTATGATATGGGTGCTGATTTACCGGGTGGCTTGCCTGGTTCGCCGGATGAAGATGGTGGTCGCTATGTTGAAGTATGGAACGATGTATTTATGCAATTTGATCGCGATGCAAATGGAAACTTGAATCCGCTGCCGAAAAAGAATGTTGATACGGGTTCGGGGTTGGAACGTATGGCGGCAATTTTGCAGGGCAAGACCGACAACTATGACACCGATTTGTTTGTCGCGCTGAAACGCGCAGTAAGCGATGTGACGGGTGTGCGTGAAACACCGGAAAATGTCACTTCGTTCAAAGTGATTACTGACCATTTGCGTTCGGTTGGTTTTGCAATTGCTGATGGTGTTATTCCATCAAACACAGATCGTGGTTATGTGATACGCCGAATCTTGCGTCGCGCAATGCGTCATGGACAAATGTTGGGGCATCGTGGTGCGCTGTTATCAAAATTATATCCAGCATTGATTACTGAAATGGGTGATGCTTATCCGGAATTGGCACGCGAACAAAAACGTGTTGTTGAGATTATTGAAAACGAAGAAAACGCTTTTGCAGATATGTTGCAGAACGGTATGAAATTGTTGGATGCGGAATTACCGAAAATCAACAATGGTGTGTTGCCGGGCGAAGTTGCGTTTAAATTATTTGATACCTATGGTTTCCCATTGGATTTAACACAAATGATTTTGCGCGATAAAAATATCACGGTTGATGTTGCGGGCTTTGAAAAATCTATGGCGGAACAAAAGGAACGTTCACGTGCAGATACCAAGGGAACGCGTGTTCTGTGGGAATCACAGGGTGATTTGCCGGCAACCGACGATTCGTCAAAGTATGCGCCCGATTCGTCTTTGCAATCGCACGTGTTGGCGATTCTGAAAAATGGTGAGTTTGTGAAATCAGCGGTCGCGGGTGACGAAGTGGAAATTGCGTTGGATAAAACGAACTTCTATGGCACCCAGGGTGGTCAAGTTGGCGACATGGGAACGATTCTGCGCGACGGTGCACCGGTTATGAATGTTATGGAAACGAATCGCGTGGACAGTGTTGTTATACACAAAGGAAACTTGGTCGCAGATATTGCGGTTGGTGATACGGTCACGACACAAATAAATGAACCTGTACGCCAGCAAACCGCACGTGCACACACCGCAACGCATTTGCTTCAAGCGGCATTGCAACAGGTCTTGAACGATGATGTTGAACAACGTGGGTCCAAGGTTTCACCGGATTCTGTGCGATTCGATTTTAGTTATGGGCGCGCCATGACATCAGAGGAAAAAACCGCAGTTGAAGAATTGGTGAATAAATGGATTGCCGCCGATATGCCAGTTAAACACGAAGAAATGTCATTGGACGAGGCCAAGAAACGTGGCGCAATGGCATTGTTCAGTGAAAAGTACGGCGACAAAGTAAAGGTTATTACCGCGGGGGATGTTTCCTGTGAACTATGTGGCGGAACACATGTTTATCACACTGGCGAAATTATTCGTGCCAAGGTGAACAAGGAAAAGTCAATCAGTAGTGGTATTCGTCGTATTACAATGTCTGTTGGAACCTTGGCAGAATAGGGTATAAATAAAAATCCGGCGATTGCCGGATTTTTTATCTTTGTTTTGCCACACGTAGTGTATCAAAAGAATAATCCAATGGTTTGTCGCCACGCATTATTCTTATGATGTTATAGCCGATTTCTGAGTGGCTGTTGATAAAGGTAGAAATAATATTCGTTGCTTTATCAATGGCTGATTGCTCAATTTTATAATGTCCAGTTTCAGAATCGTATTTTAACCCAGACAATGCCAAATCGTGCAATGTTTTTAAATCCGATGTGGGCATATTATACATTATTAAAACACGTGCATCCATAGCGCGAGAAAGCATTTTTGGATCGGTTTCGAATTCTTTTAATGCGGCGTCAAAAGAACGTTTGAAAGTATCGTCTGCCAATATATCACCCCAATCGCTGTTGCACCATTTGTCTTTGATATCATGTACGCCCATCATCAACAATGAAAGCAACATTATTGCCGCTAGGGTTGTGTACATTACTTTGGTCATTTTGTGCATATCAAATTTGTATTCAACAACATGTCCTTGTGAATTACGAACGGGGACTTGGGCTTTGCTGTGCCCCAACATAAATCCAACTACATTTCCAAACACAAAACCCGCAATTGAATATTTAATCAAGTTGTTTTTGAACGAATTCTTGTTCAATTTTTTTGTAAAAGCAGCGGATAATTTGTCGTGTTGTGCCTGGTGATATTTAGATGCGTATTGTTTTTTTTCTTCAAGGGTTGGAGGATCTTGTTCCATAATAAATCCTTTTGTTTATGCTTATACTGTATTACATATCGTGCTTTTGTCAACAGGGATATAGGGAAAATCGGACATTTTTATTGCTTTTTTCGGGTAATTTGATATAATTAGCACACAGAGAGGTCAGTATTATGATAATACCGACAAAAATCCCGTTTAATTTGACTTAATTTAATGGGGAACGGCGCGCTGCCGCGGATTCACTACGAATAAAGAAATTTCTTTATTGGCAATGGATTCCAGCGGTGGCGAAAATATAAACATAAATAAAGGATTATAAATGGTAAGATTACATAAACAAAAACCTGCGGAAATCGCAGAAGAAATCGCCGCGGATGAATCCGCGAAACGCGTTAAAAAAGCAAAAACTATTGCAGATAAACCTGCGCACGAATCCGAAGAAAATGATGAAAAAATATACTTCGTTGCGCTGGGTGGTTTGGAACACATTGGCCAGAATATGTATGTCTATAAGTACAAGGGCAAATATCTGGTCGTGGATTGTGGTATGGGTTTCTTGGAAGAAGAAATCGGTGCCGGCGATGTTCAATATTGCGACACAACTTGGCTGGAAAAGCACAAGAAAGATGTTGTTGCATTTGTTATAACTCATGGACACGAAGATCACATTGGTGCATTAAAGTTTATTTGGCCAAAGTTCAAGAAGCCAATTTATTGCACCCGTTTCCCAGGCGAAATTATCAAGAAAACATTTGCGGGTATGGAAATGGAATTGCGTGATGGCAAAGATATCATTATCTTTGACCACCATGGCGCGACATTGAAACTTGATCCATTTGAAGTGGAAACTTTCCACGTCACGCACTCGGTACCCGAAGCGCAGATGTTGATTATAAAAACCCCTGCGGGTAAGATTTTGCATACGGGCGACTGGACATTTAATGACGACAACCCGATTGAAGATACGACCGACTTTGCGCGTTTGCGTGAAATTGGTTCAGATCCGAAATTGCTTGCCTGTGCGTGCGATTCGACCGATTCTGATCGTCAAGAAGTTCAAACGACCGAGGTACAAGTTCGCGATTCGTTGGCGGAAATTATGAAAAATGCGCCGGGGCGTGTTATTGTGACTGGCTATTCTCGCAGTATCGCGCGTATGAAAATGTTGGCCGAAGCGGCGCATATGTCGGGGCGTATTGCCGCGATAAAAGAACGCAGTAATCCAAACCCGGTGCCATATGTTGGTTTGCCAGAGTTTCGTCAGATGGGTATAGATATGGGCTATCTGGGCAATGACGATTTGTATTTGTTTGATGAAATCAAGGATTTACCGGCCGAAAAGCAGGCGATTTACTTGACTGGTTCCCAAGGTGAACAGTTTGCTATGTTGACGCGTTTGTGTCGTGGGCATGTAAAGGAAATGAAATTGATGCCGACCGATACTGTTGTGTTCAGTGCTATTATTATTCCGGGACGTGAACAAGATGTTTCGTTCTTGTATAACAAATTGGCGCGTATGGGCATCAAAACACATACTATATTTGATACGAACAACGTTCACGCCAGCGGTCACGCGGGCCGTCCAGAATATGAACGTTTCTATGATATGGTTCATCCCCAAGTGTCAATCCCAATGCATGGTGAATATATAACTGAAATGCTGAACGGTAAAATGGCAATGGAACGCGGTGGTGCAAAATATATGATGGTTGTACATAACGGCGAAATGATTGCATTGTCGGATGGAAACGAACCATATGTTTGCGAAACTGTTGACACCGGTATGGTTGTTATGGAGGGCGAAACCGAACGCAGTGCCGATGACCAGGTTTATAAGAATCGTCGTAAAATTGCGACCAGTGGTGCGGTGTTTGTCACATTACCTGTTGATAAACGCGGTTTCCTTAAGGGCACGCCCGAGGTTTCCAGTGCCGGTATTTTCGAAACAGATGAAACCGGATTTATGAAACGTCAAATCCAAATCGAAATAACCAAGGCGATTGATGGTCTGACCAAAGCTGAACGCAAGAGTCAAGATAATCTTTATCGCGCGGTTCAGGTTGCGTCAAACAAAGTCGTTCGTGCATCGCTTGGTGCGGACAAAAAGCCACAGTATTGTGTGCATTTCGTATTGAAATGAAAAACCGCCCGTTCGGGCGGTTTTTCGTTTTTTTTAGCAACGTTTTTATGATATAATATACACGATATTAGTGGGGGAACTTTATGCAAAAAGTCGTGTTAATCAGCATGGCAACATTGATTGTCGTGGGTTCGGCGTTTGCCGAAGGGTTCCCAAATGATGGATATATGTTGGAAAACAAAACATACGACAATGCGGCGATATACGGCAATATGGGGATATACAGCGGATCGGTTGATGCGATTGCACAGTATGTTGATTCTGAATTCACTTGTGCGCGTGGCGAGTATCTGCCTCATGGTTCAGAAGAATGTGCGACCTGTCCAGAAAACAGTTATTGTCCGGGTGGCGAATATGTGTACAGTGACGAATCGGACGGTGGTATAACGGCATGTGATTCGGGTCTGTTTGCGCCGGCGGGCATGTGGGAATCGGCACAATGTGGTCATGTTTTGCACGTGGGCGAAAATGTTGTTTATCTGCGCGCATCACCACGAACAACACAATCATTGGGATTCCAGTTTGATGATGGTGTATTTTACGCGAATATGACAACGATGAGTGTTCCGATGAATGTTGGTACGGAATTGCAATTAAAGGTCGGCAATAGTGAAACCAGTTGGTCAATATATGATGACACTGTGACGGCGGCGGACTAATTATAAAAAGGAAATAACATGAAAAAAATCATACCAGTAAGTTTATTGGCAATATGGGTTGCGTGTCCTGCGTTCGCAGAAAACTTCCCAAACGATGGGTATATGCTGGAAAACAAAACATATGACAACGCGGCAACATATGACAATATGGGTGTGTATGAAGATTATGTAGATGCAATTGCGGAATACGACGATTGCCCAGCGAATAGTTATTGTGACTCGTCGGGTCAGCATTCTTGCCCATCTGGTTATCCAAATTCTGCGGTTGGTTCCAGTGCGGACACAAATTGTTATAAGGCCTGTGCGGTGTCGGCGATTGCACATGCAACGGCGGTTTCCGGCAATGACTATTACGGCAACGGTGCAGATACTTGTGGTGCAACGGCCTGTGAAGATGGTTATCATACCGAATCCGGTGTACCAGATTTATTAACGATAATCGGGAATAGTGTTGCAAGTGATTACATTTTTAAAGACCATGATGACTGGCGTGATATGCAGTGGAATATTATCTCGCCGGAATCGTATGGATTGACCGATGATTATGCGTTTCTTGTAGATTTTGGAAACAAGGGAGTAATCAGGGGGCATGCGCGTTGTAGTACAATGGGCGATTATAACCGGCAAGTAGCCTATGCAAATACACCAGAAGATGTAGAAACAGCTAATAATGTAACAGACGAGACAGGCAGTCTGCAGGCAAGAAATTGCTGGTGTCGTTTGGAAAGTTATACACCAAACGGTGGTTCAACCCAATCGTTCACGGCCCCATGGGTGTTTGTTGATGGTCAATGGGAAGATGGCGGTGATTGTATGACTACATGTGAGTCGGAATGTGGCGGGTATTTAGCAAGGTTTTGGAACGGTAGCGATAATCCTGCTACCGTGTTGGGACAAACGGCATTGTTAATGTCCGTGCCATCCTCTGGTGCCGTCTGTGCGGCGAATACAATTACAATTAACTGGTCGGATGTTGATGGCGAAGATAATCCGTATGCAACCAGTGTTACATACGACGGCGATATTACAACACCTGTCAAGGCAGCAACCAAGCCAGGTAAGACCTTTGTTGGGTGGAAGTTTGCCCCTGTAACGCCCGTACTTATCGGCACATGTAGCAGTAACCAAGATTGTAGGAATAGTGGCATGGGCAACATGTGTGAAAACGGTATTTGTAGGTGGCAGGACTTATAATACTAGTTCCGTTTTAATAAAAACCGCCCGTTTGGGCGGTTTTTATTTTCCCCACTTGGTGCCAATTACATATTCGGCGACCAATGGCACCGATATCTTTGTGACCGTTTCCATTGCGGATTTAATTTTCATTGCAAATTCTTCGGCGCGCGATTCGTCGCATTCAAATATGATTTCATCATGCACCTGCATAATCATTTTTATTGTGTCGCGATTCGGTTGAATAATATTCTTGTCAATTTCCACCATGGCAAGCCGGACAATGTCCGCTTCAAAACCTTGGATTGGCGCATTAACCGCGGCACGCATTGCATATGCACGCATGCGCGGATTCTTGATTTCTGGTAATTCGATTCGGCGACCCCATGGCGTATAAACGCACGCGTTCCGTTCCGCGAATGCGTGAATATCATCAATATACTTTTTAATTTCCGGAATGCCCGCCATGTATGAGTTGATTATTTCGGCGGCTTGCCCACGTGATACGCCCAGTTGCCCCGACAGCCCGAACGAAGATATGCCGTAAATGATAGAGAAATTAACCGTTTTTGCAGCGCGACGCATTTCCTTTGGCACCGGCGCATTTTTCGCGATACCAAAAATCTTGCGCGCGGTTTGTTCGTGAATGTCATCGCCCGCGTTAAATGTTTCGCGGAAAGTTTTCACATTCGCGACATCCGCCAGCAATCTTAATTGAATCTGGGAATAATCAACGGAAATCAGTTTGCAACCCGCGGGCGCGATGAAACATTTACGAATCTCTTCGCCCAGTTCGGTTTTAATCGGAATGTTTTGCAGATTCGGATCACGACTGGACAAGCGACCGGTGTTCGTGCTGGTCTGTAAATATGTTGTGTGAATGCGACCGTCGGATGCAATCTGTTTCGGCAACGCGTCCGCATAGGTGCCCGCCAATTTCGCGATTGAACGCCACGATAAAATCTTTTCAACAATCGGATGCGAATCGATTAAATCGTTCAGTGTGTCCGCGTCCGTTGAACGTTTGCGATTTTCAGGCAACTTCAATTCATCAAATAAAATCGCGCCCAGTTGCTTTGGACTGGCGATATTAAATTCGTGTCCCGCCAATTTCCAGATTTCTGATTCCAATTTTTGCAACTGGTCATGGAACGCGCCCGACAAACTGTTCAGCCCCGCGCGATTCACCAACACACCGTTGCGTTCCATCTGCATTAAAATAGGCATCAAGGGCAGGTCGCATGTTTCGTACAATTTACGCAGTTTTTCATTTGCGTTCAATTCCGGTCGCATAAGTTCATACAGTGCGAAACAAACAGACGCATCTTCGGCGGCGTATGGCGCGGCGGTATCAATCGGCAACAAATCAAAATGTTTGTCTGCGTCGCGCGTGCCGGCTGGGAACAGCGACGAGAAAGGAATATCGGTGTGTCCCAGATATTTCGTCGCCAGTTCATCCAGCCCGTGCCCATGCAACGAGCCGTGCAGGGCATATGACAACAACATTGTGTCGTCAATCGGTCGAATCGCAGATGTTTTCCACCCCTCGTTTTCCAGAATATGCAGGTCGTATTTAAGATTGTGTCCGACCTTTACAACCTTCTTGTCTGTGAAAAATGGCCAAATATGTTTGCGAACAGTTTCAATGTCTAACTGATTCGGCGCAATAGTATTTGTCGCGAATAAATCACCGCCGGATGTTTGATGCCGAATCGGAATATATGCACCGCGGGCGGAATCCGTCGCCAATGATATGCCAACAATTTTGTCGGATTCTTGATTCAATCCAGTTGTTTCGGTATCAAATGCCAAAACAGATTTAACATCTTTTAAAAATGCGTCCAATTCCGCGACGGTTCGAATAACAATAAACTCACTTGCAATTTTATTTTGTGGCGCGTGTGCAACTGGGGCGGGGCGTTCGGGTTCCGCAATATCGGTCGGACAAGCGGACCCAGGGAATACCATTGTTGGTTCAACCGAATCAGGATTGAACTTTGACAATGGGAAAAGTTTTTCGATTTTCGCCGCCAGTGTGGAACTTTCCACCGCTTCGCGTACAAACTTCAACGCCGCCGGCGTGTTAAAGTGCAGTGGCGTAATGGTCAGCCCATCCAAATTCACATCGCGTTTCAATGTCACCAGTTGGCGCGATATATACGCCATTTCGCGATTGTCGCGCAACATATTCCGCGTGCGCTCGTTCGTAATTTCATCAACATGCGCATACAGGTTGTCCAGCGTTCCGAATTGGTTAATCAGTTCAGATGCCTTTTTCGGACCAATTCCGCGCACCCCCGGCACATTGTCGGTTGAATCACCCATCAGTGATTGCACATCAACAACTTGGTCGGGACGAACACCGAATTTTTCCAGAACTTCGGGTTCGCGGACATCATGCGATTTCATACCGTCGTAAAGGAATACACGGTCATTCACCAACTGCATTAAATCTTTATCACTGGTGATAATGCGCGTCTGGTCATGTGTGTTTTGCTGTGCCAGTGTTGCGATAACATCATCCGCTTCGACCCCGGGAATACAAAGAACCGGTACGCCCATATCGGCAAGTCCGGTGCGAATCATAACGCCTTGACTTAACAGGTCGGCGGGTGTTTCCGCGCGATTAGATTTGTATTCAGGATAAATATCTTGGCGGAAAGAAATGCGCGACGCGTCAAACACGCACACAAAAGAATCATTTGGCTTTGCCGCCGCCAGCACCGGCAAAATCATATTAAAAAATCCATACACCGCACCGATTGGGGTTCCGTCGCGACGCGTCAAGCGACTGTGCACACCATAGTATGCGCGAAATAACAACGAATTCCCATCAATCAGTGTCAGCATATGAACTTAACCCATGTTAGAATACAAAACGCAATTTAAGGCGCGCGTCATAATACATTGCGTCAATCGCCTCGTGTTCCCATTCGTACACTTCGGGCATATACATCAGGCGACCTTCTAAATCAATTTTTAATGGCATAGCAGGCAGATTAAATGTCACACCCAACATACCTTGATACGCGATAGTCGTTTCTGTATCAATGTCAAAGCGGTCGTGGTCATATTTATAGTCAAGCACCGCACCAACACCCACACCAATGTATGGATTTGCGACAACTTCACCCATGAACTTTACATATGCGTTGCCCATTACTGTCTGCATATCAATCTTGCTAGATGCCAGATAATCATATTCCGCTTCGAACCGAACAACCGGCAAATCAATACCTAACACAGCACCATATGACCGTGCCGACCAATCGTCGCCATCGAATTCGTCTTCTTCGGAATACATGGATATTCCGCCCAAACCCAGTGAACCACCAGCATAGAGATCATACAACATTTCAGATCTAGCATTTGTTGTCGCAATCGCTAAAATAGCAGCGGTTAAAAAAGATGCGTAATTTAATTTCATTTTTTCCCCTTTTGTATGATAATATAGTAGAAAAAGAGATGTTGATATGCAAGAAAATAAACCCATTTTAGTCGTTGGACTGGGCAATCCGGGGGCTGAATATGCGCGCACTCGACACAATGTCGGGTTTATGGCGGTGGAATATTTGGCGGGTGATGATGCGACGTGGAAATCTGAACACGAAGCAATGACTTATCACACGATTGCCGGGGGACAAAAGGTTATTTTTGCGCGACCAATGACCTTTATGAATTTGTCGGGGAATGCGGTTGGTGCGCTGGCGCGGTTTTACAAGGTGCCACTTGAGAACATAATCGTGATTCACGACGATATGGATGTAAAAGTCGGCGCGGTCAAAGAGAAAGTCGGCGGGGGCAGTGCGGGGCACAACGGCATAAAGTCAATTGATGCCGCGGTTGGCGCGGACTATCGCCGCGTAAGAATTGGAATTGGGCACCCGCGCGATTACAATTTACAAATCGATCCGGCGGATTGGGTGCTGGGGCGTATCGACGACGAACAAATGCCCGCCATCGCCGCCGCAATCAAAACAATCAAGTTGTTTTAATAGTCCCATTTAACAGTAATGATGCCATCTTCACCAACGGGCAGGGAGAATGAGCCCACAGAATCCCTGAAAACAGTACCAGAATAATAATGACACGCAGATTTTTCATAACTGCCCGCAAAGGATGTTGTGTTCGTTGGACAAGAAGTTATTTGACCAGATTTGCAGTAACTGCCTGCCGGGCAGGATGTGCATGTCAGGGTTATTTCAATGCTGTCACCGTTGTCAATGTCACAATCGTCACTTAAGTAAAATTTTTGGAAGTCAGACGATAATGTGCCACAATTATCAGTATCCCAGTGGAACTCTTTGCCATTATATCTGGTGCCGTCAAATGAATGATTCAAGTCGCAATAGGTATTAGCAAAACTACATGACGAATTAAAGTTAGAAAGTGAACCACACTCATCGTCGACAATGATAGTATAGTTGCCGCCAAGCACCCACTTGGCAAAAAGTGTCGCTGTGCCAGAGATGAGGGTATTACCCGCGGGTTTTAATTGTCCATTTGCACCAAATATTTGAGTGTCATCGTTGTCGGGGTCTAAATAATAGCCCTGGAACAAATGCCGTTTCCTTGATGGTAGTGGTAAATCGGTGATTTTAGGTTGTTCATCATTGTATATGTCGCTGGTTTGCCACCAATCTGTTTCATTGCCATATTGACGATACACTTTTGTTGGACACCCAGTTCCACCATTACAATTAATATTCACTTCATATGGTTTACCTACGCATGTAGCGGGGTTTTCTGTCGGATATACTGGTTCGCTTCCCCAGCCATCACCCTCATAAATTACCCAAGAAACCATGTATGAAAAAATAGTTCCATTCCACATTACTTTATATGAACTGGCTGCACCCAGATTGGACACATAATGATTGTTGGCATTTTCTATAATTTCATTACAAGTTTTACATGCTGTTTCAGCAGGAACAAAAACGGTTCCATTACTACATGTCATTTCCCATGGGCAATTATTGGAATTGCCACCATTGCCAGTATATTGGCACCATGCAGTGTTAGAATCGCCACATGCTTTATTATTAGGGTCTGTCGGACCATTGGTACAACCGGAACAAACATAAGAAATTGTGTTATCGGCTTCAGTCTGAGTTTCGCACCATTCCCCAGATTCGCAATTATTTGTCATCGCAGAACAAGTGCCAGTCGCGTTGGCACAATCTATACATATTGTCGCAAAAAATAAAAATATAGCGAAGTGTTTTAACATTATCTACCTACCGTATGAACTTCTATCATAGTTGCCGTAATGAACCATACCAAATTGAAATCCCATTTGGGAAAGGGCGATACTGTCCAAGACATCTTTATCTTGTAGAATGCCAACATCATGCAATGTTCCCGCACCACGCACTTTGTGTCGGTTTTCCAATGAAACAGGTTCAATAATCATGTTAAGATTTCTTAGTATCCATGAGGTCGGTGTGCCAGTCCAAGAGTTTCCGTCATTTAATAGATATATATATCGTACAGATGCTGAATCCGCAGATGCGGGAACCTTCTGATCAAGTGGTTGAACGGCTGACCAATTGTTTTTTCCCCACACATATGTCGTGTCATGCTGGGGTTCGGGGAGTGGTTTTTTATGGCATGCACCGAAAAATATGGTTGAACCAGCAACCACTGCCATTGGCAAAAGATTTTTTAGTTTAAAGGGTATAACTTTGCGATATTTCATTTTGTTATCTCCTTTGTTTTAGTTTCCGCAACCACCGAATGATACGGTCCAAGCGTTTGGACCATATTGGTCGTTGCCATCATTGAACAGGGTGTCACCATTGTACCATCCCCAACCAACGGTTTCATATTTCCGAATGTATTTGGTGGTTTGATTTTCCTCAAAATATTCGCACACATATTGCGACGGTTGTGTGGTGTCGTTGTAATGTGGATCCATATAGTGTATTCCCACCCTTGCCGAAGGACTTGCATCAACAATGAAAAATCTGCCATCGCAATAAAGGGTTTCTGTATTGAAATTACCATAGCAATATAGCGCATATAATGTATCAACCGAATAATAGGTATCGGATGATGTATCAGGAATCGTAAATGTTGCAACCATAGTGGCGCCATTGACGGGCATACATCTGGTCGGTAATTCAGGATTTTGTCCAGTTGTTGTTTTAGATGCACAACAACCCTTGCCATAATCCAGAACTTTACTTTGACAACAATTGGTGATGATTGGTTGGGTTGCAACCCGTTGGTAAACAGATGCATCACACATTCTGTTAAGGGAGTCAATTTTAACCTTGTTGCTGTCAAGGCACATAATCGTGTTTGTAGTTTCGTCCAAGGATGGGAAATACCCAACTGGACATGTTGTATCGCGACAACTGTCGGATCTATCTTGAGTATTGGTGTTTTGTGCAAACCAGTACAATATTGTATTGTTGTTTTCGTAATCCGCTGGTTTTTTGATGCGATTGTGCATGTTTTCTTCTTCCAATCTTGTAATAGGTTCTGCTTCACAATTACCCCAAATACTTTCCGCCAAACGGCAAACACGACAAGTATTTGTGTCTGTGTACGCGTAATGTTCGCATTCTTCATAACATATATCATACACACAATATTGCGTGGCAGTTTCTGCGGAGCCCGGTGATACGCATTGTGAGGTCCTTTGACTTTGTTCTACTGGGTCGTCGCTGATCGTTATGGTTGGGGTAAGGTAGTCGTCACCATAAGTTTTTTTATACAACGCATATTCGTCTGGGACAATGGTTGTTATTTGTGTGTCTGGGTCAGTGACGGTGTTATAAAATCCGTTCTGGGCGAATATTGCGTTGATTGTATCTTCGCCGGCGCTGCCCACGCAATTCAACACTTCGTTCCAGCAAGCAGTGTGGTTGATGATGGATTTACGGTTGACGGACAAGTCAATATCTTCGCACAGACCGAAGTTACCCGATGTTGATGTACATACCTGGATGACACATGCACGTCCAACTTCGCGACAAGTGTGCTTGATTGTGTCAAACGTTATATCGGTTTGAATGCCAGTCATACCAGCATACCATTCTTGCTTGTCGTCGGTTATTTCCAGCAATGTTGTACAAGAAGACAAAACATTTGAACACATTGCCTTGGCGGTTGTGTCGGCGGCAACACCAAATGTGGATAGGGCGCGGGCATCAAATGCCTCAAGCGTTTCGGCGGCATTGGTCAGGCATTGTCCGACAAGCGTTGTGCATGATTGGCGCACTTCTTCCAATTTGCGCAACTGGGCAATCTTGATTTGCGACAATGCATCTTCGATAAAGGCATTCCACACGGTGTCGGCAATATCTTGGCAATTATCCATTGCCGATTCCAAAAACTTTTTCTTGGAATTCAAGAATGACACAAAAACCGCGTTCCCCGGTGCGCGCGCCCAGGTTTGATTTTCTTCGGGGCGGGAAATCAAATCACTAAGATTGGACAGTTCAGCACTAAGAAATGCCTCGCCTGTCGATGGGTCAATGTACTGTCCAGTTATATCTAAACATTTACCCAAATCAGATCCGCACACCGTCGAATCGGTCAGCATGGTCAGCATTTTCTTTTTGCAGGTCAAAATGTCGTCGGCATTATTTTTTTGATAAACATTCAGACGCGAAATATCCAAAAGTGCGGAACTTTCCAGAACCTTGTTTCGTGCCTGTTCGGCGGCGGTTTTGTATGTTTTTTCAACGGTGTCACAATCACGATCAATAAGGATTTGATATCCGCTTTCCGCCAGTGCTAAATCATCATCTGAACAAACTTCGGCCGCCATTTCACGACATACCGGCAGTGCCGCCGAATACAACGCGGTGCCAGATTTCGCGGCGGTTGATACGCCGGCCAATGAATCAACGGTGTCAAAAGCACTGTCCATATCCAGCGACCAAGACAGAACGGTGCCTAAACTGCTGGAAAAATTACTTTTATCAAAATTGGTGTTTAACTTTTTAGCAATGGCATCCAATGTTCGTTTAGATTCAGATGCATCCACCGTGTCGTAAAACGCCTTTTCCCCTTCGGTTGCGATGTTTATCGCGGCAACATCTTTTTCGTCCATGCTGACCGTCAGCAACCGTTGGTTAAAGTCCAACATTTTTTCATCAACATTGGCCAACTGCTTTTTGATTTTATCAAAATCGTGAATACGTGCCGAACAAGCGCAACGCTTTAACTGGGAATCTTTGTTTGCACAGAATTCATCCATGCATTCAGTAAGTACTTCTTTGCACTTGGAATAACTGCGGTTCAATATGTCTTCGCGGGTAGCAATTGTGGTTGCCGCGCGGGACACATTGGTGCGGGTTGGTGTTTTGCGCGTGGTTGAACGTACCTGGATAGGTTGGGTTGTTGAACGGGTTTTTACAGATGATGTTGCATTGCCAGTGGTGCGCGGCGCAGTCGTAGTGCGTGCCACAACATTTGTTGGTGTGCCGATTATTGGTTCGGCGGCGCGATTTACAACATTGTTATTACGGGTATTTGTCGCAGTACGATTGACAACAGCCGATGTTTTGGTCGCCGAATTGCGTGTGGTTGTGGAATTGGTCGCGGAATCGGAACGTTGGCGTGTTGTGACCGTCGTCGTGTTTGTATCACGACGAACCGCGGCGCGCACGGCGTCGCCGATGTCATCTGCGTGCGCGTTGTAGAACCCAACAAACGCAAGGCACCCAGCCAAAATCAGCCCAAATTTTTTCATTCTCTGCAATTCAATGTTAGCAAAATTTTAAAATGCCGGGCAAGCATAAAATATGGGGATTTTTTATAATTTTGGTGCGACCAGGGGGACTTGAACCCCCAAGGATTTCTCCACAGCATCCTTAGTGCTGCGCGTATACCAATTCCGCCATGGTCGCGAAACTTTTCTTATTTTGTCAAAACCTATTTTATTTTCAACCTTTTTGTGATAAAATAATTGTAAAATTATATATGGAAGGAAACGCCAATGAAGAAAACAACATTATTTTTAATGAATTGTTCGCTTTTTGCCATGTTGCCGGTGCTGGCAAATGCCGCGGGAACGTACTATACGGGTGCAACATATCAGTCACCCCAGGCACGTTATGGTCAAACCGCATCATATACAACCGCAAACACCGCAACACCGTATACGCGTCCGACGGGATACACAACCACCGGTTATTCCAGTGTAAGATATAATGCACCAAGTGGTACTGTTGTTGGTCAGCGTCAAACACAGGTTGTGCAAACAACAACACAAACAACAAAAACTTCTTCTTCGTCCAAAAGTTCCAGTGGAATTAAAAATGGTTTTTATTTGGACGGCAGTTTGTCGCATGAAAACGCGCTGTGGGAAATGGAGATGAAGGAATCTGCGTCCAAGTTGCATTACAATGATGTTGCGTGGAATGTGCTAGATTTGAACGGACGGTATGTCTTTGATATGGGCAATACCAAGGGTCAGATAGAGGCCGGATTCAGATATGGTATGCAGTGGGGCGAATCGTCCATGGTTGACGACGATATTAGTAATGGCGGTTTCTTTATAACCCAATGGGTTGATGAATCTAATGATGTGATTGGGGAACAAATCGGTCATGCTTTGTCGGTCGGCACCAGCGAAGGTGGCAGCATGATGGGATTCAATGTCGGATTTGGCTTGCCGGGGATTATGCAGTGGGGCAGTTTAAAGATTACGCCATCTGTTGGTTATCGTTATTTGAAATATAAACTGGAAACGAAAAAGAATTACGGCTTGTCGGTTGATACAGCAGCATGTTTCACAGTGCCGGGCAGTGATGAAGTTCAATGCGATCCTGTTGTTATCGTTCATTATGACAACGGAACGAATCAGGTTATTTGGCGCGACAGCATAACTGGACATGTTGATGTTGCAGACGGTGTTGAATATCTTGATACGGCGGGAACATATTATTATCAACAGCCGGGAACCAGCCATTCGTACGAGGTTGCATGGTCTGGTCCATATTTGGCGTTGGATATGTTGTATGACATAAATGAAAACAATGCGGTTGATGCACGTGTTGAACTGGGCTTACCTGGATATAGTGCCGAGGGCGACCAACCGTATCGTTTTGATTGGCAACATCCAAAGAGTGTATCTGATTCTGCGGGAATGTTTTCGGCGTTTCATTTAGGTTTGGCGGCAGATTGGACAACTGCAATTTCAAACAATGTATCGTTGTCCGTCGGTGTCACATATGATTACTATCATGTAAGTGGTGCAGATGCAGAAACTTATCTGAATGGTACATATTACACAAACACATATAACGAATTGCTGGATCAATGGAAACAATGGACGGTGGCACAAGGACACGATGAAGCGGATGCTGAAAAATATATGTTGGGTCAAATCGCTGGTGTTTCGGGTGATCCAACCGCAATCAGCATAAAGGAACTTGAAAAATCTTGTTCTGGTTGGGTGTGCAAAGTCGGCGGCGAAATAGATTCTTTCTATCGTGCGTTGGGTATTCGCGTTGGATTGAAAGCACGCTTCTGATAAATCTTGCAAGAATGTTTCAGTTGGGTTAGTATAAGCAATATGAAAAAAATACTATTTGCATTTTGTGGCGCGTTTATTGCGTGTGCGGCGACGGCTGCTGATTTGGTCGGAACCGCATCTGTGCGCATGACCAGTGATACATCATCAACCGCGAAAACAATGGCGATAAATGATGCGCGGCGTCAGATTTTGATTGATAAATTGCGCCCGTATGCATCATCTGATCAACTGTCGTCAGCGATTCGCAATGCAAAGAGTGCCGATTTGGCAAATCTGATTTCAGAAACCAGTATTGATGGCGAACAGATTTCTGATACAACATATTCCGCAAACATTACAATGACGGTGGATCGTAATGCGGCGCGTAAATGGATGGCGGAAAATAATGTTTATAATTGGTTGTCAGATGGCAGTGTCGTAAGTGCATTTACAATGCACGTGACTTTAAGCAATCCGATTTCTGATTGGGCTCAATTGCAATCTATTGCGCGTTCTGAACGGGTTGATTTTTCCACGAAACAAATTGTCGGAAATATTGCCACAATTGATGTGCCGACATCTGCGCGTTCTTCGGTCACAATCGCGTTGCGCAACGCGGGTTGGAAAACCGCTGCGGATGATGGCTTTATGCGTGTCTGGAAATAATAATCAAACATAAGGGAAAGGGGGAAACGTGAAAAAAGTATCGTTGTTATTATTGGCGACGTTGATGCCGTTTGCGTCTTATGCGGCAGACGATAACAGATTGACGCTGGACATTCGGCGCATTGGGCTTGATTGGTCCAAAACAGATGTGCGTCATGCGGCGGCGTATTCAGATTCACCGATTCAGGCATTAAAGGCGGATGACCAAGAATATTTCAAGGGCGTATGGGATACCGCGTTGGAATATCGTGTTGATGATTTGAAATGGGACAACAGTTTGTTTATGGAATATGGCCGAACAACGCTGAAACCATATGATGGCGAAAAAGTCGTCAATGAAAACGCAGATAAAATCTTGTTATCATCTGATTTGGCGTGGGCGCGTTGGCATTGGGGTGATTTAAAGTTCGGTCCAATGGCGCGTGCGGTATATGAAACAGAATTTGAAGCAACTGGTGATGCGCCACGTCAAAATGTTGTGCGTGGATTGGCGGGTTTGGCGTTGTTTGATCACCCGATTATAAAAAGTTTATATTTGGCGGGCGTATATGAATATGATTTCACTTATTCTGAACACAAGGTAAATAAATCTGCGATAGAGGCCGGATGGCGTTTGGAATACGAACTTCGCGAAGGGGTAAAGTTTTCCACCAACGGTTATTATCGTGAATACCTGTCATATTCGGAATATGTGCCAACTGATTTAGAACGCGATTTCAGCGCGATTGCGCGTATGGATACAAATCTGTGGGGCAATTTCACATTTGGTCCATATGTTCAATATCGTCGTGCCAAGGCGCGTGGTGTTGATGTCTATGGCAGTAATTTTATGATGGGCTTGTCGTTTAGTTATATTATGAAATACGATATTGTAAAACCTGACGCGGAATAAAAAGACCGCCCGTTTGGGCGGTTCTTTATTACTTGATTACACTGAAATTATTTGATGTGCCAACACCTAATTCGTCAATGGCGCGTATGGTATGTTCACCCATTGGGACATCATGCGAAATTGTTTCGCCGGACTTTATGTGTCCGATTGCCGCATCATCCATGAATAAAAATATCTTGGCATCCGGGGTATCTGAAATTGCGGAAAAAGAAACGGTTGCGACATCACGATTGTCGGTAATGACAATTCGTGTGTTGTCGGCGGGTGATGTGATTATTGGTTCATTTTCTGATTCAGTTATTTTACTTAAATCGCAATTTCCCACGTATGGCGGTGGGGTGTTGCGTTTTATACCGGCGCGTTTGAACATATCCAAGTATTCGGCATCCCAAAACTCATATACCGCCATGTGCGTTGTTTTCGGGTCGGCGGAGCAAGCGCGCAGACCCGTATTATTATCAACTGGAATAGCGCGATAAACGGACGATTCGGTAATTGGGGATTTGCCTGGAATAAAATATGCCATAACGGTTTTCGGACAATATGCGCCAGCCAGACCGCCGACCGTATCACACATTTCAATTTGTGAAATGTTCATGTCGTCGCGCAGGAAATTATTATCCGCAACCGGTGTGTCACTGTGCGCGTAATAATCAACAACAGTTTGCGCCAATGAAAAATAGATTGGGGCGGCGGCGCGCGCACCACTGAACGCGTTGTTCGGGGTGCCATCAAAATTACCGACCCATACAATCAAAACATAGTCGCCAAAAATGCCCGCCGTCCAAGCATCACGATATGATGACGAAGTGCCTGTTTTCCACATGTGTGTGATGCGCCGTGGCTGGTCCTTGGCGAACGGGATTTTTACACTGGGCGTTGCTTGGTGTGCCAACATGTCCAAAACAATAAAGGCGGCTTCGGGACTTAATATCGTTGTCGGGGTTGAAGATTTCGCCTTGGTATTTGTTTTGATTTCATTATATTGCCCCAGATTTGCCAACGCCGCATATATGCCCGCCAGTTCGCGCATTGAAACCTCGGCACCGCCCAGCGCAACCGATATACCATAGTGTTCCGGTGCTTTAAGATTGGCAACACCGCAATCTGACAACGCTTTGTGAAACTTGTGTGTGCCGATTTGTCGAACAAGGTTGATTGCGGGAATATTACGCGAGTGTGTCAGCGCGTCGCGTGCCAAAACGGGACCAAAGAATTCATTGTCTGAATTTTCGGGGGCATACACACCGAAATTGATTTTTGCGTCCTTCATAAGTGTCATAGAATGAATCAACCCCATATCAACCGCGACCGCGTATATCAATGGTTTTAATGTTGATCCCGGACTGCGTCGCGCAACGACACCGTCATTTTCACCAAAAATAGTTTTATCAAAATAATCAACAGAACCGATATGCGCCAATTCTTCCATCGTTTTGTAATTCACCAATATTGCGGCAGCGTTTTGAATACCAATGTTTTTTCGTTTGGCGACTTCGGTTGCCAGTTGGTTGGACAACTTGTTTTGTAATTTGATGTCCAGTGTTGTGGTTTCGGCACCATGGTCGGACTTTGTGGACATTTGCCGATTTACAAAGTGCGGTCCCAAGAACGGCAAATCACGTGTGCCATACGCCGCCAACGGCATTTGCGCCAATGTTTCCAACGACGAATCAGAATCTGGATATTCGTCCATCCAACGACGCACCAAATCAGCGCGCATATGTTGCATGTTTTGCAAACCTGTGTTCGTATTCAGTCCGCGCTTTACAGGGTTCTGTGGAATAGTGGACAGTGTAATAGATTCGATGGTGGTTAATTCGGACGGCTTCTTATGAAAATATATTTGCGATGCGGCGGCGATTCCTTCGATATTTCCACCATATGGCGCAAGGTTCAGGTAGGCGGTTAAAATGTCATCTTTGGAATAAAAAGCGTCAATATAAATTGCGGCGGCGATTTGAATCAGTTTGCCCATTGGCCGTGTCGTGTCTAAATCATATTTCAAACGCGCAACCTGCATTGTGATTGTTGAAGCACCGGCGGGGTGGGGTGCACCCGAAAAATAGTTCCGAGTCGCGCGAATCAACGATACTGGGTTGATGCCAATGTGACGATAAAAATGTTTGTCTTCGTATAATACAGTGGCGCGTTTTACGGCGTCGCTTATGTCAGATAGTGGTGCATAGATTCTGTATTTATCATCTGCGGATAATGTGATACGAAGCAGGGTGCCGTTTCTGTCATAAAAAACGCGGGAAAAGTGTGTATTGCTTAACAATGGTGGCATAAGGAATAACCGCAGAGCCCAAAACAGCAAAACAATTACACAAAAAATTATCCAGCCCCGTTGATGCCGTTGAAAGTATGCGCATGTTCGACGCCAAATATTATTCAGCAAATGCATTTGATACCGTAAATGTTTTGCCCACATTGCCCGTCGCATTTATTTGTGGATTGTACATAGACGCGGCGTGAATTGGCGGAATCTGGAATGAACCGGCTGCGCCAATCTGGGCATTATATGTAATTGTTTGACCTTCGCGTGTGACGTCCAAGAATATCAATACGCGATCTTCACGCGATTCTGCAAAAGACATGTCGCCAGTTGCTTCGCCGGCAATAAATCCGCCTGGCACCAAATCAGTTATAACAACGTTTGGAATAATATCGCCACGACGACTGCGGATATGGATTTTTACTGTGATTGTATCGCCAACGGTCGCAGTTGTTATACGATTGCCATTGTCGTCATAATAGTCGCGCGAAACCTCTATCCCATTTGATTTAGATTCGGTGGTACGTGGGAATCCGGCGGCAATTGTTGTGTAATAAGGTTGATGTTTACGATCGCAACTGTCGCAACGAACACTAATGTGTTTGGTGGCGACCGGAATATCAACAATCGTCGTGCCATCGTATGTCTTTGTTTCCAATTTAACACCGTCGGCCAATACAGACAATGTTTCAGATGAATCGTAGTTATTATCAATGTTGCCCGCGACCGCCAAAATAACCGATGCAGATGTGTATGAAGTATAATTGCCATCGTTGATATATTCGGAAACATTTTCACCCATGTCGGTTGATTTGTTGCCAAAGAAACGACTATTCAAATACGCATACATGGCATCATCAGATACGGTATTGCGGAACATGTTATTTTCAAAACGTGAACGGCTGGACGTGCGATATTTTGACATCAAATTGTCGGCCTTGGAATCTTGTTTCAATAACTTATAAGATGTCGCGATATATGCGCCCATCAAATCTGACTGCCAATTTTTTATATTTTCGTTTGCGTATTCTTCAAATGCATCAATATAGCCCGTTGTGATATATCCGTTCTTGGTCAGGATATAGATAACAAACGCATGGGTTGCCGCATCAAATTCGTCGTTGATATGGGTGCCGGCAAAGGTTCGCAGGTAATCAATGGCGCGCGAATTCATTGCCTTTGGAACATCAAAGTTAGCCGACTTTGCAATGTCCAAGAATTGTGCGACATATGCGGTCAAGTATGCTGAATATGCATCTGATTCATTGTCGCGCCCGGTGTTGTCGCCCGCCCACAAGTTGAACGATCCGTCGTCGTTTTGACGGTTCTTAAGCATCGCAATCGTACTATCAATCGCAGATTTAGATTCCGCATAAATTGTGCCTAAAATATCATTTGTTGGCATCAGGGCATACGGTAATGCGCATGATACAACCTGTTCGGTGCACGAATATTCATATTTCTTTAGGTATTCAAACAATGGGCGTGCAACAATCGCGGCGTTGTTGGAAATGTACAATTTTGTTGTCGCATATTCAGGGTACATATCAAACGAGAATCCGCGGATATTTGTCGTTGACTTTAATGTGCCAATTTTGATTTTCGTATCATATGTTGTTATTGGACGTACTGACAAAGAAGAACGGGTGTTTCGTTCAGACAGAACGACATCTGTGCCGTCGCGTACCGCCGTATTAATACGAATGTCGCCGTTGCCCAACGCATCGCCGGCACGGACAACAAACGACCATAATTTTTCGGTGCCGTACGGTATTTCCAATGTCTGATTTGGAACCGTTGTTATGGTAAGGTTAGGTGACACAGATGCATTAACATCTGCAACGGCGGTGGCGGTTGTGCCACTGGTCATATTGGTTATAACTGTGTTGATATCAAATACATCATTTGGTGCGACAACAACTGGTGCCGTTGTGGAAACAATAATCGGGCTTTGGACAGTGGTGTCGGTTGATGCCGAGCCAACCGCAGTATCATTTGTGGCGACCGCAAACACACGAATTGCCCCGTTGAAATATTCAGGAATATCAAATGTAATCGTCTTTGCTTCGTTCGCAGTTGCGTCAATTATGCCTGAATAGAACGCAACTGGCTTGTTCGTTTTGCGGGTAAATGGATTGGTAAGTGCAACACCAATTCCGCCGTCGGCTTCTTCAAAATCGCCACCGCCAGTTTTCGCGAATTCACGCAAGATTTTGTATTCAGGCAACAACAGAGACAAAATCTGGAAAGTTTCAACCTGTAATGCGGATTTTGGGAAGAAGTGCGCCAATGGATTTGGAATACCATATTTTGCGACCTGTAAAATACCGGTATTGATTGCAAAAATCATTATACGCGCGTTTTTGTTGGTCGTGTATGTAATTGGCAATTTGTTATCGGTAATGTTCTTTGGTGCCTCTAATTTTACAGATATATCGCGTTTCGTTGTGTCGGCGCGGAAAGGCGCAACCGCGTATGTGTACGGTGTGGTAAATATATCATTGCTGTTTATGTCGCGTACAAACGACACGTTGACATAACCAGAACCTTCAAACTCGTCGGGCAGGGTGATATATTGCACCGAAGAGGTTGATGTTGTGTGGAACCATTTGTATGCATAAACCTTGTCTCGTTCAATTGTAATCAAACCGGTCCCAACATATGGGGCGGTAATACTGACCGCGATATTATCACCAGCGGCATATTCGTTCGCATTAAGTTTAATCTGCATTTCGGCGTTGGTATCGGTTGTCAATGCGGTGTTAGATGCATCGGCAACAAAGTATTCAATGTGTGCCAATATATTGTCGTCTTCGTCGGTTATTTGTGCAAAGTATGTTCCGCCATGTGTTGTGTCTAATCTGATTTCGGTACCTTCGGATGAAACATCAATCGTGTTTGTGGAAACCAATGTATCGCGTGTAATTGTCTGATATTTATAGTAATCGTTATAATCCTTTATCAAACTGGTCAAGTTTTCGCGGTGTATTGTACGCATTTTCAATTTGTTTGCGTTTGTGCGCACACCGTTTGAATCCAGCGCAATCAGTTTGACCGTTCGAACATCATCACGCGAAACATAATTCAGATTGGAATTAGCATGATATCCAATCAAATATTTCGCATCAGACACACGTGCGGTAATTGTCGTCTGTACACCAACGCCAGATGCCCCCTCAAACCCATTGACGTTCAGGGTCATTAAATATGTGCCACTGGGGATACTGTTGTTGAATTTTATATCAATTGTCGCATTACCATTGTCATCGGTTTTTGTATTTGGCAAATCAACAGAAAATGTTTGTGTTCTGTTTGCTGCGTTTGCCGACAGCCCTGAACCCGCCACAAAGTTTGGTGTGAATATATATTCGCGATATTCTGGGAACGAAAAATCAATCGGGCGCAGTGTCGCGTGGGCGGTTATACGACGATTTGTTGCCGGTGTGCCGAACAGGTTATGCAAAGTTATGTTTGCAACCATATTCGCTGGGGAAATCCATCCTTCTTCGCTGACCCCAGTTATTGTCGCGCCGATTTTAAGGTTGTCCGGTGTGAACTCTTGAACGCGGAAATTCGTTGTGCCGATTGTGTTCTGTATTTTGTTTTTGTTATTCAACAAATACAGGTTCGCTGTATATTCGCCAATTGTTGCAGTGTCAGATACGGTAAAGCGAATATCAAACATACCGTCTGATTCAACTGAAAAAGTTTCATCATATATTGTGCGTCCGCGAGAATCGGTTATTTCCATCTTTAACGGAACGCCATTTAGTTTAGTAAATGTTTTGTTCTTTACAATGCCACCGATAATCGCGCTTTCGCCTGGACGATAAATACCGCGATCTGAAAACAGATAGGCGTTCATTGGTGCATTGTCGGCAGAATATGTGCCATCAATATCAAATTTAGAATAATCAACATGTGTTTCATATGAATTATATGGAATAAACGAAACATCATCGCCATGGCGCGCAACAATTGCGACCGGTTCGCGTTCGTTTCTGTATTCAGCCCATGCGAATTTCGGAACAGTGACAAAACCATTCATATCGGTGCGTCCCGCCCATATTGCGTTTCCGTTGCGCCCAAGTACAGATATTTCAACATCTGCGGCGGGCGATCCGTCATCAATGTTTGACACAAACAGGGACGAAGTTGCATCCAACGCTATTTTACGGATGATTCCCAAATTGGTAAGCAAGATTAAACGGCGGTCGCTGACATCGGCGTCCGATTCAGTAGCGCCCGTTTGAATTATAAATATACCGGTCTTATCGGTCGTGCCACGATCTAAATAGTCGCCCAAATCAACCGAAGCATAATTTGTCTTATTCATTGCGGTGTCGGCAAAGGCAATGCGCTTTTTAAATACAGATGCCATATCATACGCATCAAACGACCATGATTTGAAATCAAGGTTAGAAGAGAATATTCCATATGTTTGGGTAATAAGGTGATTGATTTCACTGGATTTCACTTTGTAAAGATTCACAAATGCGGTATCGGCACCACCGCGCGCCATAATGCCTAACTTTTTATCGCCGGCCAAGGAAAGCAGGGCACCAGTTCCAGCGATTTTGACGGTTTTGTCTGGATACGCCACCGAAAGAACACGTGAAACACCGTTCTTTAACATAAATCCTGCGTTTGATTCAATGCCCGCGCGCACGCGAACATATATATAACGCGGCGTTGTGTCGGAAACATCATATGCAAACGCATACTGGTACACGCCGATTGGGTTTGCAAAGTCGGTCGGACGTAAAGTCAGTTTCTTTGATTTTGCTAAAACACTGTCGCTGATTTCATCAGTTGCCCACTGATGTGATTCTTCGTCTTCTTCGTCGCCATTTGTTTTTGGTAACAAATATGCTTCAATAAATTGTGACCAGTTTGTTTTGTCGGACACCGCCGTTGTCATATCAACTAACAACAGTTGTTGTGCGTTACCGCGCGCGTCATCAGCGGCAATAGATTTTAACCCAGATATCTTGAAGAAATTATCAGACGATTCAATTGTTGTTGATGCATTGACCTTTTTGGTGGTTGTGTCGGATGTCGCGGCGGCTATGCGATTTATTTTAAGACGCAATGTGTGCGACGAATCATCAACCGTAATCGGATCAGTTGTGATGATTGCGGTACGATTGAACCGATCAAAACGAACCGAGAAAGGAACGCGGTGCAAACCACGCTTTACCGTCACACGATTATTGAACCCGGCCGTATCAATTGGATAATTAAATGAAACAACGGCAACGCCAATAACATTTTGTTTATGCGCTTTGTCCGGATAGACATCAAAACTGTTTATATCGGCAACCATCTTTGGTAAAGTAAAAGATGTACTGCGGGTGTCCGGTATAATATCGTTATTCAGCAGTTTGCGTGAAATCTTTACCGTAAAGCGCGTGTCCGCCGGCCAATCTGATTCAGGTATAAAACGAATCGCGTTCGGACTGGTGCGCGACCATGTACCACGAACGTATGGATTTATCTTTACATTTTGAGCAATTTCCGCATTTGTTAAATCGGTTTTAAATGCCGGCGCATATGGTCCAGATTCCCAATTATACGACACTATCAACGGTTGGACATCGTTCAGTGTTCGGTTGTTATTTATATCGGGTGTGCCGGAATTATTGGTAAAATCTACGAAATTATCATCTGTAAAAGATGTTTGTGCCGGTGCAGAAGTATATAAAGAAACGCGTGTCGTTTGCTTATGATTTTTGAAAACAAAAAACAGTGTGACAACCACCAAAGCAGCGCACAAAATGCCCAGAATTACGCGCAGTTTACGTCCAAAACGTGATTGTTTCTTTCCTTTCAACTGATTTGCCTCCGTCGTCCTTGAATACATATTAAAGGCAAATATCTAAAAAACAAGTTTTATTTGATAAAAAAGTATCAGAAAAATTAAAAATTAATTTTCGTTTTTGTGAATATGTAAAATTCGTTATTGCCATATGGGTTGTCAACAAAACCCGCGGTCAAGAAACGCCAGTTTGCCATGTATTCAATCGCCGGTGTTGATGCCATATCAATTCTGTAATCACTGAAAGTCATTGTGCCGTCTGCGCGACGTCCCGTTGCAGTGTGCAGATTCATATTACCATGGACAATTGTTTCTGGAACGCCGACCGAGAACGACCATTTGTCGCCACGCAAACCAACGGCCGCAGATGCAGTATAAATATTAGAAAACTCTGAAATCATAGATTCAGATGATGCAATCGGGTGCGCGGTACCAAATTGAGAACGCGTGAATAATTCCATGCCCCCCAGATTGAACGAATGATTTGTCGCAACATAAGATGTTGTTGTTTCACCGTCTGTTGCCAAGAAACCCGTTCCGTTTAACATGTCGGAACGATAGAAACCAAATTCCAATGAACCCATGTTGATTTTTGCGCGTGCGTCGTCGCCACGTAAACGCTCAAAACCCAATCCGCGATTGCGTGCAGAAATGTTGTCTGAAATCTTGGTTTCATATGCACGACCGTATGCGTCAAAGAACGCCATTGTCGGATTTGCTGATTCTATGTTGTGTGCGATTGTAGGGGAAACAGTGGCGGTCTGTAATGGCTGGGTAGCATTTTCGGAAACCGCGATTGTTAAATCACCAACTGGGCGGGTTGCTGCCTCTAAATCCAGCATGCCATGTCCATAAATCTCATCAACCCCTGGGTCGCCCAAGTCGGCGGCGGTTGTGAATAATATATCGGTGATTTGAGTTGAATTTAAATAAGGCCATGCTTCACGAATAACTGCAATCGCCGCGGAAACAACCGGCGCCGCAAAAGATGTACCACTGCGTATCATGCCGTTTGGCATTTTGATTGTACCGGGTGCGGTTATGCAGTAGTTTTGTGTCACACCACATGCGTTGCTGTATTCTGCCAATGCGTTTGTGTCTGTATCCCATGCGACAACATTAACAAAATGGCCGTTTAATTCTGGCATAACGCGTGGCATAGCAGATAACATACCGCTTTGTGCACCATAATCATTACCCGCAGCCCAGACAAAAATAGCGTCATTTTGGACTGCCGCATTTGATATCGCGTTTACAAATGTTTGACTGGTCTTGGATGCCAGCATTGTGCGTGACGTGATTTTGTCTGCGGTAATAGATGCCACATTCCATGAATTGTTATAAACATTTGCGTCAACTGTATTACTAATTATATCGCCGATTTCATTATATGATTTGAAGTTATTTGCATCATAGGCAATCGTATGGTGTTCAACCTCTGCATTTGGGGCAATCGGGCCACTGGCGGTCGCCATAACCGCTGCGCCATGTGAAAGAGGGATGTCCAAGTCCGTATCAAAAACGGCGATTTTTGTTCCCAAACCGGTATAACCACGTGCGATAGAGTATGCTAACTGGATATCGTCATAGGCATCTGCGTTCTTGGAATATTCCTTGGAAGATGTGATTGCTGACAAATCTGCGCTGGTAAAGTCCGGCGCGGTGCCGTTTCGTTTAATCATTGTCGGCATAATTGTACGGACATATTGGGTTGATGCACTTGACGGGTTTGTGCTGGACGAAGATCCACCGCCACCGCCGGCTGCCATACCGACCAGGGCCACAATACCACCAATCGCGACCGCGCCACCACCCCAGTACAACAGGGAATTATCGGTGCTGGACGCGTATTTGCAACGTTCCGGATGTGCTTGTTTATACGCCGAATTTGAACAATCGTCAACAGCCAGCGCGCTGTTCGTCAAAAGCACGCCACACATAATTCCGGTAAAGATTTTTGTCAGAAGTTTCAATGCTCACCTCTTACACACTAAAATATAGTGCCTAAACGCGTTTTTGTCAAGTGTTTATGCGGTGTTAGCCCAGCGGGGCAAAATATTACAAAATGTGCGATTTTTACTTGATTTTGCACATTTTTTATCTTATTATGGCGGCACGCGCTTGCGCGAAGAACACAACCATTGGGAATGTTTCTGTCCGGATTTCCGGTTTTATATGTCCCCGATGGCGAGGATAACAACAGAAAACAAAGGATAAATCATGGCATTGCCTACATTTACTATGAAGCAGTTGATGGAAGCTGGTGTTCATTTTGGCCACCACACACGTCGCTGGAACCCGTTGATGACACCGTATGTTTATGGGGTCAAAGATAAGATTCACATTATCAATTTGAATAAAACTGCACCGTTATTGCATCGCGCATTGGTTGCATTAGAAGCAATCACCGCCGCTGGGGGCAAAGTTTTGTTCGTCGCAACCAAGCATCAAGCCAAAGACATTGTGAAAGATGCGGCTGAACGTTGCGGTCAATTCTATGTAAACAATCGTTGGTTGGGCGGTATGTTGACCAACTGGACAACGGTTTCACAAAGCATCCGTCGTTTGAAAAAGATGGAATCCGACATTGAAAACGCTGAAAAATTGGGTCTGACCAAGAAAGAAGTCGGCGTTATGACCAAAGAAGTTGCTAAATTGCGCGACATTTTCGGCGGTATCTTGGAAATGCACGGTACACCACAAGCAATGATTGTTATTGACGTTCCACGTGAATTGAACGCGGTTCGTGAAGCAAAAACTTTGGATATTCCGACAATCGCAATTTGCGATACAAACGCGAACCCAGAATTGGTTGATTACCCAGTTCCAGGTAATGATGACGCGGCACGCGCATGCCAGTTGTATTGCGATTTGTTCGTAGATGCAATTTTGTCTGGTATTGAAAAGCGTTTGGGCGGTGCGGCTGGTAAAAAAGTCGAATCTGATATGATTGCTGCGGACGAAATCGAAGACGAAGCAAAAGATGCCGAAGCCAAACAAAAAACAAAAAATATGGTTGCACGTGAAACACGTCGCAGCAAATTGGCTGACAAAGCCGACAAATAAAGGAATATGGGGGAAACAATGGCAGAAGTAACAGCAAAATTAATTCAAGAACTGCGTGAAAAAACATCCGCAGGTATGATGGATTGTAAAAAAGCATTGGTTGAAAACAATGGCGATATCGAAGCAGCCGCTGACTGGTTGCGCCAAAAAGGTATCGTTAAAGCAGCATCCAAAGCAAGCCGTGTTGCCGCATCGGGCTTGGTCACCGTTGTAAAGTGCGACAATATGGGCTGTGTTGTTGAATTGAATGCAGAAACAGATTTTGTTGCAAAGAATGACAAGTTCCAAAAATTGGTTGCCGATGTTGCAAACAAAGCGTTGGAATTGGCGGGTGATTTTGATGCAACTTTGGCCGCGGTCAAAGATGACATTGCTGCAACAATCGCGACAATCGGTGAAAATATGAATTTGCGCCGTATTGCCAAGGTGAATGGTGATCATATCTATTCATATATTCACAATGCTTTGGTTCCGGGTATGGGTCAAATTGGCGTTGTCGTTGCTATCAATGGTGGAAACGAACACATTGATGAAATCGGACCAAAAATTGCAATGCACATCGCTGCGAACAAACCTGAATTCATGACAATTGCTGATGTTGATCCAAAGGCGGTTGAACGTGAAAAGAAGGTGTTCATTGAATCTGGTGCGACAAACGGCAAACCAGAAATGGTTGTTGAAAAGATGGTCGCAGGTCGTATCAACAAATGGTATGCAGAATCCGTTCTGGAAGAACAACCATTTGTTATGGATCCATCCAAGACAGTTAAACAAGTTATTGACGAAGCCGGTGGTAAATTGGCTGGGTTCGCTTATTACGTGTTGGGTGAAGGTATCGAAAAACGCGAAGATAACTTGGCGGATGAAGTTGCAAAAATGTTGAAATAATATTTTTGTCAACAGAAAATAAAAATCCGGCACTTCGCCGGATTTTTTAATGCCTTGTTGAAACAAATTAAAATAAATGCTATGATTTTGACAAAGGAAAGATAAAATGGCACAAAAATTATTTGATATGTTGCAAGAACGCGGATTTGTCAAAGATATGACACATCCGGACGCGATAAAAAAACTTTTAAATGGTAATAAAAAAATCACTTTCTATTTAGGAATTGATCCAACGGCGGACAGTTTGCACATTGGGCATTTCTTTGCGTTGCGTATGTTTCGGCATTTACAGAACGCGGGGCATCCTGGGGTTTTGCTTATTGGTGGTGCGACATCACT
>JAGCYJ010000013.1 GCA_017960855.1 Alphaproteobacteria bacterium | reverse complement strand
TGAATGTTGATGGACGCGATTTTATGTTTCCGTCCGCGGAACATTATTACCAGGCGATGAAGTTTTACGCATCGGACCCGCGTTTTAATGTGATTTTGAATATGAAAAATGCCGATGACGCCCGCTTGATAACAAAAACACCGGAATATAAAATAAATCGTCGTGCGGATTTTGATAAAAACAAGTTCAAGATAATGGAAATGGGGCTGCGGGCAAAGTTTCAACAAAATGTGGATGCGGCAAAATTGTTAACCGGCACCGGCGATGCAATTTTGATAAAAGCATGCCCTGTTTGCTATAAGTGCGGGTTTGGTATCGGCAGTGGCGAAAACAGAATCGGAAAAACCCTGATGGCCATCCGCCGTGAATTACAAAAATAAAAAAATACCGGCATTTGCCGGTATTTTTTGATATAATAATGTCAAAGAGGTAGCGTATGAATAAGCTTATAAAGGCCCTGGAAAATAATTCATTAAAGAACGATACGTTAAAGGATCTTTATGGTGTTTCCACCCGGGAACATTTCGACTGCATCTTTGTTGCGCCGTCATGGACACCAGAAAAAGTATTTGATACAGACAAAATAAAGGTAGAACAAATTTTTTCTGGCCGATTTGCCAATACGTTCAGGATACATAATGGTAATAAAAAGTATCTGCTTGTCACATTATTTATAGGGGCGCCCAACATAATTGATTTCTGCCTGATGTGTTATAAAACGAAATGTGATAATTTTGTATTTCTTGGTTCTGTGGGTGCGCTGGTGCCGGATATAAAAATTGGCGATATTATTGTCCCGGATTATGCAATTTCTGGTAATGGGGCAACATTATATTTACATGAAAAGTTGAGCCCTAAGAATATGTTTGAACATATTCATTCTACACCAAAATTGAATAAACGCATTGTAAGTATCTATAAAAAACAAAAAATCAAAACTTTAAATGCGCCGGTTATTTCTGTGGACAGTGTGTTGGCGGAATACTTGCACTTGGATGAATTCAGGGCAATGGGCGTAAAAGCAATAGAAATGGAAACGGCAACTTTCTTTGCCTGTATGAAACTTATAAACAAGAACGCGGCCGCTATATTGGTTGTATCTGATAATTCCGCAACGGGCGAGCATTTGATTGGCCGATCAGAGAAAAACAAAGAAAAATATCATAATAGCAGGAAACAAGTAGGCACGATTTTGTTAAATATATAAAGGGAACACGAAATGCAAAAGAAAGCAAAGAAAGTAAAAGTCGTTATTTTTGATTTTGATGGGACGCTGTCGGCGCACGATGCGAATTATGAATTTGGGAAATACTGCTTTCGGCATTCGTTGCGGCCGTGGTTGTTTTTACCAATAACCGCATTCGGTATGTCTTTTCGCTATGTGGCACCCAATGCAAAATGGTGGCGACAAATTGGCCGGCGTTTTATAAACGCAAAGATGGTTAAAAGATTATCACCTGGTTTTATTGCCCAGCATAAATTAAATCGCTTTGGTTGGGCTGCCGAACGCGTGGCGGCGGAACGTGCGGCGGGTAATGTCGTGATTCTGATTTCTGCATCGCCGAATTACCTGTTGCGACCATTGGTGGCGGATATGGATTTTGACGATGTTATTTGTTCGGAAATGTATGCCGATAAACCATGGAAATATCACTTCCTGTGCTATAACAAAAACAAGGTCGTTGCATTTAATAAATGGGCGAAAAAGAACAAGATTGCCCCACGCGTTGTGCGTGCCTATTCCGACAGCAAATCTGATCTGCCGATAATGGAATTGGCAGCCGAGCAGGTATGGATTGACCGCAAGACAGGTGGCCGAATTTCAAAATAAATTATAATGGCATATCTGCTTGACGTTGTCGCGTTCGTGTAGCCTTTGTACACTTCACTTGTCAACGACTGTGCATCTATACCATTCTAATTTATTTAATAAAAAGACCGGCAATTGCCGGTCTTTTTTATGTTTTTTTATTCCCCAAAATCAAGGTCGCGAATCTTTTCGGCACGTGGTGTGATTTTTGAAATTGATGTTTGCAATTCCCGTAAATCATCTTCTGTTTGGGTGAAGTGTTGTTGAACATTACCAGCGCGTTTGCTTAACCGTCCCAAATCGTCCAGCAACATTGCTAATTCTTTTTTGATTTTGGTTGCGACGCGTTTGATTTTTATGTCGGACAGTACCGCGCGAATTGTATTCAATGCCGCCCACAATGTTGATGGCGAAACAATAAACACTTTGCGGCGGGCTGCATAATCTATGGTCGCCGGAAATTCGCGGTGCAATGTTTCAAATATAGATTCAGATGCGATAAACATCATTGCTGATTCTGCGGTTGTGCCGGGGATAACATACTTTTCCGCAATGGCATCAATGTGTTTGCGCACATCCAATTCAAATTGCTTTTTTGCACCATCATCACCACCAACCATGCGGTTGAATGATTCCAGTGGAAACTTGCTGTCAATAATCATGTCGCCCGGCGGGTATGGCAGGCGGATTATGCAATCGGGGCGCACGCCCGTTTTCAGCACATATTGGAAATCGTATGTTTCGGGTGGCATTATATCGGCAACGATATCTTCCAGTTGCCTTTCCCCAAATGTTCCGCGTGCCTGTTTGTTGCCCATAAGTATGTTTTTAAAGTTCGCAATATCGGCACTGATATTTTTTAATTCAATCGCGTTTTGCGACAGTGCCCCCAGGCGTTCGGACAGCCGTTCGCGCAGTCGTGCATTATCTTCACGTAATGCCGAAATATCAACGGTCGGACGGCGGAAAAGCAGCACCAAAAGCATAAAAGCAATTAAAATCAGCAGAATTAAAATATAAGTTGTCATTTGAGTTTCCTTTGCTATCATACATTATAAGAGGTTTTGTAAATGTTGCAAATGAAACTTTGTGGCGATTTGGTATTGCGCGAAAAATGCGCGCCCGTGGGTGAAATTACCCCCGATATTTTGCGTACCCTGGACGAGATGGTGCAAATGATGCGCGATCAGAATGGTTGTGGCCTTGCTGCACCCCAGGTGAACATTACAAAACGCTTCTTGGTTATGATGAATCCAGATACCGAAGAAGTGTTCAAAATGATAAATCCAAAAATCACCGCAAAAAGTGAAAAGAGTGTTGTATTGGAAGAGGGGTGCCTGTCGGTGCTGGGGCCGGATGATTTACCGGTGTTTGCCAATGTTTCGCGTCCGGAATCGGTTGATGTTGAATGGATGAACGAACGGGGCGAGGTTTTGGCGGCGCATATGTCTGGGTTGCCGGCACGCATTGTGCAACACGAAACGGATCATTTGGATGGGATTTTATTCATTGACTATTTGTCGCCGGTCAAACGCGAAATGGTTATGCGTAAGGTACGGAAGCATAAAAAATGAAACTGGTTTTAATGGGAACAAATGATTTTGTTGTCCCAATCTTTGAAGCGGTGCGAAATGCGGGACATGAAATTGTCGCGGTCTTTACGCGTGCACCAAAGCCAGTTGGTCGCAAACAGGTTTTAACACCGTCGCCGGTACATGTTTGGGCAAATGAACATAATTTGACGGTGCACACAAACATAAAAGAATATAACTATACACCCGACATGGTGGTTGTTGTGTCGTATGGTGTAATCTTGCGTGAAAATGTTTTAAATTCGGCACCGATTATCAATATTCACCCAAGTGATTTGCCAAAATATCGTGGACCATCACCGATTAGAACTGCAATCTTTAACGGCGATACGACAAGCGCGGTCTGCCTTATGCAACTGGTTGCGGAAATGGATGCTGGTCCAATCTTTATGCGCACACCGTTTGAAATTGGTGAAAACGATACCAATGAAATTATTGAAAAACGTGTGTCGCAAATAGGTAGCGATATGTTGGTTGAATATTTGAATTCACCGGAAAAGTATAAACCGGTGGCGCAAAGTGGTGAACCAACATTTACGCGCAAGTTTACCGGTGATGATGAAATAATTGATTGGACAAAACCAGTGCGTGAAATTCACAATCAGATTCGTGCGCTGGGGTGCGGACGCACAAAAATAAATGGTATAGAAGTCAAGATTCTAGAAACCCGTATGGAAAATGATAAGTTAAATATTGTGCGGATTCAACCAGCGGGCAAAAAGCCAATGGATTGGAAAAGTTTCCTTAACGGTCTACGTGGTTCTGAAATTAGATTAGGAGAATAGTTATGTGTTTGAATATCGGACGTGATTTTTGGTGTGCTTATCAAGGCAGATGGGTTGCCGAATCTGAATTTAATGGTGCTGAATCTGGCTATTACCACGAACCCAAAAACGGAACGCCGTATATGGCGGCATCATTGGGGGCGTGTGAATGTTTGACGTGTCCGGCAACAGATAAAAGGTCATGTCAGTGGCATTTGTGTGATCAGGTAAGAAAACTGAGTGAAGAACAGCGTTTAAAGTGTCAAAAACATGCAAATGCATTTGATGCGCATGGTAATTTTGTTGGGTCGTCAACTGATCTTAAAGATCTTGAAAGCAGATGCAGTCGTTGTATGCGGCAATATAAAATGAATGGTAAATTAAGATAATGCTAAAAGGGTATTAAAATGGCAAATGAATTAAATTGCTTGCAATTTTGTAATGCAACAATTGCAGATTATGGTGAAGCGGTAAATGGTGCAAATGGGGTCAGATGCCCGTGTTTAAATTGTTTCGGATTTAAACCATCGTCCTGTGATACGGTGCAAATGTCTGCGGAATTGCAAATTGAATTGCAACATCTGCAACGGATTAGATGCAGCAAGTGCAAACACTATAACGGAAGATAATGACACGATACAAAGTTGTTCTTGAATATGATGGCACAGATTTAATAGGGTGGCAAGAAAACCGCCAAGGCCCGTCTGTGCAGTCAATATTATCAGATGCAATTTTTGCGTTCTGTGGCGCACGTCCAGACATTGTTGGCGCAGGTCGGACGGATGCCGGTGTTCATGCGATTGGCATGGTTGCACACTTTGATTTGTCGGGTAAAACAGATGCCGAAACCGTTATGCGTGCACTGAACTTTTATTTGGTGAACAAACCTGTTTCAGTGTTAGATTGCGAAATTGTCGCGAGTAATTTTAACGCGCGTTTTGATTGTGTCGCGCGCCACTATATTTACATTGTTTTAAATCGGACGTCTGCACCAGTTTTAGATAAAAATCGTGTTTGGTGGGTGCCACGTAAATTAAATGTTGCCGCCATGAAACGCGCGGGCGCATTATTGGTTGGCAAACATGATTTTACCAGTTTTCGTGCATCTGAATGTCAGGCAAAAAGCCCGATAAAAACATTAGACGAATGCAGAATTACAAAACGCGGTGATGAAATTATTTTCGAATTTTCTGCGCGATCTTTCCTGCATCATCAGGTGCGAAATATGGTTGGCACTTTGGTTGAAATCGGAATTGGCAAACCATACGATATTGAAAAAATATTAAAGGCAAAGAATCGCAGCGCTGCGGGTCCAACCGCACCGGCAACGGGCCTCTATTTCGTTAGCGCGGATTATTCCAACGACGATTAGTTGGTACATAAATTACTTTCCCAGATTCATAAAGTGTAAATCCGCCGCGCAAGATTTTGTTTGCGCAACGTTCACCCTTGATATCCAAATATGAAACAATAAAGTCAATGTCGTCGTTGTCGCATAACATGGCGATATTCTTTTGCAGTGGTAAAAACTTTTGGGTGTATGCGATTTTATGTTTTGGTGTTTCAAAGATATATAAACCGTGGTCGTGTTTGGCGCGACTGTTTGGTGTGTCCAGGCTGCTCGCGGTTAAATGTTTCCATGTATCAAATGCAAAGTAATGATTTGATGCACTTGATTTATTAAACAATACGTCGCCATTTTGAACAACGCCGACCAATTCATGATCGGGGGTTGCGAAAAATACAGGGCGTGAAGATGTCGCAACAACTGTTGTGCCAACTAAAACAAATACCGCACACAAAATATAATTTATTCTTATTTTTATTGGACGAATTAAAATTAAACACATCATCCCCAGTATGATTAAACAAATCGCATTGTTTGAAATGTACGCTGGTGTTATTTTGGCAAATGGTAAGTTTGCGATACTGTTTGCGATACCCAATGCCCAATTATAAATTATGTCTGCGATATATAATGGTGTGTGAATATTAAATATGGCGAAAACAGTTCCAATCATTACCAATGGCATTATTAAAAATGAAAATATCGGTAATAAAATCAGATTACCCAAAATACTGTATAACGGCACCGAATAAAAGTGCAGGGCGACAAACGGCGCGGTGAAAAGTGATGCGACTACGGCGGTCAATATTGCGGAGAGAATTATTCGTAATATTTTGTTTTCGGGCATCTTTGGGTTCACAACCGTCCAGAACCATACAAGGCCAAAAATTGCACTGAATGATAATTGAAATCCAGCGGTCATTACATAGTATGGGTTTATCAGGAATATTGCACAAAATGCTAAACACACATTACGCAATGAAAATGCACTTCGTCCCATAATGGCAGCAACCAGCAGCAGTGTCATCATAAATACGGCGCGAATTGTTGCAACGCCCATGCCCGATATACATAAATATCCCAATATGCCAATCCACGACAGCGACAGTGCAATATGGCGCGCGGGTGTGCGTCGAACAATGGGTGGAATACAACGAAACAGAAAATAGAAAATCGCAAACAGCCATCCGCCGATAAGTGTCATGTGAAAACCGCTGATTGACCAAATGTGTCCAACACCAGCGGACATCCATGTAGCGCGTTCTGTTGCCGGCAAAGTGTTTTTGTAGCCCAGCACCAATCCATCAACCAACATAGAATCTGATTTATTATGCAACCAATCACGAATGCCGTTCATGGTGGTACGGGTGCTGTGTTTAATTATTGTAAAATCGTCGATATAGCCGGTTGCGGTAAGTCCGCTGAAATACGCCCAACGCGCAAAGTCAAAACCGCCATAGATATCGGGTGGGTTCGGTTTAAACAATGTTGCGCGGGTTGATATCTTGTCGCCTAAATCGGGCAGTGTGTCCGAATCAATCGAGACACGAACAACGGCGGCGCCGTCAGATTTAATGTTCAAATCAGAGTTTTTTAATCGTATAAAAATCCGGTGTTTGTCGGCGGTGTGATCCAGTGCGACAACCCGACCAACGACCTTTTTGTTTGTTATATTGCGGGGCATCACCGATGTATTTAGTATATTGGTATAAGCACACGCATAACAGAACCCGAATATAAAAAGCAATATTCCACGAACTATAATCGGGGCGCGCAAAAGCACCGCGCATAAAAAGGAAATGACCGCCACCACACAACAAAACAGCAGATTCGGCTCCGCGCCATATGAAAAATACAATGCGGCACCAAATGCCATAACAAATGGCACATATAAAAATATGTTATCGCGCTGA
The DNA here is from genome assembly GCA_017960855.1 of Alphaproteobacteria bacterium. Taxonomy (GTDB): domain Bacteria; phylum Pseudomonadota; class Alphaproteobacteria; order Rs-D84; family Rs-D84; genus Enterousia. Next base: position 40,723 of record JAGCYJ010000013.1, on the reverse strand, counting down.
TTTTCCAGTATTTCCTTCATAGTTCCAGTATAGGATTTTATTTGATTGCATCGCAACGATATTTTTCCTATGATAAAAGCCCGTAAGGAAAGGTTTTAACATGACAAGATATATCTTTATTACGGGTGGTGTTGTTTCCAGTTTAGGCAAGGGCGTCGCGGCGGCAAGTTGTGGCGCCCTTTTACAATCGCGTGGCTATACCGTTCATGCGCGGAAATTTGACCCTTATTTGAATATTGACCCCGGCACAATGTCGCCGTTCCAGCATGGCGAAGTTTATGTCACAAATGATGGTTTTGAAACGGACTTGGATTTGGGGTACTACGAACGATTCTTGGGTGCAAAATTGTCGCGGTCTGATTCGGTTTCCGGTGGTCGTATATATTGGGATGTTTTGAATGCTGAACGCCATGGTGACTATCTGGGCGCAACGGTGCAAATGATTCCGCATGTTAGCAATAAGATAAAAGAATATATCGCGGCACCGACCGATACGGACTTTGTTGTCTGTGAAATCGGCGGAACGGTGGGGGATATCGAGGGGAAGATATTTTTGGAATCTGCGCGTCAGTTTGCAAATGATGTTGGTCGCCGTAATGTTATGTTTATTCATTTAACATTGGCGCCGTATTTGGAAAAAAGTGGCGAATTAAAAACAAAACCGACCCAGATGTCTGTGCGACACTTGCTGGAAAACGGAATCCAGGCGGACATGCTGATTGTACGGACACCACGAATGCTGGAGGCGGACGAGCGCGCAAAAATTGGTATGTTCTGTAATATATCGGCGCAAAATGTTATCAGTGGAATTGATGTTGATAATATTTACAAGATTCCATTGGCATATGATGCGCAGCATGTTTTTGACATAATTGCCGAACATTTTGGGTTGCCGTCTGCAGCGGGGAATATGGATAAGTTCAAACGGATTGAACATTATCTGGATGCAGATTTGCCAACCGTCACAATCGGTATGGTGGGGAAATATTTCCATGTGCCAGACGCATATAAATCGTTGAACGAGGCATTATTCCATGCCGGTATTCAAAACAATGTGCATGTAAAGATAAAAAAGATAAATGCCGAAGAGTTTACACCGGACGCATGCGCCGACGTTGATGGAATATTGGTGCCGGGTGGTTTTGGAACGCGTGGTGTCGCAGGCAAAATTGCGGCGGCGGGATTCGCGCGCGAAAATAATGTGCCGTATATGGGAATCTGTTTGGGGATGCAGGTTGCGGTAATTGACTTTGCACGAAATGTGCTTGGAATCACAGATGCGGATTCAACCGAGTTCAGCAAGAATTGCACACCGGTTATTGACATTATGGCGGATCATAACGCGGAAAATATGGGGGGAACATTACGACTGGGCGCGTATCCATGCGACATTACACCGGGGACATTGGCACACAGTATTTGGGGTGCGGAACATATTTCGGAACGCCATCGCCACAGATACGAAATGGACATAAGTTTTGAAAAGCAATTCGCAGATGCGGGCATGATAATATCGGGGCGCAGTCCCGACGGTCGCTTGCCGGAAATTGTGGAGTTAAAAAATCATCCGTTCTTTATCGCGGGTCAATTCCATCCAGAATTTCAAAGCAGTCCATACACCGGCCACCCGATGTTTAACGCCTTTATCGCCGCTGCGAAAAAGTTTCATCATTAGTGGGTATCCGTCACCGCAAGCGGTGCCGAGACATCGGTGTTAGTGGTTAGTGTCATCCCGGGCTTGACCCGGGATCCAGGTATATTAAACTTGTTTGTGAAAGCAAACACCAATTAAAATGTCATACGAACAAAAATCTTACTATGTTTATATAATGGCCAGTGGTCGCAATGGCACACTGTATGTTGGTGTGACTAATGATATTGCGCGTCGCGCATATGAGCATAAAACACATTCTGTACCCGGTTTTACCAAAAAATATAATGTAGATAAGTTGGTTTATTATGAATGCTTTGCTGATATAAAAGATGCAATAGCGCAGGAAAAACGATTGAAACGATATGCGCGCAATTGGAAAAAAGATTTAATAGAAAAAAATAATCCGGAATGGCGTGATTTGTTTGATACACTTATGGAATAATAAAGTGCGCCGTTGGCGCGAGTAAAAGACCTGGATCCCGGGTCAAGCCCGGGATGACAGAAAACGCGGGAATGACAAATTATACCGGTATTTGCCGGCGTTTTTTATTGTCATTAATACCAGAACATGATATAATAATTTTCAGTAATAACAAAGGAGATTACAATATGCCGAAAAACAAAAATACATCATTAGAGAGTATAGTTTATATGTTAACACACAAACAGTCAAAAGATTCTGAAGCTGTAATTGAAAAATGTGACAGTAAATACTTAGATGGTTCGTTGGATCATTTTATTGTCGCATTATCAGGGATAAATGATACAGCGGCCAGAGCAATTGTTTCTGATGCCAGTGATGCTCTGCTTAATCACTCATCCGAAGCGACACAACTTATGAATGATTTATATATGCTTGCTAAGGCATTCGATATGTCTTGCACAGAAAAGACCAGAAGTAAAAATTGGGATAATTTATTAAACGAATTGTCAGATAAAAAACTTCAATACGATATTATGGGGTGTTTCATGAGCATAGCAAGTGAGAACGAGTACGGCAAAACGACAGACAAGATGTTCGAATTACGTGCATTAAGCCCATATGCAACCCCATACGATGTGTTTGTATTTTGTACATTGAACGAAGAATCCCCGCAATCACCGATGTTTAAACGAGGATTCAAACTGTTTGATCAAATTTTTGAACAAGAAGTAAAAAAGAGCAGACCGGATTTTTCTGAATTGGAATACGCGTCCAATATGGTGTTGGAGTATATCGTAGAGAATCCTCATATACACATGGACGATCTAGAGAAACTGATAGAATATACTGGACCAGCACTTAAAATGCGTATTCGCATTGCTAAACTGGAAAAAGAAAACACAAAATCGAAAACGGAACAAAGGACAAAAAAGACAGCAGGATTAAGACAGGGGCTCGCCAATATCACAAGCAAAACAAAAGCAATGAACGGCGATTCAAAACAACGATAAAAAACACCGGCAAATGCCGGTGTTTTTATATCCCGAAAATAAACGGATCGATAACGGAAAGTGCAATAATCATATCTATGTCGTCGTCGGGGGTGGTGTGTTGGCGGATTGTTTTGCCACATTTTTCGCATTTGTGGGTAATGATAAAATCTTCGCCGGCTTTTTCAACCGATATGGGTTTCATCATGCCACCGCATTTTGATTCGCGGTCGCCCGGATTATTATCAACATGACGCGAATACAAACAATGCGGGCAATGGTTTGTATATCCATTGCCCGAAACGTGTGCGCCACAGTGGGCGCAGGTAAAATCTTCAACTGTTTTTGTAAATCTTTTCATTACAGCCCCAATGCAGAACGATACATTTGTGTCAATTCGTCTGCTTCGTCCAATTCATCTGGATCCATTTTACGCAAACGTATCATTTGGCGAATATATTTCGGATCGAATCCGGCTGATTTTGCCTCTGAATACACCTCTTTGATATCAGCAGCGATTGCAGCGGTTTCTTCGTTTAATTTTTCAATTCTTTCGATAATGCTAAGCAATTGAGCATTGTCAATTGCGCCATGGTTTGCGTTTTTCATGTATTTTTCCCCTTGTTATGCAATGGCAATTATGATATACCATAAATTATAAAAATCAAGACAAACAAAATTGCATGGGCGGAGAGGGCATGTACAATTTTACGAAAATCGTTGCATCCATTGGACCCAAAAGCGACACACGCAAAACCATACGCGATATGGTGGTGGCGGGTGCCGATTTGTTTCGTATAAATTTTAGCCATGATACCGGCGCAGTCCAAGGGCGCAAGATTGATTTGATTCGTGATGTTGCCGCCGAACTGGGCAAGCCGGTTGGGGTTATTGTTGACTTGCAGGGGCCCAAACACCGCATCGGTGATTTTGAAACCGAAGAACACTATCCGTTAAAAGTTGGTGGAAAGTTCACATTTGATGATGATCCTGCACCGGGCAATTCAAAACGTGTAAACCTGCCTGATAAGGATGTGTTGCAATCGTTAAAGGTTGATGACCGTATTTTGCTGAATGATGGTAAAATTGAAATGCGTGTGGAATCGGTGACCAAGCACAAGGTTATTGCGACCGTTGTTCGTGGAACTGAAATCTGGTCGCGGCGCGGATTTAATTTGCCGGATACCGAGGTTGCGACATCACCATTAACGGCGAAGGATAGACACGATTTGGAATATGCGATTACCAAGCGTCCCGATTATGTTGCGGTGTCTTTTGTGCAGCGGGGTGCCGATATCGCCTATGTTCGTGATTTTATTGCGCGACGCAGTGCGTATCCGATAAAGATAATTGCGAAAATTGAACGACCAAACGCGGTTGAACGGATTGATGAAATCGCACGCGCTGCGGACGGCATTATGATTGCGCGTGGTGATTTAGCAGTAGAGGTGCCATACGAAGAAGTCCCCGCAATAACGCGCCATATTATTCGTACTTGTCGTATGATGAATCGGCCGGTAATTATTGCGACACAAATGTTGGCATCTATGGTGGACAGTGAATTTCCAACCCGTGCCGAAATATCAGATGTCGCGAATACGGCATATCTGCGTGCGGATTCCGCCATGACCAGCGAAGAAACCACTGTCGGCATAAATCCGGTAAATACCGTTGAAAAAATGGCGCGGATTTTGTCTTATTCGGATAAAGATACGGTCGCAAATCCATACGATTGGTCACGCGTTGATAATGTGCCGGAAAATGATTGGTCGCGGTCCGTGTCGTCTATGGCATATCTGAATCATGCGGTTGCGATTGTCGTTTTTGCGCGTGATGCGGATGCGGTTGCCCAGATTTCTTGCCGTAAGCCCGATATTCCAATTATCGCGGTCTGTAATGATTCAATTGTTGCAAACCAATTGTGTTTATTGCGTGGTGTATCATCAATTTATGACGAGCAATTATTTGGTATGCGCGACGGGTTTAATACCGCCCGCCGATTCGGTATTCACACCGGCAAACTGGTAATTGTTGATGATGAAAAAATCAGTTTGCGAACATTAGATTAAAAATATAAAAAAACACCGGCAAATGCCGGTGTTTTTTATATTTCAAACGAAGATTTGTTAGGAAACTTTTCTTCAAGAAACCGGTGGTTCTTCTTGCGCGTTTCGTCACTTGTTCTGTCTGTATCGTTTATACAGAATAACGGTGGTGAAACATGTAACAAACGATTCTCGGCATCTTCGCAATATGTTGGAGCGTTTTTACATTCGTAATAATGAACCAGGTTGTATATGAAGTGCTTACTTTTCTTAAAATGTCTGGCGCGTTTAAATACGGCCTTGCCATGAACAATATCATATAAATTAAATATCCAACGTTGCAATTCCCAATTGGTTCTGAATTTGTTGCGAATTTGTATATCAATATCGTGTGAAAGCAGTGGATGGTTGCGGGTGTTCAACATTGTTGATTTGAAATATGGGTCAATATTGTGTGCCGGGGCGTATGTGACATATTTGCGATACTTTTTACCGAAAATAGATACGATTTTATTCGCAGCCACAAGAATTGTCTGTTTATAATCAGAACATACCATTTCCATGCCATAGCCAATCGCAGGAAAATTACGATTTTTAGAATACCAAATAATCGCACGATCATGTTTGTCATAAAAGTATTCCGGTGAAACAGGTTTGTTGAAAAACATATCGTCATTAGCCAGCAAGAAATGTTCCGACAGATTTGGAATATTCATTAAACACATTTCTATGGCAACGGAATTAAATGTTGGTAATGCATCGGCGGGCATAATTTGTTCGTGCGAGATAACCGTTATTTTTTTGTTTTTTGTATTTAACCATTTTGGAACCTGACCAAATCCAGTGACCAAATAAATATGATTTATCCATGGGGCAAACTTTTCTGCGCTGCGCAGGGAATATTTTAATTCATCGTTATCGCGCCAACGTGCAGATACAGCAGAATCATGGCGAACTGGTGCTTCGTTTTTGATTTTTTTTAACCAATAATTTTTTGTTTCCAGCCATTCTTTGTCATCGCCATCAACCCACATATAAACTAAATCAATTTTTGGTGTTGTCATATTGTATCCTTATTTTTCAAAACTGGATTTGTTTGGGAATTTCTTCTCAAGAAATTGGTGATTGTGTTTGCGCAGTTCGTCGTATACTTTTGGTGTGTCATTTATACAGAATAACGGTGGCGAAACATGTGATAAACGGTTCTCTGCATTTTCACAATATATCGGGGAATCTTTACAATCCCGACGATGAATTAAATTGTAAATAAAATGTTTTGGCTTTTTAAAACGTCTGATCCGTTTAAATTTTGCATATCCGTGTGCAAGATTATATAAATTGAAAAACCAACGTGAATATTCCCATGCCATTCTGAATTTATTTCGTACCTGGACATCCATTTCGTGGGTGATTAGTGGGTGACTGCGCGCCGCAATCATTGCCGATTTTATATATGGATCAATGTTGTGTCCCGGAAATAAGTCGGAATAATCTTTGCCGAACATTTGATAGATTTTGTTTATTGAAACAAGTACTTTCTTTCTGAAATCGGTTTTCGCGTTTTCCAGTGCAAACCCAATGTTTTTGTTTTTCTTTACCTTGCTATACCACACGATTGCGCGACCCTGTTTATCATAAAAATAATCAGGGGTTACAGGCGTACCAAAGAACATATCGTCATTAGCCAGTAAAAAATGTTCCGACAAGTTCGGAATGTTTGTTAAACACATTTCGATTGAACTTGAATTAAATGTGGGCAGTGCATCCGCAGGCATAATTTGTTCGTGTGGGACAATTGTTATTTTTTTGTTTTTGGTGTTTAACCACTTTGGAACCTGGTCAAATCCAGTAATTATGTAAATATGATTTATCCATGGGGCAAACATTTCCGCACTTCGCAGGGAATATTTTAATTCATCATTATCACGCCACCGCGCAGATACAGTGGATTCTGTGGGAATTGTGGCCTCGTTTTTAATTTCTTTCAGCCAATAATTTTTGGCTTTTAGCCATTCCTTGTCGTTACCATCAACCCATAAATAAACTAAATCTATCTTTTCCGGTGCCATACTTATCCCCGTAGGTCTGTCAATAGGATTCTATTCAAAAACATTTATGGTTTCAATGTGTTTTTTATGTGTTGACCCGCGCCGACAAATTTTACTAAACTTTAAATTGCTATGAAGGGAAGATTTCTTATTTTGCCGATGCTGTTTATTGCATCAATTGCCAATGCGGCGAATTACCGCGCGGCAATGGTCGCCGATATGGATTCAGGGCGGGTTCTGTATTCGGAAAACGCAACTGATTTGAACTATCCGGCAAGTTTAACAAAAATTATGACGTTGTATTTGACGTTTGATGCGCTGGAACATGGGCGTCTGCACTTGGACGACTATTTAATCGTGTCCAATGCGGCGGCAAATGCGGAACCGGTAAAACTGGGGCTGCCCGCGGGTTCCAAGATAACGGTAGAAGACGCAATAAAGGCCGTTGCGGTGCACAGCGCAAATGATGTCGCACGTGTGTTGGCGGAAAACCTGAAGGGTGGTAAAGAGGGTAATTTTGCGTCGCTGATGACGCGTGTGGCAAAGGAAATCGGCTTGTCGCGCACGAATTTTGAAAACAGTTCGGGTCTGCCGGATGATGACCATTTGTCCACTGCGCGTGATATTGCGTTGATGTCAATGGCGGTGTATAAGCATTTCCCGCAATACTGGAAATATTTTGGAATTAAAACGTGGACATATGCCGGCAAAACATACACAAATGGAAATCGTCTGCTGGGGTCTTATCCGGGGTGCGACGGTATGAAAACTGGATACACGAACAAGTCGAAATATTCGCTGGTTGCGACCGCGCGTCGTGGCGATCATCATTTGATGGCGGTTGTGTTGGGCGCGGAAAACAAGGATGTGCGTGCGGCGGAATCTGTGCGTTTGCTGGACAAGGGGTTCGCAATGCTGGGGGCAAGTAATGCGCCGGCAATGATTGTGAAGGAAACGCCGGTCGCGACGCCTGTGGAAAGCAGACAGCCACAATACACGCCACAACCACAATATGATAATACGCAATCTGTGAATACTTTTGCGGGTGCATATCATGCGGCGACAAATACTATGCCAGCGGCATCGCATGGTGGGCCGGGGGTACAATTCGGTGCATTTTCAACACGTGATGCGGCATCAAATATGATTGCAACGGTTCAGCGCGCAACAGGGGCAACACCGATAATTGAAACTGCGCCAAATGGCCTGTTCCGCGTACGCGCATATGGGTTGAGTGAAGCGGCGGCGCAATCACTTAAAAACACCGCATCAGCCAAGGGTATAGATTGCTATGTGTTTCATTGATGGGTTATGCAATGAATTCAAAAATAGAAAAGTTGATTAAACAATTCGCAAAACTGCCGCGCGTGGGAAATCGCGCGGCGCAACGCATTGTATTGGCACTGTTGCAGACGCGTGATGGTCGTGCAGAAAACTTGGCGTCCGCCTTGTTGGATGCAACTGAAAATGTTGTGCCATGTGCGGTGTGTGGGTGCCTGACGGACAAAGCAGCGGGTGCATGTGAGTTTTGTCGTGATTCCGCGCGGGCAAATGGGCAACTGTGTATAGTGCGTGATATGGGTGATGTTTGGGTGTTGGAAAAGTCAATGGTCTTTCATGGGCGATATCATATTATTGGTGGATTGCTGTCGGGGGCAAGTGGCATTATGCCGGACGATTTGAATATTGCGACACTAAGCACGCGCATTAAAAACGAAAAGATTACTGAAATCATTTTCGCATTACCAAATACAGTAGAGGGTAAAACGACACAGCATTACATTATGTCGGTGGTTGGCGATGCAGGTGTGCGGTTTTCTGAATTAGCGTCCGGTGTGCCGTTGGGTGGCGATTTGGACTATATTGATGATGGAACATTGTCTTTGGCATTTGGGGGGCGACGCGAATTATGAAAAATAATTTAGAATCTTTGCCACCAGTGTCGGAAATGATGCGCGATTGCGGGTTGGAACCGAAAAAGCAATTCGGGCAGAACTTTCTGTTTGATTTAAACCTGACGGGGCGTATCGCGCGCAGTGTTCCCGATATTGAAAAACTGCCGGTGGTTGAGGTTGGACCAGGGCCGGCGGGTCTTACACGCGCACTGTTGATGGCGGGCGCAAAACGTGTAATTGCAATTGAAAAAGATAAAACGACCGAACCAATCTTGTCACGCGTTGCGGATGCGTCCGATAATCGTTTAACTGTTATTTATGATGATGCATTGAAAGTTGATTTTAGTAAACTGGGCGTGCGTGAATATGCGATTTGCGCAAACTTGCCATACAATGTGGGAACAGAATTGTTAATTGGTTGGTTGCATAAAATGGCGGGCGGAGCGGCGATAAAATCAATGACCTTGATGTTCCAGCGAGAGGTTGCCCAACGTATCGTCGCGAAATGCGGTGACGCGCAATATGGGCGTCTGTCCATACTGACATCACTTATTGCGGATGCAAAGATTTTGTTTGGTGTGCCAAGTACTGCTTTTGTGCCGCGACCCAAGGTTGAAAGCGCAGTTGTGCAGATTATACCGAATGCAAAAAAGATAAAAGCGATTGGCGATTTAAGCAAAGTTGAAAATATTACAGCGAAACTTTTTGGTAATCGTCGCAAGATGATACGCGGAATATTGCCGAATGTAGATTGGGCGCAATTTGGTCTGAACGGGACCGAACGCGCCGAGGAATTACCACCTGAAACATTTGTAAAAATTGCGTCGGTTGTGGTATAATAAAAAATAAAGACGGAGAGAGAGAGATGCCTTTATCATTTTTAATATTTTTTGGGATTTTGTTCGTATTGGTTTGCTTTTTGCGCGCTGCACGAATTGGTGCGTTGGTTGCGTTTTTGGCGGCGGGTATGTTGTCGGGACCATATGGATTGAACTTGTTTGAAATGAACCAGACGTGGCAGTTGCTGGGGGATATGGGTATCTTGTTCTTGTGGTTTAGTATCGGTTTGGAAATTAATATGAGCCGTCTGTGGTCTATGCGTAAAAATATATTTGGACTTGGCGCATCACAGGTGTTAACCGTTGCGGTTATGTTGTTCCCTGTATTGTTCGGTATTACGCGTTGGTCGGTGTTGGGGTGCATTATGGTTTCGCTTATTTTGGCGATGTCCAGTACGTCCGAAGACCTGCAGTTGTTGTCAGACAGAAATGAACTGAATACAAATGTCGGAAATCAAACTTTTTCTATTTTGTTGTTCCAAGATTTATTGTCGATTCCTATTTTAGCAATGTTGCCGGTATTTGCGGGGCGTTCATTTAACCTGGGGGCGACGGCGATTGATGTTGCGGTATTATCATTGCTGTTGGTTATATCGGTCGTGTTCGTTGGTCGGTTTATTTTGAATCCATTGTTAAAACGTGTTGTAAAACTTAAAAGTCGCGAAGCATTATTGTTGACCGTTATGTTGAACATTGTTATTTGGGCAACTGTATTGGATATGATGGGGTTGCCGGTGGGATTGGGCGCGTTCTTGGCGGGTATGTTGATGTCTGAAACAATTTATCGTCATCAAATCAGCGCGGAAATAAGCCCGTACGCAATGTTGTTCTTGGCGTTCTTCTTTATCGCATTGGGTATGGGGTTGAATGTTCCGCTGTTGATGGAAAAGTGGCAATATATTTTGGTCGGTCTTGTTGGATTGGTATTCATAAAGTTTTTTGCATTGTTCATGGTGTCGCGTGTGCGTGGTATGATTTTGCCGGATGCAACATTTATGGCATTGATTTTATCCCAAGGTGGCGAATTCGGTTTGTTGATGTTGCAAACCATGAAAAGTGCTGGCATAAACGCGATTCCTATGACCAGTTCCGAAGTTTTAACTGCTATGATTATATTGTCGATTATGACAACGCCAATTATATTGGCGATATACGATTTTCTGCGTCGTCGTGGATGGATTTTTGCTGAATATCGTCCGCGCAGTTTGGATCGGTCGGGTTTGGAAACGAATCCAGAAGTTATAATTTTGGGCTTTGGTCGTGTTGGTCAGATTGTTGCAAAGTTAATGGAAAAGAATAATGTTTCATATGTCGCGATTGATATGGATGTAAATGCCATCGTTCGCGGTCGTGAAAATGGATACAATGTAGTGTTCGGTAATTGCAAAAATGCCGAAGTGTTGCGCAATTTTGGTCTGCACCCACGCAAAACGAATGCTGTTATTGTTGCGTTGGATAATGCAGAAACCGCCAAGGATGCAGTCCAAACGGTCAAGGCGATTGCCCCACGTGTCAAGATTTTTGCCCGTGCGCGTAATTTGGCTGATTGTAAAGTTTTGCGTAAATATGGCGCATATAGTGCGTTGCCAGAAACAATTGAAACAGCTTTTTCGTTGGGAACCGGTGTGTTAGAATATATGAAGGTTTCCGAGACAAAGATAAACAGCGCATTACAGGCGTTGCGAACTGATAATTATGCACCGCTTGATCATTCGGTGCCGATTTCTGAATAACAAATAAATGTCCCATGAATTTGGGACATTTTATTTGATTTTGATTCCCCAGATTGCTATATTACAAATCGTTATGTGGAAAAGGACGAATATGAAAAAAATATTCAAATACTTGATTATTATTCTGGCGATTATATTGCTGGACCAATTTACCAAGGGTATTTTGATAAATCTTATTACGGGGCGTGTGCCGGCATTTGCACCTGCGTGGGAATTGATACCTGTGCCGTATTTAATGGCGCATGTGACTGATTTCTTTAATGTTGTGTTTACTTGGAATCCGGGAACATCTTTTTCGTTGTTTCGGGCATTGGGGGAATCAGCACCAATTATAATTATATTTATAACCGCGTTTGTAATTGGGTTTATTTTGTATTATTTGTTCCGTCGGGCAGCCGAATATGAACGTTTGCCGTTGGCATTTATCGCCGGTGGTGCGTTGGGCAACCTGATTGATCGCGTACGTTTTGGTGCGGTGGTTGATTTCTTGGACTTTCATATCGGCGGGGCGCATTGGCCGGCATTTAATGTCGCAGATGTATTTATTTGTTTGGGTGTTGGTTTGTATATTTTAAATTGGTTCTTGGCGCGTCGTCGTTGCATGCGTGCGAATAAACAATAGGATGATAAAATGGTTCAATATTTAGATAATAATAATTCCGGATTCGCCGCGTGGAACGCGAACAGAAATAATACCGCGAAAAAGGGTAAACTGGGCGGTTTCTTGTGGTGGTTTGTTATATTTATGGCGGCATGGTACGCAATGGGCTTGATGTTCGGTAAAAAGACCGATACGGTACCGGCAAATGATACAACGGTGGCTGTCGTTGATGTGTCAAATGTTCCAGTACAGGAAATCGCGTCTGATAAAATTACTGCAAATGTTCAGGGTTTGCGTATATCAAACGTCAGTTTGAAAGATTTTCAAGAAAGTGCGAAAAGTGACGAAACCGTAAAATTGTTGGCCGGTGAAAATGCCTATGCTGAAATTGGCGTTGTGGGCGTTGGAACAACTGCACCAACCGCTGATACGGCGTGGACGGTAAACGGCGAAACTTATACTTGGCGCAATACCGACGGTGTTGTGTTTAATCGGACGGTTGCCGTTGATGATTATGTGATAATCATTAATGACGAAATCAAGAACGATTCGAAAAAAGATTTTTCGTTTACACCATATGCACGGATTCAACGTGAAAAAGATAATACTTCGTCCGCCGGTGTTTATACGGGCTTGGTTGTATATGCCAACAAAGACATTGAACATGACGATTGGCGTGCTTTGGCCAAGAAGCCACGCGCATACACAACTGTAAATGGTTTTATGGGATTCGCAGATCAATATTGGGAAACGGTTGTTGATATTGATGTGCCAGACCAAACGATTCGCGCACAAAAATATGGTGATATTTATCAATCAGATGTTAGTGCGCGTGCGGTAAATGTTGCAGCGGGTGAAAGCGTTGATGTCCAAACATATATGTATGCTGGACCGCGTGATAGTTCGGCTTTGCGTGGTGCGGAACAGCATATTTCTGGTATTGATAAAACGATAGATTATGGTTGGTTCTGGTTCTTGGCGATGCCAATGTTGTGGTTGATAAATGCAATCAATGCGATTGTTATGAATTACGGTGTTGCGATTATTATTATGACCATTTTGTTGCGTTTGTTGATGTGGCCGTTGACACGCAAATCATACACTTCAATGGCAGCAATGCAAAAAATGCAACCTGAAATGCAACGCATTCAAAAACTGTACGCAAATGATAAACAGCGTATGCAAATGGAAATGATGAAACTGTACCAGACACACAAGACATCACCTATGTCGGGATGTTTGCCAATGCTGATTCAGATTCCGATTTTCTTTGCATTGTATAAAGCATTATTGATTTCGGTTCAAATGCGTAATGCACACTTCTTGTGGATATCTGATTTGGCGGTAATGGATCCGTACTTTATTTTGCCGATATTGATGGGATTATCTATGTGGGTTCAGCAACGTTTACAATCAAATGTTAAAAAGTCAGCAGATAAAAATGATGTTGCCGCCCAGACACAACGCGCAATGCGTTGGATGCCAATTATCTTTACGGTTATGTTTGCGTGGATGCCGGCTGGATTGGTTTTGTATTGGACGGTATCAAATCTGTTTGGAATATTACAGATGTATATAATTAAACGCAAAATAAGCAAATAAAAAATGCCCCAACGGGCATTTTTTATTCGGGGGCAATGTATTTGTATAACGCGTTTGGTGTTTGAATAAATCGGTTGTGTATCCCTAGTGCGCGCTTTGATAAATCAACGCAAGAATATGCGTGTTCTGAAAAGTCGTTTTGTATGTCATATGGCAGATATACGAATCGCCAACCATGCGCACGTAATATTGAAATATCACGATTTTGTAATTCTATCTTTGTGATGTTATGTATGCTGGTAAATTGATACATAATCAGTTTTTTCCCATCGCGCAGAATAGGCGCACAGTGGCGAAAACGTCGGCAGAATACGCGTGGTAAAATCTTGGACGTTTGATGTGAAAAAGCAATAATAATCATTTATTCCCCCATTTTATTATTTGTTAATCCAACCGCGTGCAGTGGCAGCAATTTCTATTGTTTCCATGGCGCGTCGCCATAAATCAGCGGCACGATTTTCTGCCCAGATATACTGATGTGGGGCACGCCGACGATCGCCGAACTTTTTCATAACAGCCAATTGCTCGTCTGTTAATTTTCCACACAGGTATAGTTTTGTTATCAGTGTTTCTACGTCTAATAATTCACATGGGCGGCGTGTGGCGTTGTGGTGGGTATTCTTAAAATCATTTTGAACAGATTTTGAATATAAAAACCAAAACCATAACTGTTCAGCGTTTTGAAACTTTTCGGGTGCATAAGCGGGTTGGGTTTGTGTCATTTATTTTCTCCCTTGGTAAGTTTGTTGTAATACCTTTATAGAATTGAATTAGAATAAAATTAAATACTACAACTGTCGGTTGAAGTGCGAATCGGAAAACCGATTCGTATATAGATTTTTTATTTCTGTTTTCGAATCGTGTTTTTTGATAAAAAAAACGCGCATGATAAATGCACGATTTTTTATATCGCTTTGTAATATGTGTTCAAGATGTGTTCATAATTATACCCCCATGACAAAAAAATAACCCGCATAATGCGGGTCTATTGTTTATCATTGTTTCCACAATTATTATATAATTGGTGGGAAACAATCGCCACCAGATTCTGGGCAACAATTAAATCCTTGTTCACCCATATCGGTATATATTTCACCGGTACAACAACCATTTGCATCTGGTGCTAAACCATCTTGACAGGTTATGACATTCGCTGCTGGTTCTTCTGTGGCGGATTTCTTTTCCGATACGTATGGATCCTTGATAGAACCATCTTCGTTATATTTCAATCCTAACACTTGTTCATTATATGCTTGGGTTCCTTTGCCACCAGTGCTGGCAACACTATTTTTATTGTTTGGATCTTGTTGATTTTGATATATCGCCTCTTGACGCGCATTATTTATTGCTTGGTAATTAAGCGATTGGCAATAACCCAAAATAGTGGAATATGAATATCCAGAATCCAAGGTATCTAATGCGGTTAAACCTTTCTTTGCACTCCACACTTTATTAGCATCCTGTTCACAAAAACGTTGTAAATCAAACGAACGTGCCTGGCCAACCCAAGAACCATCGCCATAATTTGGTTGTGCTGTACTTGGTTGTGTCACACGTCTGTTGGGGCTGTATGCAGCGACCGCACATTTTTTGCTGCTGGTGCCTGGGGCGCCACATGTCACCTGTAAATCAGACGGCGAATATACGGTGATACGTGTCCCAGCCGGAATTGAAAATGGTGGAACGGTATTATCCATCATATCAACCAGCAATTTCTGTGCGACTTGATTCCATGCCGTAATAATTTCATTTTTTGCGAGTTCCGATGAACGCATGGTTCCACTTTGTACAACGGTATTGTTGTCCAAATCAATTTGATTGACGAATTTATCGGCAACAGGTGCAATCATATTTACCGCCGCAGGTACAATTGCCGTCAGCATTGGCATAACAAATTGTTCCAAATAATCGGTGCTGCCACGGCCTGGGACACCAACACGACCCTGGGCATCACCAGAAAATGGATCGTTGCCACCTTGGAAATTAAATTCAACACCATTTGGCAAGACAAACTGATACCACTTTATTTCCATACGACCAATCGCAGTATATGGTCCAGGCATCGTCCCTGTTAAATAACCCAATAATAATGTACCAGTTGGAATGATAACTGTACGACCATTATCAGAATATACGTTTCTGTCAACCGTTGCGCGTACGGGCAAGGTATTACCATCTTTGTACAACGATGGATCGGCACGAACATCTGAAACAATTGTCGCTGGAATTGGCTTATACTGGCGCAAAATAAATGTACGGTCATAAGCAACAGTATTGGTTATAACTTCGCCACTGGACGCAAATTCAACCTCTTGCTGGGGGGCTGGTTTCAAAGCAACGCGTCCCATTCCACCGGTTGGTACTTCTGCTACTTCTGTGACACGATTTGATGCCTTGCGTGAATTTGGCGCATCAGATAATGATGGCAGAACACCGCTGGCTGTACCGGCATATCCAATATGTTCGGCATCGGTACCAATACGATTACCACCGCCGTTTATGTCGGTAATGATACCGCTGGATGGGTTATATATACCCGTTGGATTTTTACAATCTTTATCAGAAAATGGATAGAAATAATATGCGCCACGTTCTGGCTTTATCCAACCAATTTGATTGCCGTTTGGACCATAACCAGGAAATGCGAAATCAGAGCAAGATTCACTAGGACGTTCAATCTTTGGTAAATCAAAGTCAAGTGATGGTGTCGGTAATGGTTCAGCGCCAACAAACGGATCGTCCGGGGCAATTGCCTCTATTTCTTCACGGATTGTTGGTTCTGGTTCGTCAAGTTCATCAAAATCGTCATATTCCGGTTCAATGACAGGTTCCGGTTCAACATATGGCATCACAATTTCTGGTGCTGTTGCGCCCAAAACAACGGTGATTTTGTCCGCTGTTTTCATCTCTTCTGGTTCGTTTTCACCGTGATAATATACAGACAACGTCACAGTTGTTGGTGCCATTGCCAAAGTCGGTTCATATGTTAAGAATATACGGCACGAAATCTTGTCGTTTATGACGGCGGCGGTGCAAGTAGTCGTTGCGCTGAAACCGTCAATATTTTTGTTTTGCGACATAGATACCTTGGCAGGGGCGGACGCATTTACGGAAATTGTTTTTTCTTTTCTGGTACCAACTGCAACATTTACCCAATCAACTGAATCTTCGGATAATGTAAGTTTTAATGGTACTTCGCTGAATTTCTGTTTTGGTTTTTTATCTTTTGAACCAGTTATTACCAAAGTTAACAAAATCAGCACGACAATGAAAGCGGCAATCAACAATAACCACTGGACATACTTTGGCGTGGATTTACGCAGTTCCGAAAATTGCAGTTTAATTTTGCTCATATTCCTTGTCCGCACCCAAAACAATTACTGTATTCTAACCACGTTGCAACTTGCACCACTGAACTTTAACAATTGATCGCACAATTTTTGGGCTGCATCAATGTCTGCCATTGGACCAATGCGCAAACGATACAGACGCGCTGTTGTGGCACCCGAGCCCAGTTCGCCAACCCCTTGTTCATCAACCGCAAAGAACACTTTGTCTTTATACGGTGTAAGCAAACCTTGACCGTTTTCACCACTGAATTTAGCCAATAAACTAACCCAATAATCATCCAGTGCCTTTACGGAAGTATCAGATTTCAATTCAACCGCAACACCAGATTGATTGCTGGAAATAATTGGAATATTAGATTGTGGTAAGTATGAACCCGCGGTTACACGTTCGGTAGGCATCATTGTGACGGCACCCGATGAAGCACCCATAGATACCGGTTGTTGATATGCCATACCCGCGACAAAGCCAGATGGCACATAATAGCCAGTTGTGTTAGTATTGGCGGTATTGCCAATCATAACCGGGGTACCAGTGTAATTTACACCCGCGCTGTTTATCGCGGTCACATCATATCCATATGTCATTGTATTCAATGATTGGCCAGACATCATAGATTGTGCGACGTTTGCCTCAGCCAATGCCATAACACTGTTGGTGTCGGCAATCAAGAACGGTTTTTCACGTTTCTTGATACAAACAATTCTTTGACCACTGCGCAGAACCATATCGCCAACGGCCTCTACTATCAATAAACGTCCATCTTGGCCATCGGTACGGAAACCAACAGGGGATTCGCCACCTTCGACCAACAAGGATACCACCGGACGTTGGGTCATGGCAATAACCTTGTCCCCAAAGTCAATGTATGTAAATATACGGTCGCGCCATACGCGTTCAGGTGCAATTACATAATCATCCGGATTTGGAACGAATATATCCAAGTCAAAACGGAATTCAGACGGGTCAATCTTCATTGACTTTATCCAACCATAATCTTCGCCATCAACACCGATTGTGCTGCTGGATGATTTTTTGTTTTTCTTGAATATTGAACCCATACTGCCACTGGGGGTCGTCGCAACACCGTTGATGGTCGGTAATGGTGCGTTGCCATCCATGACAATTTCAACCTGGGAATATGTGATTTCAGGCGAATTTGTCGGTTCTGCACGAAGATAGAAAATATACTGATTACCCGTTTTGCCACTTACAATCATATTTGTATCGCCACCCTGGGTCGTTGTCATTGGGGTAATGTACATAACGTTTGTTCCCTGGGTCGCATCAATGTTGAACATTGATTCATTTCCAATCATGGCATCTTCAATTTGTTCGCCTGCGGGTAAAGAAATCATCGTCACCATACCGCTGCGCAATTTGATTGGCAAAACGGTGCCCTTGGACCAAGACATTTGGGCATAACCGGGCTTTGTGCTGCCCATTGCCATGTTGGCATTTGGGTTGTTCCATGCGGTTTGTGCACCAATCGCCGACATCGGCACAGCACAAACACATGCCAAGCACAATACAGATATATTCAATTTAATTGTATTTAAAAAAGTCATGCCTTTCTTCCCTTTCAATTATCCCCGTCTGACAACAAACGCATCTAATGGATCACTGTCGCCGGATTCAACCGAATATTCGGTAATCTTTAACCCCAGCGGGTTTTCCATATGATCCGCCCATTTCATTTTTTGGGTGTCATCTGTTGATACTTTCACTTTTATCTTATAATCTTTTCTGTCGGTCTGTCCATAATTATTTGTACAGAACCAACGGAACACGACAAGGTATGTCGCACCATCATCACGATATGGTGATACGCTGCCACGTGGAAATTCAACAGAACAGGAAAAACCAAGTCCTGTGTCGTTGTTTTTTCCGCTGTTTAGCAAGAATTCTTGATACATTGCCGTATTCACAAAATTCGCAAAAACTTCATCACTGGACATAGTTTTAAGTACGCCGGTCTGCATATCCCAATTCTTTTTCATGGTGTATACAGATGGCCTGATTTCATTGCGAGTTTTGATGTATTCGGCAATAAACGCGCGTTTATACTGGTCCAAATCGGCACCAACCGGTAATACCTGGGTCATTGTGATTTCGGTATTTGTTGGGTTGGCGGTGCGCAGGAAAAACACCTCTGGCCGATCAAGAGGGAACATATTGTACAACGTGACAGCCAAAACAACCGACACAACCAGTGTCGCCGCGAACACCAGCGTCAATAATCTGGATAGCAAAATTGGCGGTTCTATGCGGTTTTGCACGATTTTCTCCCCCTGTGATATGGTGATTGTAGAAAAAATGGCGGTGGTGGTGCAAGTAAAAATTACATGATTTAAAGATTTTTCAAAAGAGTAGTTTAATTTTCGCTTGCGCAAAAATAATTAAATAAATATAATATTTCCACTTGATTTTTTATATAGCTGTGGTATCTTGGCACGGATCATTGGGGGTATTGCGGCAAAAATCGGGCGATATTTATATGTATAGGGGCATAGTTCAACGGTAGAATATCGGTCTCCAAAACCGCGGATGAGGGTTCGATTCCTTCTGCCCCTGCCAAAGAGTTTGAGCAAAACAATGGTCATAACATTGGTGAAAATTGGGCGAATTTTATGAAAAAAATACTGGAATTTATTAAATCTGTGCGCGCTGAATGGTTTAAAATCGTATGGCCATCACGTGATGATGTTGTGCGTGCAACAATAATGATTTTGGTGTTTTCAGCGTTGGCGACACTGTTCTTGTTCTTGGTGGACAGCGCGCTGAACGCAATTGTTGGTTGGATTTTCTAAAGAATACTAGCGAAGGAAGTGTACATGGAAGACAAAATGCAATGGTTTGTTGTAAATGTTCATACGGGCTGTGAAGACAAGGTCGCACGTGGCTTGCGCGAACAGATTGACAAACGTCGCCTGAATGCGTTTTTTGGTGAAATCTTGGTTCCAACACGCGAAGTTGTTGAAATCAAAGCGGGCAAACGCGTCAAATCAGAAAAGAAGTTTTTCCCAGGTTATATCGTTGTTCAAATGGTTATGAACAATGAAACTTTCTCGTTGGTGAAATTGATGCCCCAGGTGGTTATGTTCCTTGGTGCAAAACAAAAGCCAATCGCGGTCAGCGAAGAAGAAGCCCGCCGCTTGATGAAGCAAGTAGAAGAGGGCGCAATCGCCGTTGACGATGTCACATATGAAGTTGGCCAAGAAGTTCATGTTGTTGATGGTCCGTTTGCAGGGTTTAACGGTGTTATTTCCGAAGCGGATAATCTGAAACAAAAAATGACCGTCACAATTTTGGTGTTCGGTCGTGAAACAAGCGTGGAATTGGACTTTACACAAGTTGAACGGGTGTAAAAGTCAAAAAGTTTTCGCGATTTAGTAAAATCGCACACTGTGGTAGATGCGCCACATCGCACCACAACACAACAAACAAAAATGGAGTGAAAAAATGGCAAAGAAAGAAGTTAAGGGATTGGTCAAGTTGGTCGTCCCTGCTAAACAAGCGAATCCAGCGCCTCCGATTGGACCGGCATTGGGTGCCGCAGGCGTTAATATCGCCGAATTCTGCAAACAATTTAATGACAAAACCGCTGACAAAGAACCGGGTATGCCGATTCCGTGCATTATTACGGTTTATACAGACCGCAGTTTCGAATTTATTATGAAATTGCCACCTGTGTCTTATTATATTAAGAAGGCACTGAAATTGAAAATCGGTTCACACAAACCGGGTCGCGATTTTGTTGGAACAATCACAAAAGATCAAATCAAGCAAATTGCTGAGGCAAAAATGCCGGATCTTAATTGCTCTACCGTTGAATCCGCTATGAATATCGTTGCGGGTCAATGTCGTTCTATGGGCGTAAAGGTGGAGGAATAAGACATGAAACTTACGAAAAGACAGCAATCTTGGGCAAATTTGGACAGAACAAAAGTTTATTCCATTGCCGACGCAATTGAAGCATTGCGCCCATTTGCATCCAAGAAGTTTGATGAAAGTTTGGAAATCGCAATCCGTTTAGGTATTGATATTACCAAGGCAGATCAAAACATTCGTGGAATGTTGTCTTTGCCAAATGGCACAGGCAAAAAGGTCCGCGTCGCCGTATTTACCATCAATTCTCAGGACGAAGCCAAAAAGGCGGGTGCTGATGTTGTTGGTGGCGAAGAATTGATTGAAGCCGTGGCCGGTGGTCAAATCAACTTTGATCGCGTTATCGCAACACCGGATATGATGCCGAAAATGTCCAAAGTCGCACGTGTTTTGGGTCCAAAAGGTTTGATGCCGAATCCAAAATTGGGAACAGTCACAAACAATGTTGCCGAAGCTGTTAAAATTGCCAAGGCAGGACAAATTGAATACCGTGCCGAAAAGAAGGGCATTATTCACGCCGGTATCGGTAAAATGTCATTCACAACGGATAAATTGGTTGAAAATGCAACTGCATTGATTGATCAATTGAAAAAGGTTAAACCGGCATCATCCAAGGGCCAGTACATCTTGGGGGCATCTGTTGCCACAACCCAAGGTCCGGGCTTGAAGATTGATGTGAAATAATAATTCGCCCAGTGCGAAGAACACTGGGCGGAAACGAGATTTCTGTCCAAGACTGATGGTGTTGCACCAAAAATGCAGCTTAATTGCCATCATAGACAAAGAAAAAATTCTTTGGGGCAGGAAGTACAGGCCCCATTTGGACGCAAGTCCGGTGGAAAGTTAAACAAAACGAAGAAGTAAGGGTATAAGATGAGACGCGAAGAAAAATCAGATTTGATTTCAGCGTTGCAGTCGTCACTTCAAGATGCAAACGGTGTTTTCGTTGTAGAAAACAATGGTTTGACAGTGAAAGAATTTGAAGCCCTGCGTAATGAATTACGCCCATTGGTTTCAGTTTTCAAAGTTGTCAAAAACCGTTTGATGAAAAGGGCATTGAAAGATACCAATTTCGAAGCTGTATCCGATATGATGAAACGTCCAACAGCTGTTGCAGTTGCAACAGACGCGTTGGCGGTCACCAAGGTTTTGGCCAAGTTTGCCGAAGATCATGCGAACTTGAACATTATCGGCGGTAAAATGGATGCAGATGTCCTTGATAAAGACGGCATTGTGCAATTATCCAAGCTTCCTTCCCTGTTGGAAATTCGTGGTACTATCGCGCGTATCTTGGTTGAACCAGCATCACGCTTGGCCCGCGTTTCAGCAGAGTATGGAAAAAAGAATCAATAAAAACCGGAATGGGAACATTCTGATTAAAGGAGTACTAAAATGGCAGACATTCAAAAATTGGTTGAAGAATTGTCAAAATTGAGCGTTATGGAAGCTGTTGAATTGTCCAAAGCGCTGGAAGAAACTTGGGGTGTTAGCGCCGCCGCCGCAGTTGCAGTTGCAGCTGGTCCGGTCGCTGGTGCAGCCGCTGAAGAAAAGACAGAATTTGATGTTGTGTTGGCAGATGTCGGCGCAAACAAATTGGCTGTTATCAAAGCTGTGAAAGACATCACAGGTTTGGGTCTGGGTGAAGCCAAAGCTTTGGTTGAATCCGCACCAAAGGCAATCAAAGAAGCAGTTGCAAAAGATGAAGCTGACAAGATGAAAGCAACATTAGAAGCAGCTGGTGCCAAAGTTGAATTGAAATAATTCAAATAAAAAAATCCTGTGCAATCGCACAGGTCGTCATAAGCCCACCCTGGATTATAAAATCTTGTGGTGGGCGAAAAGGCGTAAAAAAGACAAACTATGTTTCGTTTGCAAAACGCAAAAATAAAAAGGATTGATACCCATGGCCGTTATCCAAAAATTTAGAAAATCTTTTGGTAAAAGTTTTTTGCAAACTCCGCTTCCTGATTTAGTCGAGATTCAATATGACTCTTATAAGGATTTCTTACAGGCGGATGTAGAACCGCAAAATCGTAAAAATATGGGACTTCAGAACGTGTTTTCGTCCATGTTCCCAATCAAAGATTATGCGGGAATTGCTGACCTTGAATTCGTTGAATACACATTGGATAAACCAGTGTATAACGTCAAGGAATGCATGTTGCGGAATATGACTTATTCCAGCAAATTGAAATTAAAATTAAGATTAATTCTTTGGGACATTGCCGAAGATGGTAAAAGATCTTTGCGCGATATCAAAGAACAAGAGATATTTATGGGCGAAGTGCCGTTGATGACAGAACGCGGCAGTTTTATCGCATCCGGTGTGGAACGTGTTATCGTTTCCCAGATGCATCGTGCCCAAGGTGTTGTCTTTGCAACCACCAAAGAAGCCAAGGTTGCGGGCAACCCAATAACATACACGGCGCGTATCATTCCAGAACACGGTTCTTGGATTGATTTCGAGGAAGCCAAGGGTGTTATTTATGTCCGTATTGATCGTCGTCGCAAGATTCCTGCGACGGTGTTGTTGCGTTGTCTGCCGGCGGCCGAAGATGAAAAGAAATGGGCGGCGGATCCACGTAAACAAAATATTCGTGGCATGTCTGATACAGAAATGTTGTCGGCTTTCTATAAACGCATCGCGTTAAAGTTTGACGGCAAAATGTGGGTTGGCGATACAAACGCATTCGAAGGTTTGGAAAAATATCGTTTGAATTACGATTTGATTAATCCAAAAGATAAAAAGACAATGGCGTCCAAGGGCGACAGATTAACCGCAAAACGTTTGTCAAAAATCACAACTACATCCAAGACATTTGGCATTTTGCCTGAATCTTTGATTGGTGAATATTTGTTTGATCCGATTATGAATGGTGATGAAGTTTTGTATCAAGCAGGTACAGAAATCACAGATGAAATCTTGTCTGATTTGGACAAATTGGGTGTCAAAGAAATATCGTTGATTTCAATTGATAACACAACAATTACTGCACATATGCGCAATACATTGTTGGCTGATAAGACAACAAACCGCGAAGAAGCGTTGATTGAAATCTATAACATCATCCGTCCGGGTGAACGTCCGACGGTTGAAGCGGCAATCAATCTGTTCCAACGTCAAGGTTTTGATCCGGCATATTATGATTTGTCGCCGGTTGGTCGTTTCAAGATGAACAAACGTTTGAAGATTGATTCAGGCAAACGTCCAGAAGACGACAGATTGTTGACCAAGGCAGATTTCTTGGCGGTGTTAAAGACATTGACAAACATCATTGATCACAAAGATACAATTGATGATATTGATAACTTATCAAATCGTCGTGTTCGCGCGGTTGGTGAATTGTTGGAACAAAACTTCCGTACCGGTATGTTGCGTATTGAACGCTTGGTTCGTGAAGCGTTGTCCAGCCCGAATATTGCGAATATGCAACCACAAGATGTTATCAATGTTAAACCGTTGATGAGTTTGATTTCAGAATTCCTTGGA
Organism: Alphaproteobacteria bacterium; assembly: GCA_017960855.1. Classification (GTDB taxonomy): domain Bacteria; phylum Pseudomonadota; class Alphaproteobacteria; order Rs-D84; family Rs-D84; genus Enterousia. The sequence continues at coordinate 16,167 of JAGCYJ010000013.1, read as the reverse complement.
ACATCACAGTTGTCCCAGTTTATGGATGCATATAACCCATTGTCTGAATTGGAACACAAACGTTTGATTTCCGCTTTGGGTCCGGGTGGGTTAAATCGTGAACGCGCCGGCATTGACGTGCGTGACGTTCACCCAACACACTATGGTCGTTTATGCCCGATTCATACACCCGAAGGTGCAAACATTGGTCTGATTTCACACATGGCAACATATGCACGTGTTAATCCATATGGATTTATTGAAACACCGTACTATGTTGTAGAAAACAGCCGCGTCACAGACAAGATGGTTTATCTGACTGCGGATGAAGAATTGGGACACAAAATCGCCCAAGGAAACACACCGACCACAGACAAAGGCGTTTTGGCTGATGCAATGGTGACGGCGCGTGTTGACGGCGAATTTACCATGGTTCCAAAAGAAGAAATTGACCTTATTGACGTTGCACCACGTCAGGTGGTGTCCATCGCAACCGGTTTGATTCCGTTTGTTGAAAACGACGACGCTAACCGTGCGTTGATGGGTTCAAACATGCAACGTCAGGGCGTTCCTTTGATGCGTGTCCAGGCACCATTAGTCGGAACTGGTATTGAACGCGAAGTTGCACGTGATTCCCGCACAGGTAAAGTTGCAAAGCATGCAGGTGTTGTTGAATCCGTTGATGCAAATCGTATCGTTGTTAAATGTATGAACAGCCGCAATGTTGTGACGGGTGTTGATATTTACAACCTTGAAAAGTTTGAACGCAGCAACAGTGAAACACTGATTCACCAAAAACCATTGGTCAAAGTTGGCGACCGTATTGCCGCGGGCGACATCATTGCCGACGGTTCATCTATGAACTATGGTGAATTGGCGTTGGGTCGCAATGTGTTGGTTGCTTTTCTGCCATGGCGCGGATACAACTATGAAGACGCTATTGTGATTTCAGAACGTATTTCACGTGATGATGCATTCACATCTATCAAGATTGTTGAAAAAGAATTCAAAGTGCGTGATACCCAACTTGGACCAGAAAGTTTCACACGCGACATTCCAAATGTTGGCGAAGAAGCGTTAAAGAATCTGGACGAATCTGGTATCATCTATGTTGGCGCGCGCGTTAAACAAGGCGACATTTTGGTCGGTCGTGTTTCACCAAAATCTGAAACATTGTTGACCCCAGAAGAAGCGTTATTGCGCAACATCTTTGGTGAAAAGGCATTGAATGTTAAAGATACATCTTTGCGTGTTGGTCCAAACGAAGAAGGAACAGTTATCGGTGTAAATGTTCTTACTCGTCATGGGGTCAAGAAAGATGAACGCACCCAGATGATTGAATTGCAGAAAATTGAAAAGATTAACAAAGACCGCGAAGAAGAAACTTCTATTATCGAAAAGGGCTTTGCTGATCAGGTTTTCCAAATTGCAGAAAACGATGTCATTGATGGTGGCACAGGATCTTTGAAACCGTTTATCGGCAAGAAACTGACTGCCGAAGTGTTCGAAGGTATCAAACCATCTGATATTAAAAAGTTGTCTGTGAAGAGCAAAGAACATCAAGCGAAGATTGACGAACTGCGTGAACAACACATCATTAAATTGAAAGAATTGAATGATCGTGCCGATGCAGAAATCGCCAAAGCGACCGAAAGCAACTCTTTGAATGCCGGTGTGTTGAAAGAAGTCAAGGTCTATATCGCACATAAGATGAAATTGCAGCCGGGTGATAAGATGGCGGGTCGTCACGGAAACAAGGGTATCGTTTCAACGGTCGTTCCAATTGAAAATATGCCATATATGGAAGATGGAACCCCAGTCGATATCGTTCTGAATCCGTTAGGTGTGCCAAGCCGTATGAACATTGGTCAGATTTTGGAAACCCATCTTGGTATGGCAGCACGTACATTGGGTCAACAAATTGGCGCAGTTTTGGACGAAGTAAAGGCCAAACGTGCAGTCACCGATGATTTGCGCACGCTTATGGGCAAAATCTATGGTAAAGAAATTGCTGAAAAATTGGAAAAGATGACCGACACAGATGTTCGCGCCGAAGCGGCATTGTTGCGTGATGGTGTTCCAATGGCAACACCAACATTTGATGGTGCTACATCAGACGATATTCACAATATGTTGAAGTTGGCAAAATTACCAGAAAGCGGTCAGTTCACATTGTATGACGGTATGACTGGTGAAAAGTTTGCACGTCCAGTGACCGTTGGTGTTATGTACATGATGAAGTTGCATCACTTTGTTGATGAAAAGATTCACGCACGTTCCATCGGCAACTATTCGTTGGTCACACAACAGCCATTGTCCGGTAAGGCACACATGGGTGGTCAGCGTCTTGGTGAAATGGAAGTGTGGGCATTGGAAGCACACGGTGCGGCGCACTTGTTGCGCGAAATGCTGACTGTGAAATCTGACGATATCGTCGGACGTAACAAGATGTATGAATCCATCATTTCTGGTTCAACCGATATCCAAACAGGAACCCCAGAAGCATTTAACGTGTTTGTGCGTGAATTGCGTGGTTTAGGTTTGGCGATGACACCGAAAAAAATTGATTAGTTATAGTTGTTAGGTTTGCTAACAACTAACAACTATCGACTAACAACAAAAAAGCGACGAAAAGGAGCTAAATAATATGACAAATATGTTGCAGAAGATATTTGGACAAATTGAAACCAAGGAACAATTTGATGCATTGCGCATTACGATTGCATCACCCGAAGAAATCTTGTCATGGTCACATGGCGAAGTGAAAAAGCCGGAAACAATCAACTATCATTCGTTAAAACCGGAATCCGAAGGGTTGTTCTGCCAACAGATTTTCGGTCCAGTCAAGGATTACGAATGTGCATGCGGTAAATATAAAAGAATCAAGTTCCGCGGTGTTGTCTGCGAACGTTGCGGGGTTGAAGTCGGACCTTCTTCGGTTCGTCGTGAACGCATGGGACACATTAAATTGGCAATGCCTGTGGCGCACACATGGTTTTTGCGTGAAGGTAAGATTGCAACTTTGTTGAATAATCTGCCACAGAAAAAATTGGAACAGGTTATTTCTTATGATGCATACATTGTTATTGAACCAGGTTTAACCAACCTTAAACAATATGATGTTATCAGCGAAGATGAATACCAGGCCGCCGTTGAAGAATTTGGTGCGGATGCGTTCCATGTCGGTATTGGTGCCGAAGGTGTTCGTTCCATTATCGCGAATTTGGATATGGGTGATGAACGCACACGTCTGCGCGCAGAATTGGCGGAAACAAAGTCCGAAGCAAAACGTAAATCTATCATCAAACAATTGAAATTGGTTGAAGCGTTCTTGGATTCCAAGACAGATCCAGCGTGGATGTTGCCGGATGTTTTGCCGGTTATTCCACCAGATATGCGTCCATTGGTCACATTGGATGCGGGTCATGTCGCGGCATCTGATTTGAATGATTTGTATCGTCGTGTAATTATTCGTAACAATCGTTTGAAACGATTCCAAGAAATGCATGCACCTGAAATCATTATCCGCAACGAAAAACGTATGTTGCAAGAAGCGGTTGATTCATTGTTTGATAACGGACACAAAGCACGTCCAATGGTTTCACAAAACCGCAGACCTCTTAAATCACTGTCTGATTCATTGCGTGGTAAGTCGGGTCGTTTCCGTATGAACATGTTGGGTAAACGTGTTGACTATTCAGGTCGTTCCGTTATTGTGTCGGGACCATCATTGAAATTGCACCAGGTTGGTTTGCCAAAACAGATGGCGTTGGAATTGTTTAAGCCATTTGTTTTCGCACGTTTGCTTGCCGGTGATTATGCAAACACATTAAAGACCGCACGCAAGATGGTTGAAAACGGTGAAGATATCGTTTGGGAAATCTTGGAAAAGGTTATTTACGAACATCCAGTGTTGTTAAACCGTGCGCCGACACTTCACAGATTGTCATTGTTGGCATTTGAACCAGTTTTGATTGAAGGTAAGGCAATTCGTTTGCATCCATTGGTGTGTAAAGGATTTAATGCTGACTTCGACGGTGACCAGATGTCTGTTCACGTTCCAATTTCATTAGAAGCACAATTGGAAGCGCGCACATTGATGTTGTCATCTAATAACGTTTTGTCGCCGGCAAATGGTGAACCTATGATTGTGCCATCACAAGACATGGTTTTGGGTGTGTATTACATCTCGTTGATGAATGGTACTGTGAATGAAAAATCGCCACGTTTTGCTAATATGGACGAAGTTAAAATGGCTTTGGAAAACAAAGCGATTACATTACACACACCAATTGTTGCGCGTATCAATGGCAAACGTTATGAAACAACGGCTGGTCGTATGATTTTGGGCGAATTGTTGCCGAAATCTGACAATATGCCATTTGATTTAGTGAACAAGGTTATGCCATCTGGCGAAATCAAAAAATTGTTGGCCATTACATACGAACGTTGTGGCGACAAAGCAATGATTATGTTGGCAGACGCATTAAAGAACACAGGTTTTGAACAAGCTGCACGTTCTGGTATTTCTATTGGATTTGACGATATTGTTATTCCAAAAGAAAAGACAGAAATGATCGCAAACGCAAACAAAGCGGCGGCTGAAATTGAAAAGCAATATCAAAACGGTTTGTTGTCTGGTGGTGAACGTCATAACAAGTTGATTGACTTGTGGCAGAAAACAACCGACGAACTTGGTGATAAAGCATATGAAGCATTGGGTAAGACCGAAGGCGAAAATTGGAACAGTATTTATATGATGGCTGTGTCCAAGGCCCGTGGTTCCAAGGGGCAGATTCAGCAGGTCGCAGGTATGCGTGGTATGATGCAGAAGCCAGACGGTTCTATTATTGAAGTTCCAATTATTTCAAACTTTAAAGAAGGTTTGACAATGGCGGAATACTTCACTTCAACACACGGTGCACGTAAAGGTATGTCGGACACCGCGTTGAAAACGGCTGAAGCAGGTTATTTGACACGTCGTTTAGTTGAATTGGCACAGAACACCGTTATCACTGAACACGATTGTGGAACATCTGATTTCATTACCGCAAAGCCAGTGTACCAGGGTTCTACTTTGTCTGTGGCATTGGGTGATGTTGTTTTGGGTCGTACCGCAGCACATGATATTGTTCATCCAATTACCAAAGAAGTTATCGTTCCTGCGGGTGAACTGATTACAAAATCTGCAGCGCGCCAAATCAATGAATCTGGTTTGCCATCTGTGGATGTGCGTTCTGTTTTGACGTGCCACAGTGATGGCTTGTGTGCAAAATGCTATGGTATGGATTTGTCGCGTAATGCGCTGGTCCATGTTGGTGAAGCGGTTGGTGTTATCGCCGGTCAATCCATTGGTGAACCAGGAACGCAGTTGACGTTGCGTACCTTCCACATTGGTGGTATTGCATCTGGTGGTGCCGAAAGTCACTTTATTGAAATGCCGGTCGCTGGAACTTTGAAATTGTCGGGCGTGAACACAATTACCAATTCTGCGGGTCGTGTTGTCGTGCTTAGCCGTAATGGTGAAGTCGCGGTTGTTGACAACAAGGGCAAGGAATTGTTTAGTTGCGCATTGCCATACGCATCTATGTTGATCAAGAATGATGGCGACAAAGTTGAAAAAGGCGAAAAGGTTGCTGAATGGGATCCTTATTCCAATACAATCATCGCCGAAAAAGACGGTATCGCACAATTCAAGGACTTGATTGAAAACGTATCGTTCCAAGAAGAAGTTGATTCTATGACCGGTATCGTTTCACGCAAGGTTATCAACTGGAAAACAAATACCAAGAAACCATTAAGCCCAGCAATCACTTTGGTTGACGAAAAGGGTAATGTGGTGTCCTTGGGCGGTAAAAAGATTGCCGAATACATGTTGCCAACATATTCTGTGTTGAATGTGTCCAATGGCGACAAAGTTGTGGCCGGTGATGTTTTGGCACGTATTCCAGTTCAAACGAAACGTACAAGCGATATTACGGGCGGTCTGCCACGTGTTGAAGAATTGTTGGAAGTTCGTCGTCCATCTAACCCAGCGTTGTTGGCAGAGGTTGATGGTACGGTTGAATTGGAAGATTCAAAGTCCAAGATTATCATCCGTATTGAACCAACTGATGGTTCCGCGCCAGTTGAATATGCGGTGCCAAAGGGAACAAACTTGTTGGTGCGCAGTGGCGATACAGTGCGCAAGGCCGAAAAGTTGGTTGATGGTGATCCAGTTCCACAGGATATTTTGCGTATCCTTGGTCAGAAAGAATTGGCACAGTTTATGGTTGAACAGGTTCAGCAAGTTTATCGCTTGCAGGGCGTGTCCATCAACGACAAACACATTGAAATTCTGATCCGCGAAATGACACGTCGTGTTGAAATCACGAACCCAGGTGATACAGGATTCTTGATGGGTCAGGTTGTTGATCGTGTTGATTTTGAAGAAGAAAATGCACGCGTTGCACGTGATGGTGGCAAAGTGGCCGAAGCTTCACAAGTGTTGGTCGGTTTGACACGTGCATCATTGACATCTCGTTCATTTATTTCGAACGCATCGTTCCAACAGACAACCAAGGTTTTGGTGGATGCCGCTATTTCGGGTTCAACCGATAAATTGGTTGGTATCAACGAGAACTTGATTGTTGGTCGTTTGATTCCAATTGGAACGGGTGCCTATGTCCGTCGTGTTCGTCAAATTGCAAAAGACGAAGAAAAGGCAGAGAAATTGGCACGCGAAGGTGGCGAACAACAACAGTTGTTGGACATCTAGGCCAATAAAAATAACAAATGCCCGACCGTTGTCGGTCGGGCATATTTTGTGAGAGAAAGATGAAGGAAATACCTGCAATTTTTTGTGATATTGATGGTGTGCTTGCTAAAAAATGGGCAATCGCAGATTATGATCGTTTCGGTGAACCAAACACGAATATGGTGCGTGTTGTGGAAACACTGGGTCGTGATTTTACCATTGTATTTATCACAGGGCGTTGGGCAATGGGTCAGGATAAAGTGGAAAAGTTTATAGATGGATTGCTGCCAAACATCAAGAAACGTGTTTTCTGTAAACCACATACTTACCCTGGAACCACCGCAGATTATAAATTGGAAACCGTAAAAAAACTGGAATCCGAAGGTTTTAAGTTTTATTTGGGTTTTGACGATTTTACACCGGTTGTGGGATTGTTGCACAATCATGGTATGTTCGTTGCCCAAGTAATATCGGCATAAACTTTTTCTTGCAAAACAAGAATATTTTTATAAAATACAACACAGTAAAAAAAGGATAGTAAAATGGCAACGCCAAAAAGTAAAACAAGTAAAGCACGCAGTGCACAACGTCGCAGCCATGACGCATTGTCTGTTATGCCATGCGGTGTTTGCAAAAAATGTGGCGAAAAGAAACGTCCACACCATGTTTGCCCAGCATGCGGTGCAAAATAATATAACCCCATAATTATGGCAGAATGGGCGCGCATGTTGTGCCGTTCTGCCGTTTTTTTATGTAAGCAATTATGCAAGAAAACGAAAAGAAAATTATAGCAATTGATGCAATGAGCGGGGACAAAGGTCCGCGCGCGGTCTTTGGTGGTATGAACCAATACCTGTATCAAAATGGCGAAGAACATATTTTCTTTCGCGTGTTTGGTGATAAACGCGTCTTGCGTAAACTGATTGCAAAATATCCGCGTGTTGCCCGTAATTGTGAAATTATTGATGCGCCCGATGTTATTCGTGGTACTGATAAAATTCGCGAGATTTTGCGTAGCGCACAAAACACATCTATGTATATGGCAATCAAAGATGTGCGCGAAGGAAACAGCGCCGCAATTATCAGTGCTGGAAATACAGGCGTGTTGATGTCGCTGTCGAAACTTGCATTGAAAACGATTGATGGTATTTCGCGTCCGGCAATTACAACAATGTTGCCGTCGGGTGCGGGTGATGAACGTGTTGTTATGTTGGATTTGGGTGCAAATGTTCAATGTACTGCAGAAAACCTGTTTGACTTTGCAACATTGGGCAGTGTTTATGCCGAGGTTATCGGTCATATGCCAAAACCTAAATTAGGTGTTTTGAATATTGGTGAAGAAGAAACCAAGGGCAACGAAACATTGCAACATTTAAATCATGTTTTAATGGAAAACAAAGATAAGTTGCCATATGAATATATCGGTTTTGTTGAAGCAAATGATATTTCTACTGGTATTGTTCAGGTTGTTGTGACGGATGGGTTTACTGGTAATGTTGTTTTGAAAACAGTAGAAGGAACCGCAAAACTTATTAAACGCGTTATCGTTGAAAACTTTAGAAAATCTATCTTGGCGATGATTGGTGCGTTTTTCTTGGTTCACGTTTTCAAAAGATTGAAACACAAAATTGATCCGCGTTCATATGCGGGTGCGACATTTTTGGGATTAAATGGTTTTTCATTCAAGACACATGGTAATAGTGATGCGCTGGCGTTCGCAAATGCGATTAAATATGCCGCCGATTTGACACATGCAAACTTGAACAGTTTGATTGCTGAACGTGCATCAAATATTGCTGATATTCGTGCGTCTTTACAGCCAACAGAATAATGGTTTTTAATTAAATAAAAATACCGGCATTTGCCGGCATTTTTTTATTTTTTTCCCTGTGCCACACGAATACGAAATTCGTTGCTGGGGCGAAAGGTTGCAACCCTGCGCGCGGAGATAACCGCTGGTGCGCCTGTCTTTGGATTACGACCCATACGCGCAGATTTTGTTAAAATTTTGAAAGTACCAAATCCAGCGAATTTAACATCTTCGCCGTTGATCAGTGCTTCGCGTATTTCATCAAAAACAACATCTACAAGTTTTCCGGCGTCCGCGGTTGTTAAACCAAAGCGTTCGCGTAATCTGTTTGCAAAATCAATTCTGGTTATTGTTGCCATATCTTTTCCATCCTTGTTTTTTTTAAACCAACTTCGTGTGGTTATTATAACCCCTGTGATTATAACTTGCAATATTAAAATCGGGGAATAGAATATAAAAACGTGTCCCCATAGTTCAACCGGATAGAATAGGGGTTTCCTAAACCCTTGATGTGGGTTCGATTCCCGCTGGGGATACCAAGGTACCCAAAGGAGCATATTATGCCATCAAAAGCCGTTCGTTTCGGAATTATTGCGTCAATTTTGCCGCATTTGTTTTGTTGCGTTTTGCCGATAGTATTATCTGTGGTCGGTTTGTTCGCGCCAGAGTTCGCGCACGGGCATCTTATGCCAGAATGGTTGGAACCTTGGTTATTTGTTTTCTCGGCTGGTATGTTAGGGCTGTCGTGGGTAATGGTTGTGCGTGAATGTAAATGCGAATGCGACCATTGTCACGGGGCGCACAGTCATAATTTATCAAAGATTGTTTTGGCGTGCGTAACTATTTTGTTCGTTGTTAGTGTGGTGTTGCATATGATTGCGCATCACTAATTACACAAACTTTTCAGGCATCAATCTGCAAATATTTTTCCATATACGGCGGAATATAGTGGTATCCGGGCTGTGCGAATAAGTATGTTCCTTGGTATCCAATAATCTTTGGCCGGTCCATTGAATGGCGCCATCTTCGTCCAGTGTCAAACGCCACGATGTTTTAGTGTCTTCCAAAATCATGTCGCGCAATTTCTTCGCAAAGTCGGCACTTTCAAAAATCGCAACATTTTCTGTGTTGAAATATGCACTGCGTGGATCAAGGTTGAAACTGCCTATCCATGAAATACGGTCATCAAACACAATGGATTTACTGTGCAGAACCGAGAATACAGGTGCCTGACGTGCGCGCCCGTATTTTTTCGCGCGCAAATTTTCCGCCGACAACATAAACTCATAGACATCTGCGCCAGATTCCAACAACTTTTTGCGGTACTTTTCCCACTTGCTGTAAACAGCGGGTGAATTGGTAGATGACAGGGAATTTGTCACAACCGTGACGTGCGTACCGGTGTTTTCTTCGTGCAACATATATTCCAAACCGCCGGCACCCGGCACAAAATATGCCGCCGAAACATAAACCGATTTACGCGTTTTTGTCCACAGGTCTTGCAATTTTTTGACGATTTCACCGCGATAGGCCTCTTTTTCGGCCATAGTCATTTCCACCTTGGACGGTGGGTCAGCCAAGAACGTGCCATGCCCCCAACTAAAATCCATTCTTTTTTGTTTAAATGCACGTTGAGTCATCAAAATCGCGGTGTTGTAAAGGCGCGCATCTTCGGCACTTTTGTTTTCTATTTCGGCAAACTTTTCCTCTAGTTTCTTGATGGCGTGTTTTGACTTCGCCTTTGGAAATACAGATGCAGGAATAGACAGTTTATGATTCCAATATTCATCAAACGATTTTGTCGCGGACTTTGTCATTGGACCAATAAACAAAACGTCGGTGTCAGAAAAGTTCGCAGATGTTTCCGGCATGAAATAATTACTGCCGATATTGCGACCGCCGGTAATGTACGCAATATTGTCTACAATGAACAATTTGTTATGCATGCGTGAATTCAGGCGATTAAAGTCCATGAATAACTGGGGCAGAAACAGCATTTTTGAACGACGACGGACTGTGTTGAATACCTTGATTTCTATGTTTGGGTGTTGATTTAGTAACATAACATCCGCGACATCTGATTTGGTGCCATAATCATCCAGTAAAATACGAACCTTTACCCCACGGTCAGCCGCGTTTTTAAGTTCGCCAATCAACACCTTGGACATCAAATCATTGCTGTAAATGTATGTTTGCAGGTCAATGGTCTTGGTTGCCATACGTGCAAACGCGGAACGGACAACAAATGCAGATATGCCATCGTCAATCAAGGTTGCACCACTGATATCCTTGCCATTGGAAAGTTCAGCGGTATAGCATTGGGCAATCGGGGTCTTCATTGGGTCATAGTTAAAATCAGACGCGGTGATTTTTGGGGTGTAGCCATTTAATCGGTCATCTTGGGCTGTGGTTGGTACCGTCGCGCATCCAATCAATGGCAACGCCAACAAACACCAGTAAAGTTTCGTTGATAACAGCACAGAATAGCCCTTTTTGTGTGCTGAATTATAAACGGGTTTGGACAACAATACAAGATTTTTTGGTGCGGTGTTTAACGATTTGGGAATATGTTCTTTTGGGTTTACTTATTGTGTCCTTTTTTCGCTTGTCTGATGGGCTGTGGTATGATAAAATATAACATAATAGAGGGAAGGTTTCACAATGAAAAGATTAGTTGTTGTGTTGGGCGGATTGCTGGCGTTGCCTGCTTTTGTGGAGGTTTCGCCGTATTTCTATGATGACGCATTTGAGTATTCCGATATGGATTACATTGCGGATGCGGACGATTATGCCGACGAAATTGTGGCCGAAGAAGAGGTTGTGGCACAGAAACCAGTTGCTTCTACAAAAATAAGCCCGCGTATTACAGCAACGCGAAATGGTTCGCGTGCCGCTGGTACATCAGCAACAAATGTCAGCACAAGACGTGCAGATGCCGCCAATTCCCGTGTGGTTGCGGCACGTACAACAACATCACGTACAACATCGACTACGCCTGTTCGTGCTACTGCGACACGTGGAACGGTATCTCGTGCTGCTGCAAATAACACATCGGGTCGTAATGTTTCTACGCGTCGTGCGACAAGTGGTAATGCCGCTAATGTTGCACGTGCAACTACTGGTACGGTGACGGTGCAGACGGCATCCGGCAAGACAGAAGCCGTATTTGAAGATAACAATTTGTACAGTGGTCGTGTGGGTATTCGTTCTTCTGCCAATTCCCGTGTTCCGACAATTCGTGTTGCGTCTGCAACGATGAAGGTCAATCAATCTTCTGTTTCAAATGCATCGGTTGCAGAAACGACATCTGAACTGGACAACTTGGCTGAATTGACCGATTATTGCAAGGCGCAATATACCGCATGTATGGATAATTTCTGCAATATCTTGGACGATAACCAAGGGCGTTGTTCTTGCAGTAAAAATCTTGTTAACTATGAAAAGACAGAACAGGCATTAAAGGCGGCAACCGAAGAATTGCAAGATGTTGCGCAAAAGATTCAATATATTGGTTTGACGGCTGATGAAATTACGACATTGTTTAGTGAAACCGAAGCCGAAGAAACAATGCGTAACAAAACGGATAATAGTCAAATTAAGACCAATTTGGATAAAATCAGAGACATGATTGTTGATGTCAGAACTGGAACATCGTCAGGTGTGTCTGATACTTCTCTGTCGTTTGATTTGTCTAATTTGTTAGATTTCACGATTTCCAGTACAGGATTTGATTTGTCTGCGTTGTTTGGAACATCAACCAATACTTCCTCTATTAACAATCAACGTGGCGAAACATTATATAAGACGGCTGTATCGCGTTGCAAGGCCAGTGTTTTGAACAGTTGCACCGCCCAGGGCGTTGATGCATCCGTTATTACTAATTCGTATGATTTGGAAATAGATAAACAGTGTATCGCATATGAACGCAGTTTGTCTGATTCAAATGATCAGATGACAGCAACCGTACGTAATGCCAAGACCGTTTTGCAAAAAGCGCGTTTAATGGTTTCACAACAAAAGAATCAATACGATTTGCGTGGCTGTGTCAGCGCATTGGATTCTTGTATGCAAGACGATTATGTATGCGGACCTGATTATGAAAACTGTTTAGACCCGACCGGCAAATATATCGTGAACGGCGCGATTGTTGTTGGTTCATTGCCAGGTAAATCCTTGGGATACTCTGCTGAGCATGCGGGTTTGTTCAAGTCCAGTTTGTACCAAACATGGTGTACGGATGAAAATTGTACCAAGTTTGCATGGGACTATGATGGTCATACAACTGGCGACTTGGCGGATTACATAAATGATACACTATATAGTAGTACATATCCTGAAAAGACCAGCACAAATATGTCAAAGTTCTTGCAGTTTAAGATCGGGTATCATGACAGTAGTAAAAATACTCAGAATTCTGGCAGAAACTTTGGTATGTGTATGTCGGTCTTGAACAAGTGTCAGAATTATTCGTATGACAAGAAGGGTAATTATAAACCAAATAACAATGTCATTTCAGAATACTTGTATCGTACGATGATTCAGATCAAAGCATCACAGGATGCAATATTGTCTGAATATGCCGAAACTTGTATATCCGACGTGTCTTCTTGTTTAAGTTCCAATGGTTATGATAGTGCCAGCAACAAGAATATACCGGTCAATGCGTGTAAGGCGGTAATTACAACATGTATGTCGGTCAATGGCAATGTTAACACGACGCCTACACCGGCGCAGATGCTTAGTTGGGCAGATGATGTATATAATGGACTTATCAGCGCGTCATCTGATGCAAATACGGGTAGTTCTGGCTCGGGTTCCAGTTCTGGCTCGGGTTCCAGTTCTGGCTCAGGTTCTAGTTCCGGTTCGGGTTCCAGTTCTGGCTCAGGTTCCAGTTCTGGCTCGGGTTCCAGTTCGAACAATTGTAATGCAAACTATGAATACGTAAATGGTGCATGTCAACTGTGTTCAAGATTGAATACATCGGAAACCCAAAATATAACGGGTGGTACCAAGACGCGTCCTGTGACATACAGCAGTGTTGCGGGTGGTTCATGTACAGCAACATATGGCAACTGGACATATAATTGTAATGCAGGTTATGCAGTAGATGGTGAACAGTGCAAACCTTGTTCTGGGTTGAATACATCGGAAACTCAGAGTATAACTGGCGGTACCAGGACGCGTCCTGTGACATACAGCAGTACAGCGGGTGGTTCATGCACAGCAACATATGGCAACTGGACATATAATTGTAATGCTAACTATGAGTTAGACGGCACAACATGTAAGGCGTGTTCTACATATAATAAGACAGAAACAGAAAACATAACCAATGGTACCAAGACGCGTCCTGTGACATACAGCAGTGTGGCGGGTGGTTCATGCACACCGACAAACGGCGACTGGACATATAATTGTAACAGTGGTTATGAAGTGTCAAACGGTGCTTGCGTGGCTTCTGCAGCAAATATTGCAAATTCAGTGGCAGATTCAAGTTGTACAAGTGCAAGTTCAAATAATACTTATGGTGGTTGTGTGGCCGCTGGTCGCAAATGCGAAACAGTATATTATGTGTATAATGGAACATGCAGATCACCGTGTGCTGATGTTGACACGACTTTTGGTTTTGCCAACGTAGATGCCAGTTGTACCTCCGTTTCCCCTTATGGAACGGATAATGGGTGCGTGGCAAAATATTGTCGTTGTTCGGAGTCATACAGCAGCTATATTGGTAGCGTTGGTGGGTATCAAAAACCGGCATGTCTTTTCCAGACTCATACAGTCTCATATGAATGTGATAACGGCAGTTATAGCATAGAAGCTGACACTTGCAAATACGGGACAACAGTAACACTTAAAAATGTATCTGTTTGTGGTCAGAAAAACGGTAGTAATGCAACAGGTTGGGATAACGGCGCAACCACATATCTATGCGAAGGCAACAAGACATTTACAGCACAATGGGGGCAGCCAACAAACTCCTATGATTACACCATCACATTAAATAAGAATGGTGGTACAGGTGGTACAAGCACACTATACGTCAAATCTGGTGATGGTACTTATCTTGATAGTAATCTAAATGAATTATATAATCATAGTTGTTCAAGTGGTGATTTTGTCGTTCCGACCAAAAACAATAGTACTTTTGTTGGGTATTATAGCCAACAGAGTGGCGGTACCGAGTATATAGATAATGGTGGTTGTTTGACAATGGAAGGTTATGATGTTATAGACAGACACCAAAACGAAACATGGTATGCGCGTTGGGAAACCCAAGCAACAACGACGTATGATGTAACATTCAGTTGCAATGGCGGTACCCAAACAAGCACATTTGAAAGCAAAAGGACGGTTAATGCAGGTGCGATTGTCACAACTTTGCCGGCAACCGCATGTAATGCCCCAAGCAGCAGCCAGACGTTTAATGGTTGGAAATGCGGTACCCAGACATATCCAGCCAATTCGACGTTTGCACCAAGTGGTAATATAACATGTAATGCGCAGTGGGCACAATCAGGGCCTGCCTATGATTTTACCGTCACATTAAATAAGAATGGCGGTACGGGTGGCGCAACAACATTGTATGTCGTACATGGTTCAGCAGTTTATTTTGATGCAGATCTTGATGTTGAGGTAATGCCAGGATGTGGTAATGGACCGATTGATGTGCCAACGCAAAGTGGTAAAGTGTTCAAGGGGTATTTCAGTCAGCAGAATGGTGGTGTTGAATATGTTGATGCTACGGGATGTTTAACGGATGGACTTGAAGTCGTAGATCGAAACCAAAACGAAACCTGGTATGCTCATTGGGAATAAGTGTCCCAAGCGAATAATAAAAAACCGCCCGATTGGGCGGTTTTTTCATGGACACAAACAAACAACGAAAACTTAAGAAATCTTGAAATCAGGGCGCGCAGTGCGCAGACGCGACAGGGCATCCGCTTGCATACGAGCAAATGCATCTGGATTCCAGATTTGAAAACTGTTTCCACGACCAACAAATATGGCGCGGTCCGTTATTCCCGCATGTGCTAATAAGTCGGCCGGAATCATAATGCGGCCCGTCACGTCAAATGATAATGGGCGTGCATCTGCAAACAGCATGGCCGATAAATCGTCCAAAGTGCCGTCAAAAACACCCATTTTATCGGTTGCAGATGCCAATTGTTCCATGCGCGACATGGATAACCCTTCTATACAATTATTGGTGAAAGAACGGTATAAAACCACGCCCGCGAATTTTTCAGAAGACAGCGAAGCCCGAAAAGTCGCCGGCACAGAAATACGTCCCTTGGTATCCAAACGATTTTCATAAGATGAGAGAAACAATGACATTTCTATCCTTGTTTTTTCATGGGTTTGCGCCGCGTCAATCGGACTTCATTAAAAAACCTAGCACACGATATTCTGGTTGTCAATGACAATTTATAATTATTTTATGGGATTTTATGGTTTTATAAGTAAAAGACAAATATTCTTAAATAAAATGAAAATAATTAAATTTTATACTTGACGAGCGATTCGTTTTTGTTCTATGATTGATGTATAGACAAGGAAGGAAACTTCAAAAAGCCCAGAAAACCGCCAAAAGCCGGATTTCTGCAAAAAACAAAAACGACGGGGAAAATTGATTTCGTTA
>JAGCYJ010000012.1 GCA_017960855.1 Alphaproteobacteria bacterium | reverse complement strand
ATTTTTTACGATAAATTGCTGCACGAACTGCCATTATTCACCCTCTTCGCTATTCTTTTTCATCATGACGGACGGCGTTGTTGCCAATTCGTCGACACGAACGTTCAAGAAACGGATAACGTCTTCATCGATACGGCTGCGACGTTCCAATTCTGAAATCTGGGTTCCCGGCAATTCAATGTTAAACATAACATAGTGCGCTTTGCGATTTTTACGAATGACATAAGCCAAGTTCTTCAATCCCCAGAACTCTGTGGATTTAACATCGCCACCCAATTCTTTAATTACATCGGTATATTTTGCCGCTTTTTCTTTAACCTGCGGTTCGGTCAAGTCCTGGCGGAAAACCAAGACACTTTCGTAATAAGCCATTTTATTTCCTTTGGTTTATACAGCCGACGACCCCATGCCGCCAGCAGGAACGAAGCCAATTATGCCTATTTTTTTGATAAAATCAAGTTTTTTTAATATATTTCTTTTATCGACCTGTTCGACCAAACTTGTTCTCTGTCATTGCAACTCTAGATTTTGCGAACTCAAGCACAGTCTGAAACAAATCTGGCGGCAACTGCACATCTATGGAACAAAAATTATAATCGATACCAAATACCCACCGACCCGTCTTGGAAAAGTATAAATAGCCACACTCACCATCACTGCCTAAAACATATCTGACCGTAAGCAACAATTCTCTTGGGTTTTGGTATCTTGGCCCCGGCCCCAGCACCTTGGTATATCGGGGATCCTGCTCAGTTCTTTTGGCTTTTGACAACTTGTTCATAATCCTAAATGCCGCTTCTTCTTCACTGCGTCTTTCCATCATTTTACACAATTTTTCTTCGTCTGACTTGGGCACACTTTCCAACGAAGAACGCCTTACCCAGTTAACTTTCACTGTATACTTTGTCAAATGCCCCCTGCGTTTCTCGATAACAAACTTGTAATCATTACCGTCGTCGTCACGAATGGAATATTCATCCCCTCTTCTAATCCAAATATCCCTTTGGGTTATTGTTCCCCACCATCTGAAACTCAGTGGATTTTTGTCATTATTAATAACTTCCACAATATGTTCAAAAGATTCTTGATTTGGATCCATATTCATCACATTTTCCTTTTGCTTACCCACCGAAACTAACACAAAAATCAAAAAAGGCAACAAAAAACCCAAACATACAAATATTCTTATTAAATAAAGCAATTGACACACATTATTATTTTTTACTACGATTCATTTACAAGAGGGATTGTATGATAAACCCGTTTCACAGAAATCTTAACCGTATGACATTGTTTTTGGCGTTAATTATCGCCGGTGTCGTGCTGTTTTTTGACCCATTTATGCAGATTGCGACCGCAAATGTTATTCTGAACGGCATAATCATTGGCACCGCTATATTCGGGATTGGTTTGTGCTTTGTTCAAATGTTTCGCTTATTGCCGGAACACCGCTGGCTGTATAATTATATGGATGGCAAGCGGGACGGCAAATTGCCCCCACGCGTGTTGCGACCGGTGGCATTGATGTTGCATTCTCGGCCGGCACGCATCTCCGCGGCGGCGTTGAACAGCATGCTGGATATGATTTTGTTGCGGTTTGAAGATAATCGTGAATCCATCCGTTATATTACCAACACCCTTATCTTTTTGGGATTGTTGGGGACGTTTTGGGGCTTACTTATGACGGTTGGCGGTTTTGCTGAACTGATAAGCGGGCTGGATATGACCGATGAAGCTGTTTTGGAATCTATGCAGTATGGCATGGCACGCCCATTGGCGGGTATGGCGACCGCGTTCACAAGTTCTATTCTGGGACTTGGTGGCAGTTTGATTGTCGGCTTCTTAGGACTGCAGATTCAATCGGTTCAAAACGCGATGTTTAACGAAATAGAAGAATACTTTGCGGCACACACGCACACGGCGACGCCGGACGTCACAATGGCCCAGATTGGAACTGCGACACGTGCGCTGAACAAAACGGTTCAACACTTTGACCGAACTATCGCAAAGTTGAGTTAGTTTTTATGGCGAGGGAGAAAAAAACATGATGAATATTCGCTATCGTGAAAACACAAATACATGGCCGGGGTTCGTAGATTTATTTTCGAACCTGGTTATCATCCTTATATTCTTGCTGATTATGTTTGTGTTTTTGTGGACGACCACCAGTGTGTTCAACAAAAACAGTGGCGCAAAAACCATTGCTGATTTGCGCGCGGAAACAACGGAACAGGCACAAACCATTGAACAGATGCGCGCGGATGAACAAGAAGCCAAACGATTGCTGGTTATGGCGCGTGATGAATTGGAAACTTTGGACAATGATCGCAACGAATTGATAAACGAACTTAATGAAACGGATTTAAGTTTAGAAGATTTGGCAAACGCATACGAAGCCAAGATTTCTGAATTAACCCAGCAATTAAATCAGGCAAACACGATAAAGGAACAACTTGCCCAACTGGAACAAGACCGCGCAAAACTTCAGGACGAGATGTCCGCACAGCGCGCAGAACTTTCTGAACAAATGGCAAGATTGCAAGCTGCACTGGATGCCGCCGAAGAACGCGCACACGAACAAGAAATTCAATATGTCGAAATGTCGTCGCGTCTGAACAAGGCATTGGCGGACAAGGTTGCTGAATTGAACCAGGCGGCACAATATCAATCCGCTTTCTATCGCGCAATAAAAGATGCGCTGGGCGATCGCACCACTGTTCGCGCCGACGGCGACCGCTTTATAATATCCAGTGATATTTTGTTCAGCAGTGGTTCATACAAATTGTCGTCTGATGGTAAACGTCAATTACAATTGATTGCCAATGTCATCAAGGACTTTGAAAACAAGATTCCATCGGACATAGATTGGATTATCCGTGTTGATGGCCATACCGATAAGAAGCAAGTTATACCGGGAACACGTGCATATCGCAACAATATGCAGTTGTCCCTATTACGCGCGACCGTTGTGGCAAATGAATTGGCGGCGAACGGTGTATCAAGACGCCGTCTGTTGCCAAGTGGTTTTGGCGATTTGTATCCTGTGGAACTTGGTAATTCCCCTGCGGATTTGCAAAAGAACCGCCGTATAGAATTACAATTAACAAACAGATAAATAAAACAAATCTAAAAAATCGCCCAGACGGGCGATTTTTTAATTCATTTTTTCAATGTAATCTATATCTATTTCGGTATTGAACAGACCATGATCAACTTCGCCATAGATACGAACAATGTCGGTCGGGCCAACGACTAATCCATGCCACGCGTCATCATCTATTTCAACAATAATGGAACCGGTTGAATCTTGAAACAGGTATTTTTCGTCGCCGTTCTTTTGTATGATGCTGCCTTCGACCCAAACTTTTGAATCGTCGCCCATACCTTTGACTTGGTCAACGGTCAAAATCACGTTTTCACCACCATTGAATCCACCTGGTCCAGACACAACCATAGTTTCGGTCATTCCTGCATGTGCGCCACCGATTGCAGCAACACATGAAATTGCAAACATTGATATTTTTTTCATTTTTTCCCCCATTGGTTAATTCATCCGCCAAAACAATTGTATCAAACACAGGGGTAAAAATATCTAGGAACGAAATAACAAAAAAACCCGCTTGCGCGGGTGAATTATTTGATAACATGGACATCCATTTGCGGGAATGGAAAATGGATTTTCTTTTTCGGCAATGCCTTGTATAACTGTTCATTCAAATCAGCCGCAACCGCCAACATATCTGAATAATGCGACCAGAAACGCACAGTCAACACAACCGAACTGTCCGCCAAACTTGCCACGAAAACGGTTGGTTCTGGCTTTTTCAAAATGCGTTTATCTTTCTTTAACACTTCCAGTATTGCTTTGCGTGCGACATCAACATCATCACCATATGAAATACTTATTGATAAATCGGTACGGCGATCTTTGCCATGCGACAAGTTTGTAATAATACCATTTGCCAACGCGCCATTTGGCAAGAACACAACCTGATTATCAAATGTGTGAATTTCTGTTGTAAATATCATTATCTTCTTTACAACACCAACCTTGCCACTGGCTGTCTCAATAATGTCATCAACACGGAACGGTTTGAATAACAGAATAATAATTCCACCGGCAAAGTTTTGTAATGTCCCCTGAAGTGCCATACCAACCGCCAACGAAGCCGCGCCCAACACAGCAACCAACGATGTCATTTGCACACCGACCGTTGTCAGCACTATGATAAATACAAATATTTTTAATAAAATATTGATGAACGAACCCAAAAACGATTGCAATGACGGATCAAATTCGCGCCGTTGCATCATTCTTTTAAATGAACGAGTTATCTTATTTGATAACCATATACCACACACCAATATTAAAACCGCGACCAACAATTTCATACCGAAATTGATACCGGCCTGGATAAGCGTTTGTAATGCTTTATCAATTTGGGACGGTTCAACCTCTAATATCTGGGTTGGATTTTGTAATATTTCCGCAGTGTTTTCTAACACTTCTTGGACTTCTGCTGTTGGTTCCATTTTACACCACCCTTTTTACATTTGAATATCTTCGCACTTTTCAACAGGATCTGATTCAGTGCATTCAACACCACGCGAATCCCATAAACCTAAGAACCCACGACTGCCTGTATTCTTACAATTCTTTGTCACTGTTGATGTACAGAAATGGCATACACGGGTTTCACGATTAAACGATGCCCACAATTCACGCGTTCCAGATGGCAATTCCTGGATCACACGACCACTGTTGTTAAACGTAGATAATCCCAGTGTCAAAATAGATGCAACCGCCTGCGAGAATTTGGTGTTTGTTTGTTCCGTTGTCATACGTGTCGTACCACTTGTTTCCACACTATCACGCCCACCGCGTGCCAACATATTGACATCCAGCCCCGTGCCAACTTCATAACTTATCGCATATGGCGCAGCCAACGACACATCAGCAGAAACATTAGAATCAATCGGTGCACCACCAGACACCGGCATCATTTGGCACATATATTGTGCTAAATCTGCGGATGCATTTTTGGTTGCATCGGCGACATAAGCATTAAACTTTTCATTATAATTATCTTGGGCTTTGCGCAACGCAGCCGATGCGATTTGCATCTTTACTTGGTTCAACAGGTTCGGGAACCGCGCCGTCGTTTGCGCCCCAGATACACCCGTGATTTGTTCCAGATTACGACCAGTCGTACAATATTGTATTTGTGGATCTTGTTCTATCAGCTCTATCGTGCGATTTATCGTTCCTGCGACATTATTCAATTCTTCTTCAATGGTAAATATAATTTCATCTGCATTTGGCACAGCGGAATTATTCTCACGAACCTTGGCTAAATAATCTTGGACACCAATTTTACCAACACCAAGTTTCTTGCCATCGTCCATCATTGTACCCGCAGAATCACCAATCTTGATAGAGCCAAACGAAATCATACCGGTAATACGATATTTATCGCCATCTTTGACGGAACGCAAACTGCCCGTTCCAATTGTGTCATTAGATGCGAATTTATTACAATCGGTGGTGGAACCACAAATTTCCATCATCTTGGAATTGACGACATTTTGGCAAATATTCAACGCAGCATTATCAATATTCAGATACAATCCCATCAGCATAGAATCTATATCAGCCATTGAAAAATCAGATTTGTTTGCTTTACATACAACCAATTTATCCAACGGACAAATATTATGAATATAGTCATAATCCATACCGATACAGTTCGAGAAATCCGCCCCGCAACGTGTTTCGTCGGTAAAGCAATCTTTCACTTCTTGCGTACATGCATCAACACGCATTGCCGCCAATTTATCCTTCACATACCCCCACATCAGCGGTTCCATGCGTTCACAGGGTTCTAGTTCAACCTTGCAAAAACTGCGCGCCATATCTGGACGCGATAAACAGGCATCCATTGTTGCAACACCCTTGCCTGCGATATCATCACGACACGCGGTCTGAATACAATTTGAAATATTATTCAAACACGACTGACGATATAAAGATTCCGCCTTTAATTCGGCAAACTTTAATGTAGGTGCTACTTCCCGCAGAAATGCCGGCCAAACCTGATCGCGTACCGCGACACACTGATTCAAAACATTTTCGCAAATATTCCGTTTTGCACTTAACATTTCCATTGTGGATGGTGTTATTTCATAAACATCAACTGTTGCAACGCGGGACTTAACCTTGGCCTTTGCAGAATTATTCTGCATATTTTCAGACGCAACTGTTGAAACACAGTTTATCCAATCAGTGCCACAAGCATCTTCGGTCTGCATACACTTGCGAAATTCAACCATACACTGACCCAAATCATATTTGTTTGCTTCGGCAAAACTTTCTTTTAACGCCGTACGAACATCTGCGTTTGCGTTTGCCAATTCTGCATCCGCGCGCGCTTTGTTTTGCGAAATACTATTTTCAAACGCTTTACAATCAGATGTAATTTGTCGTGCATACAGTTGATGCAAGAAATTTATATCTTTACTGCAAGATGCTGGCATCTGTTTGCGACACAACTCATCCGCCGCAACAAACAAATCATTACCTGTTTTGTCCGCAATATTTTCAACATCGTTTTCAAACACAACTTCGTCAAAATCAAACGAAGCATTATCCCACAAAGACAACAAACTGGCGCGTTGTTGTTCCTTGGTCTTTTCACCAGAATAATCATATATCACATTTCCATTTGCATCATAACGACGCGAACCGTTGAAAATGATATCTGCTTGGGCACCTGCCTTTACCCGTTCAACTTCTTCGGTGCGAATACGTTCTGCTTCGGTCAAAGTATCTTGTATTGCGGCAAATTGTTGTTCCAGTTCTGCATTTAAATCACTACAAGTGCAACTGCCACCATTGGTGTTATCCAATATACAAAACTGATCCATACAGCCATAGTAAGCGTCATGGCAATCTTGGTCATAGATGCCGGTCGCTTCGGTTCGCGCACGAACCGTTGTTCCAGTTTGAATTGCAGATTGTTTTCTGGCAACGACCGCGGCTGCGTTGGCATCACAAACAAGCACGACAGATATCGCGGATGCGAACAATGCAAAAACGCTTTTTGATATCATATTCTCTCCCCCGCGGAATGCGTAATGCGATTACATATTCACATCTTCACAAGATTCGATTTCTTGGCAGTATTCTTCCTTGCCACCTGATGCAAATCCCAATGCACCGGCACCAACCAAACCAACGACACCACCGATTGCAGTACCCCAACCCGGTGTGACCATGGTACCCGCCGCTGCACCAGCCGCCGAACCACCGGCCGCCGATTTCAGAGCAGATGTCCATCTGCTTTCGCCACCTGTTTCGCAAACTTGTTGCATACGGCAAACGTGGCAATTACGCAGATCCGGTTCAAATTGCACCGAACGGATATAACTGTAATTCTTCTTGCCTTCTTCTGGCGTTTCAACCGCATAGGTGTTATAGCAATTCTTACGCGCGGTCTCTATATCTTGTTCGCGTGACAATTCAGCAATTTTTGATTCCAACGCACGCAAAGAACGATTTTCCGCACTGATGTTTGCAATCAACTTTGCACTGTTGAACACACTTGTGCTTAAATTAGATTGACCGGCTGGCTTTTGACTATCTTGACATGCCGCAACAGTTTTATCCAATTCAAACTGTGCAAAGAACGCATCAACTGCACTTGCTGCATTATTACGAACGACCGAACGCAATTCTGCCATCCCTTCTTCTGTATCTGGCAACGACATCAACGAAGCAACCGTGTCATCTGCTGGCAAGCACGCCATATCTGTTCCGCAAACCTTGCCCAGTTCTTCGCCAAAGTAATTCAAGCACCCCTGCATTAAACGGTAATCCATTTGCAATAAAGTCGCTTGTAATATAATGTCAAACTGGGTTTCATTTTTACATGATGGAAACATATTTTGTGGGCAAAGTGCAGCAATTTCTGTCGCCTTTTTACCAACACATTCCGGTGCGGTAAAGTTTTGACCACACTTGTCACGCAAACATTTATCAACATCATTCTGACAGAATTGTGTCCGCAAATAACCCAACTTGTCATTTACCGCAGAACGAATACCCGGCACCAATTGTTCGCATTCTGTAATAACAGTGCAGATTCCCGCAGCAACATTAACATTGGTCAAGCACGCGCTGTTTGTTGCAGTTGAGCAGTTATCTTCCAAACACGCCTGGATACGTGCCAAACACGTTTGACGTGCATATTTATCAGCATACTTGGACGCTTCAACCAAAATACTGGCCGCTTCGGCATTCCAATCTTCCAAAACATAGGAACGAACAGCCATACATTGATCCAAAACATTTTCGCACGCATTTGCACGACGCCCCAACAAATCAACATCTAAACAGTTTTCAAAATTGACACCGCAACCACCCTTGTCCGCAATACAGGAACGATACGCCAACAAGCATTCGCCACGATTATACTTGTTTGTTGTGTCCAACATTTCCAAACGCGCCTTGCGCACCGCGGCTTCGGCGGTACGTTTGTTTGCTTCGGCATTACGTTTTTGGTCTGCTAAATAAGATTCAAAAGATTTACAATCTGCAACTACCTGGCGTGAATACAGTGCCTCTTCCATTTCAGCCTTGTCTTTGCATGAATCCAATGTGTATGCACAATAATTAGAAGCCATGGCAAACAAATTATCACCAATATCGGAATCCGCACCCAAACTTTCGTCATCAGTTGAACTGCCGCTGTTTAACCATTCCGAGAAACTTAAACCCGATGCACGCGATGATTTTTTCGCCGCTTCTGATTGACCGAACACCAGCGTCACCTTGGCCCCCAGTTGTTCGCGTTCGACACCTTCGGTATACAATTTATCAGCTTCGGATTGGATTTTTTGAATTTCTTGGATTAAATCTTTTGACTTATTTATATTATCTGAACAAGCGCAACGATACCCTTCGGATTCATCCAACAGACAGAATTCATCCATACAGGCGCGATATGCGTCACGGCAATTTCCGTTGTTATCTTGCCCTGAATCGTTTCCACCGCCGTTGTTGTCGCCACCACCGTTATTACCACCGCCGTTATTATTGCCACCATTATCCGACTGACCACCGCCATTATTATTTCCACCGCCAGATGTGCTGGTATTTGTCTTCGTGGTTGTCGTCGTCTTCTTTAAATTGACGGTCATGTTTGGAATACCACGTACCCCAGCCATAGACACACGATTGACACCAATACGGGCGTTTTCGTCACGTTCAGTTGCAGATGATGCAACATATGGCACCATACACAACAGCAATGCAATAACATGTATTTTCATTTATTCCATCCTACAATTTACAGCATATATTTTATCAGATAAAAGACCTATGTGCAAGGCATATTAAAAACAACTTGCATTTTTTCTTGGTGCGCAATATCATTACAGACAACAAAAAAACTAAAGAAAAATCCAAGGGATAAATATGGCAAAAGATGATGTAATTGTTTTTAGTGGTGTCGTAGAAGACAAATTGCCGAACACTATGTTTCGGGTAAAACTGGAAAACGGACACGAAATTTTGGCAACTGTTTGCGGAAAAATGCGCAAGGCACGCATTTGGGTCAACATTGGCGAGCATGTTCGTGTTGAAATGACACCGTATGACTTGGACAAAGGTCGCATCACTTTTGTTGAACGCAATCGTGCGACACCAGACCAACCAAATCAGTAAGTTTTTTCCCGTCAAACGACGGGATTTTTTATTTGTTTTTTGTTAAATACCCCTTGCCCGAAAATAATTTTTTTTGCTAACATAATTTCATAGAAAGGATGAGAAAGGTATTACCTGTTGTTTTTGCGTGCTTTATCGGCATCGGTGTTTCGTATGCCGCGGTTCGCGACGCATCAACAATTTCGCGGGGGGCGGCGAACCAAAACGTTTCAAATGCGCGCACCACAACAAAACAAGTAAATACCGTTTCGCGCACCAGCGCACCACAAACTGTGCGGGTTCGCGACATCAAACAAGCCACCGCAACGCGTCCAACCGTTGCGCGTACTGCAACCAATACTTCGCGCACCGCAACCACACGTTCTAACAAGAACACCACTGCGCGCACCGCAACCAGTACCACACGGGCACGCACCGCAACCACAAAAACAACCCGCGCATCCCTTCTGCCGACAACCAATGATTCCAAGACGTTTGGCACAGGATATAACACATGTCGCGATGCGTACTTCACATGTATGGATCAATTCTGTGCGGCACAAGATGAAACTTATCGTCGCTGCGTTTGTTCGTCGCGTTTGTATGATATCAAAAGCAAACAGCGTGCACTAAACCAAACCGCCGACCAATTACAAGATTTCAAAGATTTAAATATAGAGGCAATTCCAAAAACCGCGGCGGAAGTACACGCAATGCAGAATGCCAGTGAAGGCGAAATGGTAGCGTCCTTTATCAAAGACAAATCGGAATCTATGGCGCAACTGGCTGGTATAAGCGCGGTGTTATCCTCCACAAAATCAAAGTCATTATCAACGGCGGGACAACTAGATATCGCTGGTGACATCAATGCTATTTGGGCAACAACCGATTTAACATCGGGTCTGAACATTTCCAATCTGACCGGCGAAACATTATACAATGCGGTACACAGCCAATGCGTCAATTTGGTTGCCGACCGTTGTTCTTCTAAATCTTTGTTGAACATGGTTGTTTCCGCGTACAGCATGTACATTGAAAACGATTGTGCCTTGATTTTGGCATCTTTGGATAAAAAGAAATTATCTGCGAATGCGTCCATCCGTGAAACAGAACGCGAAATGAATGCGGCACGACTGGAAAATTACGATGCGCACAACTCTTCTTCTATCAACGAATGTATTGCCAAGGTTCGTAAAGACGTTACCGCAGAGGCAGCATGCGGTTCGGGTTATGTTCATTGTTTGGATACCAGTGGTTTGTATTTGAACAAAACAACTGGCGAACCAATATACACATCCAGTTTCTACCAATTGGGCAGCACATTATCCTTGTCTGGCGACATATTAAAGAACGACACCAACCGCACACTGATTTTGGAATTAAATCGCAAACGTATGTTTGCCGAAGATAGTTTGGATACTTGTCGCGATTTAGCCGACGAAGTATGGGATGAATTCGTGCGCCAGGCGGTTATAGAGATTTATCAAAGTCAACAAGTAAAAATTCGTGACGTCAAAAACGAATGTTTGGATGTTGTCAACCAGTGCTATGATATGCAAAGCAATTCATTAAAAGATTTTAGCAACGTCAAAGAACAGTTATTGTTGGGCTCTCGTTTAGAATTGTCCGAAGAATTATGTATCGAAAAATTAGCAGCGTGCAGCAACCTGTACGGCGGTGGCACAGATGGTATGCAAGAATTACTGACCACAATGGCAGACATCACAACTCAAAAAATCGCCCAGAATTGTTTCGCAACCTTACAAGAATATGCGCGTGATTTGTGCGCTGTCCCCAGCAGCGATTCCCTGCACTCTTATCCTTATGCGTGTCGTGTGTATGCACCTGGCGAGCAGAGACATGCGAACAAATGGGGCGTATGTGATACTACAACAGCTATTGAAAACCAGCCCATGTCACGCACTGCCAGTGCGACCGCTATTTACACCAGGGCCGACGAAGGCGATAGTGGCGAACAATCTACTATACCATGTTCTTCATCATCGCACTCATCTACTTCTATGTGCGTGACAAGATATAAGACATGTGATTTTAAATATTATTATATGGTAGATGCGTGTGGCAAAATCATATTTGAATATCAATTAAACGCGAATCCAGATTTGGCACAACCAGGAAATCGTTGTGTACAATGTTCGCCGACCAAGGGATGTCCGCAACCTGGTGAAAACTATGACGAAGATCCAACAAATGTAGAATTTGATAATGAACCACCATGCGGTGATTATTCCGGCAGTTTGTACCAAAAACTTGTCAGATATGCCGTCCAGGCGTGCTTGCGTCCAAGCGATATTGAAATACTTCGTTCAAACACGCCAGATAGTGGAACAAAGTGGAACGAGTTAAAAACGACATTATTACAAGATGTCAATGCCACACTGGATTTAGTCAAGGCATCTATGGCATCTGTATTAAAAACTGAATGTGAAAGAGTTGGGGGTTATTGGGTATCGTCGCCATGGACGTCAAACACCGAACGCGATACAGGTATTCAACTGTTCTCTCAATTCTATAATGAAACGGGTGCTAATACAAAATGGGGATATTGTGCCGACCCTGCAACCGTCGCCTTATATTACACAGGCGAAACGACCGAGTGTACCACCAATTCTGATTGTGGTGCAGGAACATGTGATTCTGGCACATGTCAATGTTTCACCAACGCAACTAAATCTAACGGCGTTTGCACATGTAATGATGGTTATAGCCAACAAAATGATGCATGCGTAGCGAACAGCGGAACAGGCGGTGGTTCCAGTGGTGGTGGCGATTCTGGCGGCGGCGATTCTGGTAGTGGCGGTTAAACAACCAATCCCTTGTTTGAACCTGAACCATAAAGTTTGTAATAAAGCAACTTGCAGGGAACCATAAAATCTGATAAAATATACACAACGGGAATGTAAATATGAAAAAAATATTTTTGCTTTCTTTACTTTTTATAACGACGAATGTTGTTGCTGCAACGCCCTGGTGGGAACAGCCAACCGTTTGTCGTGTAAATCCGGCAACCTGCTATACATCTATGGGCACTGGTTATGATGCAGGCCTGTGGGATGCGTGGGCGAATTGCTGGGGTATGAAAATGATTTGTGGCGAAGCGCTTAAAAACACTGATGAAACTATGCCGGTTGGTCGCACAGAATTATCACGTGGAACACTTACAAACTCGGACTATGACTTGAATGTATTGAACGGCGATTGTTTTGGTGTCCGCAAAACCTCAACCGACGGTTCAATGGCATCTGTAAATGGTCAGATGGTTCGTGTTTGGTGTTCTGGTATTTTGGACCAAGTTGACGAAGTAATTGAAAACGGTGAAATCACATATGGTACACAACCAGATTGCCAAACATTGGCTGATGCTGGCTATGTGGCGGTTGGAAATGGTAAATGTTATGGTAAATATTATGATCCGGCACGTTATTACATCCAATGCGCTGGTGAAACACCAACATTGATTGTTTTGAATGGCGCAAATTATGAAATGGGTTATACTTCATATCCAGCAACCCAAGAAGATGCCGATGCCATATTCAACAGCATGTATGCCAACGTTCACGGCACAGGACAAATACCGCAATAAAGAGTTAAAAAAAAACAGCCACATTTTTGTGGCTGTTTTTTTATACCCTTTTCTTATGCCGCCTTTTTAGCATCGGCAAAGATTTCCATTGGTGCCTTTT
Source organism: Alphaproteobacteria bacterium (assembly GCA_017960855.1). Lineage (GTDB taxonomy): Bacteria > Pseudomonadota > Alphaproteobacteria > Rs-D84 > Rs-D84 > Enterousia. The sequence goes on along the minus strand of JAGCYJ010000012.1, from coordinate 64,147 downwards.
TACCAGCAACAACATTTTTATCTATTACAATTTCTTTCAAATCTGGCTTATCAGGTGCATCAAACATAGGTTGCATCAAAATCTTTTCCAATATTCCGCGCAAACCACGCGCGCCTGTTTTACGCGCCACCGCCATTTTGGCAATTTCACGCAAAGCATCTTCTTTGATATTTAATTTAACACCGTCCATTTCCAGCATCGCGACAAACTGTTTTACAATCGCGTTCTTTGGCTCGGTCAAAATCTTTACCAAAGCATCTTCGTCTAAATCTTGCAAAGTTGTAATGACTGGCAAACGACCAACCAGTTCCGGAATAATTCCGAACTTTACCAAATCCGCTGGTTGCACATCGTTCAAATAACTTTTTGATTCACGTGCCTCTTTTGATTCAACGTTGGCACCAAATCCAATACCACGACGTGCGTTTGTTCGATTTGCAATAATCTTGTTCAAACCATCAAATGCACCACCGCAAATGAATAATATCTTGCTGGTATCCAACTGAACGGTGGCTTCACCCGGGTGTTTGCGCCCTGCTCCGCCGGCTGGAACATTTGCGATTGTGCCTTCGACTAATTTCAATAATGCTTGTTGCACACCTTCGCCAGACACATCGCGGGTCAACGACGGATTTTCAGATTTACGTGAAATCTTGTCAATTTCGTCAATATAGATAATTCCGCGTTGTGCGCGTTCAACATCAAAACTTGCGTTTTGCAACAAACGCGTCAGGACACTTTCCACATCATCACCAACATAGCCCGCTTCGGTCAAAGTGGTTGCGTCTGCGATTGCAAACGGGACATCCAAAATACGCGCCAGTGTTTGTGCGAACAATGTTTTACCGGTTCCCGTTGGTCCGATTAAAAGCACATTTGATTTCTGTATTTCAACCTTGGATGATGCCGCAACACTGTGCCGTTTATAGTGATTATAAACCGCAACAGACAAAGTGCGTTTCGCATCTTCTTGGCCAATAATATATTCGTTCAAGAAATCATAAATCTGATGTGGGGTCGGCAACTTGGCTGCGTCTTTGTGTATTTCATCTGTGCGTTCATCCGTCATAATGTCGTTGCACAGCGCGATACATTCGTCGCAAATGCAAACGCCACGACCACTGACCAGTTTTTTTACTTCATATACGGCCTTGCCACAGAAACTGCAAAATTGCTGATTATCTGCGTTGGTATTTGTATCTTTTGTTTTATCGTTGCTCATCCCACATTCCTATGAACAAAATTATTTTCTTGTCAGAACACTATCAATCAAACCAAATTCTTTGGCCTCGGTCGGTGTCATCCAATTATCACGTTCCATCGCTTCGAAAACTTCTTTTTCTTTACGACCAGTAAATTCAGCCATTTGTTTTACCAACGATTTCTTATTTTTTTGGAACTGATTTATTTGTATTTCCATATCAGTAATCTGTCCCTGGGCACCAGCCATTGGTTGATGAATCATAACCTGTGTATTCGGCAACACGAATCGTTTACCCTTTTCGCCCGCCGCCAACAGCACAGATCCCATTGATGCAACCAATCCCATACCAATAGTAGAGACAGGTGCCTTGATATATTGCATGGTATCCATAATTGCCCATCCAGATGAAACTTCACCCCCAGGGGAATTAATATACATAGAAATATCTGCGTTTGGATTTTCAGATTCCAAAAACAACAACTGGGCGACAATGCTGTTCGCCATATTTGGTTCAATTTCACCACCAACCACAATGATACGGTCACGCAGCAGGCGCGAATAGATATCAAACGAGCGCTCGCCACGTGGTGATTCCTCGATAACCATAGGTATTAAAGCCATATAAAATCCTTATGTCTTGTCTGTAAATTATACCACATAAAACCCCGATTCGCTAATTTTCATCAAGGTGCAGAACAAATATAGCCCTTTAATTTGAATTTTCAAGGCATCCAGCTTGACAAGCCCCGTAAAAAGCTTAATATTCTGGGACTATGTTATGGGCTTTGATTGTTTCTATTATTCTGAAAACGCAGGTTAAACCTGGTGATTCTGATGTCAATCACAACGAAATTGCCGAACACACCCCTGGTTTTTACGCTATGGAGCCGATTCGTTTACAACGCTATATGTACGCAATGGATAAAAAATTAGCATCTGCTGTGGCACGCCATGAAAAAGCGGACGCTACATTGTTTCAAATGGCGCACAAGGGTAAATCGTCAGCCGTTCAAAATCGTGCTTTTTACAGATTGATTGCTTCTGATATTCGCATTATTCACACACGCAACCGTATATCTTTTGCCGCACAAGATTATGCATCAGCAACTACGTTAAACACCCAAACCAACGAACAAATAAATAAAATGTATGAATTAGCATACAGCAATAAATTTGATTTGATAAAACGCCTATTTCAAACGAAGATAAAATAAAACCCTGCATTTGCAGGGATTTTTATTTTTCCTCCAAAACCGCTATTCCCGGCAATTCGCGACCCTCAATATATTCCAAGAACGCGCCGCCACCGGTTGATACATATGAAATATCATCTTTGACACCGCATGCCTCAAGCGCCGCGACCGTATCGCCACCGCCAACAATGCTCTTTAATTTTCCCGCGCGTGTTTGTTCCGCCATTGCACGCGCGATTGCAAAAGAACCCGCCGACCAAGTCGGCATCCATTCCGCCATACCAACCGTTCCGTTCCAAACAACAGTTGCCGCAGATTTAATTGCATCAACATCACGCGCCGTTGTTAAAACGCCCGCATCCAAAATAATGTCGTTGTCTGTAATTTTATCAAACGTTTTGTCAGTACGCACTGCATCACGCGCAAATTCAGTTGCGACCCCTTTGTCCAATGGAATCAGAACTTCGCAATTATTCGCCTTGGCATATTCCAATATTTCCAACGCGGTGTCTTTCTGGTCCGCTTCATACAGTGAATTACCAACATTTGCCCCAGTTGCATAATTAAATGTTGTCCCCAGCGCACCACCAATTATCAACCGGTCAGCGATTCGTGCCAGCGCACGCAACACACCAATTTTCGTTGATATTTTTGAACCTGCAACAATCGCAACAAACGGATGTGCGGGTTTTTCCATAACCGAATCAAGTTGTTCAATTTCCGATGCCAATAATTTACCCGCATAAGACGGCAAGAAATTCGTCACCCCAACCGTTGACGCATGTGCGCGGTGTGAAACCGCAAACGCATCATTTACAAACAGGTCAAATCCGTCCGCCAACCTTTTTGCGAAATCCGAATCGTTTTCTTCTTCGCCCGCATAGAAACGAACATTTTCCAACAGCACGACATCACCGTCATGCATGTTCGCCATAAAATCTTTGTCTAAACAATCTGGAATCAGTGGAACACCCATATATTTTGCAACCGGTGCCAGTGTATATTCCATATTGCGCGAACCCTTTGGCCGCCCAAGGTGCGCAACAATCGCGATTCGTGCGCCCGCATTACGCAGTGCGTTTATCGTTGGCATACTTTGTTCGATTCGAAAAGCGTCTGTTATTTTTCCATCAACAATTTGCACATTAAAATCATCACGCAGCAAAACATATTTACCACGAACATCTATCCCGTCAATCGTGCGCAGTTTCATTTTTTATCCTTTCTTTCACCGGACCGTATGACCGTCTATAATGTTCATTTATACCATATTTTTCGATTGCATGTAAATGGGATTGTGTTGGATATCCGGCATTTTTGTCCCAATCATACTGGGGGTACATTAACGCTAATTCATGCATAATTCGGTCCCGCGTTTCCTTGGCAATAATAGATGCCGCGGCAATAGACAATGATTTTGCGTCACCCCGCACCACCGATTCGCCGACAAGGTTTTTCGGCACCCGATTTCCGTCAATTAAACACATATTTGGCTGTGTATTCAACCCCGCAACCGCGCGTTCCATCGCCAACATAGATGCCCATAAAATATTCAATTCATCTATTTCCGCCGGACTGCATTGCCCCACCGCCCAAGTTGTGTTTTGGACAATCCAATCATATGCAGTTGCGCGCGCCCGCGGACTCATTTGTTTCGAATCGCGAATCACGACGGGTATTTCAATGTCGAACCGCGGAAAAATCACCGCCGCCGCGACAACCGGACCACATAATGGGCCACGCCCTGCTTCATCAACACCTGCGATTATTCCGCCATGTGTTAATTCAATTGAAAAATCTGGATTTGATTTCATTAGATTGATAAACGATTAAGAACATATTCGTCTTCGCTGTTATACAACGGCCATTGCCCCACCGCCAATTCTTCCATAGATGTCAGTGGTTGATTCAGGCGCGCACGATACAGCCACAAATTTGACATAACACGCTTTATATAACTGCGGGTTTCATACGCAGGAAAACTTTCTATATACAACAGCGGGTCGTTTGTTGCGAATGATTTTTCAAACTTTACCAATGTTCCCATACCCGCGTTATATGCCGCCAACATTTTGATAATATTGTTTTGAATATACGGATGCGCCAACAAATCAACAATGTATTGCTGCCCCAGGAACATATTATGTTCCGGCTTTGACATATCAATATCATCCATTTTCACATTGTTGCGACGCGCAACGCGTTTCGCGGTGCTGGGCATAATCTGCATCAAACCATTTGCCCCCGCCCCAGATTTAGCCCCCGCACGAAAACCACTTTCTTGCTTGGTAATTGCCAACAACAACGCACGATCAATTGACCAACCGCCCATTGGTTCCCAATCAGGCAACGGATATTGCGCGGTGTAAATAATATCGTCGTCAATTTCCAAAATACCACGATCGCGAATAACACTGGCCGACTGAATCGAAACGCGTGGCAAACCATACGCAGTCGCCACCGAATTGACGGCGTGTAATGTCCGATCCGAAGCACGCGCAGTAATTAAATATTTAAGATATTGTTCCGCCCGATCGCGATTATCAACCTGCAACAGAGCCAATGCCATTTTGCCGTATTTGGTGTTGCGTAGTTCGTCATAATCTTCTTCGGTGCAATCCTGTTCAAAGAATTCATATTCAGGGACATTACCCAACATAGTCGCAGACAACGCGCCATAAAACGCCATTGGATATGCCGCCGCAATACGCCAGTAATCTTTGGCGGTATCCCGATCACCATTTGCATCCGCGGCGCGCCCCGCCCAGAAAGCCGCTTCGGTCTTACGCGCATTGTTTATCTGTTGCAAATCTAAAATGCGTGCAAAATATTTTTGGCTTTCTTTGTATTTTCCTTCTTTGAAATACAACAAGCCCATTGACCACAAACCGTATTCTGATTTTGCGTCCGCCGCCACAAAGCCCCACTTCTTTGCCAATTCATATTCGCCGTTTGTGTAATAAATATATGACATACGACCGGCCAGACGCCCATAATCTGATTCGGTTATCTTTCGCTTAAATGAAGAATCTTCCAGAATCTGACGCGCGGTTTTTGTGCTGCCACTGCGAATCGCCTTTCTGAATTTAGTGATTTTGTCCGCCACTTTGCCGGTATATTGTTTCGCCGTCCATGTTTCAGATTGTGCAGTTTCTATCGATTCGCTGCCGGATATAGAATTCGGCAAACTTGGTTTTCGCACCGTCACCTTTTTTATGTTCGCCAATTTCGCCATACGATCCGCACCGGGCATATCGTAATACTTTTCCATCCAAGCCGCGACTTCGGCACCCTTGGTATGATATGTCTTGGAAACATAGCGTTGCATTAAAACTTCGTTCATCAGCAACTTGTCATCCAACTGCTTTTCCAATTTCATTGCGGTGTCGATTTTTTCTTTGTCTTGCAACATAAAGATTTGAGCATACAAACTGGCATCTGCATCAGATAAAACATCTGGCGCGCTTAACGCGAACGCGGTAAGTGGCAAAAACATTGCGACAAAAAATCCAATGATTTTTTTCATGCTAAAACAGCGACGTCTTTGGTAATTGACAGACCACCGCTCCCTCATCATCCTCTGGTATTTGGTCAATAATCTTTTTGAAATCAGCAATCTTAGAAAACTTGCGATACACAGAAACAAAACGTACAAAAGCAATCGGATCCAGATTCAACAGCGAATCTGAAACCATTTGCCCGACCATACTGCTGGGCACCACATCATCTGCGGTTTCTGTTTCCAATCTGCGATGAATAGAAGTCACCAATTTATCAATCTGATCGTCGCTTACATCACGATTACGACAAGCCAACTTGATACTGCGTGCCAGTTTTTCGCGGTCAAATGGTTCCAACTTTCCGCTATTTTTGCGTACGGTCAAATCACGCATCTGAATGCGTTCAACAGTTGTGAACTTTGCACCGCATGCGTTGCACACGCGACGGCGACGGATAATGGAATCCTCGGTATCCGGGCGCGAGTCCGCAACACGACTGTCACTAGAATTACAATATGGGCATCTCATGATTAACATAAAGGTAGCAATCAAAAGCCCCGCACGCAAGTATATTTTGCATTTTTGGCACATCAAAAAAATGCATTTTTTATAAAAATCAAGACATTTATTTTACTTCCCCCACTTGCACACCGCTTTTTAATAACCCCGAAATATGATAAAATAGCAGATATAAAAGGTCTTTTGCGAGAGAGAGAATGGACAAATATCTGAACAAGATTTTGACCGGTGATTGTATTGAGTTGATGCGCGGTATACCCGACGCGTCTGTTGATGCTGTGTTTGCCGACTCTCCGTATAACTTGCAACTGGGCGAAAAGACATTGTATCGTCCTGAAGATCAAACTGCTGCACGTGCGGTTCGCGACGATTGGGATTCTTTTGCTGATTCAAAAGAATATGATGATTTTACAAGACGTTGGGTTGCCGAATGCAAGCGCGTTTTAAAACCAGACGGCGCATTCTGGACAATCGGCAGTTATCATAACATTTTCCGCATCGGCGCAATTTTACAAGATTTAGGATTTTGGATTCTGAACGACATTGTTTGGGTAAAAACGAATCCTATGCCAAACTTCCGCGGGACACGATTTACAAATGCCCATGAAACTTTGATTTGGGCGACCCCGCGCAAGACGGGTAAATATACCTTTAATTACGAAACAATGAAGAAATTAAACGGCGGCAAACAGATGCGGTCCGATTGGGCAATGAATATCTGTCTGGGCGAAGAACGTATCAAGGGTGCCGACGGTAAAAGTTTGCACAACACACAAAAGCCGATGGAATTATTGCGCCGTATAATTTTGGCTTCGACAAAACCAGGCGACATTATTTTGGATCCATTTGTGGGTTCGGGAACAACGGCGGCGGTGGCGCGCGAATTGGGACGCAACTTTATCGCCATGGATCGTGAACCAACATATGTATCTGCGGCACGCGACCGCGTTGCGAACATTACACCGATTGATTTGTCAGATATAGAAGTTTCTGCACCGAAACGCGCAGAACCGCGTATCGCATTCCGCGAATTGATTGATGCGGGGTTGCTGTATGTCGGACAAACATTGGTCAGCCCGCGTGGCGAACGCGTCATGATTACCCATGATGCCCAGTTGGCACACACCTTGTATGGCAAGGCATCTATTCACGTCATGGCGGCACGTTTGCAACACAGTGTCAGTTTTAATGGTTGGGATTACTGGTCTGCAATAAAGCGCGACGGTTCATTGGTTCCAATTGACGAATTACGCAAATACATCCGCGACATAAAGCGCGACATAAAACAAGCCGCATAAAAAAGTTAATAAAAAAACACCGCCCGATTAGGCGGTGCTTATTTTCATAAACCAAAATCAAATTAGAACAATTTGAATTTGTAGTTTGTTCCGGCGCGGAACGATACATCTGCATTAGATATACCAGCACCCGCATTAACGGACCATCTGTTCGACAATCCCATTGTTGCGCCAAACGCCGCAGCGGATTGACCGTTGAAGTATCCATACCCTGCACCAACCGATACTTCACCGCGTTCAACACCAGATACCGCGACCGAAGACAACGCAACGGCACCCGCGACACCGGCTGACAGATTCTTGTCCAAATCTTCGATACGTCTGTCGGTGTATGCATTTGATGCCGCCACCGCAGAATCGCGTACTTCGTTCAATTTGGAATCAGTATATGCGTTTGCTGTCGCCACTGCATTTGCCGCCGCGTATGCAACAGAACCTTCGGTATTCGCATCATCGTTCAGCAATGATAACGCCGCTGTATTATCTGCAACTGCGCCATTCGCCAATGAATCAACCGCACTGGTCGCAAAGGTTTTGGCATTGTTTTCTGCTGTATCGGCATAGCCCTTGGCTGTATTCTTCACAGAACCCGCCGTACCTTCTTCGCCCTTCAGTGTTGCGATATCGCTTTCGGTTGCACTGACCGCTGTATCCAACGCTGCCGCTGCCTCCGTCACAGATGCGCCCTCGTCAAAGTGGGCATACATTGATACCGAGTCGTCACCATCTGTACCCATTTTGGTCGCACCGCTTATCGCTGTATTGATTGCACCATCATCTGCCAAAGACGCTTCGATTCTCTCATCAACCGCATTGGCAACAACGCTACCATCACCAAACGCAGCTTCAACCGCTTCATTAACCACTGTGGTTATGCCAGCGGTAGTGGTGTAATCCGCCAACGCTGTTTCAATCGCACCATCGGTATAATCTTTGGCTGAACTAATTGCTTCGCCCTTGGCTGTCGCGATTGCGTCGGTCATATCAGACGTCGTGGTGTAATCCGCCAATGCATCACCAATTGCACTGTCAATTGCTGTATTCATATCAGTGGTTGTGGTGTAGTCCGCCAATGCTGTTTCAATCGCACCATCGGTATAATCTTTGGCTGAACTAATTGCTTCGCCTTTGGCTGTCGCGATTGCGTCGGTCATATCAGACGTCGTAGTGTAATCCGCCAATGCATCACCAATTGCACTGTCAATTGCGGTGCTCATACCATCAGTCGTGGTATAACCAGCCAATGCGCTATTAATTGCACCAGTGACATCGTCTGCGGTCTGATAACCTTTGCCATCAACATAATCCTTGGCCGCCGCCAACGCAGCATCGGCCTTGGTTGTGGCATCTTCGGCCGCAGCGCTTATCGCATCGTTGATTTCGCCATGAACAGCGGTAAAGGAATCTGCAACATCACCCTTGGCTGCATATGTATTGTCCAAATCCAACGCTGTAACCTTGGCATCCATTGCGCTATCAACATCACTTGCTGTCTGGTATCCCTTGCCATCAACATATGCCTTGGCATCTGTCAAAGCGGTATCTGCCGCGCCATATGTGTCATATGTATTAGATGCCGCCAAATCAACCAGCGCATCCGATATAGATTTTGACACAGAACCATCAGTACTTGCATCACCGTTCAATGTCGCAATACGTGTATCCAGTTCGGTCAACGCCTGGCCAACCGTCATATAATCATCACCAGTATTTTCTAACGAAACACTTGGTTTGATATATGTACCGGCATCCCATGCCAACTTGCTATACAGGTTAGATTCGTTAATCAACTTGTCGCTGAATACGATATTGTCGCCATCTTTGACAACGCTGGTATAGTAATTCATACCATCAATGTTCAAATCGTTTGCCAACGTGGCTTCACCGATTGCCAATTCAACTTTGTCTTCGGTGCCATATCCAGCATTCGCCAACTTGATACCCTTTAATGTCGCGCCACTTGTGCCACCAAATGTATCAACTTCGCCAGATGTCAAGTTCGCATCAACATACAAATTGCCGCCGGAAACCGAACCAGTAATTGTATCAATGCCACCGTTGCGAGCATCAACCACACCGTCGTATAATGTGCCGGTATAGTTTGCACCACTGGCCAAGACAACATTGTTGCCGGTTGATGAACCGTTGAATATGTTGCCTGTACCAACCAAGTTCAATGTGTTGCCCGCATTACCAATCAACGAAGAACCCGATTTGAATTCAACATTGTTCAGGTTCACGGTTGCCGAATTGGTTAACGAAGAGCCATCTTCGAACACGTCACCGGTAAACGACGCCGTACCGCTGTTCACAACCCGCGCATCATAGTATGTCGGGTCAGACACCAATGTTCCCAAAATGTTAAGGTCAACACCAACACGTGCGTCCGTCAGGTACATCGACCCACCCTGTTGAACTGTAATCGCTTCGTCATCGGTATTTTCCAGATTGATGTCTTGCAGCGATAATGTTGATTGACCATCAACAATCATATCATTTTCAAATACGATTTTGTTGGAATCCGTATCATTACCATTACCGGTAATTGTAAAATCAGCATTTTGAATCACATTGTCTGCCCCATCAAATGTTTCAGACGCAGCATTCGCACTGTATGTGATTTCCTGGACTGTTTCATCGGTTGCATCAACCGCAGCATTAATACCACCGGCAACCCCAGACACCAACACTGTGCCGGTTCCATTGCCACCCGATGTCAATGTCAAACCAGTGTCACCATTGAACCATGCAAAGTTCACATCCGCGTTAACTGTTGCGCCGGTGTTGGTGATGGCGATTTCCTTGCTGCCATATTGCACACCCGACAAATTCAACGCGTTTGCCAATTTATAGGTAATATTTGCACCGGAATCCGCAGAATAAGTATCCGCCAGACCCGCGGTATAATCTATATCACCCTTGACCAGCGCACCATCCGCCAAGGTAATATTGGACGAATAATCGTTGATTAAATTGTCAATGGAATTTAATGTCGCACCCGACGCAACCGTAACAGTCGAACCGGTCAAATCGGTGTTATTCAAGTGCAATTCACCAGCACCTAAATCAACAGTTTGATTTTTAAGCGCCCCAAATATTTCAACAGTTCCATTTGGTGATGTCACAGAAGCATTCTTTCTTGTGAATGTACCATCATTTTCTTCGTAATAATCATACGAAATATCTTTATTGATGTTTATAGTACCGGCATCTCCATCAATCCCTCCACCCAAAGAAATCGTTCTTCCTTCGGCCGCCACCAAATTCAAGGTTGATGCATTATAAATATCATTAGCTTCACCATCAGCAATATTGCCACTAAACATGACATCGCTATCTTTTGCAATCAAGTTTAATGTTGTTTTTTTCGTTTCACCTTTGTTGTGAGCATTATGAATAGCACCGCCTTGTCCGTTGGCTGTATTATTAACAAAACTTGAATCGACTATGCTTGCAACCAAAGAATAGTTATTGCCTGTATTAAACCAAATCGCACCACCATCGCCATCTGCCGAATTCCCGGAAAATGTCGCCCCAATTTCGGTAATTAAGTTTGCAGAAGCCGTATTAGCCAAAGCGCCCCCATTCGTGCCTGCGTGATTACCAGTGTATTCATTGCCAGTACCGGTATATGACACACTGTTTCCAAAGGCAACGGCACCACCTGTGGCAGAACTGTCCCCTTGTGTACTATTTTCTATAAATTTAGAGTTTCTAATAACCGCCGGTCCATCACTGTTATTAACTATCATAACGACACCGCCATCATTACCAATGGTTGTATTATTACTAAATGTCGAATCTTCAATAAGGGTCTTCCCCGATTTGCCGTATAAATACATATTACTTCTTGACGATGACGTGTTGCCTGTGGCTGTAATACCACGCAAAGAAGACACAGCCCCCGTTGTGCCGGCACCTAACAGAAGTATACCGCCATCATTGTTAGTAAATGTTGAATTTGTAATGTCTAAATTACCAGAACGATTCTCAACAACTTTTGCCCCAGAATTACCAGAAAACGTTGAATCGCTGATATTCAATCCCTTGGCATTTTTAGAATAAATAGAACTTCCTGTATTACCAGTAAACGTTGCATTTTTTACCGAACCCGCCACGGTGCCGCCGGTATCAACATAAATTGCACCACCCTCATTATTTGTAAACGACGCACCATCAACATCAATATTGCCCACAACATAAACAGCACCGCCATATTTATCAGAACGATTGTTCGCAAAAACAGCATCGTTGTTTATTGTTAAACCAGCCCCAGCATAAACGGCACCACCATAGGCCCCATCTAGTGTTCTTTTATCTCCACCATTATCTGACTCTAATACAAAATCTTCCCAACCTTCTTGTTTACGATATACATCTTTTACTTTCTGGCCTGTTAATGCGCCATTCGCTACATTATCAGAAAATTCACCACCACTGATTGTCAAAGCGGCCGTACTATAAACCGCGCCCCCTTTTGCTTCATCACCCGCCGCAATTGACGACTTCACTTCATAGGTATATTGTTCAATATCTCCTTTAATATACTTACCTTCCGTATCCTTTTGTAAAGTTCTATCCGTCGGAGATGTCCATAAATACGCATTCGTCTTAACAACAGGTTCTTCAGGAGTTCCAGTCCACTTTTCTGTATCAACCGATATCGCTGTGACACTATTTCCAGTAAACGTTTGTCCCGTCAAAGTCGTTTCTTCATCCAAAATTAATCGTTCTGCCATTGCGGGTGCGGTTGCAATTAATCCCAATGCAATTGCGTTGCACAAAATACCGTGACGTAATACAGCGCGATACGCAGCAGTTAATGCTTTCAGTGTGGTTCTAGTTTGCTTCATGGTGAACTCTCCTTTTCTTTCCGCGTTAATGGTAGAAAAGTAATTTTACTATTGCAAGTTTTTTTATGTTTATATAACGCACCACGCGTAATGCAACGCATATGAAAAATATTTTCGACGATTCGTCTTGGGATTTTTAACTTATTTCTTTTTATGTTGGAAATAAAGTTTTGAATATTCAGACAAAACTGTTATGCCCATATAGCGATATCCGCGTTTTTCCCATGTACGCGTTGCAACACACAGCCCCGGCATAAAATCTTGGAATGCGGTATCTTCCCAATCTATGAAATAAGTAATATCAAATGTTTTCGGATCCAACATAAAGTTCTGCCATATATCGCCATGGAACCATCCGTTCAAGTATTGTGGCTTTGCGTTTGGCTTCGGTTTTAAATCGCGCAGTTCCACTGGGTCAGAATTACCAATAACATACATAAAATTTGCAATCTGTTTCGCAACATGTTCGCGGTGCGGACGAAAAACATCTGGCTTAACATCAGACACCAAAACACCATCTGCGAATTCATAGCGACGAATTACAATATCTTTGTATGGAATAATTTTCATTTTCGGAATCTTGATTGGCGATATTTTTGCAAATGCATCTGTTATGCGCCGTTCACGTTCCGCGATTTCGCGTCCGTCCGAAAACAGTGGAAACTTAAATACATATTTATTGCTTAATATAACGACGAAGTTTCCGCACCCGCGACCCACACGCGAAGAAATGCCACAATCGCAAATGCCGTGTTTGTGTGCATAATCGCGAACATATCGCTTGTATTCAAATGTGCGCGGATAGCGAATCATGACCCGCACTTTGTCCCGCAAAGTTTTTTTCCAAATCAACGCACTTATTACATTAGAGAAAAAATGCCGTAATTTCGTTCCCATATCAATCGCCCTATTCCTTGAATAAACCTGTGCGGCGCGCGACATCCCACCAATATTCAGAAAATACTGGGCGGATACCATCACTCCACGGTTTTACATAGTCAGAATAATGCAGGCAAACCAGATTGTGTTTCAAATCATCCAATTCGTTTTTAGGATATATTTTGAATATGCGCGAACCATGTGAAATCTGGAAATTATATTTAAGTGGCAAAAACGCAATCCGCCCCTTTAATGTATAATTCAAAACATCTTGGTCGGGGTTATAGAAATCGTTTTCACGTGATGCCTTGATCCATTGTTCATATATTTTTTCCTTGCGAATCTTGTCCAGATCCATCAGCAAGAATCCAGAATTGATATACTTGCTGGTGCGGGTTGGAACCGCGGCAATCACATTTTTGCCCAGGTCATATTCGTAAATATCAATCAAGTCATTAAAAAATATCATATCCATATCGGCGTAAATTATGCGCGAAACATTTGGCAACAGTTTCGGCAACATCAACCGATACCACATAGCAATCGGCCACTTGCGCCGCGGCGATTCGTCAAAGTCATGATTGCCATGAACAAAATGAATAGATGATTTGTGTGGCTTAATCGTATTACGCATCATATCGCAAATTGTCTTATCAACATCCGTGTCAATAACACAATAAATGTCATAATCACAACGCCCTGCGGATGCATCCAAAATGGAACGCATTGTGACCGCCGCCATGCGCGCACCGCGCGCATTGAAACAGAACGCCAATGGAATCTTGGTCGGATATTTTTGACGCGGAATCATATTTTGACCAACCGTATCAATCAGACCATAATACCGAATCCGATCGCGATTTAACCGACGTTGCGCACGTGATTTACCGAACACCCCCGCCAAATTAGATGCCGCCTGACGAAACAGTCCATATTTATACATAGAATCCCCCTTGCCTTGCGTTGTCTATGTATAAACGATAATGAAATCTGACACAAAAAGCAACATAAACAATTCCTAGGAATATATTCCGACATATAGTATAATCCAATGCAAAGGATTAAAAACCTATGTATAAAATACCGTTTTACATAAGTGCACTGATTTCCAACCTGTTCACCGGTCAAGATCGGCGCCGGCGCATACGCGGCAATGTAAATGTATTTTTGTTCCGCATACCAATCGCGCGTTTTGTGCGTCGAACATATGGCGTGCGTGTCCACACGATTCGCTTTGTCCGCCAAGTCAGCATGAACCGTATGACCTGTGTCGTGAACAATCGGTATTTTGTGAAAATCTTTCGTGATGTTTCGGTCGCGCAATTAAATAATTATCAGTTATTATTGGACATTGTACGTCCACATTTAAGCGTCAAAATCCCCAGAATCTTTGTCGCCAAGAAAATGCCCATGTATGTCGCAGATAAATTGTCCGGCAAAAACCTGCACGAATTCGGCAAAGACAACATCATCAAACACGAAAAGAAAATCAAAGCCCAAGTCGTCAAAATGATTGATGAATTACAGGGCATATCGGTAAAATCTATTCCGAACAACGAACTGTTCTTGATGCCGTTGCAACATAAAAAGAATGCGAAAAAGCCGACAATAACTAAAAACTCTGTGCTGGCGCACTTGGATTTGAACGTTAGTAATTTTATGCTGGACGACAAGTATAATGTTGTCGGCGTGGTTGATTGGGATTCCCTGTCCATCGTAAATGATGCGAAATTGGATCGCGACGGTTTTGAACGGCTGTGGAATATTTATAAATCTAAACCCGAAAGAAAATAACACACCAAGATTTTTATTTGCAAAATGGAAAAACCGCTATATAATTAGCGTCGCCATTGGGGCATAGTTTAATGGTAGAACATCGGACTCTGACTCCGCTAGTATTGGTTCGAATCCAGTTGCCCCAACCAAGATAATGAAATAACACACCCGAAATGGTGTGTTATTTCATTATCGGGGGCAACTGGATCGGTCAGAGTGCCGGAACGGCACGCATGACCAATACGAGAATACACAATTAGAAAAATCATAAAAACGGAGTCGGTAGATACGAGTTTTTATAGATTTTTGTTATTGTGTATCGAGGTACGCAGTTGCCCCAACCAAAATTTACAACCGTTTGATTTTTGAAGAAAATCAAACGGTTTTTTAGTCAAATTTTATTTAATCTCGGGTTTTATTAATCGGCGCAACTGGTGAGACAATCGGTCCTGTTGGTGATTTAGTCGGTAATGGTATTTCAAAATCTATACCATCCTCAAGATTATCTGGTCCCCAATATGGTATTCTTATAGAATCACCAGGGTTCATTTTTGAACACCTTTCTAATACTCTCTTTGCCAATCGTTCAAACTTTGGGTATTGAGGTTTCTGTTTTAGTATTTGTACGGCTTCTTGAAACTCTTTTTCCAATATTTGAGCATTTTTACGCAATGCTTTATCCAATTCTGGACTGTATTCAGCAATTGTCGCCGCACCTTTTTTATCTTCTGCAAAAGAAGCAAATGTGTCACAATATTTATTATAGAAATTTATTGGCTCGTTATTTACGATTGCGCCCAGGATATCAAGCTCTATTTTGGGTTTGTCAGTAGGTATTAATCCTCCTCTTTGAAACCAATTATTATATGGTTCTTCCACACAATGGTTATATAATTCGCTTGCCTCATATTTACCTAATATCGTTATATATTGATAATGCATTGCGGACCACTTGTCTTCCATCGCCCGTTCTACACTACCGAAATGTGATTTTTCATCAACGTTTGTTAATATTCCAGAATCCTTGACTGCGTCACAGGTGGCCTCGCTTACTCTATAGTCATAACCTGTCGATATGTATCGAAACCCCTTGGATTCCATCGCCAAACGCACAACATAATCGCGTAAATATGATGACAAAAGGTCTTCGGCATACTTATCCATTTGTTGTTTATACTTTGTACTTAGTATCTTTTGACGCTCATTATCATCAGTAATACTAATGTTAAAATAGTAATTGGTATATGTTTTATCTAATGTGTACTCTGCAAACTGTTTATATTTTTGCTGAATATCTTCCGGCATCAAAGACAATATAAATTTTATTTCTTGTTCTGTATAATTACCCCGTTTATACGTTGCCATATGTTCACCAATTTCGTAAAATTCCCCGTTTGACGGTTGAACAATATATGCACTTGGTGGCAATAACAAACCACGGTCAGAATCTGGAACAAAATATGTATCATATAAAGATACGCACTTTGGGGCTTCGTTTTCTCTGACAAGATCTGTATATGGCGTAAATACAACATATGGACAATCTTCCCATGCGCCAGCGGCATGAGATTTCACAACATGGTTTAATGTGACATGAACCGTAGTACGTGGAATATCGTAATTTGTTACCATAGCCGTTGTCGGTAAAAACATTGTTCCATCAGAATTCCGTGGTGGCATATATCGGGTGGCATGAACACAAACCCAATTTTCTACCTTTGACATGGTTTTACAATCTGTAAGAATTTTATCCTCTATTTCGGAATCGGCTTCTTTTAATTTAGAGATGGCTGCTTGAAATTTTTTTAAATTCGACATTTTTTACCCCCAATATTTTAGTGTTCGCTTTAATTGTCTGATTGCTATTTTTTTCATCCACTTACCCCTTGCTCACTGGCGACCAGATTTTTAGCAGTTCCGCCCTGTCCGCTTTTTGTTCCAACAATTTAATCGTTTCACGAATTGTTTTTAACTGCGCCGCCGTCCAATCAAGGTGCGACAATTTAGCATCAAACCAGCCCGCCACCGTTTCATATTCGTAATCGTGTATGATATTCACTTGTTCAAAATTAGCACTGAACCAATCGCAAATCATTTCAATCAGGCGTATCTGTGGAATCTTGGAAACATCACCATGATAAAACTCTATGTGATGCGAAGCGTGTTCGTGGTGCGACGCGTGCGCGTTGTCAAACAGTTCGACATATTTATCGGTTAAATTGTATTCCGGATGATATGAAGCATAGTTTTTATACGCATACCCCGTTTGCATGGGTTCAACATTTTTATCGCTGTCGTGTTCAGGGAAATGATGACCGGTCAACCCCGCAAAATAATTCACACACGCAATATGGCACGCGGTGCGCGCCCGATGAAACTTATAAATCGTATCAACTGATATCTTCATGTGTCGCATTGTATCACAAAATTTTGGGAAAATAAACAGCCCAATTTGCAATGGTTCCTATGGTCTGGGCGCGCCGTTTTTCCGCATAATAATTATATCAAGGGGGGATAAAATGAACACAAGATTTTTTGCCGCCGCAATCGCCGGCATTATTGGAATTATCAACTATGGCAACGCATGCACAGGTATCACCCTGCGGGCAAAAGATAAATCTGTGGTTGTTGCGCGCACTGTGGATTGGCATGGCGACGAAATGAACAGTATGTATGTTATCGCGCCACGCGGTCATACACAAAAATCACTGACCCCCAGCGGTAAAATGGACGGGCTGGAGTTTACATCAGTATATGGCTATGTCGGAATCGCGGTGCAAATACCGGACTTTGTAATTGACGGCACAAACGAAGCGGGCTTGTCCGCGGGTCTGTTCTATTTTCCAGATTATGGCGAATATCCAAAATACAGCGCACTTAATAAAGAAAACACTATTGCCGATTTTGAATTGGTGGCGTGGATGCTGTCGCGCTTTTCAACCATTGACCAAGTCATAGAAGCGATAAAAGATATCACCGTCGCAAATGTTGATCCAACCGCGTCAACGGTGCATTGGCGCATAACAGACGCGACCGGCCGCCAAGTCATTTTAGAATTTATTGACGGCAACGCCCATTTCTATGAAAGCAAGGTCGGCGCAATCGCAAATTCGCCGGGGTATCCATGGCACCTTACAAATCTTAACAATTATATAAATCTGGAACCGGGCACCAATAGTTCTAAAAAACTTGGTGACACAACACTGAACGCGTTTGGTTCAGACAGTAAAATGCTGGGGCTGCCGGGCGATTTTACACCACCATCACGATTTGTTCGGGCGGCGCTGCTTAGCAACTATTCTGTGCCACAAAAAAATGGATATGAATCCACAATGAAGGCGTTTCATATCTTAAATAATTTGGATGTGCCGTTGGGTGTGGAATTTGATTCTGGACGTGCAACGAATAATATGCCGTCCGCGACCCAATGGACAATCGCGACCGATTTGGGCGACAAAGTCATTTACTATCATACCATGTATAATCGGACAATTCGATCCATTGATATGAAAAACATTGACTTCGCAAAAGTCCAGTTTCAATATGTCCCGCTGGACACAGTCAAAGTCCAGACAATTATTCCAATAAAAGTGAAATAATTTTATTTACCTTTTGTTTTTTCGTGTAATAATCCCCAAGAACTAAAAGGAGATTATTACATGAAAATAAAACCATTTGCAGGTGTTCGCCCACCGCGTGAATTAGCAGCCGAAGTTGCATCACGTCCGTATGATGTTCTGAACTCTGTTGAAGCCAAGGCCGAAGCCGGTGAAAAATCATTACTGCACATTATCAAACCAGAAATTGATTTTGATCCGATTGCCGACGAACACGAACAGAAAACATACGACAAAGCCGTCGAAAACTTCAAGAAATGGCAAGACAACGGCTGGCTGGTCCAAGACGACAAAGAAATGTATTATATCTATGCGCAAACTATGGACGGTCGCACGCAATATGGTTTGGTCGCCGCGGCAAATGTTGATGACTATATGACCGGCAAAATTAAAAAGCACGAATTGACTCGCAAAGACAAAGAAGACGATCGTATGATTCACGTGCGTATCCAAAACGCGAATATTGAACCGGTGTTCTTTGCGTATCCAGATGTAGATGAAATGAACAAAATCGTTGCGGACTTTGTAGCAAACAATGCCCCAGAATACGACTTTGTTGCACCCGATGGATTTGGTCATACTTTTTGGGCAATTCGCGATGACGCGATTAACGCCCGCATAACTGAAATCTTTAAAAATATTCCGGCAATGTATGTCGCCGACGGTCATCACCGCACCGCCGCCGCTGCACGTGTTGGCGCGGAAAAACGCGAACAAAATCCGAACCACACCGGCAATGAAGAATACAACTTTTTCTTGGCTGTGATTTTCCCAGCAAGCCAGTTGCATGTTATCGACTATAACCGCGTTGTGCGCGATTTGAACGGCTTAACAAACGAACAGTTCTTGGAAAAATTGTCGGAATCATTTGAAGTGGTGGAAATGGGCGCCGACATTTACAAGCCGACAAAATTGCATAACTTTGGTATGTATCTGGGTGGCAAATGGTATTCATTGACCGCGCGCGCCGGCACATATAACGACAGCGACCCAATCGGCATTTTGGACGTGACCGTTTTGTCGAACTTGGTGTTTGATAAAATCTTGAACCTTGGCGATTTACGCACCAGCAAACGTATTGACTTTGTCGGTGGTATTCGCGGACTTGGCGAATTACAGAAACGTGTTGATTCCGGCGAAATGGCGGTGGCGTTTGCACTGTATCCCGTCACAATGCAACAAATCATTGATATTGCAGATACCGGCAACATCATGCCACCAAAGACGACATGGTTTGAACCGAAACTGCGCAGTGGTTTGGTAATTCACAAATTGTCGTAAAAGATAACCGCCCAAACGGGCGGTTTTATTTATCTGTTTTTTTGTCTGTAATACGAAATGTATTTTGCGTATTCAGGGGTCGCCTTGCACTCTTTTACATCTTGGCCAGACAAAGTAGATATTTTATCAACTGTCTGCTTTGCAGATTTTGACATGGCTCTGCTGACGGGCGCACGATATATGTGTCTTGGCGGAAAATATCTGCGACTTCTGTGTAAGCGTGGTTTGAAACCCATGGCACGCGCAAACGCCATTACATCTGGTGTCATTCTTTCAAAATAAACATAAGACCGTCCATCTGGGGAACGAATAACATCTGGTACCATATCCATCTTATCCGACAGCAATACCGCATCATAGAACGAGTCATGATCCACCCAACCCGGCAATTCCATTGTCGGTGCAAAATTAATCTTCATAAACTCTTTAAACGTCATAAAAAATACCTTTTGTTTTTTCTGTGGGAAATAATACACGAAAAATAGTTTTTGTCAAGCCCGTATATCAGTGATACTAAATCCCGACACGGTGTGTCAGTTTCATCATAAAGATGGATTCATTACCGAATTCATCCGTATTGTTCGGATTTACGCGGTATATAAAGCCCAATGCACCATCGGTAAATGTCCCAAAATTATGGCGATATTCACCGCTGAAACGCACTTCGCGGGTACGTGCACTCAAATCTATATCCGCGACATGGGTGTCCGCAATATCCAGCGCAAAATTGCCGTCGTCTGTATCAACAACATTGTAATCAGCATATGCGTATTTCAAACTTCCATGACGAACCGCCAACGGTTGCGCCACACTGAACCGGAAATTACCCCAATCGGCGCCCAACGCGAACGCATTTGATTCCAATGGCGACACGCCCATTACCAATCCCCCCGCCCCGTCAGTTGTTGTCCGCGCGAATGTCGCACGCGCCGTCAGTGTCAAACTATCGGTCGGACGGAAACGCAATTCGTTGTCGACATAGACCGTTTCACCAGCACCCATGCCCAACAAGCCATTGGTATATGCACCCAGTACCGTATTCGTTTCATTTGCCGTTCCAACTGTTGTATCAAACGCAAAGCGGTCGTTTTTCCAACCGACACTGGCACCCGCACCACGAACAAACCCCAGACGCGCCGGTTCATAGTTCGCCGCAATTGTCGGATCATTTTCCAACAAAGATTCATCCGTCACATTTCCTGAAAAAGCACGCGCACCAAATGACCATTTACCAAAGTTATATTTTGCATCCGATATAACCGCGTTTGATGCCAATCCCAAAATCGGATTACTTAACCCCGTAAACCGTGATGCCCCATCAGTAAAGTGACGTTGATAGCCGGCGGCAAAGTTCCAATCGCCCGACGTCCAATCCAATTTCATATTATCCAAACCACCCATACTGTCGGCATAGGCGCGTTGTGATGTCGTCATTGAAAATCCCATTTGCCCGATTTGAATACGGTTGTCCGCTTCGTCGCGTGTCCGCAATTCGCCCAACACGTCGCCCATATACAAACCATGTTTAGAATTCGCACCAATTGTAAATTCACTTGTCCAGACACGTGGCAAAGACAATTCACCATCAACACTGGTCAAAACATCATACGCAGATGTTCTTAATGTCGCATCACGCGCACCGAACGCGGACGAAGAACGAAACGCGGTATTTGTCGCCGCACGCCAATATGCATTTCCCGATGCCGCAACAATGCTGTCGCCATTATAATAATGTATGCTTTTGCCCGGTGTCGTTGCGCGTTCAACATTTATCAAACCATAACCAAACACTTCTTTGAAAGCATCCAGATACGTCATATGGCCACCGTCAACATATACCTGATATTCATCTGGCAATATATATAAACCCTGCAGATAAGAAGTCAGCACATCCTTGGTCGCCGCTTTGCCGTCCAGTGTTCCCAAATAAGCACCGTCCGCGGTCAAAGCCGCCAGCGCAAATATTTGTTTATTACTTAAATACGGAAAAGCCGATTTCATCGCGCCGAACGCACCCGCAGCCGAAGCGACCGCTAATTCATCCGTCATACCAACAGATGCAAAACACCATGGATCAATATCACCCAAACCAAATCCCGCAATGCCACACATACGCGCACGATAGTATGTATCATCAGATGCATCGTCGGCAGTACCATTTGTGTTCTGCCACTGCATAAGTGCATATTTACCCGACGGCGTATAACTGGCGATATTTCCAGTATAAGCAGTTCCTGTCTGCCCCACTGCAACAATGGACGCAAACAAATGTTCCAAATTGTCATACACCAATGGCGCAGCATTTTCAAATGTCGCCACCTTTGCTTCGCCCGAATACGTTGAATTCGTTTCCACCGCACCAGTAGAGAACAACACCAATGGCAAATAAGCGGAACCTAAATTATTGAAGAAGTAATAAGAATCTGTTCCGGGCTGATATGTTGTATCATCATCGCCATACATAGAATTCACATATACAGAGAAAGCGGCCTGATATAAATCTTTCTTTGTCATATCTGGATTGTTTGACAACAATGTTTCTATGGTTGGGGCATCAAACGCATGCAACGGGTCAATCACATCCAAGTTTGCAAAAATCTCGGGATGTGAACGCGCGGTCAAATCCCCCGCCGCATATAAAGTCGCGGCATTTCTTAATGCCTTGTAATTATAATAGTCCGTTGGGTCGCCATTACTGTCCACACCACCACCCGTGCGAAATATCGTCAGTTGCCCATACGGCATAAAGCCCATATAGTCGGCACCCGAAAAACCGGAATTAGCACCAGCCACAACCTTGGCCAACAAATTGTCATAGTCTGTCGCATCCGTATTAGCGACCGCAGTTCCATTACCCGACAAATCAAAGAAATCAACCATCATTCCATCTTCGGCTGTTGTTGCATCGGCAACCTTGTTCGCGGCATCTTCGCCAAAGGTAATTGCATTGTTGTAATATTTACTGGATAAATTGGTGTATTCGGGTTCAATCAACGAAGAACCATTTAGCGCGGTCCACGCAACAAAACGATCGTCCAATGAATCAACCGCTGCCGTTATTTCGCCCGCCGGTTTTCCATGCATATTGATACCGTTGGCGGTTATCAGCGCGACATTTACCGGACGCCCACCTTCAACCGTATAGCCCGAAACCGCATAACCGTTTAACACCGTCCTTGGCACCGGCGAATATGCAGAATCTTTATACCGCAATGTCTGCAGCCCATTATATCCACGCGCCAACGCCGAATAGCCATGCATCATCAGCAAATAATTCTGGGTTATCGCGGAATTGTTCATCAATGTGTAATTTCTGTAATAAGAACTGTTTTCATCAGATGGACTGTAAAAATTCAAATTGTTCACATAGTCAGAATTTTCGGCCTTGGCATCTGTCATTGCGGGACCGTACGGCAAAGTAAACGCCACCGTTGCAGACGAACCGCCATTACCACCACCATTACCACCACCGTGTGATCCACTGGACGATGACTTGTTGCTGTTGCCTGGATCAAACACATCGGTCAACAAAAAAAGTCCACCAACGATAACGGCGGCACCCGCCGCCGCTAATGTTATGCTTTGGGCCGAGGATAACCCACCGAACAATCCCCCGCTTCGTTCGGGTTTGTTCCTTGAATTATACTGTTTAATCTGGCGATCACAATTTGCCGCATCAGCACCATACATTTGTAATATCTGAGCCGCGCGTACATCGTTATTCATCAATGCGGTACACACGATTGACAGCCCCGTTGAATCAACATAATTTACATTTGCACCGTTGTTGATAAGGGCTTGAACCTGCTGGATATCGGCATTTTTTGCCGCAGACAACAACTGTGCAGCAACCATAAATTCATTAGTCGCGCCAAATGATGCCATCGGCAACAAAAACAGTAAAAAACCGAAAATCCGCATAAATCTCATCAATTTCTCTCTGTGCTTTTAATATTAGCATATATTTCGCAACCCTGTCTAGCAAAAAATAAAAATCCCCGTGGAACACCACAGGGATTTTTACACAATGTTAAACTATACTTGTTTATATTAACGGCATTTCGCACGGCTTCTGACAATCGCATATCCTTCAAGCGAACCCTTGCTTGCACTGT
This sequence comes from Alphaproteobacteria bacterium, assembly GCA_017960855.1. Lineage (GTDB taxonomy): Bacteria > Pseudomonadota > Alphaproteobacteria > Rs-D84 > Rs-D84 > Enterousia. The sequence goes on along the minus strand of JAGCYJ010000012.1, from coordinate 39,912 downwards.
TCACGTTATTGTCATGACCATTAACATTACCGTTTGCTTCAACGATACCATTTGTATTAACAATAATCTGACCGTTGTTGTCACCGTTCACGATAACACGACCTTGATCTTTGGTTTCATCTTGTCCGCAAACAACAACTTTCTTTTCAGCAGAAGTGACCTTGACAGATGGCTTTTCTTCGCCACATGCACCAACAACAACCTTTTTATCGCCAGACACAACTGTAACAGATGGTGTCACACATGGTTTTGTTGCCGGCTTAGCTGCAGGTTTTGCTGCAGGTTTTCTTGCGGTTTTTTTCTTTTTTTGTACGCAATTCACTTTCAAAGAATCATTTTCCGCCTTGATGTCCTTGTTAAATTGGTTCATTACATCAATAGAATCTTTCTGCATCTTATTTTCTGCTTTCAAATATTCGATGCCTTCATTCAAATCAGCAATTGTTTCATCTTTCTGTTCAATTTCAGCACGAGCAGAAGCCAATGCCCTGGCAGTTTGTGTGTTTTCTTGTTCGGCACCGCTGCACTTGGATGTAGCGACAATCATCGCGGCAATTGCCAACACAGCAATAGCGCCTGAACCGATATTAACCCAAAAACTTGTACCTTTTTTAGCCATTTTTAGTTCCTTTGGTTATTTGTTGCCATAAATATAGACAAAATAAATCTATTTGTCAAGAGATAAAATGCAATTTTGTTTTTTTCCCTTTGCACCCGCCCCTTATTTTTGATATAATCAAGCATCAGAGAGAAATGATAAAGAAAACTGCTTTTATAATGCTTGCTTTTGCGCTGGTGCCAAATATGGGGCACACGGCGTGTTCACGCGCGAATTTGACGCGTTGTCTGGATTCTGCGTGTGCCATTAATGTATCGTCCAATCCGGCGGCCCGATGTCAATACTGTGGTACGGCGGACGCGGGCGAACCGAACGACGCGGGAATGCGGGCTGTTTCTGTTGGAACATCTTCGCGGTTTACCATATCGTCCAAGGATCTAAAAAATGCCCCAACTGACCCAGGAGAGCGTTATGTTTGGGCATCCAAGAAGTGTATAACAATGATTGACGGTTGTACGGCGGACGACGTATCTGAAACCTATGATTCCCTGATTGAACAGTCGTGTACTGCTGCGGGAATTACCGCCCAAATGTCTGTTTTGTTTGAAAAAGCACGCCAGAAAAAGACATCTGCAACATGTTCATCGGAAATCACAGCGTGCGTTGTTGGTAATGCAAAATGTACATCTAGGTACAGTGCTTGTGCCGAAGATTCTGATTTCAATCGGTATTTTTCTGAATGTTCTGTGGCGGCCACTGGGTGCGACGAATATTTGGCGGACATTCGTACAACATTGATGACGGCACGTGATAATGCCATAAAAAACGCAGAAAATGCGCTGTTGGCACTTGTTCAATCGTATCGCGATGCACGTGAAAAACGTTTGGCATCTATTACCCAATCGTGCAAGGACAATTCCGGACGCGATGCGTGTATAATATCAATATGTAACCGCAGTATGCCGAACCAGTGTGACGAAGCGCATCCATCTGAACGGTCAATGGCGACCCAGTTGTGCAAGTTCTATGACATAGCGTGTTCTACATTAAAATAAACGGATTGTGTTAAAATGATGTACAGAAACGGAATCTTGAACAAAAGCATTTATGGCATAATTGTTGCTGTCTTGGCAACGTTTGCGGATGCGACGGCGGCTAATGTGGTTCCACGTCCGTCATCAACCACGGCCAAGGCATCTGCATCGCGCCCAACATCTGCGGCTTCGCGTATGCCAACAATGTCGGTCAAGACAGGTTCTGGTTCCTCTTCTAAAGGCACATCAACCTCTAATTCATCATCTACGTCAAATTCAACTTCGTCGTCATCAACAACTACGACGACAACCACAACGACCAGTTCTTCGTCACAGCAAACACAAAAGAAAGAAGAATTTGTTGCTGATACATCCAAGGTTGAAAACAAGTCGTCACAATTTAGTACAACATTGTCATCGCAATCGTCATCTGAACTTGATTCTTCGGCGACAACATTGGCTGAATTGGTTCGTATTCAACGTGCCGCGCTGGATGCAGCGGATACAGTATCTGCGGCCAAGGTTATGGCAACCGACTTATCTGGTACTGGCGAAAATGCCTGCGATAGCATGTTGCGCGAATGCATGATACAAAAATGTGGTTCTAATTTTGGCAAATGTGTTGCAGACACAGACACAACTTTCTTTGACAAAATGGATACATGCCGTCGCACAACAAATTGCACTGGTCATGAATACCAATTACTTTCTGCTGAAATCAAGGCCGATCGCGATTTGAACGCAAAATTGGCGGTGTACAACGCGACCATTGATTGCGGAAACAATTATGACACCTGTATCATTGCACAATGTGGCGCGACCTATTCCAAGTGTATTGGTAAAAGCGCGGGCGACGAAGCAATAAGAAAATGTGAAAACATCGCAAAATCATGTGTTGAATATGATTCTGGCTTGGCAATGCGTACAATGTCTGTATTCGGCGAAGTCCGTCAAAATGCCGAACGTCAAATTGCGACCGATGAACGCAGATTATATGATTTGCGCGAACAGATGCGTTCCGTTTGCACACGTTTGGGCGCAATGTTTGACGAACGCAGTTTAGATTGCGTCTATACGGTGAATTTCTATGCCAACGGGGATTCTACACTATATGCATCCAAGAAAGCATATGCAGGTTCAACATTTGACTGCACACAAAATTGGTTTGGAATTGACATAACAACATTCCGCGAAAATGCGTTCCGCGCAACACGTGCCCAGACGGCGGCATCTTCGGCCATGTTGGGTTCTGGTGTTGGCCAAGCGGTTGGTGCGCTTACATCTGGCGCAATTGATCGTGCGATTGCCCGGTACAAGGCAGAAAAGGACTATGAAGCAGGATTAAAAGAATGCATGGAAGATGGCGACATGACCGAAGAAGAATGCCTTGCCAAAGTTGGTACCTTGGACGAAACTGATACAGATAAAGAAGAAGGAACAAAGAAAGGGTCAACTAAGACCATGGATGAGCTTAGTAAACAGGCGAACCAAATCTCGAATTCTCTGCACAGTGACGAATTACAGAAAATCTGTGAAGGTTCAAAAGGTGGTATAAAGGGAACTTGGTTGTCATCACAAAATACATGTGCGTGCCCAGACCCCAGCAAACAACACTTTGACAAAGAATATGGTTGCATTTCGTTTGATCGTAATTTCAACGTGTCTTCTTTGGGAACGGCAACATTGACATCGGGACAATTTATCGCCGAAGACGAATCAACAATATTTGCCAAAGGGGCAAATCTTACAGATCTTGACATGGCATATGATGCCGAAACACGTACTCTTTCAGGAAGGGTTGTAGATCCAGATGGTAACGGTGTTTCTGGTGTAAGGGTTGGTGCAAAAGATTCTGATGCCGAAGTAGCAACAGGATCAGATGGTAAATATACCATTGACGATATAGATTCAGAACAAATAATTCAGTTTTTACTTTTGCCAACTGATAACTATCAAGACGAAGAAATACAAGCAAAAGATGTTCCAGCAACTGTGATATTGAAAATCGCGGAATCTGATATTACGAAAGCAGCTGCCACGGAAAGTTTGAAGGCGTCGATTGACAAAAACGATACCGATTTGTTCACCACCATTATGAATAAGTTACAGGCGAATAATATTAGAGTCACAGATTCCACAGAACGCGAAAAAATACGTTTGTTTGTGGAAAGTTCTATGAACAAAGATAGCAATGTCGGTCTCGGTTATCCTGCTGTGGAAAACTCACCTTCTGCTACCGGCATTAAATATTACCTTCATCTAGATTATCCGACATTAAAAAATAGTACCGCTAACGAACACGGTGCATTTTGCCTTCAACTTGATAAGTCCATTTGTTCTGGTTCAAACAGCACATGCGAAGTTACCTATACTGGCCAAAGCAAATGCACATTCGCGTATCGTTTACTGCAGTAGGAAAGTATGATGAAGAAGATATTATTTGCATTTTTATTTGTATTATCTGGGGTCAATGCGGCGCTTGCTGCGGAATTTCTTGACATTAAAGCAAACCAATGTGCCATAACGAATGGTCAAATAGTATGTCAGTATATTCCACAACGGCTTCAAGACTATATAATAATAGGCGGAACCATTGTACAACCAGAAAGCTACGAACCCTTTCTCCCTCGGGTTACGATACGTTTCGTGCCTGATGATAAAAATGCTAAAACATTGACAACAAATGCATATACGGGTTCTCCAACATTTAGTTTAGCCCTTAAACCAGAAGAATCGGGTACACTTTATTTTGATATTATAAGCCAAGAAGCACTGGAAACTTATGCAAATCCAGATCCAATAAAGATTCCAAAGAATTTTAACCCCGATAACTTTAAGAGTTTGCAGGTTCATGTAAAATACAAAAATAACTCAACTCGTAAAGGTGGCGGTTCGACAACCTCCACAACCCGCACTGGTGGCGGTTCATCGGGCACCACAACAGCGGGCGATGAAACAAAAGATTTTAGTGCAAAGATTGTGTATGAAGCATCCTCTGGTAATTACAAACCATTGGTTAACGTCACCATCACAGATAAGAATAACAGAAGCAGTACCCCAGCCAAAAGCAATCCCGAAGGAAACTTCACAATAAAATGTGTTTTCAAAAAAGGTCATTGCACTTTGTTGTTCCAAGCCAAAGACCAACCGCAGTATGAAACAACGGTATCTGAATCCGATAATGGCAAGCGTATACCGTATGCTAATTACAATTCTACACCGACCCGCAATGTTAGCGGCAGTGGTTCGACCACTCGTAATACTTCAAGTGGCACCGACGGTTCTGGCACAGGCGCCTTGAACACCATAACAGGAACCATTTTACTTGAAAATAGTGAACCTGCCATTGGTGCCACGATTTCTCCACGTGGTCAGACACTAGAGCACCACAATTCCGCAGTAGCAGACACAGACGGACATTTTGAAATAATTAACTTCCCAAGGAATGCTGATGCAGAAGTATCCTATCTACAGTATAAAACAAGGATTATACCAGCTAGCGAATTGCGTAGCGGAATAGTTATTCGTTTGGAACCAGATTCTAATATTATTGACGCGGCCACTATTTCTGCGGTTAAATGTGGAGAAGCCGAAAAAAAACAATTTAATGCAACGGCGGTTAAAGTTTTAAATAATGAAAAATGCATACCTGCTGCTTGTTTGGGCGGCTACACATTGGAACGCCAGAACACCGTGGACGCTTATTGTAAACTCTGTCAAAAAAGTGATGTACCTTTTGCACGCGATGTGACGGTTGACAACAACAGGTGCGTTGCCAGAAATTGTCTTGACGGATTCCGTGAACAAAGTGGCGCGTGTGTTGTTGATTGTTCTTCTTCAAGGGCCAAAAACTACCTTCATGCAACCGCCGCCGCCCTTAAATCTAATGCACCCACTCCGTCGGCGAATGAAACAGCACAATCATTGGATTATTCAAAATATTGTTATCCGACGGAATGTGATACGCCTAAATACGCAATGAACGGCAGCGGTGAAAACGCAGTTTGCTTATCAACAACTGGTACAGATTGTAAAGATTATATCCAACATGCGACCGCCGCAATTATCAACAACGGTGTATGTGAACTGCAATCGTGTGAAGATGGCTATGCCGTAGATAAGTATGCTTTGGGTATGTCACAAAAATGTGATGCCGCCGGACATGCTAATGATAAATGTAATGCAAAGTGTGAATACCAAATCGGCAAACCATGCAATGGCAGTACATTAAAACGCCTAACTGGTGATGATCATGCGGACAAAGGTCATGTAACCGCTTTCGTTGGTGGGCAAATAACCGCATGTGAAATTGACGATTGCGATTCCAAAGATTATGAAGCCCAAAAAGGCACTGATGGCAAAAATCATTGTGTTCGTGTTGCTGGCACACCTTGTGATATTGATGCCAACCTGCCCCACGCAAAGACACATTTGAAAGGTAAAGCAGTACGTACAAAGAATGATGTTATCGCTTGCGAACCTGTGTGTTGGGAAAACTATAAAGCAAAATTAAATGGCACCGCGTATGAATGTGTGTTTGATAAAAAAACTTGCCCAAATCGCATAACAAATCCCGACGCCAGAAAGATGGAAGTAACACCAGATGATAAATATTGGAATGTCAATACTGGCGATATTGCGACATGCAAAATAACTGAATGTTCAGATAAAACAAAAGTTCCCGATGAAAACGGCGAAACTTGTGTTAAAAAATGTACAGACGAAGTAGAAAAGCAGTTGATATCACAAAATCATGCACTGGAAACCACAACTAACAAACGTGGCGAATGTATAATCAGCAAGTGTGAATGCGGTTATAATTTATCCAGTGATAAGAAAAATTGTACAGCATGGGGTAATAATCCGCCACAATGCGACAAGCGTTCCGACCCACGTTTGCCCGACAATGCGAAAAAAGCACACATGGCATGCGATAATTCAACACCTAAACAAGCATATTGCTATATTGACACATGTGAAAGCGCCCTGTTTGAGATCAAGGACGGCGACAAGGGACTCAAAAACGCAATCTGTGTTTCCATTGATTCTGACTGTACTGTGACGGATGGTGGTCAATATGCATCAAAAGAAGGTTTCTGGGAACTGACGAAAAATGGTCAAAAGATTTGTGTACCGAAAGATTGTGGTGCTGCCGTTGGGTATGAAGTCAGCAAGAAAACCCGCAAATGCGAAGAAGTAAAGAAAACTTGTCCAGATGATATATTATCTAAAATGGATCCCAAGGCCGATGATGGTGTTATCACAGAACGTAATTCCGATGGATCTGTAAAGACCTGTCAGATTACGAAATGTAAGGATAATTTGGATGTAGAAGACGGTAAAATGTGCGTCAGTTCTAAATGTGGCTGTGGCCAAGTTTACAGTGGCCAGGGTCAATGCAAAGACAAAGATGATACCGCCAGACAGTGCAACAAGGGCTTGCCGGCACATGCCACTGGTATGGGCAAACTTATGTGCCAAAACAACAATAAAGCATTTAACCTGACCTGTGCCAAGGGTGAGAAATGTAAAGAGGTTTGTGTTGTCCAGCAATGCGAAGATCCTTATACCCCAGACACCGTAAATAATATTTGTACGGCACCAAACGGCAACTGTGATTTCGAAGGCAACAAAGACCATGCCGAAGCCAAGGGTACTTGGGAACAAAAATCTGGTAAAATGGTCTGCAAACCAATATGTAAAGGTTCAAATTATGAACCACAGTGGGATAACCAAACAAAAACATACACGGGCTGTGTCCAAAAAAGCGATCACATCGGCAAAAAATGCCCAGATAATTTGTTGAGTAAATACCCACATGCGTCCAAGCTTGAAATAAGTAAAGAAGACCCTAATGGTGTTGCCACCGAGTGTAAAATTACAGCTTGCGACAAGGGTTATAATTTGAACGAACCTAACAACAGTTGCGATTATTGCGGTTGCGGTATGATTTGGGACAAGACCGAACAGAAATGCAAAGCATGGTCTGATACAAAGTGCAATCCTATGCCGACCGGTGCGACGGCTGCAACACGTGCATGTAAAGACGCGTCCAGTGGCGAAGAAAAAGATGCAAGCGCATGCCAGTCAGAAAATGCCTGTGTTGAATTCTGTAAAGTGACGGGATGCGACGAACCAGCGTATACATTGGTTGATGGTGCCTGCAAATCCAGTGTTGGTATGCCCTGCCCGCAATTACCTGAACATGCGACCGCTGGTATATTAAACGATAAACTGGAATGTGTTGTTTCCGCATGTGAAAATGGCTATGAAATCAGTCCAAGTGGTTTGGCATGTAATGCAAAAATGGTCCTTACAAAAGATCAATACCAAGAAAAAGTCGCTGCTTTGGCCGACAATGCACAAAAGATGCGCGACAAAGAAACATCGCTGGAAAACCGTATAATTGGTGCGGCGGGTATTGGTATGACCGGTATCGGCGGTACAATGGTTGGTTCGGCGCTGTCTGAACGTGCAGCAGATATTAGTGCAGAACAAGCAATGGCAGCTTATCTGCAAACATTCCACTGTGAATATGGTGACGGTAAAAATATCAAGGGTGGCGAAGTCAATGTTGAATTGCCGGGCGGTAATGACATGATTGAACTGTACCAAGAATATGCTCAACTGGCGAACGATTTGAAGATACGCAAAGAAGCGTTGGGTATCCGTCCGGGTATTGAATCCGAAGTTGTAATTGATAAATCAGAAACGGGCCTGTATGAATATACCCCAGATGGTATCGACGGTGGCGTGTATGCATCCATTGCACGCGCTATATTGTACCCTGATGGCGAAGATGCAGCTATGTGGGCTGCACAAAGGGCTGCGACTCAAAAGAAGTTGGTGGCGGGTGCGGTCGTTGCCGGTGTTGGTGCGGTCGGTTCAGGTGTTGCGAATTATGTTGTTAATCATGACAATCCGAATAAGTCAGATGAAATTATTAAGAAATACGAACTAATGAAACAACCGTTTGAACATATGCAAGATTCTGACAACAAACAACCTGAAAAAACCTGTGCAGAAATGTACCCAGGCGCAACAGGATCAAATTTGAAAAACTGTCGCTGTACTGCCCAAAATGCATATCTAACAAACGACGGCTGTATACAATGCGGTCCTGGATTCAGGGTGAATGATGAACAAAATGGTTGTATTTGCGCTGATTCAACAAAAATTGAAAAGGATGGGCAATGCGTAGAAGAACTTCCTGTTACACCAGCTCAGGAACCTACCCTGGGGAACGATCTCCCACAGGAATGTAAACTTGCCGCACACCTTAAAGAACAACAAGAATGCAAATGTGTTGCAGGAGCAATTGAAGAAGGTAACAACAAATGTACATGTAACACAAGTGCTGGGTATGTAGAATACGAGAACAGCTGTATTTGCGATAGTGCCCGGGGGTATACAAGCGACACAAATGGCAATTGCACATGCAACACCACAGCAGGATATACTACGCAAGCAGATGGAACCTGCGCACACACCGCTTCCAATACAGGTACATCGCTTGCCCAAGCGTCATTGCGTGCAGATGCCACACAACACGCTTTGTTTGACTCTGGAAAAGCTACTCTAAAAGATACTACCCTGTTAGATACGTTTATTACGGATGCAAAAGCAACAAATATAGATTTAAGCAAACCGGAAGATTATTGCATCGTGATTATAGGAAAAACGGATCATCAGGGATTCAAATCCACAAGCAAATATTATGGTAAAGGTGGTGGCAACCAGCAATTGTCTACTGATCGTGCCAAGGCAGTTGCGGATTATCTTGCAAAGAAGGGCGTGTTCGCAAATGATTCTATTCGCTCATATGGCATTGCTGCTACTGAATGTCCAGAACCGGCTGCAGGTGCTTCTAAAGCCAACCAAGAATGTCGTCGTGTTGATATCAAAATGCTAGCTGGGTCTTGCACCACTAATTTTGTAAACTTAGCAAATTTGCTTAACACCGTGGCAGGATCAAACATCGTGGTCGGTGCAGTCACAGGACTGATAAATCAACAGAAATAATCTACACAGAACTTTCCCGCCCGTTTGGGCGGTTTTTTATGTTACCTGCCCCAACATATGTCCCCCAGCCCTGCCCCAACAAACCCCTTGACAAAACGGCATTTTTGACTATATTTAGAGTAAATAAACTTAAACAAGAGAATTGTCTATGTTCGAAAGATTAAAAATGAGAGTGGCAGCTGACCGTATTGAACGCGAAAACCGCGCACGTCGCAGACGTATTAATGGCACCCCAGGTTTCTGGGCTTGTCTTTGGTACATTATTTGCTGGCCATTCCGCAAAATTTGGCAATTTTTATGCTGGTTGTGGCGTATAATTTGTGGCATCAACGTTATTGGTTTATTGAACCTTGTGTTGTTGGTTGCGATTATCGTTTTATGCTCTATGCTGATTTTGGACATCATTAACTTCCGCAGAAAGCCAGTTGTTATTGTCACAGATCCAGTTCCAGCCAGTGTTGTCGCTGAAAAAATAAATGTGCCGGTAATTGCTGAACCAGTGACCAAACCAGTCAGCACATCTGATGCAAAAGCATCTTCTGACGATAAATCTGCATCACGCTATGGCACTCTGCCAATCAAACGCGATCGCACACATAACATGATTGGCGAACCGATTCGTGTTGTCAAAGTACACCCGGATCCTGTTGCAGAAAGACAAACTGCACGCATCAACAATAAAATGTATGGCGACATTGTTATCGACAGTCGTGGTGCCGCAACAATGTTGAACAATGGTACTGAAATCAATGGTAATTTGTATCTGCAAAATATGCGCAAATATGTTTTGCCGTGCAATATCAAGATTACAGGCAGTATGTTCATCCGCAATGTCAATATGTTGCAATTCTGTGGCGATTTTGACATCACAGGCAACATTTATGTCAGCCCACGTTCTTCATTTGGTCCAATTCCACGTAATTCACGTTTGGGTGGCCAAGTGATTTTGTAAAGTTTCATTTATCCTCCTTATTAAAAACGGTCTTTTACGGACCGTTTTTATTTGTGTATTTAATTGACATTTTATGATATAATAAATCATCTAAACGAAAGGAAATAAAATGAAGACATTAAAAAAATGGGTTGATGTAATGTCCAAGAATATCGGTATCACACTGGTGTTAATCTTGGCGGTCGTATTCTTTATCTGGTCATGCCAGGGACGTTTGTTGGCTGGCTTGATTACTGCTTTTGCGGCATTGATTATTTATATTTCTGCATCTATGCTGTATAAAGAGTTTCAGAAACCATCACCATCAAAACCACAACCTAAAAAGAAATAAAAATACCGCCCAATCGGGCGGTATTTTTTAATCAATTATTTTCTTATTCTTCAACCGTTGCAGGTTCCGCTGGGATTTCTTCCATTGGTGCATTTGCTGTTTCTTGGGTCACAATTTCATTACGCAAATCGCTTTGCTGTGATGCAACGTTCATTCTGGACGAAACCAATGCCAATGCCCCACACAAAACAAAGAATATAACCGCCAACCATGCCGTCAAACGTGTTAAAAAGTTTCCAGCCGCAGCACCAGTCAACATTCCGCCCAACATAGATGACGCAGATGAACCGGAAATACCGCTACCTTCGGACTTTTGCAACAAAATCAGACCGGTCATAAAAACGGCGACGATAATCAACAAAACTAATAAAATCGAAAACATATTTTTTCCCTTGGTTTCTTGTGCTTGGATTCTAGCCACCAATCCGCTAAATTGCAAGTTTTTTCAACAATGCGGCTGCGGCCTCTATACTGGCGACCTTTTTAGATGCCCCCTTACCTGTTGCGCTTTTTCCCAGCGCAGTCACCCGAACATTAAATGTTGGGTTATGTGATGCACCCGTCGGTTCCAGATACTCATACTTCGGCAATCCCCCGCCAGATTCACGCTGAACTAATTCCTGTAATGTTGTTTTAGCATCCTTTGGCGCGGTGGCATCCGCCGCCGCTAAATCGCGCCATATGTCCGCAATAACAGAACGTGCAACATCAAAACCACTTTCAAGAAATATTGCACCAAATAACGCCTCGGTCGCGTTTGCCAAAATGTGTTGAATACGTCCCGCCGTCATATGCCCATGATGAACGCGGTTCGCCAAGTCCAATTCATTCGCGACACGTGCCAAAGTTTCAGTCGAAACCAGCATTGCATGGCGACGCGCCAATTCGCCCTCTGATTCATCTGGATACATTTGATACAGCAATTCTGCCACCGTCAGACCCAAAACACGATCACCAACGAATTCCAACCGTTCGTTGTTATGTGTGGCATTTGCACCGCTCTGGGTCAGTGCCATTTCCAACAATGATTCATCTTTGAATTTGTATTTAAGTTTTATCATTAATCAATCCCCATACCAAACCGACCCCAGCGCATCTTGGAACCCCATGTCCACAACGCAATCATGGGTGCATAGTAATTATGTGAATACCAAATAAACCACGCACGCCCCAAAACATTATCACGCGGGACGAATCCGACATGTGCGCGGGAATCGGCACTGTTGTCGCGATCGTCGCCCATGAAAAAGAAGTGCTTTGCTGGGACGGTATAAAGTGGCGTGTTGTCCAAAGGTGCCTCGTCTGATGCCTCTATGATACTATGCTTTACACCGTTTGGTAATATTTCGTCATATTCGGTCATATTAAACACACCGCACGCACCGGCATATTCACGACAGAACGCATCTGATTTATATTCAATTGTATAATTAAACGGCGCCGGCGCATTATCAACCCAAACCTTGTTCCCTTTGATTGATATATTGTCCTTGTAATACCCGACACTGCGCATGGACTTCGGCAATATCGCCATAATGTACGGACGTGGATTTTCACGTGGAACCATTTCACCGTTCAGATACAAACGCCCCTCTTTCACCTGAACCGTATCACCCGGCACACCGACCAAGCGTTTTATATAATCCTGGCTTTCATCGGCGGGATTACGGAACACAACGACATCACCCACCCTTGGTTCATGTGCAAAGAAACGACCGTTCCACAACTTCCACGAACCAAACGGGAAAGAATAGCGTGAATATCCATAAGACCACTTTTGAACGAATATATGGTCGCCGACATGCAGTGTCGGTATCATAGAACCCGACGGTATATTAAATGGCTCTAGAAACAAACTGCGAAATATAATCGCAATCAAACCACCATAAAATATGGTATTAAACCATTCGCGTGCTGTATTTTTATTTCTTGCCGGCATCTCTTTATTCCTTTCTTTGTCGCGGATATTTTAAAACTTGAATTCAACTTGCGCAAGTCCTAATATGCCAACATGATTTCTCTGAATTCAATAATTTTCAATGGTATGGATGCGACCCGCATTGATGTCCAGGTACAGTTGGCAACGGGTTTGTCTAATCCAGAATTCAATATTATCGGATTAGCAGATCGCGCGGTCAAAGAATCTGCGGAACGCATACGTAATGTTATTTCTGCGCTAAATCTGAAAATGCCACCAAAGCGATTGACGGTGAACTTGTCGCCGGCTGATGTGGAAAAGAACGGTTCGCATTTTGACCTGCCTATTCTGTGCGGAATATTGTGCGCCATTGGCGTTTTACCCGAAGAAAAATTATCACACTATTTAATCCTTGGCGAAATCGGGTTGGACGGCGCAATCGTTCGCACAGACGGTGTTCTGCCGGCGGCTGTTTGGGCGCGTCGCAACAACATGGGAATTATTTGCCCTGCCCCCCAGGGTGCCGAAGCCGCCCTGTCTGGTCATACAGAAATCTTGGCACCGGCACATGTATTGGAATTGATAAATCATTTTAGTGGTGCCGCCCCGTTGACCCAACCAACTGTTTCAGAAATCAGACAAACACAAACCACGCCAGCCGGCGACTTTGCCGAAGTATATGGTCAAGAATCTGCAAAACGCGCATTGGAAATCGCCGCGGCGGGTGGGCATGCAATGCTTATGGTGGGACCGCCGGGGTCGGGGAAAACAATGTTAGCATCACGTTTACCGACAATACTGCCTGAAATGACCGCGGACGAGATTCTTGAAACATCCGTCATATATTCAATCGCGGGACAACTGGGCGACAAGGCACTGATTACAAATCGTCCATTTCGCGCAATTCATCATACCGCCAGTCCTGTATCACTTGCGGGTGGTGGTGGCAACGCAAAGCCCGGCGAAATATCATTGGCACACAACGGTGTTTTGTTCTTGGACGAATTACCTGAATTCGACCGCGCAACATTGGAAATATTACGTCAACCAATGGAATCGGGCAAGATTACGATTTCGCGTGCAAAGCGCAACGCAACCTATCCGGCGCGTTTTCAACTTATTGCCGCAATGAATCCATGCCCATGCGGAAACCTTGGCAACGCGGCATTGTCTTGTTCGCGCGCGCCACGTTGTGCCGAAGCATATCAGAATAAAATATCGGGGCCGCTTCTTGACCGTATTGATTTGCATGTTGATGTGGATGCAGTTAACCCATGGGACATGAAGCCCAAATCAGACACCCCGATTGAAACCAGCGCACAAATCCGCGCACGCGTTGTTGCGGCACGCAACCGTCAAATTGCCCGCCAAGGCAAAGTTAACGCGTTGCTGGACGGTGCAGAATTAAATGCGGCAGCACCGCTGACAGATGAACTGACCGAATTTCTGAACACCGCCGCGGAAAAAATGTCTATGTCTGCACGCGGATACAATCGCATTAAACGTATCGCACGCACAATCGCCGATTTACGTGGTGCCGACAATATTGAATTATCTGATTTAGCCGAAGCGTTATCGTATCGTCCCATTGGTCGCGGTAAATATGGTGTAAAATAAAACGCCCCGTGGGGCGTTTTTTAAAACTCCCATCTGAATCCAAACAAGAAATTTGAATACAGTATATTTTCTGTATGGAACCAATCACGTGAACGCGAACCATCCGCATTACCCAACGCCCACTTTACTTTTGGCATATATATAAAACGGAAACCCGCATCCAAGAAGAACCCTTCAGATACACCATATGACATACCAAACGTCACAACCCCGGCCAAGTTTGATGAAGATTTTTTAGCACTGTGGAATTGCAAAACACCATAATCATCCAATTCACCAAAATTTTGCAAATCAACAGATGACGACAAATCACCATACAAGTCCGACAAATTTAACACTGTATCGGTATCACCATATCCCAAGCCAAAACCCGCATATGGTATAAACTTACGCAAAGGTTTATTCCAACCTTCATAGAAGTCATAAATTGCCATTGCGGTAATGACGTTTGTTGTGACCGTAGATTGGACACCACCACTGCGAATATTGACACTCAACTTTTCATCGGTATCGCCACCCTCAAGTGGAACTTTGCCTTCTAACATTGGCGATATATTATATTCGCTTTCCGATATATAGTCCCAATCAACTTGGAAACGCCACTGTGGTGTCCACGGCAACACCCAACCAATTGCTGCACCACCAGTAAAGGACATTTCACCATAATTTTTCTTGATTGGTAATTTACCAAGATCGGCAATTCCAGCATACACATAATCGCCACAATTTGTGCATGTGTCGTAATATGCCGCTGAAACAATTGAACCATCATTTGGGTTATAATAATATTCCGAAGTTAATGTGCCGATATCGTTTTTCGTCTTTGCCATTCCATACGATATACCACCACGTATCAAGATAATGAAACGACGACCGTCATCTTCGTAATGACCATCACGCACATATGTCCCATCGTATTCCCAATTAGCACGCGCCGCCGGCGATACCAGACACGCAATCATTGGCAAAACAAGCAATAACTTCTTCATCATAACTATTATTATATCACAATTAGCGACCAGATAAAAACAAATTTATTCCTCTTTAATTCTAATTCGCAACAATATCATGGAATATTTCTGCTGGGATTGTACCACCTGTTATTTTAGATGACATTGGTGTGAAATCGTCGTTGCCCAACCATACACCAATAACTAAATTATTTGTCGCACCAACGAACCAAGCATCACGATTATTATTACTGGTGCCGGTTTTGCCCCCCAACACATTTGGTGCCATTGCGCGATGTCCGGTTCCACCAACCGCCACAACGTCTGACAATAATTCCGTCATATATGAAACAGTATCCGGCGACAAAATTGTAATCGGTTCAGATGGATTGCGTTCATAAACAATATTGCCAGACGCGTCTGTTATTTTAGTTATTGAATAAGGCCGCACCGATTCGCCATTGTTCCAAATTACCGCATAAATATTTGTTAAATCCAACAGCGACATTTCTGACGCCCCCAACACAGTTGAATATTCACGACGCAGTTTTGTACCAACACCCAAACGACCCGCCATATTCAATACCGAATCGATTCCAAATGTTTCGGTCAATTTTAATGGCACAGAATTAACGCTTTTTGCAAACGCAGTTGCCAACGATATATCGCCGTAATAACGTTCGTTGTAATTTTTAGGATTGTAATCACCAATCGCAAATTGCGAATCGTTTACATACGAATCGGGACGCATACCTTTTTCCAATGCAACCAAATAAACAACTGGCTTGAATGCAGACCCCGGTTGACGCGTCGCCAACACACGATTAAATTGACTTGTTTGATAATCTGCACCACCTGACATAGCACGAATCGCACCATCATATTCCATCGCGACAACTGCACCTTGATATTGCTCAACCTTGTTCGCTAAAACACGCGCCACGTGTTCTTGCAGCCCCATATCTATTGTCGTATAAACATACAAGTCAGTATTAAATGTTCCAATGCGCGATCCAACTTCGTCCAACACAAAGTCCGTCCAATACCGATATTTGTTTGTGTCGGGTGCTGGTGTTGCTGGTGCCAATTCACGCGCAGCTGCACGCGCTTGATTTATATCAATATATCCTTGACGCACCATTTCAGTTAAAATTGTTCGCGCACGCGTAATATTTTTTTCCGGATTTTTTAACGGGCTGTATGTTGTTGGTGCCTTTAACATAGCCGCAATCTGTGCCGCTTGGGCTAACGACATTTTCGTTGCGGGTACTTGGAACATAACACGCGATGCCGCATCAATACCGCGCATACCACCAACCAGCGACACACGATTCATATACAAATCTAAAACTTGATTTTTGTTGAAACGATTTTCCAACCAGTGCGACAAAATTAATTCTTGAACTTTTCGTGAAATCTTTTTATCGCGCGACAAGAAAATATTCTTTGCGGTCTGTTGTGTGATTGACGATCCGCCCGCTGCAAAGTGTCCACGGAACAAATTCACAACCAGCGCACGTGTGGTACCACGCATATCAATGGGTCCGTGTTTGAAAAATCTTTTGTCCTCTATTGCGACAATCGCTTGCCATACATATGGTGGCAAAGTTTCAACAGAAACAGGCGCGCCCATTATGCGCCCCGATGAACGAATTTCATTTCCATTTCTGTCCATGAACATAACCGCCGCTGGCCGCGTTTCGTGCAGAATAGAATCTAACGAAGGCATACGCAAATAAATTACCGCAACATAGCCCGCAACAAAAACACTGCCGATTAAAATCAAATTAAAAAGGTAAACCAACATCCGTCGCTTAAACGATGGGTGCGCATTTTCCTTCTTATCTAAATCGTTTGGTTTGCGTGGCAAATTCACTTTCCCTTCCGTTAAATTATAGCACAAAATCCTTGCCAATGCATATTCTTTGTAATTATAATTCAGATTGTTTTATAGGGGACAGAAATGAAAAAAATATCTTTCTTGTTGTTGGGCGCACTGATTGCAACACCAACATTTGCGAACGATTATGAAGAATATGGAACGTATGACGAAGATTTAGAATCATACACGACATATGCCCCTGATTATGATGACACACCAACAACATCTTCTTCTTATTCATCTTCTGCGCGGGATACATATGCTGGTTTTCGCATTCATCGCAACGAACACATTTATTTCAAGTACGATGCCCATAAAGCAAAGGATACAACACTTCGTGACGACAGTTTTGGTTTTGGCTTAAATATCGGCAATCGTTTAACTGACTATGTGAAATTAGAATTTGAAACGTCATATACTGGCGCATCACTGGAAAAACATGATACAGATTTTGATTATGACATTTGGTCAAATATGTTAAATGTTTACATCTATAAAAACTTTGGTGGTGCGGTTGAACCCTATTTTGGTGTTGGTTTGGGTGCCAGTGGCATCTGGGGTGATGTTAGTGGTACACATGGCGACTTTTCAACAAACGATTTTGAATTGTCTTTCGCCGCAATGGCCGGTATCAATTTTGCACTTAATAAATACATTGATTTAAATCTGGGATTGCGTTATATCGATTACGGTAAATTAAATCACAAAATTGCAACAACCCATATAGATGCAACTGAAATTTATATCGGTGCCGCATATAAGTTTGGTTTGTTTGATTAACAAAAAAAACAATAAAAAAACACCGCCCAAATGGGCGGTATTTTTTAGAAGCGGTATAACCCAGACAAGCGAACCTTGTGTAATTGCAGATCATTATTATACTGATAACGGTAATCCAATCCGACCTGGAATCCGGACGCCGACAGCAATTCTACACCACCACCAATGTTCGTCCACAAAGGATCAATTTCTACGTCATATTTGGTATATGATTTCGCAGGACCAAACTTGAACTTCGCATAGTCAGGTGTTCCCAACACATCGTATTCAACACCCGCCGATATGTACGGACGAATCTGGAACCAAGATGATGGATAGAAACGTTTCTGGGCAATCAAAGAATAACCCGGTGTCAATATCATATAACCATCAGATTCCAAATGCATATATTCGTCGCCACCTGCTTCTTCTTTGACCGAGAAACCAAAGTTATAACCAACACGTGCATACAAGTTGCCGACAATGTATTGGTTCAACCAGTCATGCAAGAAGCCCCATTCAGAAATCACGCTGAACGCAGTTCCCGAACCGTCAATGTGCGAAACGAAGTTCTGTTCACGCGACACATCTAACAAATGCAAATCCAAGAATGCATTTCCATACAAACGTGTCTTGGTACCCAAAATCTTCATCAAGTATGCACCAACACCGATATCAGTGTCAGAAACATCATAACTGACGTGACCATCAACACGGCTGCCTGGCTTATAACTCAAATCCATGGCATCGGTATCATCCGCCGACATATGAGAGATATGTCCCGCAACACCCAAGATTAATGTAGGAGAATTTTGACAATCAAATCCGCCAACGATACTGAACCGATCACCGTTTGTACGTTTACCATCACTGGTATTCTGATAGAACAAACCATAATCGACATCTAACCATGCTTTCCTTAAGCTACGGTGACGATTCCAGATAAATTCGTCCAGCATATGATCTTCAAAATCGCGGAAGAATGTATGTTCTTCTAATGCGACACTGCCCGCCAGTTGTTCTATTTCACGTGGTTGTACCAAGCGGCTGAACCGTGCCAACGCTGTACCATCGCGATCCAACACATATTGTTCCATACGATTGTACAATTCGTTCGCCAGATTTTCCAAGTTTGTTCCCTTGAACGCAACCGGTATTGCTTCAATTGGTGAACGATTGTTGAACTTGGCATCTTTCAATCCGCCTTCAATCATATCATCCAATGCACCTGCGGCGACATATTCACCTTCGGTATGATCATCAACGCGATCAACAATTGGTTGAATCTTGAACACTCGGACTGGACCACCAAAGCGTGAATCAAACACGATGTAAATACTGTCGGTCACACCATCTTCGTCAATATCACGCACAGTCAGATATGCCGGCAAATTCATTTCGGTTTGACTTGCATCCGAATTCTCGGCGATTGAGGCATCAAAGTACTTAAAGCATCTTGTACCGTCTGCATTACAGAAATTGACGTTCAAGTTGCGAATCTTGTCCGACAATTCCGCCAAACCGGCATCGCTGTCTGAATGCAACAACCATATAGCCGTACCAGAATCTACCATATCAAAGATATCTATACCAATCTGTGGGCTGACCAAAGCAGAACCAGACAGTTCATTTCCTGCACCGTTTGACACATTGTAAACAAACTGACCATGCACAGAAATTATTGGCGCAGCATCAGTCGCGGCATTTGTTATCTGCCCCAATGTGTTATCATCTTCTAATGATACCGTGGCCCAATAATTATACGTTGTTGCATCCATCACAACACCCGGGTTTGGTAACACAGCAACATGCAACATACTGTTATTATCAAATGTATAATTACCACCGATATACATGTGTTCCAGTCCAACAAAATCTACGCCGCCTGAAACATTACCAGAAACAGCAACATTTAACCAATTACCATTTGGATTTGCTTGGATACGCAAATCTTTGGCAAAGATACTGCCATTGACTGTGACATCACTGGACGTAATTTTCATAACAGATGAACCGTACTGGCTGATACCACCAACAATCATATTACCTGCGGTCAAGTTATGATTAGTAGATGTGATATTGATATCACCCGCACCCAACGAACCTGTATAGTTTTGATACAATATACCAGTTGAGGTTAACGCCCCATCCACATCCATATTCTTGGCTGTAATCTTGACTGTTCCAGAATTGTTCGTCAAAGAATCAGCCGAGATTGTTCCAGCATTTGACTTTAACACCAATGCACCTGTATTGGTTACAACACCCAATGACAGGTTGTTTGTTGTGTTCAATGTCAATCCAGCAGCGTTTGTCACCGTACCGCCAGTGATTATATCATTGGCATTAACAATCGCATTGCCGTTGATGGTTTCTATACCATTTGCGAAACGAGCTGTGTTATCAATGTTGTATTCTACTTCACTACCTTCAACAACCAACTTGCCATTATTGACACGTAAATTGCTTGCGTCTAATGTTCCGCTTTGGGTCAATATCAATGTACCAACTGTACCGCCCTGGTTCAAATCGCCACTGGATATAACGATATCGCCCGACACATCAATTGCATCACTGTACAACTTTGTTGTTCCGCCAGATAACGACATAGAATCCGAATCGATTGTTTCGCCATATAACGCGACAACACCATCGGAAACATCCACAGAATCAATTTCCAAAGCATCAGATGCATTTACAGTTGTTGTACCACCTGTTGATTTCAACGCAGTCATTGTGATGTCATCTGCAACAATATCTAATGTCCCAGCATTTGACACCAACGCCGTCGTTTCAACAGAAGCTGTATCAGTACCACCCAATGCCACAGCGCTGTTCGCTTTGACATCAATTGCACCTGTTTCAATCGTTGTTGCATCTACAGTGATAACACCACCATCAGATGCCGTCATTGTACCGTCACTGAAATTCGCGTCGCCATTGGCCGCTGTCACATTCAACTTACCATTTGATGAATCTGCGGTCACATCGCCAGTTACATTTACATCACTAGCGGAAACGATATTCAATTTACCATTTGCAACTGAAATACCGCCATCAACTTCAACGTCTTGACCCGCAGTAGTTGTTTGTAATGTAATTTCACTTGTTCCATTGATAATTGTACCCTTTGTCGGATTGGTTCCGTCATACCAGATACCATTATCTATATCAATGTTTCCGGTTGTCGCAGAAACACTGTCACCATGCAAGATGAACTTTCCATTACCCGACAACGATTTCAAATTCGTGATATCAGAATAGATTTCAACAGTACCACCATCATTTGCGGTCACATCACCATCAACATCAAGTGTTGTTGTTGCCGCTAAACCAAAAAATCCAGGTGTACCGAACCAATATGTATGCCATATATTATCAATCGATGCCGGGAACGCAACCGTTGAACCA
The DNA here is from genome assembly GCA_017960855.1 of Alphaproteobacteria bacterium. Taxonomy (GTDB): domain Bacteria; phylum Pseudomonadota; class Alphaproteobacteria; order Rs-D84; family Rs-D84; genus Enterousia. The sequence continues at coordinate 18,477 of JAGCYJ010000012.1, read as the reverse complement.
GGACCACCAAACGCAAGATAACCCTTGTTAGCAGCAGTGACATCTCCACCGATTTCAATAACGTTCGCTTCCAGTGCACCAGAACGCGCCACTGCACTATCAATGGCAATCACACTGCCATCAATGCTTATCTGGCCACCTGATGTCAAAACAAATTTATTAACACCACTGTTCGCAACATTGACATTACCATCACCAGTTGCAGGTGTAGCGCTAAATGTCAAATCACCAGCGATTTGTGTTCCACCACCAACGTGCATCCTATAAACATCACCACCAATATTGAATGCACCACCAGATACCAACAAATCATGCACAATATCCACGTCATGAACCAACGCATTGACATTGGTCACACCACCCTGGGCATCAATACCACCAATGTACATCACAAGACCATTTGTATCAGATCCACGGATTGATGTTGTTCCGCCGGTTGTGGTGACGACACCATCAATTCTAATCTGACGCGCGTCTATTTCAGTTGTACCCGCAGCATTGCTTACACCACCCGACAAATGAATTGTACCCGTTGGATCGGTTTGCGCTGCGATTCTAAGGTTTCCAGTATTCGCAACACTATCCAATTCAATTTCGTTACCATTCAAAATCATTGTGCCACTGTTGGAAACAGAACCATTTACAGACAATGTACCATCGGCAATAATTCTTGTTGTTGTATCAGCAGCACCAACAATACTGGTTCCATTTTGTGTTGCAGATGTGATAATAATATCTGCATCACTATCTTCTGTTGTATAAATGTACAATTCTTGGCCATAGTTTTGTATCAAATCAGCGGTAATATCGTCACCGGCACCCAATGTCATATTTGCCTCTGAACTGCCTTGTCCGTTTATGATATTGCCCGCTGTAATTGTGCCATCATAAACAACCAATTCAAAAGATTTTAATATATTGTTTGCGAACACTTGCAACAAGCGATCTTCACCCCCATCCATCACCAATGTACCGGTATGCAAACTGAACGTGTTTGTCGCCTGCATCGCACTTAAATCGAAACCGTTCGCCAGGTATGTATCCCCGTAAACCACGGCACCAAAATTACCCTTGTTCACAAACGATGCGTTATTACCCGAACCACCATTAACCGTCCAATTATCCAACACTAATGTCATTGTTCCACTGTTGGAATCGTTCTTCATTGTTCCGCCAACGGTCATATCTGTGCCGACAATCTTTAACAATTCGCCAGAATTTTCAAAACTTCCCACGCTTTCAATTACACCATCCGATTCGATTATTACAGAACCATCTTTATTTTGAAAAGTTCCACCAAGTGCACCACCCCTAAGAACAGGTTCACCAACATACAAACTGCCCACATTGATTTCAAACGTACCGCCACCATCTGTGATAAAATCTTCCTTAACGAGCATACCATTAGTAACATTGAATGTCGCATCACCACCACGCAAGAATATTGTTCCATCAGTGCCGATAGTGTTTGCTGTTATATCCAAATCGGCCCATGTCGTTATATTTCCAGTAGACAGCGAACCAATATCTTGCAATATCAAATCACCATTAGCAGTAATGGTACCAATTTCCACATTACCAATTGTTCCGCCCGATGTCTTGGCCCCAATACCCAACGAGTGCCCTTCCAAAACTTGTAACAAACCCGTGATAGAAATATCACCATTACTACGAATCGAATAATTGTCCGCAGCAGTTGTTTCAACAAACACCTGACCATTGGCGGCGCCATTGCTGTCCATACCGACATACAAACTGCCAATAGATATTCCACCATCGTTCACGGCCAAACCGTTACCGGAAATTATGCGCGCAGAACTGCCCGTCGGAACGGAAAATGTTTCCATTTCATTTGAACCCGGATTAGTGGCTGGATCAATAATAATGGTTTCTGCAACGGCCGCACTAAACGGCATTATGCAACAAGCAAATGCTAAAAATTTTTTCATCATTTTTTTTCGTTTTATTATGGTTGATTTTATGCTTATATTATTGCATAAAAAGACATATGAAACAAGACGAAAATGTGTCAGATTAACATTCAAGGAGAAAAAGATGTATGAAATAAAATATGTCCATGCGCGTCAGATTATGGACAGCCGCGGTAATCCAACAACAGAATGCGATATTACCCTATCAAACGGTGCTTTTGGGCGTGCTGCTGTGCCATCTGGGGCATCCACCGGATCTTTTGAGGCAATCGAATTACGCGACGGTGGTCAACGGTATATGGGCAAAGGCGTTTTGACTGCGGTAAAAAATGTAAATGAAATTATCGCGCCCGCTATTATTGGCATGGATGCAACACATCAAACAGAAATTGACGAAAAAATGTTGTCATTGGACGGCACACCAAATAAATCTAAATTGGGTGCAAATGCGATATTGGCTGTATCATTGGCTGTGACGCACGCTGCGGCAAATGCAAAACAATTACCATTGTATAAATATATCGCAGAAATATACGGAACAAAAAATCCTTGTGTGCTGCCCCGCCCCATGATGAACATTATCAATGGTGGCGCACATGCGGACAATGGCTTGGATGCCCAAGAATTTATGATTATTCCAAATGGCGCAAAATCTGAATTTGATGCAATTCGTATGGGCAGTGAAGTTTTTCATCATTTAAAAACTATTTTGAAACGCGGAAAAAATTCAACAAACGTCGGTGACGAAGGTGGTTTTGCCCCGAATTTCAATTCAACACGCGAAGCACTGGATACAATCATGACTGCAATTCGTGATGCGGGTTATAAACCAAGCGAAGAAATATCAATTGGATTAGATGTTGCATCATCCGAATTTTATCATGATGGCAAGTATTCTTTTGAGGGTAAAGAATTATCATCCGATGAAATGATTGCATTTTATGAAAAACTTATTTCTGAATATCCAATCATTTCTATTGAAGATGCTTTAGCCGAAGAAGATTGGGATGCATGGAAAACACTGACCCAGAAAATCGGTGATAAATGCCAATTGGTCGGTGATGATTTATTCGTCACAAACCCAACCCGCTTGGAACGCGGGATAAAAATGGGCGTTGCGAACGCGATTTTAATCAAGGTAAATCAAATCGGATCCCTGACCGAAACATTGCGTGCAATTAAAATGGCGCAAGATGCGAAATATGGCGTTGTCATTTCCCACCGCAGTGGCGAAACCGAAGATACAACCATCGCTGATTTAGCGGTGGCAACAAATGCCGGACAAATAAAAACCGGATCTATGTCACGCACGGACCGTATGGCAAAATATAACCAACTAGTAAGAATAGAAGAGGAATTGGATAAATCTGCAAAATACGGAATATAAGGAAAGGAAGGTCCAAGGGGACAAAAGCCCCTTGGTAAAAAAAATGAATGTAGGGAACCCTATTTTGATAAAATATATTATTGCGATTATCTTAATCGTAATGGTACTTTGCGCCCCTGCATACTTGGCTCAACTAAACAAAAAAGACAAAACCGAAATGGTCAAAATCCGAATTGGCAGTTGGTTATTCGGCTGGTCAATAATTGGTTGGATATGGGCATTGTTTGCGGCGGTTCGGAAATAACATAATAAAACAACGGGGCATGATGCCCCGTCATTTAATTGCTTTTAGATGTTTGAACAACTTCTATCTTCCGAACTCTTCAGGTGGCAGTTCACCCAAACGTGCTGACAGTTCGCCACGGATATCAAAAACCTTCGCAGACGCCCTGCCAAAAGCGACAGTATTGCGAGCCCGTTCAAACTTTTTTACATCATCAGTCATGTTTTTACCTCTATTCAAAACATCTCTCTGACAACCCAACTATATACATATAATTGTTTTTGTCAAGTATTTTGTTGTCCCAATCTGGTCAAACACGCCTACATATCACAGCCATATTCACCACAAGAACCACTGGCATATCCGCCAACCTCTACCGCGATTGGATTGCCACCCGGCTCTTCACTGGTATAGTGTGTTTCCTTTACCACGCGAACACGGCGGTTTGCTGCATTCGGCGTATTGTCTGGTGTTGGAACCGCCAAATCTTCTTCACCACTTGACACAGCGACTATCTGGCTGGCTGGGATACCATATTGAATCAGCATCTTTTGTACCGCTTCCGCACGACGCCCACCCAACGCATAGTTATAGCTCTTGCTGCCAGCGGTATCGGTGTGCCCAACCACAGAAACTTTAATATTCTTGTTTGCTTGGGTCGCCGATGCCAACTTTTCAATCAAATCACGATATTCTGGTTTGATTATAGCCTTGTTAAAGTCAAAGCGCACTTCGAACACTTCTTCCATAACATGTTGTTTTGGTTCCAGCGGAATCTGTTGCACCTTGATCATTGTCTTTTCGCCAGCTGCAGCTTGCAACTTATCCAAACGCGCGTTGATTGCCGCCAATTCTTCACGCATAGCCATCATCATATCAATGAATTCTGCACGCGTCACTAAATCTTCATTTGGACAATTGCATGGTTCTTGGACAACAGGTTGTGGCGGACAAGGTTTCGTTTTGCAAACACGATATGCGCATTGGCAATCCTTCGCCTCTCTGTTTGTGGTAACCGTCTTATCGCCACCATAAATGTTTTGATTAAACACCATTGGTTGTACTGGTTCTGGTTTTATCAAGTTTTCAGGAACATTTACGTTATTGACAATAATAACACCTTCGCGAGATCTAGATGAATTGCTCATCGCTTGCATATTACGTGTTTCTGGATAATATTCCGCACTGCTACGACGATAATCTTGAACTGCAAATTCGTTTGTCACTGTTTTAACAGGTTGTGATTCAACCTTGCTTATAATTTTGCCACCCCTGCAATCACGCAAAGCAACCATCGCCTTTTGGAAACGATCGCGACATTGACGTGCAGTTGCATCTTGGCCACTGGCCGTTGCAGATAACCAGCAATCGTATTTTGCCTGAACCTCGGCCGCTAATTCTGGCTGCAAATCACTTGCATCATTTCTTAACTGATCCATCAACTCGTTATATGCGGTATATAATTCAAACGCGGTTTGTTCATCATCAACCGGCCAATTTTCCATAGTTTCAGGGAACGGCAATTCGCCCGAGAACGCAGCAACCGCTTTCTGGGCAAACAATTCGCCCATATCTGGATAGCCACTGGTCCGCGCATTGTAAATTGCATAAGAACGATAATTCATCGCCAACTGATTCAAAAAGGAATCTTTATGTGGCGCAGAATAAACATCCAAACGTTCAACATAGTCAACCGTCGGTGTTGACACATCATAAGACATATCGTCTGTATCACGCGCACACGCCGCAACCGCGACCAACGACACCAAGACCAACGCCCTGGAAATAAAGTATGTTGCAGAACAAGTTTTGTTTTTCATAAAGTGTCCCCTTTCCTAATCTTTGGTATTATACGATTTTTCATAAAATTAGTAAAGCATAAAAAACAACGCGAATAATATTACTTATCCATAAATTGAGATGCGATTGAACCCAACGATGACAGACCGCCATTTAAACTAGCACCATTTTGGGTAATATTGCCAACCGTCTGCATAATCGCCGAAGTATTGGTCTTTTGACCAACATTACCCATGGCGGTTGTCAGGAATTCGCCCCACATTTGTTTTTTCTTTTTACTAATTTTTACATCCGAACATCTATCGGCGCGATCCAATAACTTTGCTGCCATAGTTGCTTCTTGACGGTTATAATCGCTAACACCGAAATCAATCAAATCAAATACTTCATAAATATTAGATACTGTTTTCTGATTTTTTCCACAAGTGCTTGCCGGCGAACCATCGGGACAATACACTGCTTTGCTTGCCTTTGGGAAATGATACCAAACCATATCTTTATCGGATTCGGCAAAATTGTCATAGCAAACCGTTCCCATATCCGTAACAGCCGCATAACGAACAGAAGATTCATACCCTGTACCACCATCACACCGTGTTCTGTTTAATTTTCTAAATGCTTCTTCTGCCGTGGATGAACCAGTTTTTGCCCACTCTTTCATCATATTATTTACGAATTCAATTTCTGCACTGGACGGAGTACATTCTGCATCTAAATCACGTTGCTTTGCATTCAGTGCCTGAACATCCGACACCAAAGTCAGCACCGATGGCACCAAACTGCCCGTAGCGTTAGATGTGCTGGTTTGCTGGGTCTTAACTGGTTCTGCTTTTTTAATAGTCACCGCACCCATGGCCGAACCAACGGTCATGCACAACACCAATGCAACAAACGATGCAAGATTTTTTTTCATCTCTCTTTCTGGATATTATATCACAAAATGCGCATCTCTCAAATATAAAAATTGCTTTTTATTATCTGTCGCGCTAAACTGACCTTTGATATGAGTGACAGTCGCACATTTATAATCTTTTCTAAACACCGCCGTCTGCAACGTTTGTGGCAATTCTTTTTCACAGGTTGGGGATTGGTGATGGTTGCGGCATTGGTTGCGGGTGCACTGTTTACGCACCAATTACTTTGGACACCGATATCCGCCGTCAATATGAAGGATATTGCAACCAACCAATTTAAAATGACCGACGCATCTTTTTCTGGTGTTGATCGTGACGGCAATCCTTTTCAAATTCGCGCCGAAACTGCACGACAAGAATACGATCAACCTGACATTATCTACCTGGATTCTATTCGCGGAAATATCACGCGCAAAGTTGACGGCAAACCGCAGAAAAACGATGTGTCTGCACGCCAAGGAAAATATGATATCAAAGCAAAACGTGTCACACTTACTGGCAATGTTCGCATGGATTCATCAACCGGCGACAAAGTAATAACTGATGAAATGGTGATAAAATTATGAAACAATCTGTATTACGTGTTGAACATTTATCTAAATCATATGGCAAGCGTATGGTTATTCGCGACATATCCATGGTCGCACGCCAAGGCGAATCGGTTGGCTTACTTGGGCCAAACGGTGCCGGTAAAACAACCGCGTTCTATTGCATAACGGGTCAGTTAAGTGCAACCGGTGGTCAAATATTCTTGAACAGCCAGGATATAACCCACCTGCCTTTCTATCAGCGTTCACGTTTACACATCGGTTATTTACCCCAGGAAAATAGTGTTTTCCGCGGTCTGACCGTTGAACAAAATATTATGGCAATATTGGAAGTTGTGGAACCCAGCAAAAAGAAACGTCAACAAAAGTTGGATGCGCTGCTGGATGAATTCGCAATTTCTGCATTGCGTCGCAGTCCTGCGACCGCGCTGTCTGGTGGTGAACGTCGTCGTGTTGAAATTGCACGTGCATTGGCAAATGATCCTAAATTCATTTTGTTGGACGAACCGTTTGCAGGAATTGATCCTATTGCAGTTAACGAAATTCGTTCGTTGGTGTCGCAATTAAAAAATCGCGGTCTGGGCGTTATTATCACCGACCACAATGTTCGTGAAACTTTGGGCATCACCGACCACAGTTATGTTTTGCACGATGGCAAAATTTTGAAACACGGTACCACCGATGAAATTATCGCTGATGAACGGGTCAAGAAAGTATACCTGGGCGAAGATTTCGTAATGTAAAAAAATCCGCCCCAGTTTTCACGACGACAAGGATTTCGTGAAAACTTTAACGGGGCGGCGCTTTAGGGACACACCTAAAGAAACTTGATTATTCACATGCTCCATACGATTTTGCAACCGCTGCATTTTCAATACAGACACTGCCCGAAACTTTACACGCTGAACGAATCAGTGTAATTGTTCCATCCAATGTCGGTTTGTAATTCAACGCAGCATTTTTGCATTGATTCAAATCAGTATATTCTGCACATGACAATTTCCATGTTTTACAATCAACCGCGGTTGCCGTTGGTATAACGGTATCTGGCAAATGCAGGTTCCATTTAACATAGAAATCTTTCAATGTATTAATGGTATGGGATTTGCCAAACGCAACCGTATTCAAACCATCACCAACACGACAGTTAATGTTGTTACGTTCAACAAATGCTGTAATCGCCGTTGCCAAACCACCGGTTCCTGCACCAATCGCGGCACCAGTTGCGATACTCTTGCCCATATTAGATTTTTCACCTTCTAATACAGACAAACCAGCAAATATTCCACCCAGTTCTTCAAGTTCTATTTCTATTTCTGCATACTTCAGACATCCGGTATCTGATGCTTCACATTTCAATTTTGTGTTAAGTATATTTCCCGGGTCACGCAACGAACGATACAGACATTCTTCTGAAGTCCCAGAGATACGGATCATAGTAGAAGAATCTTCAGATAATAATTCTGAACCAAATTCTTTTTCCAAATATTTTATGCAATCTTCTTTTTTAACTTTGCCTGCGTTCACACAAGCTTCACAATATGTCTGATTAAGAGTCGCATCTACCGCATTATCTTTTAGATCTACAAACTTGCATGCAAAATCCGCGGGACCGAAACAACGTTCCTTATCCTGCATGATTGTCTGATAATTTGTGTACAAATCGACAATGGCGTTGCACTGACGTTCTGTTAAATCATCAACACCTATTCTATCGCTTGCTTTCAAATATCTGTTCAAAGAATAGATATTGACGTTTTTGCGCAACTGTTCATTCAATGATTTCAGTGCAGATCTGTTATCGCAATCAAATGCACGTTTACCATGACCCGCCAACGCACCGATACCTGCACCGGCCAGTGTACCACCACCAACACCAACAACTGCTGTTGTCTTGGTATCATTCAACAACGAAAATCCGAACAGGTCTTTGTTGCAACTGAATGTATCACCGGCTGCACGCCATACTTGTGCAGGGTCATCATTACCCAACGCGCCAAACAACCAACTGTTTTTAATCTGTTGGTCTTTGTTATATGCTGCAACACGCAGATAGCATGTTGCCGTTGTTGCATCCCAACGCGCATAGTGTCCGCGTGAACCGTCAACACCTGGGTTGCCATAGTTCAATTCGGCACCCTGGGGGTTAGTTTTAATCAGCACCCCACCCTGTTGATTATTGTATGCACCAACACGATTGTTGTATTCAGCCGTCGTTAAACCGCTGTTCGCAACCGCATTAAACGAAGAACCATATGTATTCACATCCAACAACAGACATGTGTTTTCCGCTTGGTTCGGGGTTAAACCAGTTCTGCGTAAAACAAAGTTGTAATATTCTGGTTGGACTTTACGTGAATTGAAATCAACCCAGACATCCGCAATTGCGCGATATACTGGTTTACAATCACGACGCACTTCCATCATACACTTTTCAACCTGGATAGAGCACAGCCCCATACCATTCATAATGGAATTACGCATATCTTCATTAAACAAATCGTTCAGACCGCCCGACAACGCGCCATTGTTGATACACGCCAAAACATCATTCATACAGTTATTGACAGTATATTCAGAATTACGCACGCCACCATCTGGGCATTCCGGCTGTGGTTCTGGTTCCGGTTCCGGCTCTGGTTTTGGATCTGGTTTTGGCTGTGGCTTCGGATCCACATCTGGCTGTGATGGCTTGGTATCCGTCGTTAAATTAGCCGGATTTATGGTTAAAATCGGCATAGACGGCATACGCCCAGGCGCCACTGTTGCACGATTTACTTCGCGTACATCCGCCGCAGCACGCGGTGTTGGTTCCGCTGCGAAAGCCGCACAAACAACGGCCAAGACACTGAAACCGGCGAACATTCCGCCGAACAATTTTACTGATTTTTGCATCAGGAGTCCCCCCATTTTAAATACTTTAATTATACCACAAAAAAGGCCAAAAAAAAGTTTTTTTACCATTTTGTTTTGCATTTTATCTAAAAAAACATAAACATTGACAAAAACAACACCTTGTCTATAATAAAAGTATGTTAGTATGGACGAAAAATTTTTATGATTCCAAAAAGTACGTCATTCTTTGGACGATTGCGTACGTTGTTGTCACATGGGCCATTATGCAATATATGTTCAACTTCAATATATTCTCGGCTCTTCGTTGGCACCAACTAATGCACGCACACCTTCATGGCTTTGCGGGTTTAGTATTCGGAATTTTAGTTCTGGCCATGGTCCCATTGTACGTTGCAACGACTGTTATGATTGCACGAAAAAACGCACCATTATTTGATTTCAAACTTACTGTGCCACAAATCATCAAAAACGCATTTGTTCAGCCACCGATGCCGGAACCTGTGCCACAAAAAACTATTGTCACAACAACAGAAGTGAAAGAAGTCGTCACTGAACCAGCACCCGCACCAGTAGTTGAAACAGAAAAGAAACCGGAACCCATACCGGAATTACTGCCTGCGGAATTAAAGGTTGCATACACGCGCGCACGCGAACACACCGCACGCACACAAACAACCGCTTTTGATTTAAGCAATGTGACAAAACCTGCTGCGGCCCCTGTTGTCGTACCAGCGACACCCCAGCCAGAACCGGAACCAGAAATGCCAATTCCGACAAGTTTTGACATAGAAGAAACATCAAACATTATAAATGATGCGCCTGTGTTTACAGATTTGAATTTTGATGAAGACGATGAAGATTATGACGAAGAAGAACCAACAACGGAAATTACAGATATAAAAACAACAACGAATGATAACGATGTTGTGGCAAAATACCTTGATGCAAAATCTGTACCATACAAAACAGACAACGAAGTAATCGTGACTGACAAGTTTGCAATTGTATCACATACCGATTCGGATTTTTGGGTTGCAGATAACGAATCGTGGTTCGCCGCCGGCAAAATTAGAAAGTCACCAATTGCATCTGTGTTAAATGTTGCAAGTGCAAACAAAGTTCAACCGGTTTTGTATTTGGGCGCAGATAATATAATGGATATAGATGATTTGCGTAAACAATGGGAAAAGTCCGGCATACTTATCATCACAGATTTGAAAGATTTGATATAAAAAACACCGCCCAATCGGGCGGTTGTTTTTATAACAATGTCACTTCATCACGAATTTCTTTTGGTTCTTCCCATTCTTTACAATAGTTCTTTTTGGTCTTTGCACAGTTCTGATAAACACGAACCTTGGTACAAACACCAGTAGATGGCGCAAACGTTGTTGTCACATTTTCTTTATAATTCCATTGCTCAATATTTGCCTGACCAACCGGTGTTGCAGCGGAAGCCGCAATACCTGCTGCTGCACCAACTGCCGCAACACCAACCCCAGCACTAACGGCCGCAACGGTGGTACTGGTTTCCACGAAACCCAGCAACGCAGCCGCAGCAGGTGCTCCTGCCGCCCCAAAAGTAAATATACTTGCAACAACGGCCGCGGCTGCAAGAACACCAAACGCAATCCATTTACCTGTGTTATTAACCTTTGGCGATTCGGATTGAGGCAAGGCACTTTGTTCCGCCCATGCCGCACATGTATTCTGTGCCAATTCAATCGCATGATTTTTATCAACACGCGCCGCAGCGGTCACTTGGTCTTTCATCATACGCGATATTTCAGAATCATATCTTTTATTGTAATTTTCGCGCGCGTTTTTAAGTGCCGATAAAGCAATCGTCTGACGCATTTGTGATGTCAAATTCGGGAAACGCCCCTGACCACGTCCACTTTGCCCAAATGACCTGTCTTCTTCACCAATCTTCATTCCTTGGACACGACGACCGGTCATACAGTATTGCACGGTTGGGTCTGATTCAATTGCAGCAATTGCCGTATTAACAGCATTTACCAGTGCCGACATTTCCATACCAAATACTCGTTCACTGATTATTTTTTCTTCTTCTGCATTAATCTCATATCCTTGGGTTTTTAGTTTTTCTACATATTCTCTCTGGTTTGTAAATGCGCATTCTGACACACCATCTTCCGCTTCTGTACAGTTATACGCAATGTCGCCCCAATACATTGTTCCGGATAATTTTCCAGCCCAACCTATTGCACCATTTCCGGGGTTCATCAAATCGTATTCGCTTATGCCATCCAATGAATCCATACACACTGGTCCCCACGTAATATCATTTCCATTAATTGCGGTGTATTCGCAAATCTGATATTTGAATGAACGTGTTCCAACACCACTATCAACCGCCAAACCATCGCAGTTTTCTGTGTCGCCACAAACTTTTATCATTGCTTCGTTTGCAGCATTTTGGCACTTGCTTAACATAGTATTATCAATATTCAGCATGACACCTTGGACCATGGTGGAAATTTCATCATAAACTTTTTCACCACGAATTTCGGTTTCACCATAAACCATTTGACACCCAACCAATTTTTCATACGGGCACATACGCATAATGGTATCTGTATCCAACCCGATACATTGTGAATAATCCGAACCGCAACGATCTTCAGATTGCAAACATGCTTTTACTTCGCGGGTACATGAATCAACACGCATAGACGCAAGACGCGCAACTACAAAATCCCAAATCTGTGATTTTTCCGCCTTGGAACGTGATGACGCATCAATACCACATGCGTTAAGTGGAATCTTACACACACTCAACATTGTTTCTGGACGAGTCAAACATAAATCATACGAACCGTCGGGATCACTGGGGTCAATATTATCACGACATGCGCGTTGGAAACACGCTGAAATATTGCCGATGCAATCTTGGCGCATATTATCTTCGGCAATAAGTTCCGCCGATTTAACCGCCGGTGCAACTTCCTTCAAGAAAGTTCCCCAAACTTGATCCGCAACACTTTGGCACTGTTTCGTGACAGTTTCGCACAACGGTTTTTTAGCCAACAATGTATCATATGTTGATGCAGATATTTCAATTGTTGTTGCAGAACCCTTGATTGAATATTTTTTCGCTTTGTTAGTTGTGCTTTTATTCACATTGGTGTTATCAGATGCGGCAACAGATGCACACGCAGCGAAGTCATCACCACAACCGCCGGTCGTCTGCATACACTTTTTAAATTCAATTGTACATTGACCCAAATCATATTTGTTTGCCGCCCGCAATTGTTCCAACGCCGCATCACGCAACGCACGTTCAGCGGTAGCCAACTTGGTCTGGCTGGCATTTTTCTGCTGTTTCAAACTGTTTTCATACGCATTACAATCGGACTTTACCTTTTGCGCGTACAGCAATTGCAACATATCCATTTCAGGTGCACATTCTGGAACCTGGGCGGCACACAAACTGTGCGCTGCGCGTTGCAATGCATCACCCGTTTTACCATCTATGACGGAATCAGTGGTTGAAAAGATATCAAATACATCGGTATCTTCAAGCAACACAGGATTTTCCCACAACGACAAATCCAACGTTCTTTTACGATTTTTTTCAACCGAATCCATTGATTCTTGGGCAACCGCCTTTGCTTTGGCTATCGCAGCTTCGGCATCTGAACCCATTTCAATCTTTTCAACACCATATGTCGCCATTTGGTACGATTGTTGGTCCAACTTCTCTATTTCAGCCAAAATTTCATCCAATTCTGCGTTTCTGTTGCTGCAAATACAACGACCGCCACTGGTGTTATCCAACATGCAAAATGCATCCATACAGCCATTATACTTGTTTTGGCATTCTTCGTTCACAGCGGTATTTTTGACCGCCGTTGCAACCTTGGTTCCTGAATTAATAACTTTTTGCGTGGTGACAGCGGCACGTGATACAACCGCTGGCTGGGTTGTTGCGCTACGTGCGGAAACGGATGCGCGTGCCGGTGTTGCAGACCGAACAGACCCACGTGTCGCACTGCGTACAGACGCCACATTCGCTGTCTGTGGGGCACTGGCTGTATCAGCACCACTGCCACGTGGCGACTGACGCGTTGCCGCATTCGCGTTTATAACCGCCCCCAAAATCAGCATAATTGAGATTATTATCTTCCTCATCCACGCCCCCATTTATTCATAATATTTTACCACAAAAAAGCCCTTTATTAAAACACTTTTTACGCCCCCTGCCCTGAAGCCACAATATTATTGACAATTTTGCTTTTTGTGCTATATATTATTGGGAAGAGAACCAAAGGTTAAAAATATGGCAACCGAGATAGATATTTTTGGCGAATTCGCACCTGCTTACACGATAAGCAACGAAGATCAGCGATGGGCAACCACCGCCATACCAAACGTGTCAAAAGTTTTGACCGTTGCCGGTTCGGGCGACCAAGCCCTGTTCTATAAATTGGCGGGTGCAAAAATCATCGACACATTTGATAAGACCAAAAATGCACGCGCTATCCAAGACATCAAGTTTGTCGCCATCCAAAAATATTCTCTGCGTGAATACAATCGCCTGCTGTTTGATTTATATTATGCAGATGACATTACCACTGTGCCACAAATGCAAAGAATTATGCCATTTTTGCCTGCTCAAACAAGACGCATCATAATGCAACCAGGCAACAATCACATATTGGGCGCTGGCATGGATGTGTCATCGTACCCAGAAAACGTCCCAACCGAACAAGAATACGCCAAACTGCGTGCCACACACAAAAGAGCTTTTCGCTTTGTCGCATGTGATTTGTACGATTTGGGCGCAAAAATATCCGGTCAATATGATTTGATTAACATCTCAAATATATTTGATTATTGCTATGATGGCAAAGATAAGTTAAAGATTTTACACGATTTAGCCCAGCATTTGAACATTGGGGGTCATATCGTGTATTTGCCACAAAATAATGGTTATTGGTATCCAGGATTCTATTTGGAAACACCGACTTTAAAATTGGACTATGTAAAAACTTTGCGCGACAAAGATTCTAAAATGATTTTATTCCAACGTGTACGGTAAAATGTTGCAAAAACCTTATTCTTCACAAGACATCGCTATAGCTAAAAGCAAAATAAATCGTTTCGGGTTTTATGAAGCACCAGAAAGTGAATTTTTTGCTCGTTTTTCACCAGCATATATCACATCAAATGAGAATCTAAAACGAGAAGTTTCTCTTACCCCAAATGCACACGACGTATTGACTATTGCGGGTTCTGGCGACCAAGCACTATATTACAAAATGGCGGGCGCAACACATGTTGATACATTTGATATTTCATATTGCGCACGTGTAATTCAAGACATAAAAACGACTGCAATACATCAAATGAGTTATATGGAATATTTCGTATTACTGGAAACTTTACACACATCGTATAATGTCGCGAAAATACCACTAATATCTCAAATGTCGCCCTATTTACCACAAGACACATTGAACTTCATCAACGATATGAACGGTTATCCTATGTTCAGCCGTGGTATAAACCCGTTCTTTTCACCATGTTTACACCCAACGCGTGCCGAATATAAAAAAATGCAGTTATGCGTGCCAGCGCAATTTAATTTCATATGGTCAGATGTTTTAAGTTTACACACAAAATTGTCCAGCCAATATGATGTTATAAACCTGTCTAATATTTTCTCGTATTTCGAAAACGAACAAATAACCCAGACCATAGAAAGTTTAAAACCATTTTTAAAGGTTAGTGGCTATATAGTTTTTTGTGGTGTTTACCGCATCAACCCTGCTGCTGGATTACCAGATTTAAAAACTAAAGAATACAGAATGGCACCTTTATCGCGTTATAAACAAATCATCACACTACAAAAAGTAAAATAAAAACGGGGCGTTTGCCCCGTTTAATTTTTTGCCTTGGTTTTTATTTACCAGTTGCACGACGTTTCACAGCAACTTCTTTTTTCGCGGTTGTTGTTGCTTTGGCTGCCTTTGGTGCTTCTTTTGCGACCTTGGCTGCTGGTGCCTTTGCCGCCGCTTTCTTTGCGGTTGCTTTTTCTTCGGTTGCTACCTCGGTGGCTGCTTCTGCTGCAACTGTTTTTGGCGTTGCTTTCTTTGCATTTTCGTCGCGATCAACCAATTCAATAATCGCCATTGGCGCCGCATCACCATAACGGAAACCCGCCTTTAACACGCGTGTGTATCCGCCTGGACGTTTTGCATAACGTGGTCCCAAAACAGTGAACAATTTTTTCACAGTCGATTCGGAACCATTACCCAATTCAGATGCAATCAAACGACGATTTGCAACGCTGTCGACCTTGGCACGAGTAATCATTTTTTCGACCACTGTGCGCAAATCTTTTGCCTTTGGCAAAGTCGTTTTAATTTGTTCTTTTTCAATCAAGTTTTTCGCCAAGCCAATGAACAGAGCTTTGCGTGCGTTTGTGTCGCGATTAAATGTGCGACCTGCTTTCATATGTCTCATCTGATTACTCCTTTATTTTGTTTCCGCCCCGGTTACACCGGGGATTCATTGAGACGCCCGCAACCAAAGTTTCCCCTGAATTGCGGGATGTTTTTATCTTTGATTTTTCGGTTCTGGTATACCAAAAATCGGACGTATCATACCGGCAATCAAACCGCGCACCCCTTCCGTAGCGTTAATGAACGCCTTGGATGATGGTTTCTTCGCTGGTTTAATTTCTTTATTTTTTGCCATCACAGATACCTTTTATTATTTGTATGGATCTTCATACTTTTTGGCCAATTCGGCGATATTTTCCGGTGGCCAACCTGGTACTTCCATACCCAAACCTAAGCCCATTGCTTCCAATTGTGCCTTGATTTCGTTCAAGGACTTGCGGCCAAAGTTTGGTGTTTTTAACATGTCGGCTTCGGTCTTTTGAACCAATTCGCCCAACCAATTGATTTTGTCGTTCTTCAAGCAGTTGTTTGCACGAACAGACAATTCCAATTCATCAACATGTTTCAATAATTTTGGATCAAACGGCAATGCATCCTTGGCTTTTTCATCTTCGCTTGGTGCATTGATTTGAGCAGGATCTTCAAAGTTGATGAACACAACCAATTGATCCGTCAAAATGCGTGCAGCAAATGCGATTGCATCTTCGGGTGCAACACTGCCATTTGTCTTAACTGTCAATTCCAATTTATCATAATCTGTGGACTGACCAACACGAGTTTGTGTAACTGTGCTTGCCACGTTCAAAATTGGGGAATAAATTGAATCAACTGGGATAACACCCAATGGTAAATCATTTGCATTTTGTGATGCAGGCACATAGCCACGGCCAGTACCCAATGTGATTTCCATATCCAGATTCGCGCCCTTGTCCAATGTGCAGATTTCAACATCTTTGTTCATAACTTCAACACCACCAGATGTTTCAATCATACCTGCGGTGACAACAGCTGGACCTTTCACTTTCAAATATGCTTTGTGTTGACCTTCGGTCAGTGCTTTGAAATATACGCCCTTTAAGTTCAAGATAATGTCTGTCACATCTTCACGGCAACCCGACACACTTGAAAATTCGTGCTGAACACCGTCAATTTTGATATAAATTGGCGCGCAACCCTGTAAAGACGACAACAGAACGCGACGCAACGCCGTTCCCAATGTCAAACCGAACCCTTTTTCCAATGGTTCAGCAATCAAAGTTGCAATATTTGGATTATTTTCGTCGACCTTTACATTAAGTTTTCTCGGCTTAATCAGGGTCATCCAGTTCTTTTCAATCATGTTTTTTCCTTTATGGCTTAGTTTATTATTTTCACCAAAATGGCGCCCAAACCCCTTGTGCGCGTGCGTTATTTTATACCGCAAAATACCAGATGTCAATAAAATATTGGCCTTTTTTCAACACCAAAACTGGACACAAAAATATTTTAGTCAAAAAACTTGACAATTATTATTTTGTGTCCTATATTTACAGCAATCCAACCAAAAGGACTATAAATATGAAAAAAACTCTTTTATTCGGTGCAATCGCATGTGTGATCTGTGCCCCTGTGTATGCATCTGACGGTGGTGTTTATTCTGATTACAACACAGAAATGAAAACAGTTGCCGAAGATTATACACGCGTTGAACGTGTTGCTCAACCAGTTGTTGCAAAACCGGTTGTGAAACCAACTTGCACAAAGTGCAACAAATGCTCTGGTCGCGTTTGCGGCGAACCATTTGAAAAAGTTGTTGATCGTGAATACTTCGTTCGCGAAACAGTGCAACAGTATCGTCCAGTTGTTTCTTATGTCCCAGCGGGCACATACACAACAACACGTGCTGTTTCTGCACCAAAATGCAACAAATGTGGTTTCTAATCATATAAAAGTTTGCGCTAAGAATAACCGCCCAACTGGGCGGTTTTCTTTTTATAGGCATTTATTTACACGATTCGAATAAAAAACCGCCCGAATGGGCGGTTTAATTTGTGTTTCGGGTAAATTACACGCGACGCACTTTCTTTGGACGGCAACCGTTGTGTGGGATGCGTGTAGTATCCGTAATGCTTTGCACAATCAAGCCCGCATTTGCCAAACCACGAACAGCGGATTCACGACCCTGACCAATACCACGCATAAGGACATCTACTGTCTTCATACCCATTTCGGCGACCTTTTTGCCCACAGCATCTGCAACGACTGTTGCTGCATACGGTGTGGACTTTTTCGCGCCCTTAAAATTATTTGCACCCGCGGTTGCCCATGTCAAAACAGCGCCAGACGGATCTGTGATTGTGATACGTGTATTGTTATTTGTCGCGACGACATGTGCAATGCCATGCGAT
>JAGCYJ010000011.1 GCA_017960855.1 Alphaproteobacteria bacterium | reverse complement strand
TGGAACGTTAATCACATCAATGCCATGGGATTATGAGGCAGCATATCGTACACAAGATGCGATCAGAGCCAACGAAACGTACATATATGAGGCGACACTCAGCACAGAAACAGGCGAATATTGTGCCGTTGATATTTTGCGTAATAACGATGACGGAACGTGGGATATCATAGAGGTCAAATCAACTACAGCCCCAAAAGATTATCACGTAATAGATGCCTCGTTCCAAAGATATGTATTCACACAATGTGGGGTTAAAATCCGTAAATGTTTTATAATGACATTGAATCCGGAATACGTTCGCCATGGCGATGTGGACATAGACGAGCTGTTTGCTTTGCACGATGTCACAGATGAGCTACAAGATATTGAAACGGTACAGACAGAGGTGGCTCGCATTCGTGCGATATTAGACGGACCAGAACTAGGAATCGCAATATCCAAGACGAAATGCAACAAGTTTTATGAATGTGGCTACAAATGCCATTGCTGGAAGAATATACCACAGTATTCGGTATTTGATGCGTTCAAGGGTGCGCTGGCAGATGATGTATATTCGGAATATGGGGCAGACCTGCATAACGTTCCTGCAGCGGTTCGGGCAAAGCAAATGCACCCAGGCGATATAGAGGCATTCCTGGATAACCTGGATGTTATCAACAAAAATATCCTCCGTAATTTTACAGATCAGTTGCGCTGGCCATTATACTACCTGGACTATGAATCGATCATGCCGGCTGTGCCGATGTTTGATAATTCAAGACCATACCAGCAGATATGTTTTCAATTTTCACTGCATGTGCAGCGGACCCCAGGCGGCGAACTGGAACATTACGAATATCTACACAACGATCCGAACACAGACCCACGACCAGGGCTGATAAAAAAGCTGATCGAAACAATCGGCGATACCGGATCGGTAATCGTATACAACCAGGGATTTGAGCAAGGGCGCAACACAGAAATGGCTCGTGATTTTCCAGAATACGCAAACCAATTGAATGCGATAAATGACCGCATGGTGGATCTACTGATACCGTTCCGGGAACGTGGCCTGTATCGTCCATGCCAGAAAGGCAGTGCATCAATCAAACAAACATTGCCAGCATTCGTTCCGGAAATGTCCTATGCGAACCTGGGCATACATAATGGAACCGAGGCCAGTGATCAGTTCATGGCATTCATGACCGGAAAGCAAACACCAGAAGAAAGCAAACAGATGATGTCAAACCTGCACGAATACTGCGGACAAGATACAATGGCTATGGTTCGACTGTTAGATGTGATACAGGGAATTCTTGGAAAATAAATAATTTTTCTGTAGTCTATTTAAATCAGTAATTTATGAGGTATAGTTCCTACATAGAAAGGAGGCCCCCCCCTTTTTGATAGAAAAAATAGTATGTTTTTCTATCAAAAATGATAGCACAGGATACAACAATATATGGTTACCAACCAGGGTTTTTATGATGGGCATTTTTAGGACAGTATAAAGCGTAGATTGGAGGGTGGTAAAAAAACTGGTATAAAAATAGTATAAATACTAGTAGTATTTGCCTGTATTTAGATACTGTAAAATCCAGTTCATAAGGCCACATAAAAAAACAAAAAATCCGCGGAAAACCGCGGAAATCCTTGGCTCGGGCAACTGGACTCGAACCAGTGACATACGGATTAACAGTCCGTTGTTCTACCGACTGAACTATGCCCGAATAGCAGGGGTTATATTATACCTGTTTTGCGCGCAAGTCAAGTGTTTTGTGGAGTGTTTTGTTGATGGGACTTGATTTTGCAAGGGGGATTATTTATAGTTTTGCACAAGGGGCACACAATGGTGGAACGCGCGTTATTCAAGGCTGTTATCAGTTTAATTATAAAGCAAGACGACAAAGTATTGTTATTTTTCCGCAACGATGGTCCTTTTGGGTATGATGGCGGATGGTGGGTTCTGCCGGCCGGACATGTAGAACATGGTGAAACCGCCCAAACGGCCGCCATACGCGAGGCGAAAGAAGAACTGGGGATAGATATTGATCCGTCTGATATTAAATGTGTGCACATTATAAGTAATCTGGCCAGCATTCCAGAAAGTTATGATATTATTTTCGAGGTATCTAAATATACCGGCACAATTCGTAATTGCGAGGCAGATAAATGTGTTGAAATGCGCTTTTTCGCCTTGAATGAGATTAAGAAACTGGATCACCTGATTTCAACGACCCGCATGGCATTGGACGGTTGGGCGAAAAATCGGTTTTATTCCGAATGTTTGAGTTATTTTAATCCATTTTAAATGATGAGAGGGCATCGTTGTTTTGTTTTAGTACAATATTGTGGCCTATTTATGCCAGAATCAAATGAAGAATACCCATTTTTTGCAAAAATGCCGGATTTCTGCGGGGTTAGGGTGGATAAAATGGGATTTTATTCCTTTTTTGAATAGGAAAAGTATCAAAAAATTACCGTATTTATAGGTTTGTTTTCTTATTATGCTAGAATATGTTGATTTAATTCTTGTATGCTGGTATTATGTGTTTCGTGTTCGTACTGAATAACCATTGGAGGAAAATTATGACACATAATCAGATTTGGCATGCGATTGATATGTTTGCGCGTGAGCAGGGGTTGTCTTGTTCGGGGCTGGCGCGGAAATGTGGATTGGATCCGACTACTTTTAACAAAAGCAAACGGTTGTCGGTGTTCGGTCAGGAACGTTGGCCAACGATGGCGTCTATTGCCAAGGTGTTGAATGCGACGCACGCGCGACCGAATGATTTGTTCAAGTTTGTGCCATGTGATAATGAACCTAAAAACAAAAAATAATGCTGTTTTGATTCCTGTAGTAATTCCTGCTTTTCCCGAATAATATTTTGCCTATGCAGTTAGGTAATTTAATTTTGAAATCTGTTCCATATGTGTTGTCGATTGCCGGTGGTGTGTTCGTTTTTGATTTTGCCCAGAAATATCTGCACGACCCCAGTTGGATTGATTTGATGAATAATGTGGCGGCGTCGTTGCTGGCAATACCGCTGGTGTTTTTGTTTTACGATTATTCTAATTACTTGGTGACGCGACGCATGAACAAGCATCAGCATACCAAGATAATCGCGATTATGGACGGGTGTTTGCTGAAAATACTGGCGCAGATGAAAAATATTATCGGGCTGAAGCGCATAGAGGTGCCGATGCAGGATATTAACCTGAACTATAAAAAACTGAATTTAGATGCGCGGTATTTGCGGGCGATAAGGAAGCATTTGAACGAGTTGGAAGATACTTTATACAAGTCGGACAAGATTTCAGTTTTGGATCCGCAACACACGCAGATTTTGTCTTTTATCGCGCAAGAGTTAAATCAGATCCTGAACGAGTGCAAGTACCATAATTCGCCGCGGGAAATTGCGCGGTATATCGAGACAACGCTGTCTATGATTGATGATTGGTTCTATGCCACCGGATACAGTGTGCGCAAAAAAAGCCATATCGGGCGGAACAAAAAATAAGATGGGCTGGAGTGATTTTCCCCTTGTATATTTTTTCTGTTTTGTGTTATTATGCGACCAGGGTTGAGAAATATTTTATAGAAGGGCGTCGCAACAATGAAAAAACTGTTGGTATTTTTATGTGCGATGGTGGTATTCACCGGTGTTGTGGGCGCTAAATCCATTGAATTTAATACGGTTATTACTTGGAACGATGATGTTATTTTACAGGCATTAGATGAAGTCGGTTTTGACAGATACGATCGTGGTGAAATACGCGTCAAATTGGGTATTATAGTTGACTTGTTGAAAAAGAAATCGTTTTCGTTGCAGTATGCGACTCAGAAATGTTTAAACAGGTGTGCGACAGAAAAATCGTTGGAAGAAAGTCGGGCAAAGGGTTTGTGTGGTAATATTGCCGACGCTTTGATCAAGGTGAATAATAGGTTGGAATCTGGTGGTGTTGTGCCACGTCGTTTAGAAAACGAACCTGTACGTCAAGCTGATGGGACATACAAGATATATTCAACCAATGGCGAATATTACGCGATATACGAAACAAGAAACAAAGTTCCGGAAAATTTGAAAGCGCACTTGGATATATGTACGGTCAATCCGGACAAGGCCCAGCCAGAAATGTTCCGGGGTGTTGTGTTTCATGTGTCGTCAAACAGGCCGATTGCCTTGCTGTATTTAGGGGATGATTATCTGTTAAGGGGCAAGTGCGCCATCAGTGAATATGCTTCGTTTGATTTCGTCGTAAACGGGCAAGATGCATCACGGGGTTCTCTTTTGGTGTTTGATTGGGAAAGCAAGGAGCCAGAAAAACACGAAGAGTGACCACAATAACAATAATATAAACAGGAGGACATGCCAATGAAAGCAATACAATTCGATTCATCAATGAAATCTAATGTTCCACTTAAACTTGCGTTAATGTCCGACCCGCATATAGACAACCCCAATTTTGACGAAGTGACATTCATAGAACACGCGAATTATTGTCTAGAAGATCAACGGTACATGCTGTTTGGTGGTGACTTGTTTGATGGTATTATTCGCACAGACCAAAAACGCGCCGTCAACTCTTTGTTGGAAAAGGGCGACAACCAGTTGAATATAAAATTGGACAAGGCGTACGAGTTGCTGAAACCATACCAGAATCAGATATTATTCTTTGGTCGTGGCAATCACGAAGAAAGCATATTGAAATACAATGGTGTTGATATGCTGGAAATGCTGGCCAAGATATTAAATGCTGGTCAAAAGCATCAGATTATTGTTGGAAACTATGCGAACTTTATTCGGTTCAATTTCATGGAAAAACGCGGCAAGAGCGCGGCGCACTATGATATTTACCAGCATCACGGTATGGGGGGCAGTGCACCGGTGACCAAGGGTATGATTGACTTTAACCGTATTGCCAAGGGTGTGAACGCTGACCTGATTTGGATTGGACACAAACATCAAGCCGTGATAGATGCCAGTGACCCAATTATGTATGTGAATCAGAATGGCGATGTAATTTTGAAAAACCGCCAATGTATAATGACACCGTCTTATCAAAAGGGGCGTACCATTGACCCGAACATAAATTTTGCGGAACGTATGTATTCGCATACCGCTATGTCGGGCTTTGGACAATTGACACTAACGCCAATCAATCAGGGCAATAAATACTATATCGTGCCGGATATAAAACTGACGAACAAGACAACACAGATTTTGGGAACGGCGATTGCGGCAAAAATAACTCATAGACAAAGAGCCAGATAATAACATCTTCCGTGCTGTTTTTCTTTTTACATTTACGGCATTTTGTGATACCATATGAAGGAAAAGTAAGGGGGAAGATTATGCGTTTTGCTTTTATTATTCCGTTGGTATTGTGCGCAGGGGCGGCAAGTGCAGCCGATGATTTGTCGGCGGCAATTCAGAATGCGCGTACTGCGTGTAATGGCATCAATACGGAATTAAATGGCATGAAAACCATGGCCGGCATAAATACCGCGATAACTGGTGTTGGGACTGTTGCCGGTGGTGTTGCGCTGGGGACTGGTATTGCCAAGGCCGGTGTTGATAATGATATTGAAGACCTGGAAAAGCAAATAGAAGAACTTAAACAAAGTCACGCTGATACCCCGATTGAAACGTTAGAGATTGCTGATCCAAGCAAATTGAAGAAAGAGCAGAAAGAATTTTTGGATAAATATCAAGCAATAGCAGGACAGAAAGATATTGAAGAGCAAAAGTCAAAAGAACTTGGGAATTGGCGGACGGGTTCGCTGGCGACATCTTCTGCGACAAATATTGCTGGAGCGGTTCTTGCGGGAACAAACCGCGTTGGTGGCGACTTGAAATCAAAAATTAGCGAATGTTTGGAATCTATCAAAACATTATCTGCGGTTCGTATGCAGGCGCGTATTTCTAATACTGCGACCGAGCCAGAATTGGCACGTGCCGAAAATATCATTAAAAATTGTGAAAATTGGGCAACCGTTGATATAGAAAGTATAAACAACAAAGCAACAGGCGCGGTCGTATCCAGTGGTGTTGGTGCAGGTTTGGGTATCGCCGGTACGGTCACCAGTGCGTCCGCTAATTCACAATCGGTGCGCGATGGCGATGCGGTGCGTGAAAAGAATTTGAATACCGCGGCAAATGTACTGGCGGGTGGAACAACGGTGGCATCGGGTGTGGCAACTGTATTCAATGCGACACAAATTGGTGCAATAAAACGTGCAGTAAATGTGGCGGAAGCATGCGAAAGGGCATTAAGACAATGAAAAAGAATTTATTAGTTGCATCTGCGGTATTGTTATCAACGGGAATTGCTTTTGCAAAACCAATTGACTTTAACACCGTTATAACATGGAATTCAAAGGTTATATCCGAGGCATTAACCAGGGCCGGTTTCTTGGGAACGTCTAATGCGGCACATGATGTTCGTGTCACGCACAGAGATATTTTGGAGGAATTGGTGAACCAAGGCGCATTTTCATTGTCTTATGCGATGCAAGTTTGTATGGATAAATGTAATCTGTCGGATTTCTTGAAAAATGGTCGCGGACAAAGTGGTAAGAAATGCCCAGAATTGTGCGAAGGTTTTACTGATGCGTTGGTTGCTGTGAATAATGAATATGCCCAGAATGATGGTGCAACTGTCAATTCTAATGAGTTGATTACACGTTTCGCCAATAATACATACAAGGTATATTCCCCAGATAAACAATATTATGCGATGGTTTATTCCAAAAACATAGACGCAATGCCAAAAGAATATGTCAAATTGTGTGTATCTGAATCTGACAATACTTCATCATACAGTGCTGATGTGGTTATGTTTGAAAGCGCAACAAAGAAGGCAATAGCATTACTTAAACAGGAAAGATTAGGTTGTGCAGCAGGAACAGAGCAATTGTGCGCTGCAGATGCAACATATGATAGTTCTGATAGTTATGGTTTCTTTAGAGTTCTATACAATGACTGCTGCAAAGGAGATTGCAGTCCAACGTCATTGGTGGTGCGGGGCAAAAAATAGTATTCAAAATCCCACGTTTCAGTGGGATTTTTATTATCTTGCACGGGGGCATTTGCAGTGCTATGATTTCACATGTAAGCCAAAAGGATAAAGTTATGTTGTTAAAAGGCAAAAAGATACTTATTACTGGGGTCGCAAATGATATGTCTATGGCGTGGGCAATTGCCCAGCGTGCACACGCCGAAGGGGCGGAAATTGCCATGCCGTATGCTATGCCAAATCTGGAAAAGCGGGTGCGTCCGTTGGCGGAATCTATTGACGCAAAATTTGTTATGGAATGCAATGTTCAGAACGACAAACAAATGGATGCACTGTTTGCCAAAATCAAACGCGAATGGGGACGTTTGGACGGTGTTTTACACGCGATTGCTTTTTCTGATAAAAAGGAATTGAACGGTCGTTATGCCGATACAACACGTGATAATTTCAAAAACACGATGGATGTTTCAGTGTATTCTTTGGTCGATTTAACACGTCGTGCGGCACCCTTGATGAAAAAGGGTGGGGCTGTGATTGCGCTTACATACTATGGCGGGGAAAAGTCCGTTCCGAATTACAATGTAATGGGTGTGGCGAAATCTGCGCTGGAAAGTTCTGTGCGTTATTTGGCGGCGGATTTGGGGCGCGATAAAATTCGTGTAAATGCGATTTCTGCGGGTCCGATTTTAACATTGGCGTCGTCGGGTGTTGGCGGTATGAAGGGTCTGTTGCGCCTTAACGCAGAACAAACACCATTGCGCCGTAATATGACACTGGATGATGTTTCGGGCGCGGCACTGTATTTGTTCAGTGATTTGGCGTCCGGTGTCACCGGCGAAACACACCATGTCGATTGTGGGTATAATTCAACCGGCATGATTCCAAGCGAATTAAAAGAAATATTGTTGAAACAGTTGGATTCAGATAAATAACCAATGGCAAAAGAACCGGATCTTTTTATATTGGCGGAACATGCGGACTTGATAAAAAAACTGTCTGCGTGGGATATTGCGTATCACCAAAATGATGCGCCGATTGTTGATGATGCGACATATGATGCGGCGAAAAAGCGTGCGCTGGAAATAGAAGAAATGTATCCATCGCTGGCGGCAAATGGTGCTTCAACGCATGTCGGTGCGGCGGTTTCGGACAAGTTTAAATCGTTCGTGCATACTGTGCCAATGCTGTCTATTTCAGATGTGTTTGATTCTGGTGAGGTTGCCGATTGGTTTGAAAAACTGCCCAGCAAAGATTTATTCATTGAATTAAAGGTTGATGGTGTTTCGTACGAAGCGCGCTATGAACATGGTGTTTTGGTGCGTGGGCTTACACGGGGCAGTGGCGTTGCCGGCGAAGATATTACGGCGAACTTGCTGACTATTCCAGATATTCCGAAAAAGTTGTCGGGCGATTTCCCCGATGTGATAGAGGTGCGTGGCGAAGTATATATGTTGCGTGATGACTTTATCGCACTAAACGAAATCGCGGCGGCACATGGGGACAAGGTTTTTGCCAATCCGCGTAATGCGGCGGCGGGCTCTCTGCGTCAACTGGACGCGCGGGTCACGGCATCACGTCGGTTGTCTGCGTTTGGTTATACCTATGGCGAATTGTCGTCGCGGACATGGAAAACACAGAGTGAATATTTCGATAAACTGGAATCGTGGGGATTCAAAACGACGCGACCATGGGCGCACCATGCGCACACTATGGCGGAAATAGATGATGTTTATAACGAGATCATGTTGAAGCGCGCAGATATTCCGTTTGATATTGATGGGCTGGTTATCAAGGTTGATGATGTTGCGACCCAGGAAAAAATGGGTGCGCGTGCCAACAGTCCGCGCTGGGAAGTGGCGTATAAGTTCCCCGCCCAACGTGCAATAACCTTGTTGCGTGATATTACGGTCCAGGTTGGGCGTACCGGCGTTTTAACACCGGTGGCGGAATTGGAACCGATAAACATTGGTGGCGTGGTTGTGTCGCGTGCGACATTGCACAATGCAGATGAAATAGGGCGCCTTGGTGTTCATATTGGCGACATGGTGACCGTTCAGCGCGCGGGCGACGTTATTCCGCAAATTGTTGGCGTGGCAAGTCGTGGCGAAAATACAGTTCCTTATGTCTTCCCCGATAAATGCCCCGTTTGTGGTGGCGCGGTCGTGCGGGAATCGGGCGCGGTCGCATGGCGTTGCGTAAATACTTTGGCTTGTCCGGCACAACGTATTGGCGAATTGGAACACTTTGTGTCCAGAAAGGGTTTTGATATTGATGGACTGGGGACCAAGCAACTGGAATTATTCATTTCGCGTGGTTGGATTGAAACGCCGGCGGACATATTTACATTGATTGCACGTCATGGCGACGAAATTCGCCGTTTGGATGGGTTTGGCAATAAATCCGTAGAGAATCTTAATCGGGCGATTGAAAACGCGCGTACGGTCGAATTACACCGTTTCTTGTTCGCGATTGGTATTCCTGAAATCGGTGAAGTGACCGCAAAGATTTTGGCGCGTGCGTTTGGAACACTTGACGCGTTGCGTGATGCGCCGGCATGGAAACTGAAAACCATTGACGGTATCGGTGATGTTATGGCGGACGAAATCGTATCGTTCTTTGCCGACGAACACAATACACGCGTGTTGGATGCGTTGCTGGCCCAAGTGACGATAAAGGGTGGCGTTGCGAAAATAGCGACCGATACACCGGTGTCAAACAAGAAAATTGTTTTGACCGGCACATTGTCAAATTACACACGTGACGAAGCAAAAGAGATTTTGGAACGCATGGGCGCAACTGTGTCGGGTTCGGTATCTGCAAAAACAGATATTGTTTTGGCGGGTGCAGAAGCGGGCAGCAAGCTTGCCAAGGCCACCGAACTTGGTATCACGATTTGGGATGAAAACGATTTTGAAAAATTGATTCAATCACAGAAATAAAACGCCGCCCATTTGGGCGGTTTTTTAAAACTGTGTTTCAAATGATAACAAGAATCTGCGTTCGCGGTCGTATTTGTTCATTTTTAATGGCCAACCCCAACTGAAGTTCATTGGCCCCATTGGGGTGTTCCAATAGATACCGAAACCAGCAGACGTGCGCCAATCAGAATCAATCAAGTTGTCGCGTCCCGCAAATTTGTCTTCTTCGGATGGTGGTTTGCCCAAAATACCATAGTCCATGAATATGAACCCTTTGACTTGATATTCATCAGGGATAAATACAGGGAAGTTTAATTGTGTTGAACCATTGACTTTCCATAAACCACCCAATGCATAAGAGCGGTAATACCAGTTGCGTGAACCAACACCGGCAATATCAAACCCGCGCAAACTTTCACCACCAAGGAAGTAGCGATAAACACGTGATATATATTCGTCACTGGCCAATGGCTGTAAATAACCAAAGTCCAACGATGTCTTTAATTGCCAGCGGTCGTCCAGGAACTTTACCATTGCGGTAAAATCACCGGAATAACGCATATATGTTTCTGTTCCACCAAATCCAGTATATGCGATACCCAAATTACCAACGATACCAGTGTGGGTATTCTGTTGGAAATTGGTGTTCAAGTTATAGTATTTGAAATTGGTTCCCAACGTGTAAAGTTGTGCATCACGCCAACCGCCAATCTGTAAATCATAGTTTTGGTCAAATGCCGCGGACAAACGCACCGTTTGAGACCAGTGATCCGTCAGTTTCCAACCCATGCGTCCAGAAATAGTCAGCGAGTCGCGGTCATACCCAAACGAACCTAATGATGAATAGTTATACATGGTGTATGAAATATCAAATCCAGCGGACAGTTGACGATTAAACAAGAACGGTTCGGTAAAACTGAATAACGCCTGTTTCTGATATTGTGCGATGGAACCGCGCAGTTGCACAATCTGACCGCGTCCCATAAAGTTGCTTTCGGTAATGCCGGCATCAACCATGAAACCGTTAATGTTGGACCAACCAAAACCACCCGACAATTCACCGGTCGGTTGTTCTTCTAACTTAATATCCAGATTCATCATATTGGCATCAGCCACGCGTGATGGCACCATTTGCACATCTTTGAAATAACGTGTGCGCATAAGGTTTTGACGTCCTTCCTCTATCGTCTGTAATGAAAATGGGTCGCCTTCACGCATAGGCAACATTTGTTCAATAACGGAATCAAAGGTGCGAACATTACCCAAAATGTTAATAGTGTTCAGGTAAATACGATTTGTTTTTTGAATGCGGTATGTAATGTCAACGGTGCGATCCGCTTCGTTTTTGGTTGGCACCGGTTCAACATTGATAAAGGCATAGCCATAATCTGCAACCGCGCCACGCAGGGCAGAGATTGTTTCTTCGACTGCGCCGGCATTATAGGTGTCGCGCTTGCTTGTCTTTAAAACTTTTTTCAACGCGCGTTCTGGAACGTCAGGGAAAGGGTTGTCAATTTTAATATCGCCGAACTTATACTTTTCGCCTTCGTCCACAGTGAACACGACCGAATAATATTGGCGGTCAGGTGTAAATGTGCCGTTTATATTTTTAACCTGAAAATCAACATAACCATTGTTCAAATAAAATTGGCGCAACATTTGTCCGTCATATTGAATACGGTCTTCGTCAAAGACATCAAATTGTGTCATAAACCGCCACCACGCATGTTCGCGTGAAAGTATTTCGCCGCGCAGTGTTCGGTCGCTGAACTTTTTATTCCCTTCAAAATCAATGTCGGTGATGTATGTCGGGTGACCTTCGCTAATTTCATAAACAACATTGACGCGATTATCGGTCAGTTCAATTTTCTTTGGATCAACCTTGGTTCCAAAGAAACCCTTGCGCTGATATATTGTCAATATGCGCTGGACATCGGCACCAATGGTCGATTCATCATACGCGGCGCGTTCCTTTAACCGAATTTCTTTCTTTAAATCGTCGGTGGAAACTTCGTCATTACCCTCGACCGTCACCATATTTACAATTGGCGATTCCGACAAGTTGATTTTCAACACATTACCACTCATTTGAACATCAACACGACCGAAATAGCCGCTTTCTTGTAATTTCTTGGCAATCTGATTAGTGCGTTCGGTGGTCACGTTTTCGCCGATTTTAACACCCGACAATATACGCACAGATTCCGCATCCATACGCTTGTTGCCTTTGACATCAATACGCGAAACCGTCGCCGCATTTAAAACCGCCGGCATAATTATTGCAATGAAAGCAAACAAACTCTTTTTCATATTATAACCCAAACACACGCGCAATATCATTCCACATAGTAAGCAAGAATAATCCCAAAATCAACACCCAACCGCACATAATTGCGATTTCCATACCCTTGCCACCTAATTTACGACGAATAATCGCTTCTATTATCAAAATCATTAAATATCCGCCGTCCAGCACCGGTAATGGCAACAGGTTGATAATCGCCAAATTGACCGACAGCAACGCGATTATTGACAACAAGGCAAAGAATCCCGCCGCCATCGCGTTTCCAGACACTTGGGCAATCGTTATAAACGACCCCAACTGTTTAGAAGAACGTTCGCCAGTCACAATCTGTTTCAGCACCGTTAACAGAGTTTTAGATTGGTGATATGTTTCACGCGCACCGGAATAGATTGCGCCAAAGAAACCCTTCTTTCTGAATTCGGTTTTGCTGCCGTCTGCGACCAGTCCCCAACGTTCCGCCGGTGCCAATTTAACCTGGACCAACTTTTCGCCACGAACAATAAGGACACTTGCATCACGTTTAGCCGCCAATTCCTTGGCAATGATAATTTCACCCCAGTTTGTAATGCTGGAATTATCAATGCGCAAAATCTCGTCACCGGGTTTAACACCGGCATTAAACGCAACGCTGTCGCGGATTACTTGACCAATGACGGGCAATTGAACTTCACGTGGGTGAAACATAAACGATGCAGAATAAATGAACCACGCCAGCAAGAAATTCATTGTGACACCAGCGGCGATGATTATAAATTGCTTCCATGGACGCACAGAAAGATAATGTCCCTTTTTCTTTTCCTTGGACAGTGCATCATATTTTTTGCGGTCAAACATATCTTCTTGACCATAAATGGAAACATAGCCACCCAGCGGAATACACGCCAATTGCCACTGTGTGCCATGCTTGTCATGCCATTTGACGATTGCTGGACCAAAGCCGATTGAAAATACATCAACACGAACACCCGCCCAACGCGCCGCCAAAAAGTGCCCCAGTTCGTGAATAAACACCACGACACTTAACACAATCAACAACGCAACAATCGTCCAAATCACATGCATATCGTTTTCCTTTCCTTTACGATTCCTACATCATAATGAACCAGATTAACGGCAATGCGTAAATCCAACCGTCAAAGCGATCCAAGAAACCACCATGACCCGGAATTATGCTGCCAAAATCTTTCAATTTGAAATGACGTTTAATCCAACTGGTTGTCAAATCGCCATATTGAGACAACAGTGAAACACTTATACCAATCCATAACAATTGCGGTAAAAATGTGTCTGTTCCCAACATTCCATACAGCACCGATGCCGCGGTTCCACACATGATACCGGCAATTTGTCCAACCCATGTTTTATTTGGGGAAATGCGTTCCCACAATTTGTCGTTTCCAAACAATGAACCAAAGAACCAAGCACCAATATCTGCTGCTGAAATTATCATCAACAATAACAACATAATCCATTGACGAACACCAACACAATATGCCGCTGCCAACACAACCAACAACCATGCCAAGAACCCGACGAATATAAGGGTGTTGTTGCGCTTTTTTAGCAAATCATTTGGTGCGCGTTTGATGGCCAAAACAACTTCAAGAATCATACCCAACACCACCAATACCGCCACCCAACGTGTCGCATGATAACCATGGCTTTCCAGAACCACAATTCCCCACAGAATAGCCAACAACATGATTGTTGCTAAAATGCGTTTTGCTGTATTTGACATAATTTTTACCCCCATTATTTTTTGTTTTTCCCGGCATAGTTCGCTTTCTTGCCACCACCGAAACGACGGTTGCGACGTGCGAATTCGTCCAGTGTGCGTTGCCAAATCTTTTCAGATTTTACCAAATCTGGCCAATGTTCCGGCACGAACATAAGTTCTGCATATGCCAATTTCCACAACAAGAAATTAGAAATGCGGATTTCGTTGCTGGTACGAACCATCAAATCAACCGGCAACAAATCACCCGTATCCATAAATGTTTCAAATGTTTCGCGTGTGACCGGTTCGCCCGCAGCAATCGCAGCGTTTGCGGCATTTACAATTTCATCCATACCACCATAGTTCAATGCAAACACCACCGTTCCACCAGTGTTTTCAGCAGAAGATTCTTCCAATTCATCACACATATCCGCCAAGCGTTTCGGCAAACGGTCGCGTGACCCAATCACGCGATAGCGCAGATTCTTTTCCAACGCATGCTTTTTATTCTTCTTTAATTCCGTATAGAACAAGTCCATCAAATAATCGACTTCTTCTTTTGAACGGTTCCAATTTTCAGTAGAAAAAATGAAAAAAGTCAGCGTTGTCACGCCATGTGCGATATACCAATCCGCCAAGTTTTCAAAATTGGCGATACCGGCCTTGTGTCCCATAAGTGGCGGCAAACCGCGTGCTTCGGCCCAACGGCGATTTCCGTCGCAGATGAACGCAATATGCTTTGGCACCGCAACTGGTGCGGTGGGTTTGCTTTCCTTTCCTTTAAATATTTTTAACATATTTATTCCTTGGTAAAGTTGCAAATTACACAGACATAATGTCCGCTTCTTTCTGTTTCGCAGTTGCGTCAACTTCGGCTGCGCGCGCATCAAATACTTTTTGAATATCGTCTTCGTATTTGCGTTGATCGTCTTCGGAAATCTCTTTATCCGTTACGGCGCGTTTGATTTTATTCATCGCATCTTGGCGAATGTTGCGAATAGAGATTTTTGCTTCTTCAGCGTATTTTCCAGCAACTTTGGTCAATTCCTTACGACGTTCTTCGGTAAGTGGTGGCAAGTTCAAGCGAATAACACCACCCGCGGTCATAGGATTTAAACCCAAACCAGAATCACGAATTGCCTTTTCAACAATACCCGCATTGTTGATATCCCAAACGGTGACGGACAATGTTTGGTTATCAGGCGTTGAAACCGTTGCCAACTGTGTAAGTGGCATATCTGAACCATATGCCGGAACACGCACACCATCCAGTAAATGTGTTGATGCACGACCAGTACGCAAACCAGCAAATTCATTACGTAAAACTTCTAGTGTTTGGGCCGTTTTTTGTTCAACTTCGGCCTTTAATGCGTTAAAATCCATGATAAAACTCCTTGTGTTATTCTAGATTAGCAAAATAAATTGACATTTAGCAAGAACAAATATAGAATATTTCGGCACATGGGGTTGTAGCTCAGTTGGTAGAGCACTTGCATGGCATGCAAGGGGTCGTCGGTTCGAGTCCGATCAGCTCCACCATCAGTTAGGGGTATGGCGGATGTAGCTCAGTTGGTTAGAGCGTCGGTTTGTGGTACCGAATGTCGCCAGTTCGAATCTGGTCATCCGCCCCATTAAATTAAAAAATGGACCGTTTGGTCCATTTTTTTATTTAACTAAGTCGTGTGACCAGATTACAGAAATGGCAGACCGCCAGTTCGACTACGAGTAAAAGAGCCAAGCATAGCGCAGGCGATTTGTTAGGAGTGCCGCGCAGGGCAAAGCCCGAGCGAATACGAGAATACACAATTAGAAAAATCATAAAAACGGAGTTTGTAAATACGAGTTTTTATAGATTTTTATTATTGCGTATCAAGGAAAAGTCATCCGCCCCATTAAATTCAAAAACGCACCGAATGGTGCGTTTTTTCTATTCTTTATCTAAATCAATCAGTTTATATTTTCGGGAACCGACACCGATTTTTTCAGCGGCTTCCAGTATGTGCAGACCATTTTGTTGGGCGATACGTTCCATCAATTTTTCATTACCAGTGGCAACTGATACCATATCAATTCCGGCTTGGTCAATGGCAACTGGATCACGAGATACCATAATCCCAATATCGTGAATGTCTGGTTCCGCCGGGTTTGCGTTGCAATCGCAATCGATACTTATTCTGTTTAACACATTGATATAGACCATATTGTCATGTCCAACATAATCTGTAACCGCTTTATCGGCATCCGCCATTGCTTCCAGAAATGCATTTTGTTCGCCACCCCACATAGATTCTTTTGATTTGCCGCCACTATGAATCCACTTTTTCCCCATAGACGAAGCAAAACCAATCGAAATATTTTTCAACGCACCGCCAAAGCCAGCCATTTGATGCCCCTTGAAGTGCGACAAAACAATATATGATGGGTAATTGGCAAAGTGTGTCCCGACGTAGTTTTTAGTTAAGATGTTGCCATCCTTTACCGGTAAAGTCATAGAACCTTCTTCGTCCATTATATCAACGGGGGCCACGTCTAAAAAACCACGTTCCCGTATTGCAGCCCAGTGTGATGCGCTGTCGCTACGGTTGCCACCGTATGCGGTGTTGCATTCAACTATTGTGCCGTTAACTTTTTTGACCAATTCTTGAATCAATTCGGGTCGTAAATAATTTGTTTTTGCAGATTCACCAGTACTCATTTTAATACCGACTTTGCCTTTTGGGGTCCAGTTTAACGCATCATACGCTTTCACTAAACCCGCCGGCGTTATATCGCGTGTAAAATATACGATTGGTATTTCATCAGATGCATTGATGCGGTGGACACCTGCTGTGCTCGCAATTATACCCACAGCGGCAAATGTTAAAATGGTTGGTTTATTCATGGGTATTCCTTTCGATTTATTTCCATTTTTTATCCAATATATCGCCGGATTTTATGTATTCTGGTGTATCTGACTTTAATTTCTTACGCGCGCGTTTTGCGTATGATTTTGCGTTTTTTTCATCGTTATTCAAACTATAATATTCCGCCATTGCCCAATCAGCGCGCCCGTCGCCATCTTCAAATGTTTGTGCCAACACCCAATATGCCAATGGTGTTGGTTCGCTCAAAATAGCGGTGCGGGTCAATTCCATTGCACGTGCATTATCATTTGGCTTGTTTCGTTCATGCAATACCAGTGCCAGTGCCGTTTGAATTTGGGGCGCGTCTGGCGACAGTTTAAGTGATTTTTCATATGCAACAACACTATCATCATAATGGCCAAATTGAAACTCTATATCGCCCAGCAATTCATAGAAGTATGGGTTGTTTGGCTTATGCGCAATCAGTGTGCGTGTTCCCGCGCGTGCTGCATCCAGATTTCCGCCACGCATATTCGCAATCGCACGCGCATAAATCGCGGCATCTGATTTGTCGGAATAGGGGTATGCGGTCAAAACCCGTGCAGCCGGATCCAAATAGCCAATCAATTTTGCACGCACCAATTCATAGTCCGCCGATTGTTGTGCGATTGTTTTTTTGTTTTGCTTTTTGATTTTTGTTTTCGCGATTTTTTCACGAACATTTTTCAATCGTTCTGCGGTCAGTGGGTGATTCACACGCGTTGGATTTACACGCGATTCAAACGCATCTGACATATCACGCATTTGTTCAAACACAACGGTAAAGGCATTTGGATCCAATCCTGCACGCGCCATCAAATCAACACCCATATCGTCGGCAATGCGTTCTTCGTCACGCGAAAACGCCAACATAGATTGTTGCGCAACACCACCGGCACCCGCCATTACACCGGCACCCAAACTGGGATTTCCACCGGCAACCATTAAACCAATCCCCAGTGCCTGAATCAGCATGGCACGCTTCATTTCTGCAGACATACGCGCGGACATTTGTGCCATGTGTCCGCCCAATGTGTGCCCCAATTCATGCGCAACAACGGCCTGTAATGCGGCGGGTGTTTTGATTTGCTTTAATAGACCGGTATAGATATAAACATCTTCGCCACCCATAACAAACGCATTAAAATCATCATCACCAACAATATGCACGCGCAAGCGACCGTCGGGAATATCTGCTGCGGTGGCCAGTGGCGCAATAAGTTCAGTAATCAATTTTTCCGTTTCTGTATCGTTGATAATTGAAACCGCGCGTGCTGGCAACGCGATAAATAAAGCAACAAAAATCGCAATAATTTTACGCACCGACATTTACCCCACAATCAAACATATACATTAAATCGCGCGTCCATGAATCAATTTCATTATCACGCGCCGCACGTGATGCCAGTTTAAATAAATCCCTGTGTTCGCGGTAATCAACAAAGTGATATTGTATCCAACCCGATTGCCGCGTCCCCAACAATTCGCCAACACCACGCATCATTAAATCTTGTTCAGCAATCACGAAACCATCATCTGTTTCGCACAGGACATTTAACCGCTTCAGTCCATCAGGTGAAATATTGTCGCCATAAACCAATACACAGAATGACTGTTCACTTCCGCGACCAACGCGACCGCGCAACTGGTGCAACGCCGCCAAGCCAAAGCGTTCTGCGTTTTCAATAACCATGATTGTCGCACGTGGAACATCAATACCAACCTCTATCACCGTTGTCGCAACCAAAATATTCATTCCTGAATTGTCGTCGGCAAATTGTTGCATAACTGCGTCGCGTTGCTTTTTATCCATTTGTCCATGAACAAGACCGACATTTGCGAAAACTTTTTTAAGTTCTTCGTATCGCGTTTCCACCGCCGTCATATCAGATTCTTCGGATTCATCAACCAATGGGCAGACCCAAAACACCTTGGCACCACTTTCAATTTGCGGTTTGATATGTGCAACCAAGTTATCAACGCGCGCCATCGGCAACTTGGTCGTTTTAATGGGTAAACGACCCGCGGGCTTTTCATTTATAATGGAAATATCCATATCGCCATAAATTGTCATAGACAGTGTGCGCGGAATTGGTGTCGCCGACAGTGCCAGTAAATCTGGATTGTTGCCCTTGGCACGTAATGCTTCGCGCTGTGAAACACCAAACCGATGTTGTTCATCAATAATAACCAAACCTAAATCTTTATATTCTACATCGTCCGAGAATAATGCGTGCGTTCCGACAACCAAACGCGTCCGCCCCGAACGCAGTGAAATCAGTTTTTCTTTTCGCACCGACCCCTTGTCACGACCGGTCAGAATATCACAGACAATTCCAATCTTGTCGCACAAGGGTTTCAGTTTTGCAAAATGTTGCCCCGCCAATGTGTCGGTCGGTGCCAGCAACGCCGTCTGGGCGCCGGTTTCTGCCATTTTAATCGCCGCCGCCAACGCGACAATCGTTTTGCCCGAACCAACATCGCCCTGGACCAGTCGCATCATCGGAATATCTTTTGCCATGTCGGCAAAGATTTCGTTTATCGTGCGATTTTGCGCACCAGTTAGTTCAAACGGTATCGCATCACGAAGTTTAGGAATTAAATCATATTTCTTTGGACGAACGGTTCTGCGATTTGTTTTGTCTTCGCGTTTTTTACGACTTATCACAATCGCCGCCTGATGCGCCAGCAATTCCCAATATGCCAGTTTCGCGATATAAGTTGATGTTGGTGCCAAATCATCATTACTTTCTGGAAAATGCACGCGACGCAACGCGTCAAAGAATTCGCGTGTTTGTTCATCCGCCCCATTTAACTTCTCGGGCAGGGCGACAAAAATCTGATCACGCACATTTGCAAAAGTTTTCTGTGTCAGCCCTTCGCCCGACGGATAAATCGCTTGATTAGTCGGAATCTTGGTCGCGTTCTGCATTTCTTCTATAAAGTCCGGATGCGTCATCGTCGGACGATTTGCAATCATTTCGATTTTGCCACTAACAATACGCCACGCGCCAATCGGCAATTTCTTTAACCAATAATCAAGATAAGACGAATTGAAAAACTGAATCACAACGGTTTGACCCGTTTTGTCGGCACACATAATTTGTGTTGGACGACGGCGACCACGACCAAATGTGCCACCGGGCTTGTGCGATTTAATTTGTAATGGAATTGTAATCGTGTCGCCATGTGTCGCATCCATTGCGCATTCAGTAATTCCACGATTACGAACAGATGATGGAATATGCAACATAAAATCCAGCACGCGTCGCCCACCAATCACATCATTAAAGCGACCCGCCAACACTGGACCAACCCCGCGAATAAATTGCAGGTCCATATTCAAAAAATCAATTAGTTCTTTCTTCATATATATAATAAGGTACAAATTTTTCGTACAGTGTTCAACAGAAAATAATTGAAAAAAAACGACCTGATTTTACGATTCGTCAGTTGTGGTTTGCGTGAACATTGAATAATAAATATAAAATTTTTTAATATCGCAAAAACCGCAGAAATCTGCGCGTAAACGCGTAAAGAAAAAAATGTCAAGCATTAAATTTTTTATGATTGACATACCATTTCAAAACCGTCTAGAATCTTAATGATAGCATGACCATCGGTCTGTGCTGTTGTTTGCGTATAGATGAACCGGTAGGGGGAGAAATGCGGAAGTT
Organism: Alphaproteobacteria bacterium; assembly: GCA_017960855.1. Classification (GTDB taxonomy): domain Bacteria; phylum Pseudomonadota; class Alphaproteobacteria; order Rs-D84; family Rs-D84; genus Enterousia. Next base: position 3,109 of record JAGCYJ010000011.1, on the reverse strand, counting down.
TTTGCTGATAGCGTTGGCGATATGTTCATTTGGATTGGCTACAAATGCCGATGCAGATGTTACCTGTAGGAATAGCAAAAAGTACACGTCATGTGCATCAGGTTACTACATGACCTATGGTGGTACGTACAATGGAACTCCTAGGAATGGAAATGCTTGTACTGCCTGTCCGTCAAATTGTGAATGTTCTGGTGGTCTCAATGATAAAGAGTGCCAAACAACAGCCACAATTACATTTAAAACCGGCAATACTACACTTGGAACCCAAACATGTACTATTGGTCAATCGGTCACTTTAAACACTCTTAGCAGTATGAACAGCAATGTCCCATCTGGGCTAAAAACAAATGGGTGGAACTTTGATGGTTGGGCAAGAACTGCTTCAGAAGATGTAGAGTATGATAATGGTGAAAGCATAACCTGCCCAAGTTCTGATTTGACTCTGTACGGTGTCTGGAGCAGAAGTGTGACCTTCAAGTACTATAACAGTGCCAGTGCCACCACTGTTACAAGCTCTACCAAATCGCAGTTGTATTTTAATCACAGCACAAGCGCGGGCAGTGTTACCACTATGGGAACTTATGCGTTGTACACGCAAAGTACTTATGGTTGGGCACCACTGGGTTGGCGTTATGATGATGATGGTTCTGGGGCGGTTGTGTCACAGACAGGAACATCAACAATGATTGTAGCACCAGCTATGACTGATCCTGCGACGGTTTATGCTGTATACGAGCGTACACCGCAGATCAAGTACAATGCCAATGGCGGTTCTGGGTCTATGTCCAATTCAAATTGTGACGAGCAGCGTTATCTCGCGGGTTATGGTGAAATTTATTCGGCAGAATGTCGCCTTAACGGTAACCAGTTTACACCACCCAGTGGCAGTACATTTAGTGGTTATTGGGCCAAGGGTTCCACATCTGGTACCCAGGTTGAAGCTGGTGATGATTTTTACTTCCCAAATAACACATGGACTGGTGCCACGACATATGATGTATATGCAATTTGGGTAACGACTAATGTGGCCGTTTCGTTCAATCTGAATCAAGGTTCTGGTACAGCACCAGCCAGTACCACTTGTACACCGGGGACATCGTGTACGGTTATAACAACCGCTAACCGTACCGGTGATACGACCAGTTTTTATCGCTGTGGTCATGTATTTCTGGGTTGGTATTCTGGTGGTAGTAAATTGACTTCAAACAGCATAACAACCACAACTTCAATAACTTATACAGCAGAATGGGACGAGTGCCTAAGGGGTTATTATAAGCCTGGCAGTGGTACCAAGGCAAATGCCGCATGTATCGCGGCCAGCGACGGATATTACGTTGACGACGATGGCATGTGCAGTCAAGACCAGTGTCCGTCGGGTTGGCGCGATGGATCCGATGATGGTCGTAACGAAATAGAGGACTGTTACAAGAACTGTACAAAGACGTGTTCTGGTAATGATACGTCGTCATGTCCAGATCATGCAACGTGTACATATAATACATCTGCAACTTCCAGTGGAATAGAGCATTACAATAAAAATGACTGTAATGCATCAACCATTTTGTGTCCGGTGGACACTATCACTTGTGATACAGGGTATCATAAAAGCGGTAGCAGTTGCGTTGCAAACACATGTTCTGTGATCTTTAAAACTGGTAATAGCCAGATGGGAACGCAAAGCGGATTTACATATGGTACCGGCAAGAAGTTAACCGCTGTATCAAGTTTGTCCAATATTCCAGTTAGTGGCAACAGTTGGTCATTCTATGGTTGGGCAACCACCACTGGTACAACAACCAGAACATATACAGATAATCAAAGTGTGAGTAATATCTGTACAACAGATGGCGGTACGGTGACCCTTTATGGTATTTGGCAAAGAACCGTCACAATCAAATATTACAATTCCAGTGGCGTACTTCAAACAAATACAAATCGAACCCAGTCTTATTACAACACGACGTCAACGGGTGGCGGTGTCAATGGCGTTACCAGTTTCGCATTATATTCCAATTCTACATATGGTTGGGCACCACTGGGGTGGCGGTATGACACCACTGCATCTGGAACCGTTAGTGTGTCACAGACGGGTACGTCAACCAAGACCGTGACACCACCAGCCACTGGGGCTGCTGTGGTCAATGCAGTATATAGTCGTACGCCAGAGGTTGCATATAATGCTAACGGCGGTACTGGTACCATGTCCAACAGTACGTGTGGAACGCAATACTACAATGCTGGTGGCACAGGTAGCAGTTCGTCTTGTACATTGTCAAGCAACGGCTTTACTGCACCATCTAATAAGCAATTTAATAAGTGGGCGGCGGGTTCTGCATCTGGTACCCAATATGCCGCAGGTGCATCTTACAGTTGCCCGAATACGACGTATGATTCAAGTAAGACATGTAATACCATGTATGCAATTTGGGAAAATGCCACTGTCACGGTTTCGTTTAATCTGAACAGCGGTTCGGGGACGGCACCATCCAGTGTGAATTGCACCATAGGTGCATCCTGCACAGTTATAAATGACGATAATCGTACCGGTAACGTGACGACTTTCTATCGTGCGGGGTATGTGTTTGCTGGCTGGTTTGATACGTCTGCGGCAACTGGTGGAAATCAGCTTACGTCAAACAGCATAACCACATCGGTTGCCAAAACGTATTATGCACGTTGGACTGCGTGTGCTAATGCTTATTACAAACCTGGCAGTGGTACCAAGGCAAATGCATCCTGTACAGCATGTACGACGGCGTCTGGTTGGACTACCGCGACAGCATCAACTGCTTCTACGGCATATACCGCGTGTTATCAGACCCAAACACCAGCGAATTGTGCAAGCGGAACGATTAAGAGAACCGCAAGTAGTATAAGTGGAACAACGATTACGTATGGATCTGCCACGGTGACCAGTGCATTAAGCAGTAATGCGGGATATTATGTGAATGATACGGCATGTACGATCTGTGCGAACGGGACGTTCTATGGAGGTGGAACTGCTACGGCGTGTACGGCGTGTCCGACATTGGATAGTGGCTATGCATACGTAAGCGGAACCGGGTGGACAGCATACAGCAGCTGTAAGGAACAGATGCGACCGACTAAT
>JAGCYJ010000010.1 GCA_017960855.1 Alphaproteobacteria bacterium | reverse complement strand
TCTGTTTAAGAAATGGTCCGTAAACAATAAAACATTTAATGCGGGCGCGTCTGTTGTATGTAACAAGGCGAATTTAGGTGTTGACAGTGGAACAGCAACTATTACTGCCACATGGGATGATTGCCAAACTGGGCATTATTGTGATGAAGATGGCGACCATACTTGTCCGGCGGGATACACCAGTGACAAAAACTCAGATGACATACACGATTGCTATCGCGCATGTACTACGGGCGATATACCGAATGCGACATCTTACACATCCGACAGCAGATTCTATTATGGCGATACCGCACCAAGTCAGTGTAAAGCCGCAGGGTGCGAAAGCGGATATGATGGCGATAATTGCGATCCGGCCGATGGTACTAAATACTACGTATGCCACTATATCAAAGAAGTCGGAAAATCAACTTATATGTTCTGTCCAAAAGGCAGTTTAAGCGATGGTTGTACATCTGATTCCATCGTAGAGCAACTGGTCTTGCCAGATGCAGGTCCAGACAGAATTCAGTGGCTTATGACAAACTGCGAGCAAAGAACCGGTGTCACTGGTGCAAACACGCCTGCGTTCACAACATTGGCAAAAAGTATGCCTGGTTTCACATACACCAAAGGTTGTGCAAATGAAACAAGTAACACGATAACAGGTGTCACAAATGCCGCCTGCTCTTCTGTCACAAGTACAACTATATTGGCGGGCGATACCAGAATTGTATTCTTGTTCTATAACCGCGACAAATACAATGTGTATTTGGATAAAGACACTGGTGTTTCCAGTGTTTCCGGCGCGGGAGAATATGATTATGAAGTTCCTGTGACCATCGACGCAACCGTTAAAGGCGGCTATAAATGGTCAAAGTGGGTTAAAACAAGTGATGGTCAAACTGTGTCCACAACCAAACGGTATCAATTTAATATGCCCGCCAGCAATCTTAATTACAAAGCAACAACAAGTGATTGCGAAGCTGGTCATTATTGTGATGAAGATGGCGACCATACTTGTCCGGCGGGATACACCAGTGACAAAAATTCAGATGACATACACGATTGCTATCGCGAATGTACCGAAGGCGATATACCGAATGCGACATCTTACACATCAGACAGCAGATTCTATTATGACGATGAAGCACCAAGCCAGTGTGTTGCAGAGAGTTGCGAAAGCGGATACGAAGGCGAAGATTGTCACGAAGCAAGTGGTATAACCTATAAGGTATGCCATTACACCAAGAATGTTGGTGCAAGCACATATGCGTTGTATAACAATGCATGTGAAAACAAAACTGGCACATCTAATGCAACAATAACGCTTGCTAATCTGAAAAAGACAATTACTGGTTTCACATATGATGCTGGGTTTGCTGGAACATCAACAAATGGGACGACAAAACCATCATCTGGTGCTGTCACAACTACAACGGTGTTGCCAGATGGAAGTAGAGTCATTGACTTGTACTATAACCGTAACACATATACTTTGACCCTAACCAAGGGAACTGGTATTGATAGTGTTACTGGTGCAGGAACCAAAGAATATGGCGCATCGGTGACCATCGATGCAACATTGACCACAAACTATACATGGTCAAACTGGACAAACAATAACAGCAATGATGCCGTGGTGTCTGCAACTAAGAATTATACATTCACCATGCCAAACAGCAACGTAAGTTATCGTGCGAACGCGGTGCTTGGCTCACGCAATTGTGTCGCTGGGTATAAAGATGAACAAGGCCAGCAACCATGCGACGACGGTTATTATTGCCCAGGCGGAACCGTTGCTGCGTCACAATCTTGCCAGCAGCCATGCCCTGAACGGCCACAGGGTGCGAAAGATCTTACCACGACTGGTGACCGTACCGCGATTACACAGTGCCAAGTGACGCTGACATGTGTGGATGCGTTTAATTCCAACCATGAACTTACCGGTGGTGGTGATAAGGTATGTAAGTATGTTGATGCCGACCGTGGTTATGACAATTGTATTGATGTGGTTGTGAAATATTGTCTTGCTGGGTATTATCATGATGCAGTAGATACTCCTTTCTGTACCGAAGTACCTGTTGGTTCTTGGAGTCCTGATCGTGCAGTTGCAAACTCTTGTGACAACGACCCGGCCAGCAAGGGAATGTATTCATGCGATGTATTGGTGAATGGTGTTAGCGCAACAACAGCTGGAAAAGCAAGCGGATCACCGACAGCATGTTATACATCATGTCCAACGGTACCTGTTACCGACGGAACTGGTGCGACAATTGGTACACTTCGCCCAGACACAGAAACCAAGAACTTTAGCGGAACAGTCACCTATTCTTCAACAGAACCTGTGACAGTGGTTTCGGTAAATGGTTCATACCCGGCTTGTACCTATAACAATAATGAAGCCGACTGTGTGAATGGTTATCATGCGAATGGAACAAGTTGCGATCCTAATATCTACAAATTCATACTTGATAAAAACGGTGGAACTGGTGGTACCGATGGTCCTATATACATGAAGTATAATGATGGCTGGTACTCAAATGCATCTGCCACGGCAGCAAGCCGCATCACCAGCATCACGTTGCCAAACAAAGATGAACAGAATTGTTCTGGATATGATATGGGGGCAATGACTGTTATAAACGCAGACGGAACTATTACGGCTCTTCCTACAATCGTGAATTATGCAGATGCCACGACCACTACAACTTTGGTTGCTGGTTGGGGTGACAAGCAAAAAACACATTGTGATCCAGGATACTATTACAGTGCCGAAACCGACAGTTGCGAAGAATGTTTGCCAGGTTCCTACTGCCCAGGTGGCGATGCGTTCAGTGGCGAAGATAATGACGGCGACGACCTTATATTCGACTGTCCGACCCCAGCAGCCAGCAATTATACTCCTGCACAGTCATGGAGTGCGACAACTGGGCTGAGCAATGTATTACCACAAATGAGTTCAGACCGTGGCAGAACATCTATATCTGACTGTTTCGCGACAGTTCGGTATGATGCAATCCAAGGTGCCGGTAGCCAAAAGTGCTATTATGATGCTACCAACGAAACCTATGACTCATCAGATTGTGTTGCTAACTCTATTACAATCTTGACGTGTAATGGTGGTCATCACTATAACGCAAGCGAAACAACGATAGATTGCGTGCCTGTGGGCAAAGGATATTACAGCATTGAATATGATCCAAGCAGAACACGTTGTCCACAAGCAGAAACTTATGGTGACAACATAACAACAAACGGCACAACCAGCGATTCTGTGGGGCTTTGTATCCATGATAATTTCTGGGAATCAAAGCAGAATGATGCCAATGTAAATGGTGCATATATTAAACGTTGTTTCTGGAACAGCGACGACAGTGAATATAACATCAATTGCGGGCAAAGCTACAGAATGCGTAAGTGTAAGGCCGGTTATTATGACCCGCACGAAGGTGAGGCAACGTATGCAGCCGACGCACGTTGTATCGCGGTTGAAGATGGAAACTGGAGTCCTGGCCCAGCCAACTGGAATGCAGTAACAGAACCAGATGCATCTATCCAGATAAATGCATGTCCGGCGACTAGCGCATATGCTGGAACTGTGGCAAATGATATCGATTCAACCAAGACAAATCCTGCGACAGGAACCAGGACAGCAAGTGCTATAAGCCAGTGTTATCTGAACTGTATTACAGAAAAGACCAGTGGCAGCATAACATATACCGTGACGAATTCACCGGTATATTATAACGGAACAAAATATCCACTGTGCGAATATGAATCAGACGAAATATCTTGTTCCACAATGACCAACGGTCAATATCCAAAACCGGCATCTGGTGCAACCGACATAAATCAGTGCTACAGAGATTGTACAGCAGCAGATGTTGATTCTAATGCGCGCACATGGACTGGCAAAGTGATGTACGGTAATGTGAATCAGTGTACCGTCACCAAGTGCGAAGAAGGATACTATCTGGAAAATGGCGCATGTGTGGTATGCCCAGCAGGCAACTATTGTGATGGCGAAGACAAGACGAAATGTCCAACTTCTCATCCAAACTCAGACACGGGCAACACCAGTATTGATTTGTGCTATAAAGATTGCGTTGCGACTTCGCCGGTGGCCACCGTATCTGGACGCGACTATTACGGAGCAACCGATACCTGTGTAGCAACATCTTGCATAGATGGATATTATCTGCAAAATGGCGCATGTGTGGTATGTCCGGCGGGCAGTTATTGCGATACAGACGGAAAACACCAATGCCCAACTGGATACACCAGTGCCACGGGTTCCGATCAAAAGACCGACTGCTATCAAGATTGCGAACCATACGATATTGGCAACTGTCATTTGACACCGGTTGGTGGCGACAGAGCATTCTGGCCAAATCAGTGTGAATATACCGCGACAATCAACGGTAATCCAGCAACCATAGAAGATGGTGTCTGTGTTCCGACGGGATGTCTGCCGGGTTACGAACTGATTGACGGCGAATGCGAACCATGTGATCGTGAAAATGCCCTGTCGTACAAAGAAGGCGATTCTTGTACTGTGGAATCTTGCGTAATCGGATTCCATCCAAATGGCGACCAATGCGAACCAGACATATTAGAGTGCACCCCACAGGCACCACATGCAAGCTATGCTGAACAGAAATGGAATGCATCGCGCAACGCTTGGGGTATCTGTACAATCAAATCGTGCATTGAAGGTTATCATTTGGCATCTAATTCGTGCGTCGCTGATGAACAGGTATGCGAAATTGAAAATGGTGCTGGTATGAAGACATGGAATCCGACAACGAATTCATGGGGTCCATGTTTGGCGACATCGTGCGCGCCAGGATATACCAGCGATCCGTACTTGAAAAACAACGCATCGCAACAGTGTAGCGAATGCCGCAACAAGTTCAGCATACTGGGCGAAGCCGCAGCAGATGCCTGGTTTGATGGCGACGAAGATTGTATAATCGCATCGTGCATATATCAGGGCGAAAAATATAACCTGGATAACAATGAATGCGTACCAATCTGCGACAGACCATATTCGGATGAAACGGGATCGCTGATGTGGAATGCATTTACACACAAGTGCGACCGTATATGTAATCCTGGATATGTGTCCTGGTAATCTGATTGCCCCGCCAATATGACGGGGCTTTTTGTTGCATCATTCAATCTGTTGTATTATAAATATACACATGAAAATATACGATATTATTATTTTAGGCGGTGGTGCATCCGGGCTGTTCGCGGCCGCATACGCTGTAAAACACGGATTCAGCGTCGCCATTATTGATATGGGCGGCAAACTGGCACGCAAAGTCGCAGTGTCGGGTGGCGGCCGGTGTAATTTCACGAATACCGCAGTGGCACCAGATTGCTATTTCGGCAATAATACCAATTTCGTTCGTGGCGCGTTGGCACGTTTCACCCCGAACGATATGCTGGAATGGGCACGCGCGCACAAATTAAAGATTGTTGAAAAAGCCCGCGGACAATACTTCTGTGAAAACGGTGCAAATTCGGTCGTACAAGCACTTATTTCCGACACGCGCGGCACAGATATATTTACAAGCACAAATGTTGTTGACGTGGAAAAAAACGATAATATTTTCACCGTTAAAACTAACCATGGTTCTTTCGCATGCCCAAAACTTATTGTCGCAACCGGTGGCACATCATTTGAGACAGTTGGGGTGTCAGATATAGGCCATAAAATAGCAAAAAAATTCGGGCATAAAATCGTGCCAGTGCGCCCCGCCCTGTGTGCGATTGCAACGCACGCCTTTTCAGACGAACTTATGGGTATATCATTACCGGTCGCGATAACTGTCGGACGAACAGTTATTCGCGACGATATGTTGTTCACACACTTTGGCATTGGTGGACCGGCGGTTTATCGCACAACCGTTCGTGATATAGACAAACAGATTACAATCAATCTTTGCCCCGACACCAACATCTATGATTTTTTGCGCCAATCCAAGCAAACGGACGGCAAGAAAACGGTTGCCACTATATTATCGCAAAAATTGCCCGTACGCGTTGCAAAATGGATTGGTAGCAATACGAACACCCATATTGCAGATTTACGCGACAGCGACCTAAAAAACATCGCTAATCGTATCAACAATATTGTTATTCCATCGTCAGATATAAAATACCATAACCTTGCATCAGCCGAGGTTGTTCGTGGCGGTGTTGATACCGCCGATATTTCGTCAAAAACAATGGAATCTAAACTGTGTTCGGGGTTGTACTTTATCGGCGAAGTTTTAGATATTGCCGGTGATTTGGGCGGTTTCAATCTGCACTGGGCATGGGCCAGCGGATTTACCGCCGGCAACGCGATATAGTTGGAAAAGGTACCTATCGCAGTGCTTTGTATGTGGGAATATAATTTCCCATATGTATATGACGACAAAGATTTTTACTGCATCTGATAACACGTCATTGATATGCGCAATTTGGGACAGTGTGGAAAACCCAATCGGCGTTGTGCAAATTATTCATGGTATTTTTGAAAGCATGAAAAACTATGATCGGTTAGCGCACTTCTTGAACCGCAACGGCTATATAGTTTTTGGAATTGATAAACCAATAACACGTACCCCCCGAACATTTGATAACGCCACAAGAAACGAGATAGATATTATGCAATACCTTGTGTCCAAGTACACATTGCCGATATTTATAATCGGATATGGTTATGGGGGATTTATCGCACAAAATGTAATACAACGCGCAGAAATCCCGACCAGTGCCGTTTGCCTGATTAAATCAGCCAAGCATTATCGCTGGGTATTGCATACGGCATATAAAATCGCACAGATTGGCGCACGAATATATGGTCCCGACACCAGTGCCCGAATTATAAACTTTTTTGTGCGTCGCCATTGTGGCCGTACAATAAGGTACCCAATGGGTACATACGGGTTTTATAAATCATTGTTCGGCGGGATGATAAAGTTAGATGCAGATTCCAATTTCACCAGCCCTATTCTGATTATTTGTGGCGCAAACGATTGCGACGCACCGAACCCACGTTTCAGTCGCGCACTGTATAACGCATATCAAAACAACGATTTAATAAACACGATATTAGTGGTGTATCCAGATATCCGGGATAAAATGCTGATGGAAATGAATTGCGGGCGCGTACAAAGCGACATCTTGTCGTTTTTCAATGATACGAACTTACTTTATCATTCTGATATATCGGCGAACACAAAAGGAACGATTTTCTGTAAATCAGATGGTGCCAACTGAACCTGATGTCCGGGACGACCAGCACTGAAAATAATTGTTTCAAAATTTTTGGCTGATGAATCAACGACCGTTGGGAAAAGTTTCTTCATCCCAATTGGACTGCAACCACCATGAACATAACCGCAAATCCCCAGCAAATCACGTTGATGAACCATACTTAACGCCTTTGCATTTACGGCAACTGCTGCCCGTTTAAGGTCTAATTCCCGCGCCACAGGAATCAAAAATACATAATAATGTCCTGGTCGTGCCATGGTCAGCAAAGTTTTAAACACCATATCGGGATTTTGGTTTTGGACATGCGCAATATCAACACCCGTCATAGCCGGATTTACATCATATGAAAAATGCTTATAAAATATTTTATGCGCATCCAAGATGCGCATAACGTTTGTTTTGTATTCCATATTAGTCCTTGACCGTCAAGGATGGACCAGCATCTTGGATAACGACATCGGGTTCGTCCGCATATGTTTTGTCGCCGGCCCAGATATAGTAATCATATGACTTGTTCGGAACACCTTCTACCTTTAACACATGGTGTGATGTTTCAACCCTTAAATCGTTTCCGTTTGGTGTTGAATATTTAATCACCTGTTGACCCGAATATGAGTCATAGCCAGAACCACCACGGGATACAACATACCCAGGTTCCCCAACCGTTTCAACATATTGTTCGGTCACGTTTCCATCATCAGATACATATTCTATGCCATCATCGTATCTGTACCCGTCACAGCAGCAACCAGCAATAGCCAGCGCAGCCACCAATAAAAACAAAGTATTTCTTTTCATGCCAGATATTATATCACAAAAATTGCGATAATCAAAATAGTTTGTTAAGGGAACTGTTTTATAACCCTTTTATCTTGGCGGCCTCAAATAGATTTCGGGCCCATACGGCCTTGTTCCTTAAATAATGATTATATGGCGTCTTTCGGGTGCTTATCATGACGTGATCTATACCCTCTGCTATACACTCTTCTATAACAATGGGGCTGTCATCTATGACCAGGTCTATTTTTTCTTTTTTGAACGCATCCATCTTGCTGTTGCCATCAACAGCAATAATATTATCTATACGAACAAACATTCCAGCATCCCATATTTGTTCATAGGTCAACACGCGTGCCAAACTCTCCTTTCTGCGTACCGCTTCACCAAAAAACCATACATCCGGAGAATCTGTCTTTCGTGATGTGATTACCTTTATATCGTATTTCTGTTGCCAGTTATAAATAAGCAATGGATATCGTTTGCTTATCAGTGGCGTTTTATAATTCTCAATCGTTTTGAAATACCCAAGTATTTTATCCGCCACAGCTTTCGGATAGCATTCATATACCGCCCATGATGTTGGGTAATGATACCTATATTGTGGATAATCTTTAAACCCCAATTTGTACACCGGCTCTAAATCAAAAACCGTATTATCTAAATCAAGTGCAATTGTTTTTATGGTGCTGGGGGTTGGCATTTCTTTACCCTTTTCTTTGAGTATAAACCAGCCGTCGTAAAAGTCAAATGAACTAACTTCTTTATTGCATTGTGCCATTTGTGTACTACAATCTGGGTGTTATGACCGTGGGAAAGAAGTTTCATTTTATCGCGATTGGTGGTGTTGGTATGAGTGGCCTTGCCAAATACCTTATTGAGCGCGGATTTACGGTTTCTGGTTCTGATATCTGCGATGGCAAATATGTGGATAAATTACGGCATATGGGCGCGACCATTTTCATTGGACATAATGAAAGCAATTTGCCCAGGGATTGCATTGTGGTGATAAGTACCGCGATTCACGACGACAACCCAGAACTTATCAAAGCAAAGGAACTGGGGTTGCAAATAATGCACCGTTCTGACCTGTTGGCGTTTATTGCGAATGATTGCGGAAAATGCTTCATCGGTTTTTGTGGAACGCACGGAAAAACCACAACCAGTGGCCTGTGTTCTTATGTATTGGACAAAGCGGGATTAGAACCCTCTTTTGTTGACGGCGGAATTGTTCCCGAATTAAACACAAATGCACAATATAAAGACGGCGCACATTTTATAGCCGAACTTGATGAAAGCGACGGAACCATTGTAAAATACCGCCCGCAAATCGCCGTTATAAATAACCTGGACGAAGATCACATTGATTTCTATTCTGGTGGTCTAAAAGACATAATCGCGACATTCAAGCAATTCCTTGATAAATCCAACGGCAAAATTTTATTAAATAACGACGATGCCGGTGTTCAACAATTAAAAGATTCCATTACTGGCGATATTTATACATTCGGAATAAAATCAGACGCAGATTTCCATGCGAAAAACATAAACTATCAGCCCGATTTTACGACCTTCGATTTTTATTACAAAGACAAATTTGTTTGTGAAATTAAAATCATTCTAAAAGGCGAACACAATGTGTACAACACCCTTGGCGTATTGGGGGCGCTGTATATGTCGGGTGTTGATATAAATGCTGTAAAAGAACATTTTACAACCTTTTCCGGCATGGGCAGACGGTTTCAAAAAATCGGCACTGTAAATAATGTGCATGCAGATGTTTATGACGATTACGCGCACCATCCAACAGAAATAAAAGCAACATTAAACGCGGCAAAAACATTGAACAGCAAACGGGTTATTGTGGTGTTTCAACCGCACCGATATACACGATTAAAAAGTTTGTGGAACGAATTTAAATCGGTCTTTACTGATTTTGATGGTCTGGTTTTCGTGACCGATGTTTTTGCAGCGTCCGAAAGCCCCATACCAGAAATCACAGGTGAAAACTTTGCGCGCGCAATTGGTGGCAAATATCTGGCGGGCGATATGGAAAATGTGGCACGCGAACTTTTGCCACAAATACAGGACGGCGATATTGTCATCTGTATGGGCGCCGGCAACATAACAAATCTTGGAAAATATCTTTTATAACAAACACCCGCGGTTGCGGGTGTTTGCTTATTTCTGACGCTCGTTGGCCTTGGCAATTAATTTAACTTTGCCATTATACATATCAACCAGAATACGATCACCCTCTTCTATATTTTCAAATTCAGCGTTGCGACCCCACAATTCCAGTTCTGTGAAATCAAGATTCTCGCGCGACATATTACCATGGTGATTATACTGGGCTTCAAACGGTGAATTTGACCAAGAAGTCATAAATTTAAATCCTACGCCAACCGATTTATTGGTGAAAATACGAATACTCTCTTCTGATTTCCATATGTTTATATCGTATTCTGGTTTTGCAGAAAATGGATGCAGGCGCTTTATAAAGCCAACTGTGCCTTCCAGCACTATCGTTTCTGATGAAAAGACGGATGTTGTGCGGTCGTCTATCTCTCTTCTATAAAATTCAGGAAGACAATATGGTCGCTGTTGCAATATGTTCATTTTTCCATCCGCCGATACCGCAAATTCCATATCTATGGGATAACCCAAACTCTGTTCCAGTTGCATAGCCAGCGCAGAAAGCAAAATATGTGTTTTATATTTTTCTCTGTCTTGGGATTCAAGTTTTTCTGGGGATATTGTACGCCAATCTCTGCAAAAGAAAGTATTGTACCTTAAATCATTAAAGGTTTTTAAATCCAACCGTATCATTTGATGGTTTTCATCAAACAAGGGCTTGCTGATTGCAAAATATTCGCCACGACCGCCATCTGCCAACAATTTATCTGCCAACGCGTTTTCTACATAATTCATTACCACGAATGGACCACCATACCAAGTTTCAGAATACACCACCCCAGCCATTTTTGGGTTATCAACCATTTGTTGCAGGACGATTCCCATTCTGGCATTTGGTACATTAGCCGCGGATTTATACACCTTCTCTATGGCGTTTACCATTTGGTCGCGCGTTTTTACATTTAAAACACTTTCAAACTGACCGGAATATGTTTTCCCCTTTTGGTCTTCTATATCTGCCGAAGAACGCACAGCGACATTTCCGCCAAGTTTTTTGGCGCAATCCATGGCATCATCAATCAATGTATCCGGTATCTTATTGGTTTCCTGATATTCATCAAACTTTAACAACGGGATCCCAAATGTTGGCGGAACAACAAATTCGGTGTTGAATCTCGTGTTATAACTCTTCATTAAATTATCCAAGACAAACAATCCGGCAAACTTACCACCTGCAATCATATATGGCATGTTCGTAGCTTCGTCCAATGATATAATATTTTTGTCATATATACTTAACACAGAAAAGTCCCCTTGAACTAACGCTGGATGCCATGCATATTTACTTGCGTAACAATTTCTGTCTTGCGTTTCAACAGATTTATCAACGCCTCTGGTATGCGCCCGGTCACCCTCGGAAAAATTTCTTGTAATTTACTGTTAACAACAATCTGCTTTGAAGGTATGAAAGAAACATGGACAGTGTCTTTTGAATCTGCTTGCTCGGCCCATAATGGTGAATATGAGTTCAAGTCCTTAACCTTAACTTCTTTCCACTGTTGCCCATCGCGTTTGCTGAAAATATTTTCTACCAGGACATGTTCAAAGTTTTGAAATAAATCTGATGAATATAACAGATTGTTTGATTTGCTGAAAATAAAACTAAAGTGATCTGTTTCGTCCTGTCCGTAGCAATCATTACGCATACCCGGTGTGAAAAACCGTACATTTCTTTTTATTGTTATTTTATATAATTGATTGCCACATATGGGATTTTCAGGTAAATCTTTACAGAAAGATTGTATTTCGCGCAATAATCTTTCTGTAGTTTTCAGTCCCAAATCAGATTCCAAATTCCGATCATTAATATCATCGGTATTTTTTGCACAAGTTATATCCTTCATACCATAAGCATTGTTTCCCGACCCCTCTATACTAAAGTAGACACGTGTAGTAATATCCATTTTTAACCCCTATTTACAACCGATTATACCCAATATATATTGTTTGTCAATTTTTTGCGCCCGATATAAAAAAAATAAAACGCCCATTGGGGCGTTTGATTTTTGTGGCGGTGTTGTAATATTTAACGGTATTATATATGAAAAATACAGGGTTTTACAAGGAAACCTTAAATATTTCAGACAAATCCCCAATATGTTATTATTGATAATACAAACAGTAAAAAACCAAAAAACGGAACCAGCAACACCTGTTTGCCGTATATTCGCATTAACCAAAACAACATAAAAAACGCTATTGGCAATATAAACACAATAAACGCAATATCATAATTTATCATACATACCAAATATTCACCGTCAACATCAAACGGACACACATTTACCCAAATATGATTAAATTTTGAGATTTTACCGATACAAACTAAATCAAATAAAAAAATATTCAAGGCAAAAAACAAACATACTGTTAAAAAATAACTTATTCTGTTTAATATTTTTTTCATTTTGTGCCTTTATCTTTTCAGTATTCTACTTTAATAATTAAATCTTTTCCATTGTTTTTAAACCAATCGGCAAACCCCGGCATTTCGTTTGTCAAATCGATGCAACCCGCAGAACCCATGGAATACATCATTGACGACAACAGTGTAACAATCACAGAAAAAGTGTTCCTACGGAAATACGTTAATACGGTATACGACCGTGGTAAAAACGGTGTATTAAATGTCACCGACAATAATCATTTAATTTTGAAAGCCTTTGCCACCGCATGGAAGTATCGCGAATTATATGAACGTGATGGCGGGGTTGATAATATCATCCGCAATCTGCACACTTCGCCACGTCAATTTTATCGATATCTGGACATTGCATACATGAATCCAGACAAGATAAATCAAATCTTGTCTGGAAAACTAAAAATAAATGTTAATGATTTGTTTCAGATTGCGCGGGAGAATCAGGTTACAATATTATAAGCATACTATTTTTAGTATTGAACATAATATCAATTGAAACATAAAAAAAACAGGTATTCCAAGCAAAGGAATAAAAAACGTTTTGTTTTTATAGATCGGGACAAGAACATATCCTAACCACACTAACCATCCAAGCACTCCAAGTATACACAACACATCATAATGTGCCATGCATACCTGTTGTGAGTGTCCTGTTAAATAAGAACATGAACTCAACCATATCCCACCATTTTTTGCTATTCTATCAAAATATGCTAAATCACATAAAAATATGTAAAAAAGCCCAGACAAGAATATTGCCACAGTATACAATAATGGGTATATTTTTTGTTTCATGCCTAATATTTTACATTGATAATTAAATCATGTCCATTATTTTCAAACCATTTTGTAAAATTGTCCATAGAAGATGTTAAATCTATACATCCTGCAGAACCCGGTACAGATCCACCATGAATAGAAAATCCACTACGCCCATATGTGTTTGTGTCTTTTGATGCATCCAACCATACGCGCGAATTGCCCCAAGAATCGGTGCCACCGCGCCAAGTTCCAAATCCGATAGCAGAACGTTGTCTATCTCCCCAACTGATATCTTTATAGAATTGCAATTCACTTTGTCTTGCTACATATATTCCTGCTGGAATAGTTCCTTTATCTTTTAAATTTTGATATCCTGGACTTTGGTAACCAGGTTTTCCAGATACTGCATTCCATGATGCAACAACTTTGCCATTTTGATATATTGTTAATGTTTTGCCATCAAATTTAGCATATTGACCTTCTTTTATATCAACAGGTTTGTCAAAAGTTGGTGTTTTTTCTGACTGAGGTTCTTTGTCATTTTTCGGTACTTCTGGCTTTTGGCCTTTATAAGCCTTGCTGGAAATTGGTTTGCCGTTATCGTCCAGCTTTACTTCTTCAACCCAACAACGACAATTAGGATGAACAGGAACATCTGGAATATCATCTTTGTCTTCAAATACTTCACCATTATGTGATGCACAATCATCGCAAATACGTTCATCGTCTTCACTGTGCCAAATCCAAATCTTTTTTGCCTCGGTGGGCTCTTCATCATCGTCATCTGGAATGTTTAGTGTATAAACAATCAATTTTTCATTTTGTATATCACCCAAAGGCATTAAAACACGAACATCTATTTCTTCGTCGATTTCCACAAATTGTGAATAATCGACCAAAATCTCGTTTTCTGCTTCCGCTTCTGCCTCGGCTTCTTGAATTGCATTTTGTATGTCATCGTCAAATTTTTTTTGTGCACCCAGAAACTGTTCGTAGGTCATATCGTATTTGGGTTCAATATATTGACCAGTTGCATCTTGCTGCAATTTGCCAGGAAACAGTTTTTCTAGATATTCATTTGCTTTTGCAAATTCAGCGCTGTTTTTGTTCCAATAGTTATTAGATTGTAATAAATCGCGTAAAAATTTTGGTGTTTGCATTATAACTCCTTTAGTTAAATAAAAAAGTCCGCACGTGGCGGGGTAAAAAAAAGACGACAAAATGTCGTCTACTAAATCGCGTTCATTATATCACAAATAGCACAAAAAATCAATAAAAACTGGCATCGGGATTTGGGGCAAAGTATATAATTGTGCTGAACTTGGGCGGATTGGAAACGCGTAGCGATATACACTGGTAATATCATCACTAAAAACTGCCGGAAACGGGGCGAAAAAGAACATCCCGCGGAATTACCACGGGATGTTCAATATTTGTGGCGGAGACGAAACCCTGTCCTTGATGAACAATAATAGACGAAGGGATTCCCTCGGCACATTGTGCCTGCGGGCAAACCGTAACGATTTCGCCACGCTTCGCTTGCAAAATCTACTTGTTTTCGAACCCGGCAACATTCGTTGCAAACGCTTCAAATCTGCCCCCGAATCCGCCAAAAATTTACCCCGCAAACGCGGGGTGAATTTCTGGCGGAGACGAAGGGATTCGAACCCTTGATACCCTTGCGAGTATACCACATTTCCAATGTGGCGCACTAGACCAACTATGCGACGTCTCCGGATATATGGGTTTCAATTATTCGGCATCCTCAGGTGTGTCAATCGCGACATCATCCACGACATCTTCACCTGCGTCCGCTACGGTATCAACCAATGTGTTTTCCAATTCCGCATCAATTTCGCGCAACATCGGGTCTTCGGTGCCAACTTCCAATGTTTCTTCGGCTGTTTCAGAAATCGGTGCTTCCTTGTATGATTGAATAAATTCATGACGAACATTCTGGACATCCAGTTTGCCACTGGCGATTTCGCGCAGTGCGACAACCGTTGGTTTATCGTTTCCTTTTTCAACGACTGGTTCTGCGCCACCGTTCAAATCGCGAACGCGCTGTGATGCCAGCATTCCCAGTTCATAGCGACTTTCTACATATGGCAAAGTGTCAGAGTTTGTTGTTCGGGCCATAATTAAATCCTTTGTTGAAATCGTTTTTAGCTACGCTATAATGCCCCAAGGTTAGCCAAAATGCAAGCAGAAAATAATAAAAATAATATTCAAACAATAACTTTTGGGTGCCGACTGAACGCGGTGGAATCTGAAAAGATTGCCGAAATGTTGGCGGATGTTTGCGCACGCGCCATTGTTGTTAACACCTGTGCGGTCACTGGCGAAGCCGAACGTCAATCCGCGCAATATGTCCGTCGCGTTGCACGCGAAAACCCCACAATCCCAATATTTATAACGGGTTGCGCCGCCACGCACGATACGACCCCATACGCAAAAATCCCAAACGCACGCGTAATTCACAACAGTGAAAAAATGGTTCGTGATGCGTATGTTCGCGCGATCGCCGACTTTGATTTTTCTGCGTCTAACCCCGAAATTCGTGTCTCTAACCCCGACACACCTATGTCAAAACAATTTATCCAGATTCAGAACGGTTGCAATCACGATTGCACATATTGCATAACGCGCCTGTTGCGCGGACCGTCGGTTTCGTTTGAATATGACGCGATTTTGGCAGATGTGCGCACCGCGATTAAAAACGGATATGGCGAAATCGTCCTGACGGGTGTGGACAGCGCATCGTATCATAAATTGTATGACGGCAAACCGTTCTTGATAAGCGACCTGTGCCGCAAATTGTTGAATGACGAACCCGAAATTCGCCGATTGCGCCTGTCGTCAATGGATCCGGCATCGCCCGAAATATATAAACTGATTGATTTAATGCATGAAAACCCGCGTATGATGCCACATTTGCACCTTTCTATGCAATCGGGTTCAGACACAATTCTGCGCGCCATGCACCGTCGCCACACAAATGCAATGGTGCGCGACATTGTTGCATACGCAGACGGCATTTCATTCAGTTGGGATATCATTTGTGGTTTCCCCGGCGAAACAGATGAACTGTTTGACGACACCATGCAACTGATCGTCGATACCAAGCCGATTAAGATTCATGCCTTTCCGTTTTCGCCCCGCCCCGACACACCGGCCGCCACTATGCCAAATCAAGTGGCAAAAACGGTTGCGAAACAACGAGTAAAAGCCATTACAGACGCGGCAACACACAACTGTAAAGAGTTTATGACACTGCAACTTGGACAAAAAACATCTGTTTTAGTCGAAGAAAATAACACAGGCCGCACTCCGCATGATATTCCGGTTATTATTTTGGGTAATCCGATTCCAAATCGCACCATTTGCGATTACAAAATCGTCGGTATTGACGGAGAAAAATTGGTAGTTTCATTGGAATAAAAATTTACAAAAAATCGGTGGCATTATCAAACTATTGTTGCTAACATTTCTGGCATGAAAGCGAACACATTATTTTCCGTATTATTATTGCTTGTTTCGGGCTTGGCGAATGCGGCACCGGCAACCGACACCGAATTCACAACCAAGGCAAAATCTGTGTTTTTGATGGACTACGATTCGGGAACGGAAATTGTTGCCAAGGACGCAGATGTTTTAATGCCACCATCATCAATGATTAAACTGATGACTCTGGCGGTTTTGTTTGATGAAATCAAGTCGGGAAATCTTACGATGGACAGCAAATTGCCGGTATCTGAAAACGCTGATTACAAAAATCCATTGTGGTATCCAGCAAGCAAGATATGCCTGGTCGCAGGTCAGGAAATAACCGTTCGTGATGCTATTTTGGGTCTGATTGTGTTATCGGGTGGTGATGCATCTGTTGTTGTTGCGGAAAAATTGGCGGGATCTGAAAACGCCTTTACCGCGAAAATGACGGCCAAGGCGCGCTCAATTGGCATGGAACAATCAACTTTTGGAAACGCAAGCGGCCTGCCGGATCCCAACAATTTGATGACTTCGCGTGAATTGGCAATTTTGGCAACACACATTATTGGCGACTATCCAGACATATACCCGATGTTCGCTACAAAACGTTTTGAATTTGGCGATTATAAATCTGATTGGTGTCGCGACTGGGGACGCACACATACGGTAAATTATAACAAGTTGCTGTTCACAATGCCGGGGGCGGACGGTTTAAAAACCGGACATACCGACAGCGGTGGATACGGCATGGTCGCAAGTGCAAAGGTTGGCGGTCGTCGCTTGGTTGGCGTAATCAACGGATTCAACGGACGCGGACATGACGCGTTGGCGGCGGAAATGAAGAAATTGTTAAACTATGGATACACAACCACTTCGCACAAGATTTATTATCAACCGGGCGACACCGTTGTTGCGGTTCCGGTGTGGTATGGTCGCGTTGATACAGTAAGCGCAACCGTTGAAAAACCTTTTGCGGTCACATTACCAAAACCAGTGCCAATGTCGTCTATTCGTGTTTTGGCACGCTTTAACGAACCGGCACCTGCACCGATTGCGGTTGGCGACAAATTGGGTGAAATTATCGCCGAATACGATGGTCGTGTGATTGCGCATGCACCGCTGGTTGCCGCCGAGCGTGTCCAGAAAGTTCGCTTCTTTAAACGGCTGGTAAGAAATATATCTGTGATGATCAGGGGCAAATAACATGGCGCCACGTAAATCGGCCAAGGCCACCTATTCTTTTCCAAACCCCATTGATAACGACGAATTGGTCGGGCATGCGGACGTGTGGAATGCGTTTTTGGACGCGTGGAACGCGCGTGATATTCACCCGATACACCCTGTGTGGATGCTGACCGGTCCGCGTGGCATTGGCAAAGCAACATTGGCATATAAAATCGCAAAGCATGTTTATGGTAATGTCGGCGATTTCTTTATCATTGATATGGCGCATAATATTGACGACAAAGGTAAAGCCAAAACCGATGGTAAAAACATTTCTGTGCATACTGTGCGCGGTGTAATTGAGCGGATGCAGTTGTCGTCTATGTCGGGGCGTTGGCGTGTGATTGTGATAGATTCTGTGGATGAATTATCAACCGCCGCGTCAAATGCGTTGTTAAAGTTGCTTGAAGAACCACCGGCACAAACATTATTCTTGTTGGTCGTTCATCAACTTACCAGTGTTTTGCCCACTGTGCGTTCACGCGCCCGCGTGGAAAAGATGCGCCCACTGACCATCCCGCAATTACGCGAACTGTGCGCACGCTTTATACCCGACACAGAAATCAGCAATGAAACATTAAAGTTAGCAAACGGCAGTTTCGGTCGCGTTGCCAACCTTAAAACATTGGGGGGCGACGAAATATACGAAGAACTGATTGCGACACTGGAAAACCCGCGCGCCACTTCGTCTGATTTATTGACCATTGCGCGCAAGATTGCACCCGACAACGCCATGTATGGTATTTTACTGGATGCGGTCGCACACTTTGGTTTGGCGGAATTATACCCCAGTGCGACGACACAAATCGCAAATATTACGCGTATAAATTTGGAACCGGAAACCGCGATATTTTCTATTATAAACGATATAAAAAAATGCTTACAGACACACACTGCCATTTAACCGACGATTATTGTTCCGGCGACAAACTGGACGAAGTTATTGCGCGCGCACGCGACAATGGGGTTGCGCGTTTAATCTGTGCCACGTCGGATGCAAACGATATGATACCGGCAATTAAAATCGCCGAAAAATACGACAATATATTTGTGACAACTGGTATTCATCCTGAATACGCCGGTATGAATCCACACGAATATTTGACGGACACGGTATTAAATCATCCGCGTGTGGTTGGCATTGGCGAAATCGGGTTGGATTATCACGAACGCGACGACAACCGCACCGCACAAATAAAATTATTCGAAGAACAGTTGGAAATTGCGCGGGGTGCAAACCTGCCCGTTGCGATTCATACGCGTGATGCAGATAATGATACCGCGGCAATATTGACCGGTGTTCGCGGTGTTATGCATTGTTTTACATCTGGTTGGGAACTTGCAAAAATAATGTT
Organism: Alphaproteobacteria bacterium; assembly: GCA_017960855.1. Lineage (GTDB taxonomy): Bacteria > Pseudomonadota > Alphaproteobacteria > Rs-D84 > Rs-D84 > Enterousia. The sequence continues at coordinate 62,611 of JAGCYJ010000010.1, read as the reverse complement.
GGATCGCGGATTTTATTTTTCAGCGTCGGGTATTCTGACATTTAAAAACGCGGGCGAGATTCGCGAAACATTTGCTAAAATACCGACCGACCGCATTGTTGTTGAAACAGATTCACCATTTTGCGCGCCGGTGCCATATCGCGGAAAAACATGTGAACCTTTTATGGTGCGTGAAACTGCGCGTGTGTTGTCGGAAATTAAAAATTTGCAAATGGACGAATTGGAAACTATACTGGAACAGAACACATTAAACCTGTACCCAAAGATAGCACAGTAAAATGACACGCAGTTTGATAAAATTTGGACAAGTTTCTGAAAACCGCAAAGCGCGGTTCAATTACTCTATTGAAGACACAATAGAGGCGGGTTTGTCTATGACCGGCGCAGAAATCAAATCTGTGCGTTATGGGCTGGTGACGATTGTTGATGGTTTTGTGCAGAAACGTGGCGATAATTTATTCTTGGCGGGCATTGAAATCCAAAAATTACCGACCGCCGCGCGAGTTGTGAACTTTGATGAACGTCGCCCGCGTCAATTATTACTGCACAGATCACAAATAAATCGCATGATAGGGCAACTTCAGGACAAAGGTGCCACCATATTCCCACTTAAACTTTACTTTAACAACAGGGGCAAATTAAAGGTTCTTTTGGGCATTGGTCATGGTAAGCACCGCGTGGATAAACGCGAAACAATTAAAACGCGCGAATGGGAACGCAGCAAATCGCGTATTATGAAGGGGAAATAAAAAACACCGTCCGTTTGGGCGGTGTTTTTTACTAACACGTACTACTACATCGGCACCCCACAAAAATGACTGCTGTCGTCATGTATCCAATATATTGTTCCTCCATTATTGACTTTCAGTTCGGGGTTATCTTCACAACTACCACTCATATTCATCTGTTCTGTACTCATATTACCATAGAAAACATCATTACCTATTCTGACATTCAGTGAAGGCGTTGTCTTTTTTACACTACGCAGGTACAGAACACCATTACTCACATGTAATATACGCCCACAATCGCCCGCTTCGTCCGCGCCCGAACCATATCCAACCGTGGTTAAACCAGTTGGGCAGGATGAACATGCTGTTGTTCCACCCGGTCCATAGCGACCAACACCACATTCCGAACATACCGTATTATCGCCACTGCCTGTCACTTCGTATCCCGGCTCGGCAGAGAGCGTAGATACCGCGGTTCCCCATGCAGATGCGCTGCTTGCGGTTTTGGTTAAATATCCGCTGTAACAGTTTGTTGGGCGCATCTGTTCCGAACACTGATTCCACCCGGTCCAACCCGTTCCATCTGCATAAGCATATCCGGTATCCAGCGCAGGACATGCCGTACACGCGGTCGCCCCCGTGGTTCCAATATAGGTCCCAGCTGGGCACGCTGAACATGCCTGATTTCCCACGGTATCCTTATATGTTCCCGCCGGACACAGTTCGCACGAAACCTTGCCACCCCAATCATCTTCATAACCAGTTATATACTGCGTATACCCCGCCGGACATTCGGTTAACGTCCCTGTGTTAAAAAATGGATCACGCATAGTACCCGGATACGGATTCGGCGAACCATTGGCAATCAATCCCGCGAACAAAGTCGGCGGAATAAAACCAGTCAAATTGGTACAATCGCTAAATGTTTCCCAAAACACAGGCGCATTTATCGCAGAAATTGTGGTAATATTGGCAAATAAGTTTTCTGGAATTTCCGTTAATCCAGTACAACCACTAAATGTAACATAAAACATAGCGGGTTCCCCAGTGGTAATACCACTGAACAAGTCCCCTGGAATTGTTGTTAACGACGTACAATCAGAAAACGCTCCTTGAAACATACCATATCCACCGGTGGTAAAATTGCTAAACAACCCCGCCAGTATTGTAGTCAATGACGAGCAACCACTAAACACACTCCAAAACATACCATATGCCCCGGTGGTAAGGTCATCGCCATCAAATAATCCAGATGGGATACTGGTAATACCAGTGTGGGAAAACGTGCCGTTAAACATAGATTTACCACTGGTCGTAATTCCACTAAACAGATTATCTGGAATTGTGGTCAATGATGAACAACCACTAAACATGTGACTAAACATATAATCGCCACCGGTTAAACCACTGAACAATGTACCTGGAATTGTTGTTAAATTTGGTGCACTCTGGAACGTACCATTAAACTTTGGGTACTTTCCATCTTCTGTTCCCAACTGTGGAAATAACGCACCCAACGAACCGTCAACTGATACAATAAAATTCCGCCCGGTTGATGAATCATAAAAAAACGATATTGGAGCATAGGGGTTGCTGGTGGCCCCACCAGCGTATCCCGTTGCCACACCACCGAAACGAACCGTATGTACACCCGCCGATGACCATGTACATGAATACTTGGACGGTAAAGCGCTATCACGGGTTATCGTCTTGTTGGAAATCGTGCTGGATGGGGAAAATTGTCTTAACGTTCCACCATCACCGCAATCAATATAAAATGTTCCAGTTGCCGACAAACTAAACGAAAACGCCGTATTTGCCGCCATTGACGTTGTCGTGACACTGAACTTTGGCATTTCACACGATGTGCCGGTGGGAATTGTTCCCGAATCGCACGACCATTCGCATGTGTTGGTTGTTCCGCCGTCACCACCATTGGTTGAATAGACCGCATTTTCTGGTATTGTGTTGGTACACGCGGTACATGCGGTCGCACCAGTGTCCGCCATATATGTTCCAACACCACATGCCGAGCACGCACCATTGCCTGAACCCGACTTATAAGTTCCCGCGGGACATGGTTGACATGAAACCTTGGAAGTCCAATAACTTTCGTACCCGGTAATATATTGTGTTGTGCCCGCCGGACAGGATGTTGCCAAACTAGTACCCTGGAACAAAGTAGCCATGCCATTTGGTCCCGTGTACGGCGAATTATTCGCAATAAGCCCCGCAAAGAACGTTGGGGGGACATATCCGCGCAAATTTGAACAACCATAAAACGTGCTTCGGAATGTACTATTTCCGACACCACTGGTAATATTCGCGAACAAGTTTGGTGGCAATGCGGTCAACGATGTGCATTCTTGGAATGTAGAATAAAACATACTATGCGCCCCCGCAGTAATACCACTGAATAATCCATCTGGTATGCTGGTCAGACCAGCCCCTTGGAAAGTAGCATTGAACGTCCTAAGTACCGCACTGGTAATACCGCTGAACAATCCAGCATCTATGCTAGTCAAACTGGTACAACTTTGGAATGTGCCACGAAAGACACCTTCTGCAGAAGCTGATGTAATTCCACTAAATGTATTCGCCGGAACAGTGGCCAATTTACTGCACCCCAAAAACGTGTTATCGAATAAATACTGAGCACTGGTGGTCGTCGTAATGTTACTGAACAAACCACTGGGCAATGCCGTCAAATTGGTACACCCACGAAATGTTTCAGAAAACATGTAATCTTTACCAGCCGTAATTCTGCTGAATAACCCCTCTGGAATACTGGTTAGACCCGTACAACCATAGAATGTTCCGTTAAACAGATAAGTCGCCCCACCAGCATTAATGTTGCTAAACAATCCCGATGGTATTGTGGTCAACCCCGTACAACCATAGAATGTATTCTGAAACATATAAGTAGAAGTTGTGGTAACACGACTAAACAGCCCCGACGGTATTTCCGTCAACCCTGTACAACCGCGGAATGTTCCAACATACAAATAGGAAGAATTAGAATTTGTTGTGACGGTACTAAACAATCCCGACGGTATTGTTGTCAATCCCGTACAACCACGGAATGTCTCATAAAATGTTCTGGTACCACCAGTGGTGACACTGCTGAACAGCGTTGACGGTATTCCATTACTGGTCAGTCCCGTACAACCATAAAATGTTCCATAAAATAAATATGTTCCTGAGGATGCAACACCACTGAACAAAGTTGACGGCAATGAAGTAAGATTGGTGGCACCCCTGAATGTATTGATAAACCGCGCATATCTGCCACCACTGCTGCTTGCCAATGTTGGGAACAACGCCCCCAACGAGCCAGAAAGAGATGCTATTTTACCCTGTGATCCACCAGATGATTTATAAAAACTGATTGCTGCGGTTGTCGTATCTTCGTTATAAGCCGTAATGCCACTGCTGCTAAACTTTATCGTGTATGAACCAGCTGTTTCGTATGTGTGACTGTAATCGGTGGCGGTTGTATCGGAACGTGTGATTGTCTGAACTGCACTGCCGTCGCCCCAGTCAACATAGAATGTCCCTTGTGCCGACAAAGTAAATGTAAATGTCGTACCCGCATCCAGTTCAGTCGTTGTCACTTCAAACTTTGGTATATCACAAGATGTACCCGTTGGAATCGTTCCAGAATCGCACGACCATTCGCAAGTGTTTGTTGATCCACCACCACTGGTATAAGTGCTGTTTGCCGGTCCATTGGTACACGCATCGCATTCCGTTGCCCCCGTACCCGACATATATGTTCCAACACCACATGCCGAGCACGCTTCGTTACCCGCGACATCCTTATACGTTCCAGCGGGACATGGTTGACATGAAACCCTGTTGTACCAAGCGGATGTATAACTAGATCCTTCGTACCCAGTGATATACTGCGTATAACCAACTGGACATTGTGTCAGCAATTGAGTGTTGTAAAACGCGTCCCTCCACATATAGGTTGTGTTTGGCGAATTATTCGCAATCAGCCCCGCAAAAGCATCTGGTGGTATAAAGCCCGCCAAATTAGTGCAACCTTGAAATACGTAGGCAAACATATAATTTCCCGCAGTGGTAAGTCCGCTGAACAAGCCCGCAGGAAAACTGGTCAGGCCTGTACATCCATAAAATGTGTTCATAAACATATAATTTGCACCGGTCGTAACACTGCTGAATAGCCCCGCCGGTATACTGGTCAATCCGGTGCACCCCCTAAATGTTCCATGGAACAAATATTCTGCCCCAGTGGTAACACTGTTGAATAATCCCGTCGGCAAACTGGTCAGACCCGTGCAACCATAAAATGTGTTATAAAACATATAAGTTGCATCTGCCGAGGAAGTTACTTTATTGAATAACCCCGCCGGTATGCTGGTCAGTCCAGTACATCCCCTGAATGTTTCATAAAACAAATGATCCGCACCGGTTGTAATGCCACCGAACAAATCCGCCGGAACAGTGGTCAAACCCGTACATCCGTAAAATGTACTTGAAAACATCTGCGAAGTGCCCGCTGCGGTGGTAATAGAACTGAATAATCCCGCCGGAATACTGGTCAGACCAGTACATCCATAAAATGTTTCATGGAACATCTGACCGCCCCCGATGGTAAAACCGCTGAACAATCCCGCCGAGATAGACGTTAAATTCGTTGCCCCACGAAATGTTTGGTAAAACTTTGGTCTCTGGCTAGCGTCCGAACCCAAATATGGGAATATTGTCGCCAAATTACCAGAAACAGACGCGATTTTATCTTGTGATCCGCCGGATGATTTATAAAACGATATTGCCGCCTGATATCCAGCGTGATAGTATGACGTTGCAATACCACCAAAATTAATCGTATATGTCCCCGCCGATGAATATGTATGCGTATACCATGTGCTGGTTGTATCAGTACGAACAATCGTTTGTTGGGTACCGTCACCCCAATTCACATAAAATGTTCCAACCGCAGTTAAACTGAATGTAAATGTATCATTGGCATTCAGTGATGTTGTTGTCACACTGAACGCTGGTGCGACGCATGATGTGCCGTTGGAAACATAATCCGAATCACACACCCACGGACATGTGGCATTGGTCGCGCCCGTGGTATAAGATGAATGCGCTGGAATTGTGTTGGAACATGCCGTGCACGTCGCACCATCAACCCAATATCCCGCTTCGCAACCGCATGAAACCTTGCCATTCCAAGTGGTACCATCGGTGGATCCTTCGTATCTGGTAATATATTGCTCGGTACCAGTGGGACATTCTGTTAACAACTGTGTGTTTGTAAATGTGGAATTCCACATACTCGCACTTGGGGAACCATTCTCAATTAACCCCGCGAAAGTGTCCGGTGGTATATACCCCCCTAAATTCGTACAACCATTAAATGTATTGCTAAACATATAACTTCCAGTGGTGGTAAGACCACTGAATAATCTTGACGGTAATTTAGTTAGACCAGTACATCCATTAAATGTACTAAGAAACATATATTGTGCACCAGTGGTAATACTGCTGAACAATCCATCCGGCAAACTGGTCAGACCAGTACAACCTTTAAACGTACTAGAGAACAAACTCTGTGCCCCAGTAGTCATACCACTAAACAAATCAGCTGGCAAACTGGTCAGACCCGTACAACCTTCAAATGTACTACTAAACATATAATTTGCACCTGTGGTAAAACTGCTGAATAGTCCCGCTGGCAAACTGGTCAGACCAGTACAACCCTTGAATGTGTTGTAAAACATATAACCTGTACCGCTGGTCATACCGCTGAATAATCCCGTCGGCAAACTGGTCAGACCCGTACAACCATAAAATGTGTTATTAAACATATAAGTTGCACCTGTGGTAGTAGTAATATTGCCAAACAGCCCCGTTGGTAAGCTGGTCAGACCCTTACAACCATAAAATGTACCACTAAACATATAAGTTGCACCTGTGGTAAAACTGCTGAATAATCCCGCTGGCAAACTGGTCAGACCAGTACAACCATAAAATGTTTCAGAAAACATATAATTTGTCCCTTGGGTGAAACCACTGAATAAAGTCGCAGGAACTGATGTCAAATTAGTCGCTTCACGAAATGTTCGATTAAACCGTGGTGATTGTCCAGAATCCGTGCCATAAGATGGAAATATCGTTGCCAGATTACCGGAAATTGATGCAATTTTTTTCTGGGACCCATCAGACGATTTATAGAATAATATTGTCGCAACACTTGTAGATGTGTTATATGCCGTTGCGGTACCACCAAAATTAATTGTATGTACCCCCGGCGTTGTATATGTATGCGTATACCATGTGCTGGTTGTATTATCGCGAACGATTGTTTCTTCGGTGCCATCACCCCAATTAACATAAAACGTTCCAACCGCAGATAAACTGAATGTAAATTTGTCGCCAAATGGTAATGATGTTGTTGTCACGCTGAATGCAGGGGCATCGCACGAATTGCCATTGGTAATATAGCCCGCGTTACACGTCCACGGACATGTAGCGGTTGTCGATCCGGGTGTGAATGTACTGTTGGCGGGGGCACTGTTGGAACACACCGAACATGCGGTACCATCCCAATAATACCCAGCATCACACGCCCATGGACATGTGGCAGTTGTTGCAAGACCATAATAAGATGAATGCGCCGGGTGTGTATTGGCACATGCTGTACACGTGTTGCCATCACCCCACGTTCCATCATCACATGCGCATGAAACCCTGTCCTCAAACAACCCAGTACTTTTACTTTCGTATCCGGTGTAATGCTGATGGGTGCCAGCAGGACACGATGTCGCCAATTTAGTATTCGTAAAAGCACTTGTCCATATATAAGTATTGGTTGGAGCACCATTAGCAGTTAATCCAGCAAAAGTATCCGGTGGTATGACACCAGCCAAGTTTTTACAACCATTAAACAGAAACTGAAACATATAACCACCCACGGTGGTAAGACCGCTGAATAATCTTGCAGGGATACGAGTCAATCCCGTGCAACCGGAAAATGTACTGGAGAACATTTGATATCCCCCAGTAGTAATACTGCTGAACAATCCCTCAGGTAAACTGGTTAACCCCGTGCAACCGGAAAATGTATTGGAGAACATGCTATTTGCACCAGTGGTAATACCACTAAACAATGTCGCCGGTATACTGGTCAAACCAGTACAACCATAAAATGTCATACCAAACATATACATCCCACCCTCTCCAGTGGTAATACCACTGAACAAAGTCGCAGGTATTGACGTCAAATTTGTTGCACCACGAAAAGTTCCATAAAACCTTGGTGCTTGATTATTTTCCGATCCCAAATAAGGGAATATTGATGCCAAATTACCAGAAATTGATGCAATCTTTCCCTGGGATCCGCCAGACGCTTTATAGAATGATATTGTCGTAGATCCATTACTAGATACATCATATTCCGTTGCAAGACCACTGAATCGTATAGTATATACCCCGGCGGTCGTATATGTATGCGTATAATCTGTGGCGGTTACACTGTCGCGCGCGATTGTTTCAACCGCACCGCCATCACCCCAATCAACATAGAATGTACCGGATGCCCCCAATGTAAATGTGAATGTTGTATTTGCTGCCAATGATGTTGTTGTCAATTCAAACTTGGATGTTTCGCATTGGGTACCATCACCCAAAACGTCAATTTGGCTTGATGTGCATGCGGCACTGGCGCGTGTCGGCGACAGCACCACAAAAAGGCACATAAACAAGATTGACAAAATGCGCTTCATCAAACCGTGTAGAACTCCCTCACCTGCTGTTTAATTGACACTTGGGCGATTGACAAAAAACGCCCGAATTCTGAAAAGATTTCCCCTTAATCCTCATGCTGAAAAGCGTACTAAATTGAGATTATTTGGGCAAGTAAAAAATGGCATTTTTTCCCCAAAAAAAATGCATAAAAAAAACACCGCTTTCGCGGTGCTTTTTCTTCTTTTCCCCGTCTATTAACGAGAATAGAATTCGACGACCAGTTCTGGAAACATTTGAACCGGGTATGGAACATCTGCGAATAATGGAACACGAACGAATGTCGCCGTGAAATTCGCACTGTCCACGTTGATGTAATCTGGGGTTTCGCGATCGCCCGCTTCTAATGCCAAAACAACCAGTGGCATTTGTTTTGCTTTTTCGCTGACCGTGATGACATCGCCTGGTTTAACCTGATAAGAAGCGATTTTAACGCGTTTACCATTGACCATGATATGACCGTGGCTGACCAACTGACGTGCAGAAAACACGGTTGGTGCCAATTTAGAACGATATACAACCGCATCCAAACGGCGTTCCAGCAAACCAATCAAATTATCCGGTGTGTCACCGCGCATATTGTCCGCTTCGGCATAATATGCATGGAACTTCTTTTCACCGATATTGCCATAGTAGCCCTTCAACGTCTGCTTTGCGCGCATCTGCTTTGCATAATCAGACGAATTTCCACCGCGGGATGTTGGACCATGCTGACCCGGTTTGTATTTACGTTTGTTAAACGGTGATTTTGCTTGGCCCCACAGGTTCACACCGAGTGCGCGACCAATTTTCAATTTGCGCGTATTACGTTTTGCGCCCATTCTTGCCATAATTTTATCCTTTTTTTTGGTTTTTCGGTGCCAGATATTTAACAGAATCCTTATCATACATGGGACCAAAAGACACCATGACTTAATCAGTTCTGGTTATCCAGCGGAACGCAGTTTATACTGTTTTTATTGGAAATGCAAGGAAAATGTGCGATTTTCCCATTAAAACTTTACGCGTGGTGCCTTGCGCTCTGTTTCGTCTATTTCAAACAACTTTTCAGTGCCGATTCCGAACATACGCGCAACAATGTTTGATGGGAATTGTTCAACCATGTTGTTCAAGCCCATTACGACGGTATTATAGAACTGGCGTGCCGCTTGAATCTTGGTTTCTGTATCGGTCAATTCGCGTTGCAATTCCAAGAAATTCTCGTTCGCTTTCAGGTTCGGATAACTTTCCGCCAATGCAAATATGCTTTTCAATGCGCCCGTCAAATGATTTTCCGCCACACCGCGTGCATCGGCACCATTGGCCGACATTGCCGCATTACGCGCAGTAATAACCGCGTTCAATGTTTCTTTTTCATGCTTTGCCGCACCGGACACCGTTTCCATCAAATTAGGAATTAAATCATAACGGCGTTTCAATTGACTGTCTATTGTTGCCCATGCTTCGCGCACCTGATTCCGACGCGAAACCAAACCATTATAAACCGTGACAAAATACAATAAAATTACCGCGACAACCGCAATTGCAATCCACATATTAAATCCTTTTGTTTAATAATTATTCGTTGTGATTTTATTATAGTGCGTACATAAAACTTTTTCAATTAAAAACGCCCCGTGGGGCGTTTGATTATTTTTTCCAGAACGCAAATCCATGTCGCGTAGATTTTTCTTCGCGTTGTTTGCGATCTTCGGCAGCACGGCGACGTTCTGCGCGACGTTCGTGGAACAAACGTGCAGATTCTTCGTCCCGCTGAATCAATTTCAATGTTGTTACCGACAATTTGTCGTTGCGAACTTCTTCTTCAAACTCAACGATATCATTTTCGTTCAAGAATCGGATACCCGCTGCTTTTAATGCACTAGAATGAACAAATACATCATCAGTGTTTCCGTTTTCATTTGGCGCGTCCGGAGTAATAAACCCAAAACATTTTTTGCCGTTATACCATTTTACTTTTCCTTTCCGCATATCGTAGTCCTTTGCTATGCTTGTTATGGTTCTTGGTAACTATCCATGAACCTGATTTCATTGTTGCGCAATCTGAAAATCATTACAAGCAAAAAACAAATGCCCCATGGTGTTTTATTTCCCATGGGGCATGTGTATTTTTTATGCTTACTGTTTATAATATCGTTGAACTTCCTTCATCACAAAATTGAATAATTTGCCCGCGGTGGTATTCGTTGGCGCAGACCATGTGGCTTTACGGTAAGGCATTGCCGCAACCAAAATAAACCGCGCCATAAAATGAAAGATTTCACTTTTTTGCGTCTTGGTCAAATTCGCCGGCAACGTGGTCAGACGAAACACCTCGTTTTCAATGGCGTTGTCCAATTTATCTGTGATTATATCCAACATTTTTTGTGGGTAATACAAAGTGCAATTCTTTGGGAACCCTTCGAACAGCGACATTCCCATACCACGACTGTACAAAATATTCCAACCCACACGATCAAACAAATCTTCCACGCAATCACATATCATAAGGTTGTATTGCTTAACACCCTCTTCGTAATAATCAGCCATTTTGCGTTCTATTTCATCACTGGCTGCATTTTTACGACGACGCGCGCGTTCATATTGGTTGTGCGTAAGACGTTCAAATTCAAAGAATGTTCGCACTTGGCATATAATTTCCATTGGAACGATATGTTCAGAATCCGGTCCAATGTTCAAAATCACCTTGGCATCACGATAATTACGCGGATTGTCCATATCATAAAACTTGTCCCGCATAGATATAATGCGTTCTGGTATGGCTTCGCGAATACGTTCCATAAAGGTGCGTGCCTGGGGCACCAAATCAAACAAACATTTAACGCGCCAAACATCTTGCAAACGCAAATGCGGCTTTTCAACCTTGTCTAATTCACGCACTAAATCTACGGCAATATGTTCATGGCCACGCCCGATTATCTTCAATACCGTTTCAGATGCAGCGGTTATAAACTTGTTTGAAAATTCTTCACGAATTTTGTCGGCAATTGCGCGTCCGGATGCTTCTCTTTCGTGTGCCGAAATAACACGTTCAGCCGTCGTTGCAACATCTTCAATATAATCGTGATAATATTTGCCGGTAATTTTTTCCAATGACCGCGACAAACTTTTTTGTGCTGCAACAATAACCGTAACGATGGACGACACAGACAAATCAATTTTATGCCCGCCGGTAATGGTAAAAAACTGATTACGCATTGGATCCATATCCAAACGGTGCTGGACCAAATATGGCGACAGTGGGTTAATGTCTGAAATCTTTATCTTTTCATCTATGCCACTATCATTATCGTAATCATAGCGTACAACTGGCGCCTTGGGCGCGCCAAGACATTTACCCAAAACGTGAAACACTTCGCGGAACCAATCCATACCGTCGGAATACAATACCCGCAGATATTCCGCCGCTTCTTCATTGATTTCCCGATCGGCCAACGCCTTGTCTATATCGGCAAGATTTTTCCGATCGTGATCGGCGGTTATATCCGCCGCAAAAGTATCCGAATGCGCAATCATTTTGGTTGCCCTATTTCATCATTGGGAACAATATTACATCACGTAATGTTGGCTGATCAAAGATGATATTTGCCAATCTATCAACACCCAAACCAACACCGGAAATCGGTGGGAAACCGTGTTCCATCGCGCGAACAAAATCGTTGTCCGGGTTAAATGCTTCTTCATCACCATTGGCAATGTTCTTTGCTTGTTCCTCAAAAGCAGCCAATTGCTGTATTGGGTTCACCAATTCAGAATACCCCTTGCACAATTCGGCACCACAGACAAGCAATTGGAACATATCCAAACATCTGTCGTCAGCATCACTGTGACGCGCCAATGGTACCATATATGTTGGATAGTTGTACAGGAATGTTGGCTTAACAATACTGTCGCGAATCTTACGCTTGTACACCCAGTCAACCAAAGTCGGAATTGACTTCAGTTCTTCTAAATCTTCGGCTGGGAACATTTTTGATTTCACCAACATTTTCTTTAACGCGTCAACATCGTCAAAGTCCAAAATGTTGCAACCAAACAATTCGTTCATTTTCGCGGTATAATCCATCATTTCATACTTGCTGAAATCCAATTCAGTGCCTTGGTATGAAATCTTTAATGTGCCACGCATAGATTTAATCAAATGCTGGATTAATTTCCATGTGAATTCTATGTTCTTTTTGTAATTCCAGTATGCAGCATACCATTCAACCATTGTGAATTCTTGCAAGTGCATGGCATCCATACCTTCGTTACGGAAATCTTTCGCCACTTCAAACACGCGGTCAAAGCCCGCACCGATTGCCATTTTTAAGAATAATTCAGGGGAAATACGCAACTGGAAATCCGCATCCAACGCGTTATGGTGCGTTGTGAACGGTTTTGCCGCCGCCCCAGATGCCACATTTTGCAAAATTGGTGTTTCAATTTCCAAGAAACCGTTATCAATCATAAACTTACGCCATTCTTGCGTCATTTTGAAACGCCCCAACAACACCGCACGTGATTCAGGATTTGCAATCACATCTAAATAACGTTGGCGATAGCGTGCTTCGGTATCCGTTAACCCGTGGAACTTTTCCGGCAAAGGACGCAATGCCTTGGACAAAATATCATAATGCGAAACTTTAACAGTCAATTCGCCCGCTGTTGTGTGATACAATTCACCAACAATGCCGATAAAGTCGCCCATATCAACATTTGCCTTCATAAACTTGTAATCTTCTTCACCAATTTCCTCACGCGACATGGAAAACTGGATTTCACCTTCTATATCATAAATACGACCAAACATCAGTTTACCCAACCAGCGCAACGCTGTCACACGACCACATAATTTAACCGCTGAACCGTCCGGCAATTCACGCGCTTCGGCGATTTTGTGACTGCGGTCAAAGGTATCTTTCCAAACGACACCATCGCGTGCGCGAATATTGTCCGCCTTTTGCAATCTGGCTTCTAATTCGTTGGTAGAAATGTTCGTGTTTTCTGACATTTGTTTTTCCTTGTTTTCTGGTGATTTATTAAAAACGGACGCACCCGATAGTGCGTCCGCCATAAATATCGGTCGCACCATGCGTTATAAAGATTTTTTACACAATTTCATAATTATCTGATTCCCACTGGTTTGACAATCGTGATTATTAACAAAAATAATCTGAAAGTAAAGGAATAATTAACACCATCCGCTTTTTATTGTTGCGTAATACGTTGCCCCGTTGTTGCATTCCGTTCCCCATACAATAATCCGTCATCATACGCAGTATATTGTGTTGTTCCATCTGAAATATGCAATTTCGATAAACTCTGGTTGGTTGTACTGGCCCCTAGGTATGAAACAGATGTGCCATCAGTAATGTTCAATGCCGGTGTTGTTGATTTTGTTTGTTTAGTATAAAAGACAAAATCTCCAAGGTGTAATTCATGACCACAATCGGCCACTTCATCCGCACCATGCCCATAACCCACAGTGGTAAGTCCAGCGGCACAAGCACTGCGCGTATTGTCGCCATCAGCGGAATACCAACCCGCACCAACCTCTGTACAGGACGCGCTATCCGTGCTGTAATACCCCCCATCACATAACCACAAACACGCATTTGTCGTAGCGTTAGAACTATACGAACTGTTTGCAGGTTTGGTATTTGTGCATGCCGTACAAGACACCGCACCAGCAGCGGCATAGGTTCCAATTTCGCACGCGGTACACGCACCGTTGCCTGCTGTTGCTTTATATGTTCCGGCGGCACATGGTTCACATGAAACCTTGCCATTCCAGGTCGTTCCGTTTGTTGAACCTTCATAGCCCGTGATATACTGTGTCGTTCCCGCTGGACACACCGTCACCAAATTTGTTCCAACGAACGCATTACCCCACATATTTGTGTTTTTCGTGCTGTCATTCGTAATTAACCCCGCAAATGTGGTTGGTGGAATATATCCCGCCAAATTCGTGCAACCATTAAATGTGCCATAGAACAAATTCTCTGCAGCGGTGGTCATACCACTAAACAATTCGGCCGGTATCGCGGTCAATCCCGTACAGCCATTAAATGTATCCTTGAACCAGCCGGTTTTGTCAGTTCCGCTGGCTGCACCACTAATAACATCATCAAACAAGTCCGACGGTATCGCGTTCAATGATGTACAACCCTCAAATGTGTATTCAAACATATTGAACGCCGTCCCTGATGTCGTAATATCATCAAATAATCCGGTCGGTATCGTCGCCAATGATGAACAATTTTTAAATGTGTTGGCGAACATATATGGTATTCCATTGATTGTCATTCCGCTAAACAGTTCCGCCGGAACAGAGGTTAATGATGTGCAGCCACTAAACGTATCACGGAATACACCGCCGGTACTGGTACTGGAAAGCCGTGTCCAATTTGACGAACTGGCAATAACATCATCAAACAAACCGGCTGGTATCGTGGTCAATGATGTACATCCCGTAAATGTTCCCTCAAACATATTGTCCACCGCACCACTGGCGGTCATATCATCAAATAATCCACTTGGAATCGCGGTCAACGAAGCGCAGTTAGCAAATGTATATTCAAACATACCAACCCCCAACGAGTGGACATCACTGAATAAATCAGATGGAATCGCGGTCAAGCCCGCGCCATCGAATGTATGATAAAACATGTGACCATGGGTCTGGGTTATGCCATCGAACAGTGTATTGGGAACCGATGTCAGGTTTGTTGCCCCCCGGAATGTTTCACGGAAAAACGGCAACGCACTATCATTGGGGGTTGGAAACAACGCAGCCAGCGATCCCGTAACGGATGCGATTTTATCCTGGGTTCCGCCGGTTTGCCCATAAAAACTTATTGCGGTATGTGCCGAGTTTCCATCATACCCCGTCGCAACACCACCAAATCGAATTGTATATGAACCGGTCGCGGCATAGTCATGGGAATATGTGTTTCCGGTCGAATTGGTACGCGTAATTGTATCAACGTTGCCGTCGCCCCAATCGACATAGAATGTTCCAGTTGGTTCCCACATAAAGAACTTAAATTCGCTTGTACTATTTGTGGTTGTGACGGTAAACTTTGTGTTCACACAAATACCACCGTTGGTCAAAAATTCACTCGCCGTACACGCGCGACAGGTGCCGGCATCGCTGCCATAGCCCGTGTCACATTGCCACGGACAATTGTCGGTTATCGCCGAACCGGTATAATGGCTGTTCGCCGGTTTGTTGGTACATGCCGTTTGCGTGTTGTCGCCGTCACCAGAATAATAACCGGTGTCGACCGCGGTGCACGATGTGTTGTCCGCGCTGTAATACCCCGCGTTGCACAACCATACGCATGTATTATTGATGACTTGCCAAGCACTGTTCGTGGGTGGAGTATCAGGACATGCAACATAACACGATACATGATTCGCCCATTCGGATTCATAGCCGGTCGGGTAATCATCCAATCCCGTCGGACAGGTTGTGGCAACAGCGGTACCACTAAACGTTTCGGTCCACATATTAGTGTCTGTCGGCGAAGTGTTCGCAATAAGCCCCGCAAATGTCGTTGGCGGTATATACCCCGCCAAGTGCGTCGCATTCTTGAATGTAGCCTGAAACAGGCCCGATGCCGCGGTGGTCATGCCACTGAATAAATCATCTGGAATAGACGTTAATGATGTACAACCCTGAAATGTTGATCGGAACATATCCGTCGCACCCGTTGTTACACCGGCAAACAATCCCGCCGGAATCGCATTAAGCGCGGTACACCCATAAAATGTTTCACGAAACATGTTTGATGCGTTTGCATTGCCGGTTATTCCAGTAAACAATCCCGCCGGAACACTGGTCAGGTTGGTTGCCCCCTTGAATGTCTGATAAAAACGCGGGTATTGCCCGTTTGATGCACTCTTTTGCGGAAAAATCGCAGACAACGAACCGGTCATTGACGCAATTTTATTGGCCGTAGGTGCAAAACTTATCGCGGGTATGGTGGCGGTTGTATTATACGATGTTGTTGTCCCCGCAAACTTTACCGTATGCACACCCGCAGTCGGCCAAGCACATGAATAGGTCAGTTTCGTGGTATTGGTACGGGTGATGACGGTTCCGGCCGCGTTATTGTCACCACTATACGTGGTCTGGGTCAACACACCATCGGTGCCACAATCAACATAGTACGTGCCAATCGCGGATATGTCAAACCGCAATTCCGTCGCATTGGATGTTGTGGTTATGGTAAATTTATCCTGAAATTCGCATACACCATTTTCCATAACGTAATTATCATCACACTCATACGCACACGAATTAGATGTGGCGGATGCGGTATAGTGTGTGTGTATCGGACCATTTGTACACATAATGCGGGTACTGGTAGAACCATAATCGGTCATAGACGCATTGGAATAGTACCCGATACCCACGTCCGAACATGCGCCCGCATCGGGTCCAGCGGTAAATGTGCCGTTTCCAGTCAAAAACGCATCGGCTACTGTATCATACATACCGATTTTGCCATCGCTGTTGCGACGCGCAGCGACAAAATTATGGACCAACACGTCGTCTTCATACACTTTTAAATCGTAAATACGCCCCTTGAACGAACGCGCAGCTTGAATATTACCAGCATCAAAAAGGTGTATGGTGGTGGCGGGGTCCACGATCTTACCGCCACTAAAAGTGTCAGATTTGCTTCGCCCGTCATCATACACTAACGAACGAGTGGTGTTTGTCAGTGTGTATTCGATTTCATGAACAGTTCCAGCCGTCATTGGATATGCGGGCCCCTCTAGTCGGCTGTTTGATGACTGGGTCCAAAGTTTGAAATACGCATTCCAACCAACAGAATAACCGCCACTGGATGCCTGGTTCCCGATGAAATTGACATTTGAACTGTTTGACAAATTAGTTGATACGCCGACACGTAATACACCACGAATAGTGGTCGCGGTTTTGCTATGCGAAAATCCGGTGTTGATATACTTGCCGTTTGGGTTTTCAATGTATTCTAATCGGGTATAGGCGGTTGAACCCACGGATGCGGGGGTCGCAATAAATGTTCCAGCGGCACAACTTCTTTGACACTCGCTTGCGCTGGTTTTGCCAGCGGTTGGATTGTCGGTATATCCGGTGGGACAGTTAATACAGGTATCATTCACCGCATCATAATACGTTGCGCCCGTACAATTATTTGCCGCAAAAGACACGCCCGCATTAAGCGCGCAAAACAAACACGTAAAAACCGCAAGAAACGTGCGTTTCAAGTGTGGACCAACCCCCTTTCCATATATTCTCAGTAAAATCGTACTAAAAATACGCGCGTGCGTGCAAGGGTATTTTTGTTTAAATTATGAAAAAATTACTGCGTTATACGTGCGCCAGTCGTAAAATCGCGTTCACCGAACAGCAAGCTATCGTCATAAGCCGTGTATTGTGTTGTACCATCTGATAAATGCAATTTTGACAATGTATGATTTGTAGAACTGGCACCGATATAGAAAGTTGTACCACTATCCATCATAATGTTAAGTGACGGTGTCGTTGGTTTACTTGATTTAGAATATATGTATGTGCCGGCAATGTTTAATTTTTGTCCGCAATCGGTGGCCTCGTCTGCGCCATGACCATAACCAACCGTCGTTGTTCCAATCGGACACTGATTACGTTCATTTGTTTGCCCATACCCCAGATATGTTTCGGGCGACCAATACCCAGGTTCAACATCTATACACCCAGAAGAACTAGTGAACAGCGAACCTTCAACAAATGGTTCTGTGCCATTGCTGGGGTAAAATCTGTGTCCGATCTTGTCATACAAACCGGCGACATTGCTGCTGTTGCGTACGGGAACCATGTCCAACAGTGTTTGCCCATTGCTAATCAAACGATAAGAATATATTCTTTGTTTTCCGGCATTACCAGATTGACTATTCACCGTTCCAATTGAAATAGGACCATTCGTTAAATCGCCAACAGCCAATGTTCTGGTATCATCGTCCAGGGAACATGTACCCGCCACTGTATCCAGTATAAACGTATGTTTCGCGGTATCAGCGGTACCAAATCTTGTTTCTGTGTTGGCACCACCGGCCTGACACAAGAATATTCCACCATTGGAAATACCAACCTTAAAATCCAGATTATTTTTCTTGGCACCGGTCTGCTTACCATTTTCCACCTTGGTATATTGCACCGTAAATTCCATAATTGGATTCACCAGATTTGCCGCTATAATCCCCGTATTTACCCACTGTTTTCCGGTTGTTTCAATATATTCCAATTTGGTGTGCCCATCAATCATATTGGCCGCCATGTAAGTTCCCGCCGGACAAACGGTTTTGCAATCGCTTTTTTGTGTGTTTCCAGTCGTTGTTGTATCCTGTGTATATCCTTCGGGACATGGGGTACACGCCGCCGCACCTTCCACATCGTTGTATGTTGCCCCTGGGCATGGTTGACATGTGGCGATACTGGTGGCGCGCGGATTGTTAGAATATGTTCCGGGGCCGCATGCTTCGCGTTCGCCTTCACTGCCGAAATTGGTAACCGAACTGCCGACATAGTAACCGGCCCCCACATCAACGCAAACAGCACTTAAATCATTACCAGATATAAAACCATTCCCATTACCACTATCAACAAAGAATTTTCCAGACACTGTATCATATATTCCAACATCATCAGTACCAATTTTACGCACCGGCAAGAAATTCGCTACCAACACATCATCTTCGTATATTCGCACCCAATATATACGCCCAACGAAATTATAATCCATTTCTTGAATACCATTATCAAACAAGTATATTGGCTTGTCTGGCGCGAGTCCCCCACCATGCGGCATGTGAACTGTTTCTTCTCCGTCAGTCAAATATTGTTCACCATTCTTAAATTCGTATGAAATATCATATACCCCATCTTGGACAAGCGGGTGATCAGGCCCCCGCAGACGAGCATGAGTTGTTTCAACCCATACTTTAAACTGGTTTTCTGCCCACCCAACTGAATATCCGGCAGAGCCCGTCTGGTTCCCCAAAATATTTATATTTTTATTTGATGGCATATCATGTGACGCACCGACACGAATTTCACCACGAATTGTACCAGCCGCGGGGTTATGTTTGAATCCAGTATTTATGTATGCATCCCCATTGCTTTCCAAATATTCCAATCGTATATATCCATAAACCCCCGCATCGCGAATGTAAGTTCCGGCGGCACATTGTATTTGGCACTGGGAAACATCGGTTTTACCATCATCATCATTATAATCATATCCATTTGGGCATGGGGTACACGCCTCTAATTCATCATCATAAAAGTCAGTGCCAGTGCAAGTGTCAACAGCCCACGCCACGCCAAAGCGCGCGCTTAACACCAGCACTAAAATCGCACTAAAAAATCGCCGCATTATTTCCGTGTAATACGCCAAAAACCGCCGCATCCATAATATAAACCGGATGTGCGTTTTAGCATTTTCCTCCCTTGTTATGATGATAATTATACAAAAAAACAGGGGAACAACACAAGCCCTTTTGATAAAAAAGGATAAAAAAACACTCAAATAGGTGTTGTTATACAGAATATTTTTCAAACACTTTATTCAGTTGATTATTCACACGAATAATCGTCGCGCATTTGGACAAATGCTTTATCGTGGTCGCACCGATATATGTGCAGCAAGACGCGATTCCACCGGAAATATCCTGCAAAATCTTGTCCAGTGAACCGGTGTAAGGTATCAGTAATTCGCGCCCTTCGGACGTTTTATAATTTCCCATACCGCCCGCAAATTTATTGTTCGCGTATTCAGACGACATGCCATAGTATTGCTTGAAATACTTTGTCAGAATCACATGTTTGCCGTCGACAATTTCATTCGTTTCGTAATGCTTTTCTATCACTTCACCGGCGGCTTCATCGGTGCCAGCAAACATTCCCCCAATCATAACCATATCTGAATTCAAACACAGTGCTTTGCATATATCGCCAACATCAACAATTCCGCCATCTGCACAGATATGACCACCAACCGAATGTGCAATATCGGCACATTCCACAATCAGTGAAACCATTGGTGTTCCACACCCCGTCTGTTTGCGTGTTAAACATGCGGAACCACTGCCGATACCGCACTTGATAATATCTGCGTAATCCAGCAATTTAAGGCACACGTCACCACTGGCGATATTTCCAGCCATAATTACCGCATCGGGAAATTCATGCCGCACACGCGCCAAAATATCAAGTGCCTTTGGTATATAAAAATTCGGCGCATCTATGCAGATATTACGTGGCGATGTCCATTGGTATTTTGATTCCAAATCTTTCAGTTTTTTTATTTCATCATCTATGTTTTTCAGTCCGATTGTAATGAACAAATTATCCAGTGGCACATTTTCCCCGCGGGCATCCAGCATAAACTGCCCTATTTCATCCATCGTATAGTGTTTATGAATTGTCGCAAACATACCGCGTGCCAGCAATTTCTTGGCAATAACGAAGTTTCCAACCGTCGCCATATTGGCATTAAAAACGCCCAAACCATTTCTGATTTGACCATGCTTGAATTTAAAAGTGCGTTCCAAAATGACTTCTTTACGAGAATTCAAATTGGTTCCCATTTTAGGTCTTATCAGAATATCCGAATAATCCAGGTAGGTTTCCGACAATATTTGCGTCACGACACACTCCTTTTCACGAGATAGATTATAGACATAAAAAACGACATTTTACAAATAAAAAACACCCAAACGGGTGTTTTTAAATTCTTGGTGCGAGCAAAGTACTTCGGCGATTAAACCGCCTCGCCTCGCAACTCGCCCCTTTGCCGTAAAAATCAAAAAACCACCCTCTCGGATGGTTTTTAAAATTTTTGGTGCGAGCAAAGGGGCTCGAACCCTCGACCTCAACCTTGGCAAGGTTGCGCTCTAGCCAACTGAGCTACGCTCGCACTGTGGGGCTATTCTGACATAAGTTTTTTGACTTTGCAAGTATTTTTTACAAAAAAGAACCGCCAAGCCGGCGGTTCGTATAACTTGGACATTATATCCATTTCCATGGCTGCAACAGTTTCAAGAAACTTATTGCTGTACGTTTGTCCGCAAAGGTATGACCACAGCGTGGGCACACGATAAACGGCGCAATAACACCCATCACATATTTCCGCACAGTCAGCCAGATATATAATCCGATTCCCCACATGGCAATCAAATATACCCACATAACATAACTGAAATATTTGTTCACTGTTTTGATAATGGTTTGTACAAAACCGATATCCGATGCAACCAGGTCGGCATAAATCTTGCGTGCGGTTGGCCATGTTGATGGTTCCCATGGATAAACATGTTTTACATCGTATTTTGTCAGCAACATCGCTACAGCTGGATCAACATTGTTTTTAATTGCTTCGTCGATAACTTTATCAACTTCGGTCTTGGCAACCTTGGTCAATTCGTTTTCAACACTGGTCAATTTTTGATTTACCAATGCGGCTGTATCATCAACCTTGGCAATTGCTTTGTCTGCTTTGCCGATTGTGTTATCAACACTGTCCACCGCTTTATCAACGCCGGATGTATTGATTCCAAATTTGCCAGCAATACCACTTAATGCCTTGACACCTGATGTTGTGTCTTTGGCTTTATTGGTGGCTTCGGTTGCCTTGGCCGTTGTGTCGGTCACTTTATTCACCGCACCTTCGGCCATTTTCACCTTGTCAATAACTTGGCCAATTGGTTTTTCAAGGTTTATTTGTTTCTTAATCCCCTGCAACATCTTTTCATATTGCTTGGCAATATTCTGTTGCATGTCATAGAATATCGCAACAACCGTTGATTGTTTAAGCGAAGTGGCATATTTATCACGTATGTACAACGGATACCACGCCGCAAAAGCAAGCCACAAGACCGAGAATATTGCGAATATAATTTTGACCCGCGTCACAAAGGATTTCTTTTTAGCAACGGTTTTAGCACCGCCCATATCAATGACTTCTACTTCTTGTTTCTTTTTCGCCATCTTGTCCCCCTTTATATTTTCAAGCGTAGCGATTTTAAAAAATTATTTCAACAACTAAACTTAACGTTGATGCATAAGATGAGCTATTGTTGTTTCGGTCGCGATTTCACCTGCACCAATTTGACGAAATTCAACAGCCAATCTTTTTTCAACAAATGCGGCTGACCTATCAAAACGTTTCCTCAGTTTTTCCAATTTTTCATCATCACATATTATGCTTTCAAAGAACTTGCGTTTTATATCATTGATTGCGTTTCCTTGGTACCATATGTATGTAGTACAAACCTGATATTGTGATTCACCATGTGGCAACACATAGTAAGAAATGACTTTCTTTACAGGTTTTTTTTCAACGCGTTCTCTTTTCATTTTTTCCTTCCTTTTCTTTTTTTATCTGCCGTTTTCCAGGAAACGTTCTATTAAATCGTTGTTTGTTTCAATGAATACACTGCGTCCTTGGTCATTCATATTAAAGTCAACAATTTGTTCAATCGTTTTATGATACAAATCTGCAGCATCTTTGTTACGAAACACATGAATTTCACGCGTTGGAAACATGCTGTAAGTAGATGATTTTTCACCATCTCTAAGGCATGCCAACGTATAAACAAACACTAACTTGTCTGTTTCGGTCTTTGACACCGCCAAATATATCTTGTCATCCATACTTAATGTTAAATCGGGTTTAATCATTATTTATACTCTTTGTTTATTCTAGAATGGGAATTCATCTTCGGCAGATTGCGCCACCCATTTTTGAATTTGTTTTCTTTCTGTGTTATATTGTTTTAGCGCTGTATATGCTTTTCTGTCCGCCAACATTTGTCTTATTTTGCTGTGGCTGACAATATGTGGTATTATTTGTTCTGGGTTACCGCAATGTATAATGCCGGTCACTTTGTTCCTTCCGGTGTATAACAAAATCGCAGTTGGTTGCCATGAAACATAATTATCCATGTCAACCTTGCGCACTTCATAGTGATCGCATGTAATTGGTTCCTTGATATTATTCGGATCCAATATTGTCACACCGTTATAATTTTCATTAACACGCAGAACATTTATGTTGCGCTTATTCTGTCCTTGCTTTTTATCTTGTTCAGAATCATCTTCCTTGGGGACTTCATCAAACAATCTACCCGGGGCCCATTTGATCTTCGTTTTAGATTGCAATTCCCATAAAATTTCCATTGCATATTGTACCGAATATGCCAAATCTTCTGTTCCTGGATATCTGTGCGTTTCATCGTCACATTTGAACTTATAGACGATACTTTGTTTCCCTGGTTTATCTGATTTTATATACTCTGCACCAACAAAAGAATATGTTGTCCACCAGTTATCTTCTTTGTCACAATCACCCCAACGATCATCCCACACATTGACAATCTTGGTTGTTTCTTTTGGAGATTCAACCAAGATTGCCGGATTTTCAACCATATGCAAGCGTTTGTTCAAAAGACATTCTTTTAAATGCGCCATACGAGTTTTAAGGTCTTCTGATTCTTCAACTGGTTCTTCTTCATCTTCTTTCGCAGGAACAACCACCTTTTTATCAATTTCAGTGGTATACTGTATACCGCTATACACATACGAAAACACATTTGGATTGTTTATCCAATCTTCTATCGTTTTTATCGCACCCTGTATGTTTTCTTCTGCTTTTTTAAATTCATCAGTATGGTCAAAATAATTGATATAATAATTCCAAAATTCAACTTTGTTATCTTTTGAAAAACCCATTCCCCATCTTCTACGATACCGATCAAATGCGTACCAACAAAAATGATTGAATGCTTTGATGAAATTTACATCACTAATATCCGGCAATAAACCCTTGTTTGCATAGGTAAAACGACCCGCCGACACCAGTTTCGTCACCGCGTCACCAAAGGCATTTGCAAAAAACTTCATTGCCGTTGGGCCATCATGTTTCTCCTTTTTAACATCCCAACCCCTATAGAAATGACATTTGTTTTCATAACAATATCTATATTTCATATAGTAGTAATCATCACACCAATCAGTGTCTCTAACATGGCTGCATGGTATCCAGTGTCTGGCTACTTCCACATCCTGCGTTTTAAACTTATCTATAAACGTTTCTCGGTCTTCAACAAATCGTTCACAAATCTCGTCCCGCCACCGATTGTAATAATCTTTATTTGCTGTTCTGTATTCTTCGCTTTTTTGTTGATAACGTTCCTTTTCCGCGTCATAGCACAATGGTACCTGGGCAACGAATTTTGTTAACGGTTGACCCGACCCCACAAACTTTACACGATAATTAAACCACAGGTCATTGCCATCTTTGTCTTTTTCATCACCCTTTTCCAACATCACCACCACATAGAACGGATGCCCATTTTCATCAACTATTTTGTATTCTTTGCAGAAAAAGCATGGTTTAATATCCTGTTTTTTACTGACATCTAATTCAGACACACCAAAACCAATTTCGTTGCGTTTTTCTTCGGTGTCATCCCAGTCTCGTGTATAAAATCTTTTCTTATCCGATTCCGCTTTTATCCACCAGTCCCGTGCTGATTCCACAATTTTCTTGGCGTGTTGGTATGGAAGTTGGCTATAACACCAAGATTCTTTTTTATCATCCCCCATTTCATCACGAAGGTTATACTGAATTTGGTAATAACGTTGATATTCCAGAACGATACGCATTAAACGGTTTAAAACTTTCGCTTGGTATGCTGTTTTCGTGTTATAACGGTATCCCTTCGCATGTTCTATGTGCCCGCCCTTCTCGTTCAACAAGAAATAACAGGTGTTTGTACCACCACCCCTTTGGCCATTATTTTCTTTTCGTTTTTGGGGTTTGTCCCCATTTCCATACGTACTAAAATATGCATTAATTACATTCGTGGTCCAAAATGCTACTTTACGTTGATTCCAATCAACTACAAAAGCATTTTCGTGTTTTTTCCTTGTCATGATTACATCCTTGTCATAGTGTCCAGAATCCAGTAATAGCACAACAAGGTGTTTTGTCCAGTATTTTTACTGATTTTCCGTATAATTCTTTATAAAATCGGCCTTGAATTCAGCGAAGCGACCGTCTTCAATACTTTTGCGAATATCGCGCATTAAATCTTGATAAAACCACAGGTTATGTTGGGTCAGCAACATGGCACCTAAAATCTCGTTACACTTGACCAAGTGATGAATATATGCACGGCTTAGTTTGCATGCTGGACATCCACATTTGTCGTCCAGTGGCGCAGTGTCGGTGCGGAATTTCGCGTTTTTCATATTCATTGTGCCATGGCGGGTAAATGCCTGGGCGGTGCGACCTGCGCGTGTCGGCATAACACAGTCAAACATATCAACCCCACGTTCAACCGCGCCCAAAATGTCCAGCGGTGTTCCAACGCCCATTAAATATCGTGGCTTATCGCTTGGCAAATGTGGCGTAGTTGTCGCAATCATATTGAACATGGTTTCCTGGGGTTCGCCAACCGCGAGTCCCCCAATTGCATAGCCATCAAAGCCAATTTTAGTCAATGCCAAAGCCGATTTTTCGCGCAGGTCTGGGTAATCGGCACCTTGGACAATGCCAAAGATTCCGTATCCATCGCGGTCAACAAATGCGTCCTTGCTGCGTTTTGCCCAGCGCGTCACCATATCAACATTCTTTTCGGCGCGTTCGCGCGTTGTCGGCAAATGCAGGCATTCGTCCAACACCATTGTGATATTGGAATCTAACTGATGCTGGATATGCACAGAATCTTCGGGTCGCAGGAAATGTTTCACACCGCCGTCAATGTGTGATGTGAATTCAACGCCCTCTTCCCGCATCTTTACCAAATTAGACAGCGACATAACCTGGAAACCGCCGGAATCGGTCAAAATTGGTCCAGTCCAACCGCCGAATTTATGCAGACCGCCCATCTGTTCCACCAAATCGCCACCGGGGCGCATCATCAAATGATATGTGTTGCCCAAAATCACTTGGGTTCCGGTATCGCGCACCATATCCATTGTCAATGCCTTTACCGTTGCCGCGGTTCCCACCGCCATAAATGCCGGTGTTTCAAAGTCACCATGCGCAGTATGCACACGTCCACGACGCGCGCTTCCATCCACCACAATCAAATCAAATTTTAACGACATGTTTCCATCCACCTTTGTGCAAAAAACTCTGCAAGAATGCTCTCTTCATATGTATGTGTTTTGTCAAATTCATCCATACCTTTGTCATAACCATAGTCATGCCCAATATAATACTTTATGTACGCCCTTATTCCCAGTGGCAATTGGGGGTCATCCAAAAAACTTCTTAGCCACGCTATTCTATATGCTCTATGTTTAGCAGAAGAAGGCAGATGTCCGGCCGCTTGACCACTTATCAGACGATAAAGCTTGTGCGATTCCATATTTGTTTCAATATATTTTATTTCATCATCATCAAACCATATGTGAAAGAACCTTGCCCTGCCGAACACGGTTCCTGCGAAACGCCGAGAGAGATAAAAATTACGTTCTTTTGTAAGGTCTTTTTCGTTAATCATTCCGCGCAACCCTTTTTGAACAGCAAACAGCAATCGCCGTATGAAAAGAAACGATATTTTTCGGCAACCGCATGGGCATAAGCGGACTTCATTTCATCAAGTCCAGCAAACGCAGATACCAACATAAACAATGTGCTTTTCGGTAAATGAAAGTTAGTAAGCAACACATCCACCGCACCAAATTCATATCCAGGCGTAATAAATATGTCCGTTGTGCGACAAATTGGCACAATTCTGCTGTTGCGCTTGTCCGTCGGCAATTTACGGTTGTCCATTGCCGCAGTTTCCAATGTCCGCATGGATGTCGTTCCAACCGAAATTACGCGTTTTGCATTGTTGATTATGTCGGCTTGTTCGGGTGTAATTTGGCACCATTCACTGTGCATTTTATGCTGACTCAAATCTTCGGTTTTAACTGGCATCCAAGTCCCCGCCCCAACATGCAATGTCACCTTGACAATTTTAGCACCGCGTTGTTCTATCTCACTCATCAATTCGTTTGTAAAGTGCAAACCCGCCGTTGGTGCCGCCATTGAACCAATCGGATCGGCATAAACCGTTTGATAACGTTCGCGGTCGCTTAATTCTTCTTCGCGTTTCATATATGGTGGCAACGGCATTTTGCCAACCGCGTTCAAGACATCAAAAATATTGTCGCAATGAAAGGTAATTTTTAGTCCGCTTTCATCGTCCATGCCAACGATTTCCAATTCGGTGCCGTCGTCCATTTTCAAAACATCACCGATTGCGATTTTATTAAACTTTTTGCAAAGTCCCCACCAAGTGTGTTGTTCGTCGGTTGCGGTGTGTAATGTTATTTCGTGAACTGTGCTGTTTTTGTCGGTTGCATTGAATCGCGCCGGTATAACGCGCGAATTGTTAAACACCACGACATCACCGGGCTGCAGATAATCCAAGAAGTCGCGAATATGTTTGTCATACACCGTCGTTCCATCAACCACCAACATACGCGACGCATCACGTCGCGCCAATGGGTGTGATGCGATTAAATCGGTGGGTAATTCAAAATCGAAATCAGATGTGTGCAACATTATTTTTCGCGGTTCAGCACGTTTTGACGGACATAATCTATAATTGTTTCTTCGTGAATACCGTTTATATCGCGCACACGGCGTCTGGAATCCATTTCTATGAATTGTTGGTGCAACTGGTTATAAAACGAAATTGTATCGCCCGGCAAAGCAAATATAAATGGTTCAATATATGTGGAATCGTTAAAGAATAATTTTCTGTCTGCGTCATATATTCCATTTTCTGGAATACGCAACGGTTTTTGTTTCTTTTTATTTTTTCTTATCAAGTTTACATACAATGCATTTTCTTCGGGCAACCCCTGGCGGTCAATAACAACACCGCGTTCAACTGCACACGCCGGCCCAATTATCATTGATGCAATTATAATTTTTAATAAGGTTTCTTTTTTCATTTCTTTTCCGTTTATTTTTGACGTGCTTCGCGTTGAATCTGTTGTAACTGTTTTGTTTTATTAAACTGCTCCATCGCTTCTTCTATATTCTTATTATTCACCTTCATATCACTATATGAATATTTTCCATTTACAACAAGATTATCACTTGGATTATAAAATTTTATTGTATCGCCAATCTGGATAGTTTCATATGCTTTATAACTTTGTGTGCGTTCATCATTAAGTACTATCTTGCGTCCAACCAATGTATCATTCAACGGAGAAACATAAAGCGCACTATCTTTTTTGGCGCGAACTATACCTTCTTCATATTTAGCATCTTCGACAGCACCAGAAAAAGCAAAACCAGCAATCATAAGCGCAATCAGCGCACTGTATCCAACTAATTGAAAAGTTTCTTTTTTCATTGTTTTACCTTTGTCCTGCTTCGCGTTGTATTGCTAAGATTTGTAAATCCCTTGGAATCTGGGGATCTTTCAGCACCAACTTTCTAAGTACAAATATTCCGTTATCGCTTAATTCAATATCGTGTTTCGGATTATAGTAAGTTAAAGTGTCGCCAACGTCCATATACCCATACATTTGCCTTTTTTCCGGTGGCAACTGACGAAAATCTATTTTACGAAATACTAATGTCCCATCAATCGGACTAAGATAAATTGTGCTGTCTTTCTTTACACGAATAACACCAGTATCGTAATCTGCGGGATTTTCCACTTGTGCCCTTTTAGTAGATTTTTTATCTATGGCGGTCGTTATCATATTACACAACACCACAGTAAGCACAATACCCATAACCAAGGCCGCGATAATATAAGTGTCATTACCTGATTTCTTTTTATCTACCATCTTAAAAATATCCTTACTTGAACTCTAACCCTTGGTCAGTGTAATTTTCGGCAGTTTCTTCCCAATTTGGTTCAACCCGCACAAACAGGTGCAAACGCGCATTTACACCCCACTGGTCTTGGATATCATGACGGGCGGCGGTGCCAATCTGTTTTAACTGTGCCCCGCCCCGACCAATAACAATCTTTTTGTGTGCTTCGTTTTGCACCGCGATTTTTTGATAGATTTCCAATACACCATCGTCCGCCGTTTCAACCCGTTCAGTCACAACATTAATGTGATAAGGCAATTCGGCATGAACATATTTGTAAATCTTTTCGCGTGTCAATTCCGCCAAATATAACAAGTCCGGCACATCGGTCGCATCCGCGGCATCAAACAGATATGGAGATTCCGGCATAACAGATGCCAATGCATCCAACATTTGCTTTATGCCGTCATTTTTCAACGCAGAAATCATAAAGATTTCACGAAAATCTGCCATGCGAGATAATTCATCAACAATCGGCAACAAATCCGGCTTTTTAACCGCATCAACCTTGTTCAATGCCACAAACAGATTTTTATGTTCACGCACCCGCGCAACCAAATCGCGAATTGTGTCGGTTATGCCATGCGTTGCATCAACCAGCAATAAAATCGCATCCGCATCCGCGGTCGCATCCATTGCGGCACCAACCATTGCCCTGTCTAATCTGCGCTTTGGCTTGAACACACCAGGGGTGTCCACAAATATCAACTGGCGCGCGCCCACCATCTTTACGGCACGCAGACGTGTTCGCGTTGTTTGCACCTTGTGCGACACGATTGACACCTTGCGCCCCATGATTTGGTTAATCAGGGTGCTTTTGCCCGCGTTTGTTGGGCCAATTATCGCAATAAAACCACTGTATGTTTTAGTCATACTTAAAACATAGCACACCATTTACGAAAGGCAACAAAAAACCTTGAAAACCCACGCAAATATTCTATGCTGGTCATACACAAAGTAAAAAGGCAGAAATTATGGATAATGTTTTTACTGATAAATGGAATTATCAATTTATGGAATTGGCATTGCATATATCCACCTGGTCCAAGGATCCAAGTACAAAAGTTGGCTGTATCGTTGTTGGTCCCGATAAAGAAATTCGCGCCCAAGGATATAACGGTTTTCCGCGCGGTGTTGATGATAATGTTGCATACCGCCAAACACGCCCAACTAAATATGCTTTCTATGAACAT
The DNA here is from genome assembly GCA_017960855.1 of Alphaproteobacteria bacterium. Classification (GTDB taxonomy): domain Bacteria; phylum Pseudomonadota; class Alphaproteobacteria; order Rs-D84; family Rs-D84; genus Enterousia. The sequence goes on along the minus strand of JAGCYJ010000010.1, from coordinate 32,050 downwards.
GCCGAACGAAACGCAGTTTATAACGCGTGCCTGTGTGGCACAACTTTAAAGGGTTGCACCATGTATGTGACAATGCCACCATGTGCCGACTGTGCCCGCGCAATCATTCAATCGGGTATAAAACAGGTTTATTTCATGGCACCCCCCGTTGATGCAACAAACGTTCAATCTGTCGGTAACTGGCGTGAAACAGTGGTCAATTCGTTTGAAATGTTTCGCGAAGCCGGTGTAAAAACAATGGAATTAAACCGCGACATTGTGAACGCAAATATTTTGGCAAAAACAAAAACTCTAATGGGAAAACAGCATTAAAGAACCGCCCGATTGGGCGGTTTTTTATTTCAATTTCTTTGTCCATTCATTATCTGGGAAATTCTTGCGCAACATTTCGGCATAGCCGGCCGCCTGTTCTGGCAAACCAATCGCAGTATAGCATTCGGTCAATCTGTACAACGCTTCGGCAGTCATCACTGTTTCTTGGGCATCGGTAATGACCGATTGGAAACGTGTAATCGCACTTGGCCAATTCTGCGCCGCCATATCGTTGCGTGCCGCATACATAATCTTGCCCGCGATATAGTTTTTCAAGATGACGATTTTGTTTTTCGCGTTCTTGGCATATTCGCTGTTGGGGAAACGGTCAACCAGTTGTTGAAACTGGTTCAACGCATAGACCGACATACCAGGTTCACGACGGACATCACTTACCTGGCGATAATAGCACATACCACGCAGGTACAAGACGTACGGCACATCGGTGTGTCCCGGATGGAAACGCATAAACCGATCGGCAACCATAATCGCGCCAGCAAAATCTTCGTCCATATAGTGTGAATATGCCGACATAATCAGCGCATCCGCCGCCCATGGACTTGCCGGATATTGCGTTTCAGCCAATGCGAACTTTTCCGCAGCAACTTCGTAATGTTCTTTCTTGAATTCCTTGTACGCTTCTTCGTAAATGTCCGGCAACGCCTGTTCCGGTACAACCTTGACACTTGAACCATTACAGCCCGCCAACACCACCAGCGCACACAACGCAAAAACCAATCTTTTCATTTCGTTTTATTCCTGTCTTGATTTTATCTTTCAAAGGGGAGTATAATAAAACTTATGAGATTAGGCAAACATATTTTCGGGGTTGGTGCCATGACTGGCATCAGTCGTATTTTTGGGTTCGTGCGCGACATGTTGATTGCGCGTGTTTTGGGTGCGGGGCGATTGTCGGACATATTCTTGGCCGCATTTAAATTACCGAACCTTTTTCGCGATTTGTTGGGCGAAGGCGCGCTGTCTGCAATATTTATTCCTATGTATGCTGATTCTAAAAAGGACGAAAGTTTTGCCAAGAACGTGTTTTCATGGCTTATGGTCGTATTGCTGGGGATAACAATATTATTTGAAATATTTATGCCGTTGGTAATTTGGATTTTGGCGCCTGGCTTTGATGCGGATCCGGGTAAAATGCAGTTGACCGTCACAATATCGCGCATCATGTTCTTCTATGTCATATTCATTTGTGGTGCGGCATTTTTGTCGGCGGTTTTGAATGCGTTTTCAAGATTCTTACTTGCCGCATTTATGCCGGTGTTGCTGAACATTATGCTGATTTGCGCTTTGTTGTTGGCAATGTATATGGGCGCAGGAACAACCGCATTGTTTATTATGGCAGGAACGGTTTTATTATCCGGTGTTATACAGTTCGGTGTGCTGTGGTTACGTGTGCGTCGTCGCCATTTTGGATTGCGCCTTATTATACCGAAATGGACACCCCAGATTAAAAGTATGTTTGGACGTTTCGGCATCAGTATTGTCGGCAGTGGATTCTATCAAATCACAATTATATTGGGAACACTGGTCGCTAGTTTTGAAAGCGGTGCTGTTTCATGGTTGTATTATTCCGACCGTATTGTCCAGTTGCCATTTGCCATGATTGGCTTGGCGGTGGGAACCGTTCTGATGTCGTCAATATCAAATGCGTTGGCTGAAAATAATATGCGCAGTGTCCATATTCAACAAAACTCTTCTATGCGGCGCGGTTTAATGCTGATTATGCCCTGCTTGGTTGGGCTGTTTGTGTTGGCGGAACCGATTATCAAGTATCTGTTTCAATATGGCGCATGGACCGCAGAATCAACACACGCCGTTGCAATCGCGATTATGATTCAAATCTTTGTGTTGCCCGCCATGTTGGTCAGCCAGATTTACAGTAAAACACTATACGCCACCCAAGATGTGAAGACGCCTGTGCGTACCAGTATGATTTCATTGGGTGCCGCATCCATAATGTATTTGGTTTTGTTCCCGTTTGTCGGCTATTTGGCAATTCCGATTGGTGTTGTCATAAGTGGCTATTTGAAAAACTACCTTTTGGGACGCGCATGTCGCACCCGCGGTTTATGGAAAACAGATGGTCGCACTTTGCGCGCGATTGCGGCATTTGTCGTGCTGTCGGTGGCATTGGGCGTTGGGTTATGGTTCGTTCCAATTACATCTATCTGGATGTTGGGTGTGGCGATTGCCGGTTATGGAATTATCTATCTGCCATTGGCATATATCATTGACCGAAAAATAAAATAGCAAAATAAAGTTGAAACTTGGATTCTTATATGATAAAATCAATTTATAAGAATGTAAGGAGTCCACACATGAAAAAACTAGTTTCATTGGCGGCTTTGGCCGCTATATTGGCCGGATGCGCCACATCACAGCAGAATGGTGCTGGTTATGGTTCTGATGGTTTCGGCGAAGAAACACTGACGACAGAATCCGCCGAACAAACATTGAATAATGCGTATTTGTTATCGGCTGCACCAAGATATTACATTGGTAATGCATATAAAGTCGAAGATGTTCAATACATCCCAGCAGAAGATTTAACATACAATCAAACCGGTGTTGCGGGTATCGTTCCAGCAGAATTGAACGGCACAAAAACAAGCAACGGCGAAACATTTGATATTACACAAATGGCAGCGACCAGCAAAACATTGCCTTTGCCGACAATCGCACGCGTCACAAATATGGATAACGGTCAATCCGTTGTTGTTCGTGTGAATAATCGTGGTCCATTTGTAAATACACGTATTATGGACTTGTCTCCAGCGGCGGCGGCACGTATTGGCATGAACGGCACAGCCAAGGTTCAAGTACAAGTTTTGGCTGATGAATCTATTGCTGTAAAAAATGCAACAATCGGTACAACGGGTGCACCGGCTGCGGAACCAGTTGCGGCGGAACCTGTACAACCGGCACCAGTTGCAACATCTGGCGATTACAGTGTCCAAGTCGCTGCATTCTATGCACAAGACAGCGCGAATGCGTTGGCGGCACGTATGCGTGCATATGGTGATGCCCAAGTCATCCACGAAGGCGACATGTACAAAGTTCGTATTGAAAACCTGGATGCGCCAAAGGCACGTGGTGTAATTGATGCCCTGCGTAGCAGCGAAGGTATGGCACCGGGCTTGTTAAAGAACGGTCGCTGGATAAATGCAGACAGCATTTAATCTCAATTCTTACATTCAAATAAAACGCCCCGCGGGGCGTTTTTTATTGCCCCGATAAATATATGTTGTATTATTAAATTATGAAACAATTATCAGACGAAGATATTTTGAATATGGTTGGCGCGGAATACACACCCGACGACAATGCTACAAAACGCGCGGTGCGTGGCGAACTTAAATTGTCAAAACGCATACCACAACCCGCAGAACCAACCCCCGAACACATCGTACTTGATTTACACAATAAAACAGTAGAAGAAGCGTGGGCCGACATAATGTCAGTTGCCACGTCGGGCGCACGCAGTGCGAATATAATTACCGGTGCCAGTGGTGTTTTGCATCAATTGTTTCCAAAATGGGCGCACGAAGGCGTTTTAACACCATATATAATTGATTTTCGCCCTATAAATAACGGCAGTTTTTTTGTAAGATTTCATCACAAGAAAAAGAACTAACGCCAGGGGGTTAAATACCCTTTTTCTGCGTTGATTGGCACGTATTTTCCATTAGACCAAAAATAAACGATATAATGCAGGTGTGGTCCGGTTGAACGCCCTGTGGATCCAACACGACCGATTACACAACCCGCAGAAACAGTGTCACCCGTTCTGACCAAACGTTCGGATAAATGACAATATGCTGTTTGATATCTTTTATCATCATGCACTATTTTTACGCCATTACCACAGGTTCTATCAAACCAAGATGCGACAACTTTTCCACTGGCAACCGTATATACTTTTGTTCCCTGTGGCGCAGCAAGGTCTGTACCATTATGTGGCAAATATGTGTGTGTGACTGGATTCAAACGTCTTGGGCTAAAACTTGATGATATCCTGTATAATACAGGGAATGGATCGCCAAGCGGTACAATTTGATCACTTGGAACAGTGTCTATAAAATCAGTACATGTTCGGATTGCGCCTGATGCAGATGTACCATGGGTGGCCATATTTTCAAGCTGAATATCTTGCACTTGTTCATCAAAATACTCGTCCAAAACGCCACCATATTCTGCCACTTCTTCGTCAGAATTACTATATTCCTGTAATGCGCTTTGTGCTTGCTGTTCTGCGATATTGATATCTTTTATTGCATCATCTAATGTTATACCCATGTACGCACAATTTGAAATACATGCGCCACTTGAATCATACTCTGATTCATAAGGCAAATAACCGTCATACGATATACTAAGCCGTTCAATAAACGAAGCATCTGTAGAGGTTGTTGGAAAAGATACGGGTTTCAGCAAACTGTCCCCCCCGTTGGCAGCCGCAAAACCGCCGACGCACGCAATGCCGATAAAACCGAATATCGTTTTTTTCATCTTGGATAATATTATATCATATTTCTAAATATTTTTCATGACATTGTTTTCAAATTGTTTAATAATGGCACTGTAAAGGGTTGGATATGCCGAAAAAGAAAACAGTTTATGACCATATTCATCAAAACAATGTAAAGACCGCTGTGTTGGTTCTGCTGTTTCCGTTGATTTTTATCGCGCTGGTGTTTTTATTCACTTGGTGCGTGGTGCCAATTAATGACGCAATAAATACTACAATAAGCGTGGCAATTCCGACATTTATCGGGTGCTTGATATGGATGGGCATTTCATGGGCATTTGGCGATGCAATGATGCTGTCCGCAACTGGCGCGCATGAAATTCATGACACAGACCCGCAATATCGCGAAGTTTTTCACGCGGTGGAAAATGTTGCGCTGGCGGCGGGATTACCGTGTCCACGCATTTATATTATTGATGATGATTCATTAAATGCGTTCGCGACGGGGCGCACACCACGCGACGCTTCGGTCGCCCTGACCCGCGGTATTATCAAGAAGTTGGACAGACTGGAGCTGGAGGGGGTAATTGCCCACGAATGCGCACATATTGGCAACCGCGACATTCGTCTTGATATGCTGATTATCACTGGTATTGGCGTGACTGTTTTTGCCGCTGATTTGATTTATCGTGTTGCGATTTATGGCGGGGGCAACCGCGACAATGACGATAATAAATCTGGTATGGTCATGCTGATGGTGTGGCTGGCATTTACAGTATTTAATACGATTATTACCCCACTGTTGCAACTGGCGGTGTCGCGCAGTCGCGAATATGCCGCAGATGCGACCGGCGCAAAAATTACGCGCAACCCAATGGGACTTGCCAATGCGTTGCGTAAAATAAGTGGCAACAGCCGCAGTAAAAAACTGGACAACATGCGTTCACTTGCAATCGCTTGCATTGCCGAACCACGCGCACGCGGGTTTATGGGCGACGTGTTTTCCACCCATCCATCAACCGAAAAACGCATTTCGCGTTTAGAATCTATGGTGTAAAAAATGAAAAAATATATAGCATTTGCATTATTATCGTTATTAGTCGTGCCGGCGCACGCGTTAACGCCATACTTGTCCGCGGGGGTCACATCGGGTTTCCAGAATACTGGAAAACACGCATCAACGGGCTTCAGCAGTTTGTGGACAATTACCGGCGGTATTCAATACGCATTGACGAACAATATTTCTATGCGTAATGGACTTGAATACGCAATGTCCGATTATACGTTCAAGAACAGCGCGGGCGGCATAGATTATGAATATGATACCAAGGTTAAAATGTATATGGCGGACGTCGTTATGGACGTTCATCCAACCGGCTATCGTTCCAGCATATATGCCGGTATCAGTGCGGGTATCACCAATTATGAAACAGAATTGAAACGCCCTTATGCCGAACCATCCGATGAACGCAACGCATTCACATACGGCGCAATGGCGGGTATCAGTTTGAATCTTCTTGGCAACCTGTTTGCTGATTTTGGCGTGCGTTATTTAACGAATACAGATGCCGGTGGCGACGGGAACCTTATTACCACCGCCAATCTGCACATGGGATTTTAATAATTTTCCTTGCAATCGTGATATTTTGGTATAAAATACAACACCGTTGCGCCCATGGCTCAATTGGATAGAGCATTTGACTACGGATCAAAAGGTTGAGGGTTCGAATCCTTCTGGGCGCGCCACGATTTAATAAAAACGCCACACAACGTGGCGCTTTTTTGTTGAACTTTGTTGTATGTCGCCCAGAAGGATACGCCAGAGCGAAGCGCATGGCGAATACGAGAATACACAATTAGAAAAATCATAAAAACGGGGTCTGGTATGACGAGTTTTTATAGATTTTTGTTATTGCGTATCGAGGGGGATAATGGCGCGCCAGAAATTCAAAACCACCCGAATAGGTGGTTTTTAATTTGTGATACAGTGCACCCAGAAGGATCGGTCAGAGCAATGATACATAAAAATTGTTAAAAAGGATTCTTTCCTTGTGCCCATTTACATGGTTGAAAACTTCCTGGCACACGACCAGAAACATCACATTGTTCCCACATCCCGTATATTATATTTGGGTACCAAGAATCTGAAACAGTCTGTTTCCTACCATTTGATTGTACATATTCATACACTGCTTCATCGCCATGTATACCATCGAATACACATGCAAAACAATCGCACATTTGCTGTATATAATTCGGATTAAATTGAACACGATTATTCTTTAGATTATTCGCACAGCGATCATAGAACTGGTTATATATTTTTTTTCTAACTTCCGGGTGTTGTTCTGCAACCATATGTTCGCGTCGTCTTTGTTCCGCATCTTCCTTTTTTCTTATTTCGGCTTTTTTCTCTTTTTCCTTGTCTTGCAATTTTTGTTCATACGCATTGACAGTCCTTTCTCTACAGACATATGCAGGTGTTGATGTTGATATTTTAGTACCGTCATAATATTCGTAATATCTAAACATCACATTGTCTTCTAGACCTAAAAGAGAGTTATTTTTCCACATACACCGTTTTTGACCGGCAGAATCGGATAAAACAAAATTTATAAAATTATCAAACTTACTATCTGAATACCTATGTTGTTGTATAAAATCCATATCTATATTTGATATGCATATGGCTCTAGAACCATTATCTGCGGGGACACAATAATAATTAGATGTCGTGTTAACGCATCCAGATAATGGTACACAAATAACAATGACTAACACACGCACATTACTATGTCTAAACAAGAAGTTACCGAACAACATTTTTATCCCTTTTTATAATTTATTATCAACCAACAACCCGGCGACATTTTTCGCAACGCCAATATCTATTGGAAAGCGCACACAACAACCAAATTATCAGCCAAAATCCCGTGATAAGTGTCATTATTAAATGAAAAATATGTGATGTGGAATTTTTATACATTGTTGTTTCTTTATGGCAATAAGGACAAACCGCAACTTTTCGAATTTTCATTTTTTTCTCGTTTATCCGTTTCCTTTGTTAAAATATTCTTGCAAACTCGGCGTTTTGGGTACTTGTTTTTCAATCATGGTATTTTGAGATTGATCCGCAAACGTTTTCATCTCCTTGTATTGTGACTCTAACATATCTGCAACCTTACGCATGTATTCACTTTGTTGTTCAATCAAATCAGCAATTTTATCTATTCGTTCAGTTTGTCGTTCAACAGCATCCGCAATAAAACCTGTACAAAACAAATAAAATAACACAGCGATTCCCGATATTGCCAAAATACGTTCTTGCATATTTCCATCCAATATGGGACGAATAAGAAACAATGCCACAATACACACAGTTATCATCAAGCACCAACCACGATGATTTTTAAACCACTTATTTATAGTATCTAGCGTCATTACCCTCTCCATAAATCCTAAGTATTATTCTACCCTAAAAAGAGAATATAATCAACACCGGATTGCCACGCTACACTAGCAATAACAACAAAGGCCCTATTCCTGCCTGCGCAGGAATGACAAAAATAAAACCACTTCCCTTTTTCGGTGCCACATTATAGAATCAAAACATGTGGCGGGTTGGTTTAGTATCTTTATTGTTGTTGGCGGGCTGTGCCGGTATTGGCGCACAAGACGATATGACGATTGTGTCGCCAACGCGTGCGGACCTTTATTCCGTCGCAACAATTCAGAAAATCACCGACAAAACCGCCCCTGTGCATGTTTATATAGAGGGCGATGGTCATTCGTTTAACAATTATGGGCGCGCCACAGACGATCCGACACCGCGTTCGCACTTTGTGCGCGACTTGGCGGCGGCGGACAATGCGCCAAATGTTGCCTATATCGCACGACCATGCCAATTTGTGATGGATGAAAAGTGCAAAACGCGCGATTGGACAACGGGACGTTTTTCAAAGTCCATGGTTGATTCAGTTGCCTCCGCAATAAAAACGATTGCGGGAACGCGTCCGGTTATCTTGATTGGCTATTCGGGTGGTGCCATGATTTCGGGTCTGGTTATACAAAATCATGCCGAAATTGATGTCAAAAAGTGGATAACGGTGGCGGGGGTATTGAATCACGCTGACTGGACACAATATTTTAACGACACACCGCTTACACACTCGCTTAACCTTTACACATTGCCGCGAATTGCACAAGTGCATTATGTCGCCGAACACGACGAAGTTGTGCCAAATATTCTTTCACAAAAGTGGATTAAAGACAAAAAAATGATAGTAATATCAGGGGCTAAACACAACACTATTCCGGTAAAGGCACTTAATTTTACAAACTGAACACTAAAACGCGAATTTTGCCACCCAAATCTTTATCGGCGCGCACGAATTTCCACCCCGCATTTGTAAAAATAGATTTCACAGAACGCGACATGCCCGCCCCTATTTCCAAATAAATTCGTCCAGATCGTTTAATCCACGAAAGTGCCCGCGTCGCAATTTCTTCATACGCAGCTAAACCATTATCGTCCGCGTATAACGCGACATCTGGGTCAAACTGTGCCCCCGCATTCACGCGCGAATCCCCATGTGCAATATAAGGTGGGTTGGAAACGATGATATCAAACTGCTCTCCCCCAAGGTTAGTATGCGTAAATGTCCCATGAACCGCCTTGAAACTATCACACAAACTCATATTACAGGCATTTTTGTTCGCCACGCGCAGCGCACTGCGCGAAACATCAACACCAATGGCGGCTGCCCGTGGCAAATTCATAATAAGCGAAATTGCAACGCATCCCGTTCCCGTTCCCAAATCCAACACACGCAAATTGGGCGTTTTGCCCCAATCGCGCAACACAGATTCCACCAAGGTTTCTGTATCCGGTCGCGGATCCATTGTATGTTTATTGGTATAGAACGGAATACCGTAAAACCATTTCTCGTGGACGATTTTCGCCACCGGAACACCGCGTCGCAAGGCGCGCGCCGCACGCCAAACCGCGAACCGCGACATAGTCCCAAACTTTTCAGTGATTATTCGTGCCGCATGCGGACCACCGGCTTTGCTCAAGATTGCGAACGCTTGATTTATTTCCATAAAAATATTATAATCCATCCCATGAAAAAAGTAAAAGAAATAATGAATCCGTCCATGCTGTCCCGATTGGTGATGGCATTGGCAATTGTGTTGTCGTTGGTCGCTATTTTTACAGTTGTATTGTATCGTGGTGGCGCGAAAGTTAGTGTTAATGAACCGTCTGAGTGCAAGACGATGGTTGTCGTTGCGTCGGGCGACACGTTGGGCAAGTTGCTTATTGACCAAGGTCTGAACAACAGCGATGTAAATGCAATCGCCGACGCGTTAAAAAAGAATGCCGGCATTTCCACATTGCGTGCAGATAATGACAAGTTTGAATTTGTGCGTCCAGATACAGATTCACCGGTATCAAAAATCGTTCTTATTCCGTCCCCATGGAAACAGGTGGAATTGACCTGCTCTGAAAATGGTGGCTGGAATTGCAACACGATTGAAATTGAACGCGACACACGCGCCGTATATAAAACGGGCGAAATCAAAAATGGCGACAGTTTCTATCTGGCGGGAATTCGTGCGGGAATTCCGGCGGGCATCTTGATTGACGTGTATGATTTGTTGGCGTTTGAAATGGACTTTGAACGTGATGTTCGTGCGGGTCAGCATTTCTCGGTTTTATACGAAGAAAACTTTTCCGAAGGACAAAAGGTTGATAACGGACACGTTTTGGCCGTCCAATTTGAAGCGTTGCGTGGTAATGTCAAAATGTACCGGTTCAAGAAGAGTGATGGCACAACCGGATACTATGATGAAAACGGAAATGGCGCAATTAAATCGCTGAAGCGCACGCCGATAAATAATGCCAAAGTGACCAGTAATTTTTCAACAAGCCGCAAACACCCCGTGTTGGGATTTACCCGCGCACACAAAGGTGTTGATTTCCGCGCATCAACCGGCACACCTATTCCGGCGGCTGGCGCGGGTCGCGTTGTCGCACGCGGATTCAATCGTGGCCATGGAAACTATGTAAAGATTCGCCATAATGGAACATTTGAAACTTTGTATGCACACATGTCCAGATTTGCCAAGGGCGTTGGTGTTGGCACTGCGGTTAAGCAAGGACAAACGATTGGTTATGTTGGTTCCACTGGATTATCAACGGGTCCACATTTACACTATGAAGTTATCAAAGATGGTGTGCATGTAAATCCATTGACTGTGAAATTACCGGCGATAAGCAATCTTGATGACGCGAACAAGAAAAAGTTTTTGGAATATCGTAAAACACTGGATAACGGTATTGAACATTTGGCAAAGAATCCGAACTGGTTCATACAGATGTAAATAAACAATGTTGTATTACATTTTTATCTTTGCGATTGTTTGTATCATACTGCTTGAATTGCATTTGTTTTTAAGTCGTGGCGAATATTTGTGGTGCGTTCATCATGGTCAGATTCCGTGTGTTTCCAGTTCTAAATATTTGCGACACGCATTAGTAAAAGAAATAGAAAAACATTTTCCAACGGCAACATCGTTATGTGATATTGGCGCGGGCTATGGCGGCCTTGCGCGATATGTCGCTAAACATAGTGATATGATGGTGGTTGCATTGGAAAATATGCCGTTCACAATAACTGTTGCGCGTATGATGAACTTCATTACACGTTCACGTGTTAAAATAATTAAATGCGATGCGTTTAAATATCTTAAATCATCACCACGTTTTGACATTGGTGTTGCATATCTGGGACCAAATGTAAATCCGCGGTTGGCAGAATATAAAAATCAGTTTGATACAATTATTACATTTGATGTTCCAATTGAAAAATTAAAACCAACACGCATCATAGATGTCGGACACGGTGCCACACCGTATGGTCATAAGAAATATCCACACAAATTATTCGTTTATGATTTTCGTAAATAGAAACGGCATCGTTTGATGCCGTTCATTTTACTTCTTTTTAACCGTTGTACTTTTCTTTTTCGTTGTCGCGGTTTTCTTCTTCGATTTTTTACCCGCAATAATTTCACGGATTTCATCACCAGTCAATGTTTCGCGGTTCAACAATTCGTTCGCTAATTTTTCAACAATTGCACGATTGTGCAACAATATCTTTTTCGCATCGTTGTGTGCGGCATCCATCCAGTTACGAATTTCAGCATCAACTGCTTCGGCTGTTTTTTCAGATGCATTTTCAAGCGCACTGCGTCCGCCCCATGTGTTTGACTGATTTATTGCAACCATACCAATCTTATCTGATAAACCCGCAGTTGTTATTGAATAACGTGCCAAACGCGTTGCCGCGGCGATATCGCTTTCTGCACCAGTTGTTATTTTATCGGCACCAAAGAATACTTCTTCGGCGGCACGTCCCGCAAGCGATACAGACAATTGTGCGCGGACTTCGGCAACGGTCATTGAAACCTTGTCATCTATTGGCAAGTGTTGAACCATACCCAACGCACGCCCACGTGGAATAATCGTCGCCTTGTGTATAGGATCAGTCACATCTGAATAATGCTGGCTAACAAAGGCATGCCCTGCTTCGTGATATGCGGTAAGTTTTTTATCATCATCACGAATCTTGCGAATCTTGCGCGGTCCCATCATAATTTTATCACGCGCTTCGTCCACATCTTCATTGGTGACTTCTTTATGACCCGCACGCACCGCATGCAATGCCGCTTCGTTCAGCAAGTTTTCCAAATCTGCACCTGAAAAACCAGTTGTACCACGTGCAATGTTTTTTAAATCAACATCGGGCGCCAATTTAACACGATCTGCATATAATTTCAAAATCTCGTCACGACCGGCCATATCAGGCAATTCAATATATACTTGTCTATCAAAACGTCCCGGACGTAACAACGCAGGATCCAACATATCAACACGATTTGTCGCACCCAAAACAATTATGCCCGTATCATTTGCAAAACCATCCATTTCAATCAACAACTGATTTAATGTTTGTTCGCGATCTTGATCATTATGAATTTGTGTGCTGCGCTTTTGCCCGATTGCATCAATTTCATCTATGAATAAAATGCATGGTGCATTGCGCTTTGCCATTTCAAACATTTCTTTGATTTTTGCAACACCCAAACCAACAATGATTCCTGAAAAATCACTGCCGGATGCAGCAAAGAAAGGAACGTTTGCTTCGCCGGCGATTGCACGTGCCAACAATGTTTTACCGGTTCCTGGTTCGCCCGACAACAAAACACCACGTGGAACACGCGCACCAAGTGCACGGAACTTTTCCTTGTTTTTAAGGAAATCAACTATTTCCATAAGTTCTTGTTTTTCAGATTCAATACCAGCAACATCTTTGAATGTTGTTTTCTTTACATTGCCGGTCATAATTTTTGTTGGGTTTTGACTTGCGATACTGCGGCTGATTCCGCCACGCGTGCCACGAAATAAGAACCAAAAGAATCCCAGCCATAACAAAATTGGCAACCAAAATCCCATCCGTTCCATAAATGATTTTGTTGAATCAATGGAAATAGTTGCACCGCTTGCCGCGATTTTGGTTAACAATTCTGGATCATATGCGATTGTCGCGGTGTATTTAGTTCCGTCTTCCAGTGTACCGGTTGCATCAGAACCACGAATGTTCATTGTATTGATTTCATCTGCACGGCGCAGAACATCCGAAAACGACAATTCCACAGGGCGCGCCGCAGCAACTGTATTTTCACCAGTTGGTAAATTCACATTATCACGCACACCAAATGCAACCAAACCCAATCCAACAATGATAAGTAATGGTATCGCTAAAAACCATGCTGATTTATCACGTTTAATTTTATTTTTTAAATTTCCCATTTTTGCCATTTCTTTTCCTGAATGTTGTTTTTGCTCCTTCGGGAACAATCAAAATGCGCTCACCCAAACGTCTTACTGTACAATGCCCCAGCGTAAATTTGCAATTCCCATGCAACTTATTTAATGCCAGGCACAGCGAATTCAAGCGCGGTTGATAATCATCCCCCCCTATTTTTTGAATCAAAGTTCCAATAAACTTTAATCTAATATCGGGCATCAGGTCAAACAGAAAAGAATCACGAAACATCGCAAATCCATTTCCCATGACATCAGCAACTAATTTATCTACATCAGTCGCAATTGCATCACGCGCACGATTCAAATTTTCAATTGCCAACAAAATGCGTTCATCGCTAATTCCCAGCATATCGTGCAACACATGACGATTTTTACGAATGCGCACACGTGTATAACGCGCATCATTATTCATTTCATCAACAAAATATTTAATGCCACGCGTATCGCAATAATTTTTCAATTCTTCGCGCGAAATATTTAACAGTGGACGAACTATCTTAATCCCATCGCGTTCAGAAACAGGTTGCATGGCAGCCAAACCGAACACACCACTGCCCCGCCCCAGATTCATCAAAAAAGTTTCAATTTGATCATCGGCTTGGTGCGCGGTAAGTAAATATTCAATTTCATTTTCGCGACAGAAATCCGTCATCATTTTATAACGCGCTGTGCGGGCAGCGGCCTCAATCCCAGATTCTGGCTTCTTTTCTGTCCAACGAAATATATGACAAGGAACTTTTAATTTTTTACAAATATCAGCCACATATTTCGATTCCGTATCCGCTGCGGCACGCAAACCATGATTCACATGCAGGCATACAATATCCATGCCAATTTCAACCAACCAATGCAACAGCGCAACGGAATCAACGCCGCCACTTACCGCGACAGCCAATTTTTTACCGTAAAAGGTACGCATAAAATCCATAAACTTTTGATTCATAGTACCGCCATTTTATGATATAATTACGAAAAATAAAGGGAAAAAGGAATGAAACATAAAATTAAAACAGTTGCAGTTTATTGTGGGCATCAGTTTGGATTGAACCCTGCTTTTGTTACTGATGCAGAATTGATGGGCAAATTGATTGGAAAAAATGGGCTGTCCATGGTCTTTGGTGGTGGCGATGTTGGACTAATGGGTGCTGTGGCTGGGGCTGCACTTGAAAGCGGTGCACATGTAATCGGCATTTCAACAGAACATGTTGTCGCGAAACAGGAACCTGTACACAAGGGCATAGATGTCCAAATTGTACCTGGGGTAAATGAACGTAAACAGAAAATGTTTGAATTATCCGATGCTTTCATCATATTACCCGGGGGTATTGGCACATTGAACGAAGTGACGGACATTTTAACAATGCAACAGATTGGCGAGACAAATAAACCCGTATTCTTTTTGAACACACGCCACTTTTGGTGGGCTTTTCACCAACTGATTGTTGACATGATGAATAATAGATTTATTGATACATTGGATGACTATAATGTCGCCATTGCCAGCGATCCCCAGGAACTTATAGATGGGATTTTAAATTACAAGGGTTAGTTTATCTCAATCACCTTGTCATGCGATGTCGCGCCCCGAACGATTGCAATCCGTGATTTTGGCACATCATAGTGTTTCGCCAACATTTTTATTACCGCCGTATTTGCTTCGCCATCAGTTGGTGTCGCATTGGTATAAACACGCAAGGTGTCGCCATCGGCAACAATTTTCTGGACGCGCGCACGCGGAATAACACGGACATTTACTATCATTACAGTGTCGTTATTTCTTTGATTTTTTCGCCAGCAACGATGTGCATATGGAAATGTGGCACACTTTGGTGAATATAAACGGCCTTGCCGGTATTGGCAAATATATTGCAATCAGTCACCCCAAGTTTTTCAGCCGTTTTATTCAAGCAATCAAAAAACCCTAACTTTTCGTCATCAGACGCATTAGCCGCAAAATCCAAGATATTTTCATATTCGCCGCGCGGAATAATCAGCGCATGCACCGTTGCCGCCGGATCAATATCATAGAAAGACAAAGCGTAGGCATTTTCATAAATACGTTTTGATGGTATTTCGCCACGAACGATTTTTGCAAAAACATTATTTTTATCGTACATAAACAAATCTCCTTGTGCTTTGTGAAAAAGGTATTATAAAACACAAAAAAAATCAAGCACCCGATGGTGCCTGATTTTACATTAAGATACCAAGATATTTATTTGCTTTTTTGAAGTTTTTTAAGAAATGGAAAAACTTTAAAAAGTTTCTCTTGGCGCATCGCCCTTTTTGCAGCGATTTCTCGTTCTTCGGCCAAATCGCGTACAAGGTTGCTAATATCTGTTCCAAACTGTTCGTATTCGTTTTCTTGTTCAGTATTTTCAATAAACAAACGAACAACTTTACGAGTGCCATGATAACGAGAAACATGGACGTCAGATTTTACACCATATTTTTCCAACAAACCTTTTACCATTTCTGCATTTTCATCAACTATCTTATTGGGTTTTATAAAAAGATAAACACAGTATTCCACATTGACACTGCGACGATCGCTAGATTGAAAAACGTCGCCTTGTTCATAACAATTAGCTAAAACTTCTATGATGTCGCGGACATCTTTTTCTGCAACGATTTTACCATTCAAAATCGGCAAATTCCCAATCTTCATATCAAACCCCCTGTTTTTTATTTATTTTTTCTTGGTGTCACGCAAATGAGTGATGGTACTTTTAATTCTGTTGACCAGTGAATAATATTGTGTGCTCTGTTCCGGACTTTCAATATTAATACGAACAATACAAGAACCAAAAAGCGATGATTTCACAATATCCGATTTAATACCGTATTCATCCAAAAATTCTGTTATCATCTTAGCGGTTGCAATGCTGTTATAACCACGTTTTGGAAACAAACATACACCACGGTGTGGATTAGTGCTGTCGCCATTATTCATGCCTTGGTCGTCTTTGTGTGACAAATACCCGACCAATGTGTTTATATCATGAACCGACATTGTTTTGCCGTTCAAAATCAATTCTTTGGTTTCCATATTTATACCCTTTTGCTATTTTGACGAAAATATAATACATTTTTTTGTTTTGTCAAACGATATTATCAGAATAATGTTATTTTATGGTATTTATCCCCATATTTGTCCCTTGAAATCGTGCGATAATGCACTATATTTCGGGTAAAGTTAGCACAAGGGGGCATAAATATTATGTTTAAACCATTAAATAACTATGTTTTATTGCAAAGAATAGAAGAAGAAACAAAAACAGCCGGCGGAATCATTATTCCAGATACTGCCCGTGAAAAGCCATCACGCGGAACCGTTATTGCGGTTGGCGACGGCGTGGTTGAAAACGGTGCACGCGTACCGATGACGGTTGCCGTTGGCGATACTGTTTTATTCGCAAAATGGGCATCTTCTGCAAACGAAGTTAAAATTGATGGTACCGACTATGTTTTAATCAAAGAATCTGACATTTTGGGCATTTTGAAATAATTGGGGGAATCTGTTATGGCAAAAGATATTGTATTTGATACAGACAAATTATCCACTGGCGTTGATAAATTGGCGAACGCGGTGAAAATCACCATGGGACCAAAGGGACGTACAGTTATCATTGAAAAATCTTATGGCGCACCAGTTGCAACCAAGGACGGTGTGACGGTGGCAAAGGCAGTCGCTTTAAAAGATCCAATGGAAAACATTGGCGCACGTATGGTTCAAGAAGTTGCGAAAAAAGCCGGTGATGATGCCGGTGACGGTACAACAACCGCAACCGTCTTGGCACAAAAGATTATTCACGAAGGTCGTCGCGTTATCGCCGCGGGCATGAATCCGATGGATGTAAAGCGCGGTATTGATATGGCGGTGGATGCGGTTGTTGCAGATATAGATAAACACGCGCGCCCGGTCAAAGATTCATCTGAAATCGCGCAAGTTGCGACAATTTCTGCGAATTCGGATGCCGACATTGGTAAAAAGATTGCCGATGCCATGGAAAAAGTTGGTCGCGAAGGCGTTATTACCGTTGAAGAAGCCAAGGGCTTAGAAACTGAAATTGATGTGGTTGAAGGTATGCAATTTGACCAAGGTTTCATGTCGCCCTATTTCGTCACCAACAGCGAAAAAATGTTGGCGGAATTAGACAACGCACAAATCTTGGTTTCTGAAAAGAAAATCACAGGGTTGCAAGCATTATTGCCGATTTTGGAACCAATCGCACAATCAGGTCGCCCATTGTTGATTATTGCCGAAGATGTTGAATCCGAAGCGTTGGCAACATTGGTTTTGAACCGTCTGCGTGGTGGGTTAAAAGTTTGCGCAGTCAAAGCCCCGGGATTTGGCGATCGTCGCAAAGAAATGTTAAAAGATATTGCGGTTGTCACCGGTGCAACAGTTATTTCCGACGATATGGGCATGACATTTGAAAATATCACTATGGATGTTTTGGGTTCAGCCAAGAAAATCGTTGTCAGCAAAGATAACACTTTGTTGGCGCATGGCGGTGGTGACAAAAACGCGATTGCGGCACGTGCCGATGAAATCCGTGTTGCTTTGTCAAACACAACCAGCGATTATGAACGCGAAAAACTGTCTGAACGTCTGGCTAAATTAGTCGGCGGTGTCGCGGTTATCAAAGTTGGTGGCATGACCGAAGTTGAAGTTAAAGAAAAGAAAGATCGTGTTGATGACGCATTGGCTGCAACACGCGCTGCGGTTGCCGATGGTATTGTTGCTGGTGGTGGAATTGCCCTGTTGCGCGCGACATCTGTACTTGAAAAATTAAAGGGTGCAAATACCGACCAAAATGTTGGTATTGATATTGTCCGTCGTGCACTTACCGCACCAATTGCACAAATTGCCGACAACGCCGGTGTTTCTGGCGAAATCGTTGTGGGCAAAGTTATGGAAAACAAAGATTATAACTTTGGATACGATGCACAAAACGGCGAATATGTTGATATGATGACGGCGGGTATTATTGACCCAGCCAAAGTTGTTAAAACCGCTATTTTGGCGGCGGCATCAACGGCCGGCGTTATGCTGACCACGGGTGCGGTCATGGCGGAAATTCCCGAAGAAAAACCAGCGGCACAAATGCCATCTGGAATGCCGGGAATGATGTAATTTTATAGATATATAAAGACACCGCCCAAATTGGGCGGTGGTTTGCATTCGTGTTGTTACACCCCCAGAAAAAAAAATCAAAAAACGACAATTTTTCATTTGCATAAGACGACACACTTTGCTATTGTAGTGTCGTAGCATGGAGTTCATGCTATGGGGTGTAACGACCCGAATCCAACGCGTCGGAATACGATTCCGTGGCACGAATGCACCGTTTTTATTCCGATGAAAATCTCCTGACACATATGGTCAGGAGGGCGCACGAATATATTGAATAAGTGGCACAATTCGTTGGATTGTCGTTAACCTCCTGACCGTCAATGCTTGACGGTTTCTTTTTTGAAAAGGAAACGGGGGGAACAAATTGTGAACGTCAACGGTGTTTTTGGAAAATTCTTGCACGCAATTTGTGTGGTTGTTGTGACATGCGCGTTTGTCGCTGGGGCGACGGGCGCGGCGGTGGCGGCATGTGCAACAAACGAAATAGACGCCCTGGGCGATGGAACCCAGTGCAAAACCACGAAATTCAGTGTGACCACGACAAGCGATGCGACAACGCTAAGTTGGACCATGACGGCAAAAGGTCCGTTTTATGCCGATTGTGGCGATGGGGGAACATTGACACAAAGTGGAACCACCACGGGCAGCACCATTTCCGGTAATACCATCACCCGCACCGGGACATCCAACACCACCTATACATGTACATGGGGGTCGGCGGGGGTGCATACTGTGCGCTTTGGTGGCACCGCCACGGGATACAGTACATCAACAACAGCCGCTGCCATAGCATTTTATAAATCATCCGGTGGAACACAAAGCAAGGTTGCGTCAATTTCCGGTTCATTGGGTGCAATGTTCCCGGTCGTAAATGGAAATATTCCACGGTTTTATCAAACATTTTACAATTGCACCAATCTGACCAGTATTCCGGCGAATTTGTTCAGCGGACTTAACACATCGTCCGTATCCAATACAAGTTATATGTTTCGGTATACATTTTACGGTTGCAGCAGTTTGACCAGTATTCCGGCGGATTTATTCAGCGCGATTGACACATCGTCCGCAACAAATATAAGTTCTATGTTTGTGGGTACATTTTATAATTGCAGCAGTTTGACCAGTATCCCGGCGGGATTATTCAGCACGATTGACACATCGTCCGCAACAAATATAAGTTCTATGTTTAACGGCACATTTCGTAATTGCACCAGCCTGGGCAGTATCCCGGCGGGTTTATTCAGCACGATTGACACATCGTCCGCAACAAATATAAGTTCTATGTTTAGTGACACATTTTATAATTGCAGCAGTCTGACCAGTATTCCGGCGGGTTTATTCAGCGCGATTGACACATCATCCGCAACAAATACAACTTCTATATTTAGTAGCACATTTCAAGGTACTGGTATCACCAGTATTCCGGCGGATTTATTCAGCACGATTGACACATCGTCCGCAACAGATACAAGTGATATGTTTAGTAACACATTTTATAATTGCAGCAGTCTGACCAGTATTCCGGCGGATTTATTCAGCACGATTGACATATCGTCCGCAACAAATACAACTTATATGTTTCGGCATACATTTCGTAATTGCACCAGCCTGGGCAGTATCCCGGCGGATTTATTCAGCGCGATTGACACATCGTCCGCAACAAATACAAGTTATATATTTGTGGGCACATTTGACGGGTGTACCGGTTTGACCAGTATCCCGGCTGATTTGTTCAGCACTATTGACACATCGTCCGCAACAAATACAAGTGGTATGTTTAGTAGCACATTTGCCCGTACCGGCATTACCAGTATCCCAGCTGGGTTGTTCAGTGGCATTGACACATCGTCCGCAACCGATACAACTAGTATGTTTAACGAAACATTTACCGGTTGCAGCAGTCTGACCAGTATTCCGGCGGATTTATTCAGCACGATTGACACATCGTCCGCAACAAATACAACTTATATGTTTCGGTATACATTTTACGGTTGCAGCAACCTGGGGGGCTATATACCGCCAACAACATTCCCCAGCACAATACAACCCGGTTCTTCATCCAGTACAAGTATGTGGTCCGGAACATTTTATAACACGCAACTTTTAACGGTATGCCCGGTGGGAACTGGACAATATATCACCGGCTTTGAATCCGATTGGGATGGCAAGGTTTCATGTGAGCCATGCGCGGGGACATTACCGGAACACGCATCGTATGTTGCGGGAACCTGTAATTGGACATGTGATTCGGGTTATCTGAACACCGGCACATCGTGCGAAACTGCAAAATTTTCTGTGACAACAACAAACGACGCAACAACGCTAAGTTGGACCATGACAGCGACTGGTGAATTCTATGCCGATTGTGGTGATGGTGGAACATTGACACAAAGTGGCACCACCACGGGCAGCACCATTTCCGGTAATACCATCACCCGTACCGGAACGAACACCACCACCTATACATGTACATGGGGTTCGGCGGGGGCGCACACGGTTCGCTTTGGTGGCACCGCCACGGGATACCTTGATGGAAACGTGGCCGCAATATCGTTTTATATATCATCCGGTGGAACGCAGGCTAAGGTTGCGTCAATTTCCGGTTCATTGGGTGCAATGTTACCGGTCGTAAATGGAAATACACCACGGTTTTATTATGCATTTTATAATTGCAGCAACCTGAGCAGTATTCCGGCGGAATTGTTCAGGGGTATTGACACATCGTCCGCAACCGATACAAGTAGTATGTTTAATATGACATTTAACAATGCCGGCATTACCAGCATACCGGCGGGATTATTCAGCGATATTGACACATCATCCGCAACAAATACAAGTTCTATGTTTTACTACACATTTCAAGGTACTGGTATCACCAGTATTCCGGCGGATTTATTCAGCGATATTGACACATCGTCCGCAACTAATACACGTTATATGTTTAGTAACACATTTAATAATACCGGCATTACCAGTATTCCGGCTGGGTTATTTAGCGGTGTTGACACATCGTCCGCAACAAATACAAGTTATATGTTTAGTAGCACATTTAGTAATACTGGCATTACCAGTATTCCGGCTGATTTGTTCAGCACGATTGACACATCGCATGCAACAAATACAAGTGGTATGTTTATGTACTTATTTAACAGTTGCAGCAACCTGACCGGCTATATACCGCCAACAACATTCCCAGACACAATACACCCCGGTTCATCATCCGGTTCTGCTATGTGGTCTAGCGCATTTTCCGGCACCCAACTTGCCACCAGTTGTGATTCTTTCCCGGGAATGACACAATATATCACCGGCTTTGAATCCAGTTGGGGATACAGTAATAGCAATGTTCCCACAAATGATGGCAGCACACGCGTTTCGTGTCAAACCTGTGCCGAAGCGGGTATGCCAGAATATGCCGATAAATGCCATGCGTATTGTTCGGCAATGTCGGTATTGCATGTTGGGAATTATCAATACCACTTGTTGGCGGATCGGACGGGGGTTCCGTCACCGGTTTTGGCATTAAAGAAAAATGATGTTGTCTGTTATCTCTATATGGAACAGGACGATAATTTGAATACACCTGGATTACATATCAAATATGATAATCACACATATTCGCCGGTATCATTGGCACAACCAGGGTAAGCAAAAAAGTTTCATTATGCCACGCGTGTCCCTTTCTCCAAACTATCCACACAAGATACACGTGGCACCAAGATAAAAAAAACCGCCCAATCGGGCGGTGTTTTTTTATGTCTTGCCTTGATCAAATCATTTTTTCTATCATTTAATTAGGGGCATTATGCCTTAACTGCTGTAATGCCCAGAAAGGAAGGGGTTTTGAACATCCGGACGTTGTTTTTCACGTCGCTGTTTTTCACGACATGGACCACCATGGCGGGTGGATATGTATTGCATATCGGTGGCGCAACCGTCAATTTACAAAGCACTTGCACTTCTGAACACAAATTAAATGTTAAATATGGCAACGAAACCCTGTGTGCCAATGCGACCACCGATTCGTTACCTGACACGTTACATGTTTTATATAACGGAACCATATATTCAATTTGCGACGGCGAATGTGGCGGCGGGGGACAAGAATACATAATGCCCACAACACCACCGGATCCAGTGCAATTAGATTCTTCTTGTACATGGACCCAAAACAATTTAAATGCGTACTTGGAATCCGATGGTAATCAGTATTTTGATACACGCGCCACCGTTGCTAATGACCAAGAAGTGGAAATAACCGCCAAGATTGTCAATGGTACCTCTGCCCAATTATATGGAACTTCTGGGGCAAAATGTTTCTATGATGTCACAGTTGACGATTATGGCGAAATATTCTTTAGAATTGGGACATCCACATATGGCGCATTTTGGAATCCGGGTTCAATGTCTAATAAACACGTGTGGACAATCAAGAACTATAACCCATCCGCCAAGAAGAAATACATATATTTAGATACCGTTGATTCCAACGGTCGTCTGGGACAAATGAATTCATATACATGTTCTGCAGATGACACGATATTGATATTTAAAAATGATTGGAAAACCGTGAATTTGAACAACAACGGTGGTATAAGA
Organism: Alphaproteobacteria bacterium; assembly: GCA_017960855.1. GTDB lineage: Bacteria > Pseudomonadota > Alphaproteobacteria > Rs-D84 > Rs-D84 > Enterousia. The sequence goes on along the minus strand of JAGCYJ010000010.1, from coordinate 8,620 downwards.
TTGTATTCAATCAAGGTTTGGAACAAAGATGGTACGCTGATACACCAATATCAACCCGTCCAATCTGGAACATCATTCTGTAACTATACCGCACCAACAAACGCGTTGTGGGATACGGTTACCAAACGGGTGCTTTTACCGGGCGGAACGGGACAAACATCTTTCGGCACCGACTAATAAAGAACCGCCCGATTGGGCGGTGTTTTTTATTCCAACACTTGATGTTGTAAATCAATCAGTTTTTTACAACCAGATGCGGCCATATCCATCAACTGCGCCAACTGTTCCCTATCAAACGGGTGTGCTTCGCCGGTTGCTTGGATTTCAACAAAGTTCCCGGCACCCGACACAACAAAATTTGCGTCCATTTCGGCAACGCAATCTTCTTCGTATTCCAAATCTAAAATCAAATCTTTGTTCCACAGACCCGCACTGACCGCCGCAACATAATCACGAATTGGGTTTTCGGTTATGCGCCCATTTTGCAACAACCAGCGCACAGCCAAGACAAGCGCAACGAAACCGCCGGTGATTGATGCGCAACGCGTGCCACCATCTGCTTGCAGAACATCGCAGTCAATCGTAATTGTATGTTTTCCCAACGCTTCCAAATCAACAACACTGCGCAAACTGCGACCAATAAGGCGCGATATTTCCGCAGTACGATTATCATGCAACATTGCGTCGCGCGCTTTGCGTGTGCCATTTGCACGTGGCAACATAGAATATTCCGCCGTCACCCAACCCCCCGTCTTGTTTTGCAGACGTTTCCATAACGGCTGATTCAAATCAACGGATGCTGTGCACAGAACGGTTGTGCCACCAATTTTGATTAAACATGACCCTTCGGCCCATTTATTCACCCCTGTTTCCATGGATACCGGGCGCATTTGTTCATTTTTACGCATTGACGGACGCATCATTTTTGTCCCTTTTGTTTATTATTTTTACTTTATTATATATAGGCGATTCCAGATTGCAATTTTTTTCAATTTGATTTTTGTTTTTAATCTTGATAACCTTTATGCTCTGTATAAAGGATTTGTATGTCAATTAAAGCAAAACGTCTGTTTAAGAAACTCATCAGTTATGCAGGCCTTTTCTTTTTCGCAGTCGCCGTCGGCATGTTATGGTGGCAATTGCGCAATTACAGTTTGTGCGATATCGCCCGCACAATGTGGAACATACCATTTATCAATTTGGTCGCGGCATGCTGTGCGTGCTTGGCGGGCTATTTCGCGTTATCATTATATGACTATTTGGCACTGCACTATGTCGGCGAAAGCCAAAAGGTTGTTTGGTGGAAATGGATGCTGGCGGGTATGTTGGGTTTTGCAATCAGCAACAACGCCGGTCATGCGGTGGTTTCCGGTGGCGCAATAAGATACCGCCTGTACACACGTTGGCGCATCCGCGGTGGCGACATTGTAAAGATGCTGACTATTTCAGGTTTCACCTATTTCTTGGGTTGCGCGGCAATCGTGGTTATTGGCTATTTCCTTATTCCAGCCGAGGTTTTTGAACAATCGTCCGGTGCAAATATCGGTCTAAGCACCCTGTTTTCGTTCTGTTTGGCAGCGATTATCGCATATTTCGCCACAACGGTTATTTTCCACAAAAAAAGCATAAAAATCGGCAAATTACAATTTGATGTACCGTCCACCAAGATGGCGATTTTGCAAATGTTATTGGGTATTGTTGATGGTATTTTGGCGGGGTTGGTGCTGTATTTCTGTCTGATTCCGTTTTGGCATATTCCATTTGGTACTTATATCGGCCTGTTCGTCGTTGCCCAAACAACCGGTGTATTTAGTCAGGTCCCCGGTGGTATCGGCGTATTTGAAAGCATATTCCTTATCGCCCTGCCCGACAGCGTGGATAAAGCGGCGGTATTTGGCGCATTGCTGACATACCGTATTATTTACTATGTATTGCCACTGATTGGTGTTGGCGGTTTGTTCTTTGTCTATGAACGGTGGTTGCGCGCGCATATCAAGCGCATTGTGGCCGAGGCAAAAACCAAAATGGACACCGTCAAAGAGAAAATAGAACATATTCCCCGTCCGCATATTCACCACAGCAAGAAAAACGGCGAAAAACCGGCAAAAAAATAATTACCTTGAAAATCTGAATATCGTCGTGCTATGATATGCCCTGTCGTATGATGATAGGGTTATGCAAAATGTTTTTGTTATCGCTATTTTCTGAAATCCGAATGACGCTGATGATTATCGCGGCGCAATCCCTTGGCATGGGCTTGGACGCCCCACGGGGACGGATTATCATTGCATACGACCCCAAAATAAAAGGATTACAAAATGTCAAAGAAAATATATGTGGACGCAGTCCACCCGGAGGAAACACGTGTTGTTGTCGTGGATTCGGCAACGAACCGGGTTTCTGATTTTGACGTTGAAACAACCACTAAACCCCAGATAAAAGGGAACATTTATCTGGCCAAGGTTATTCGCGTTGAACCTTCGCTCCAGGCGGCATTTGTTGATTACGGTACTGGCAAGAACGGATTTTTGCCGTTTTCTGAAATCCACCCAGATTATTACCAAGTGACACCTGAACAGAAAAAGAAATTACTTGAATTGGCGCATGCTAATATTGTTGATGACGATGACGATCCAGATGATGAAAATGACGAAGTCGCCGAATACGATGACGCATCTGCTGGTGAAGATAACAAAGAATTCACCAAACGCGCCCACGAATTCAAAATTCAAGATGTTATAAAACCAAAACAAATCTTGTTGGTCCAAGGGGTCAAAGAAGAACGCGGTCAAAAAGGCGCGTCCATGACAACATACTTGTCATTGGCGGGTCGTTTCGCGGTTTTGATGCCAAACTCTCGCAAACGCAACAGTTACGGCATTTCCAAAAAGATTTCGGACAAAGCAGAACGCGCACGCCTGCGTGATATTCTGCACAGTTTAAAGATTCCAAAGGGTATGACGGTCGTTCTGCGTACCGCCGCCATGGATGCAAAACCCGAAGATATTACCGCGGACTATGATTACTTGGTGAATTTGTGGAACGAAATCCGCAAAACCACACTGGAATCGGTTGCACCAATTGTGATTCATACCGAAGATTCGCTGCTGCGTCGTGTTGTTCGCGACTTCTTGTCGGACAAAGAAGACGTCCTTATGATTCAGGGCGACGAAGCTTTTGACGCTGCGAAAACTTATTTCCAGCAAATGTATGGTCGCGCACCACGCAAACAGTTGATAAATTATCGCGATCCGGCGGTCCCTATTATGGTCAAGGCCGGCGTGGAAAAACAACTTGAAGGTTTGCATGGCCCATATGTCGTGTTGCCATCTGGTGGTTCAATTGTTATCAATCAAACCGAAGCAATGGTGACGATTGACGTGAACTCTTCACGCGCAATCAAGGAAAAAGATATTGAACAAACGGCGCTGAACACTAATTTAGAGGCCGCCGAAGAAATCGCATTGCAACTCCGTCTGCGCGATTTGGCGGGTATTGTTGCGATTGACTTCATTGATATGGAAGAAGAACGCAACAATCGCAAATTGGAAATGAAAATGCGCGAAGTTATGAAGCGCGACCGCGCCCGTACCCAAGTGGCAAAAATAAATGCCTTTGGTGTGTTGATGTTGTCGCGTCAACGCCTGCGCAGCAGTTTCATTGAATCATCTTATGTTGCGTGCCCACACTGTATGGGTGCCGGCGTTGTTCCGTCTATCCAGACCGCGTCAATCATTATGTTCCGCCATCTGCAAGAAAAGTTGTTGGCGAAAAGTGCGCAAAAAATCATCATGACGGTTCCGACCGACGTGGCGATTTACCTGTTGAATAACAAGCGTGCTGAATTGGCTGAAATGGAAAAGGAATTTGAAACAGAAATCGTGATTGTCGGCGACGACAGCATGATGAACATTGATCAATATTCTATCCAACGCGTTGCGCCGGAACAGAATAAAACTGACGATGTGTTAATGGCGCACGAACCGTCAACTGATGCGAAAAAGAAAAACGCGCAACACGTTGATGCGAAAAAAACGACCATGAACGCACCACGTCGCAAACGCAGACAGCAACAACAGAAAAAGAAACAAACCATCTGGCAAAAACTGGTTGGATAGGTTGTTGTTAAAATAGTCGTTGTTGATTATAAATAAACACCGCCCGAATGGGCGGTGTTTCCTTGTCATAACCTTGTGATTACTCGGTCGAGATTCCGGCCGCGGTATAAATGTTGGTACGATAATTTATGTTCTTAGCGGCCGTTCCTTTCATATTATTTGCACAATAGAATGCGCACTTTGTACTGCACAAGCTATTCGCCGTGGCATAAATCCACTTAGTCCCAGTGGCAGGACTTGTCAATTTGCACCAACAACCGGTCCCTGCATTTTCTGGTGTGAAACTAGATGTCGACAACTCTGCATGCGCCGCCGTTGTGGCACTGCACGCAGCAATGCCTTCAAGCTCTGTTTCACCGACGACCGCAGACCAGGTTGTTTCACCGTTCGCAGACGCATATGTTGATGGAACAATTGTCGTCGCTTGTGTTGATGGGTTAATGGTTATACCCGAACCGCCACCACTTGCACCACCTTCTTCTTCGGTTATGTCATCGTACACCGAATAGGTCTGGCCATTACGTTTCACACGCATTGACCCGATTGTTTGGGTACTCATGTTGCCATAAAACGTTGTTCCACCAATTTTCACATGCAACGATGGTGTGGTGACTTTGTTGCTACGCAGGTAGACCACACTATTACCTGCATGCAACTTACGCCCACAGTCACCGGCTTCATCGGCACCAGTTCCACGACCAACTGTGGTCAATCCGGTTGTGCATTGTGTTCTGGTCCCTGTGCTACCCTGGGCAACATACGCGCCCGCCGCCCAATATCCAGCACCAACATCTGTACAGGTCGTGTCACGTGCTGCCGCTATATACGAACCACCAGCACAATAGATACGACACGCACTTTCAGAATCCTTTGCGGATCCATTCGGGGTTGTGTAGTTTTGTGCACATGGTGTGCATGCAGCCGAGCCGGCCGTGGCATACGTGTTATCCGCACAATTTTTACATGTTGACGTTTCACCATAGTGGATGACCGCTTCACCATCAGAATACGTTCCAGCGGCACACGGTGTTCCGACGGTGGCATATGCTTCGGCTATGTACATACCCGGTATATCGCTCTTACGCAGATAACATGCACTCTGTCCAGAACTTGTTCCACTTGGGCTTAATGGATAGAAACCATTCGCAAAGCTGTCGCACCGTTCGCAATCATTACCGTCTATATAGTGATCTCTATAGCATGTTGCAGCTTTACACAAGTCAGACATTGTGTTGTTTGAATTCCATGTCGCTTCGCTCCAACTATAAATGGCATTTTCATCTTCGGAATCCGTCGCATTCGCACAAGTTGCATCACAACTTGTTTTACCTGTTCCAGAAGTCGTGGCACCATCTTGACATGCGGTACATGCGCTTTTACCAGTCGTACTTGTGTAAGAACCAGTCACACACGCTATTGCAGCGGTTGCGCCAGCCGGACAGTACGAACCAGCCGGACAAATCGTGCAAGATATTGCCGATGTACCCGCATAATAACCCGCATTGGATGACAATGTTGTGTCAAACACTTCGCTGCCCCATGTGGTGCTGTTGGTTGCAACCTTCTTGGTTGTACCACTTGCGCAATTCGCCGGTGTATGAGTTTCAACACACTGGGTCACTGCGGTCCAACCCGTTCCGGTTGAATTCTTCTTGGCCCAGCCAGAATCCAGTGTTGGGCAAGATTCACACGTACTGGTGTTACCATAAGTCACCGTGTGCGCCCCCTTCCATGTCCAGTTCGCACAATTTGTCGCACTGGACGCGTTCTGTGTGGCAACATATTTACCACCGGTTACACTCATCGTGCATCCGCTTTGCGCCGATGCGACCGCACCATCGCGATAGCCAGCCGGACATTGTGCATAATCAGTGTTAACAACGGATGTGCTGCCATAGGCAACGGTGTGCGCCGCCGCCCAGTACCCTGTTCCAAGGGTTGCGCATGCCGCATTTTCCGTTGTAACGGCGGTTTTTGCCGCACACGACGCGATACAGCTGCTTGAACCCGCATGGGCAGCCGCCGTATCACCACTATTGTGATAGCCATTTGTGGTTGAGCAGTTCGAACAACTGGTCGCACCAGCATCGGACCATTTATCCGTTGCACAGACTGGGCATGTATTACCAGACTTATACGCACCAGCAACACACGCATCAACCGTACAGGTTCCCGTCACAGTATCGCTGTATAGCGGGGCGGTATACGTCTTGGACCATGTCGGTGTTGTCCATGTTGACAAGTTTGCAATTGCTGAACATGTGACAGAACATGTTGTATTTGCATTAGTGTTAAATACCGTTCCTTCACCCGATGTTGTCCGCCCTGCTGGGCACACAGTACATGAACTTGCACTACCCGCACTGTACGAACCCGCGGCACAAGCATCAATACCAAGCGTATCCGCATATGTACCAGTGTTGCACTTTGGCAATGTTGTTATTCCAGGACAATATGAACCCGCCGGACATGGTTGTGCATCTTTGTACAACATATTGTTTGTTCCTGTGTTACAATATGTCGCAGAATATTTTGTCACCCCATAATATCCCGCATTGAACTTCGTGTAATACTTATTACCCGCGGTTCTATCATATTTACCACTGGTGCTGCTGTATGGGGTCGATTCCGTAGTGAAATTACCACGCGCATTACTAAAACTATAATTCGCCATACAACCCTCTATGTTTGTAATTCCCTTTGTCCAAGTTTGGTTGCTTATGTTGTTCCGTGTCGGGTTATAGAAATCATCCGGATACGTTGTCCGCGCAGTTGACGCATCAGCTGTCGGACACGGTGTAGCCGTATTCACATTCGGATAATACAATGTCACAGACGGACAATAATTTGCACCCGGACACTGTGTTTGCGCGGTATCGGTACTCGCCGCCAAATACTTACCAGCAGTCGTAGTGATATAGCAATCACTGTTTTCATCAGACCCACTTGCACTATTGGTATACAAATTTCCGCCCAATGTGCTACATGCCGTCGCAGCAGATACCCCACCTACACAGAAACTATTTGCCGGACATGTTGTACGCCCACCAGTCGTCGGGTGCGATGATGTAGATGTACCACCATAATAGACACTCGTGCCACCCGGACAATAACCACCCTTAAGGCAAGTTACCTCGCCTGCACCAGCCTCTGCAACATATTTGGTTGCCGTCGTGTTCAGATAACAATCATTGACCGACGTTGTTCCCGCCGCAGACAATGTGTAGTTGCTGTTGGTGCCAGACGAACATGTCGGACATGTCGTGCCACTGACATAGTGATTCGCGGTCGCTGTCAAAGCCGTAGTAACACTGTCACTGCCCCATGTTGTGCTGTTCGTCGCGTTGTGTTTAATCGTACCACTGGCACAATCGGCTGGTGTTCGGGTTTCATAACAACTCGTTACCGCCGTCCATGCCGTTCCAGTACCACGTGTCCAACCACTTGTTTGATTTGGGCATGCCGAACACGTTGTCGCCGTTGAACCATCGGTCGCCTGGTATGTCGCACCGGTACATGCCGTACACGTCGCTGTGCTGCTGTTATTATTCGCTATCACATAACCCTTCGACGCTGTCACACCATATGTGCTCGCTGGCCATGCTGTCCCGCTATACGTCACACTCTGACTCGTTACCGTCTTACATCCGGTTATCGTCTTGTTCGGTGCCACATACTTACATGCCGTGTTCGCTGTCGATCCTGTGCTGCCTCCAGTGCTGTATGTTCCGCCACTCGGACTCACACCAGTCAGACTGCTACACAATGTACATGCCGTCGTCGTATGCGCATTACTCGCCATAAACGACCCATCCGCACAAGCTGTACAGGTATTTGTGTTTCCACTGTTCGTACTCGTGTAATACGATCCTGACTTACAGTTCGTTATCTTACACAATCCCGTCGGACTGTTGTTGTTCCAACTCGGCGTCGCCCATGCGTTGTCGTAGTCATTATTATTACTACAGGTTGCATTACAGCTCGTCTGACCCGCTGCACTCGTCGTAGTTCCACTGCCACATACTTCACAACTCGTTTGGGTCCCAGCACTCGCTGTATAACTTCCTATCGCACATTGTGCACAGCTTAAACTATCACCGCTGCCACTCACATAACTTCCCGCTTTCGCTTGGAATGCTGTGCTCGCACTCGCTGTACCCCACGCCGTCGCACTGCTCGCCGTCTTCTTTAACACACCGGCACTACAATAACTACTTATATTTGTAGCATTGCGGGTCTCGTAACACGCACTGTATGATGTTGCCGTTGTACTGGTCGTTGCAACAGTCCAGTTCGTACTGGTTGCATCTGGACATGCGTCGCAAGTCGTATCATTGCCATCCGCACTGTAATAACCGTTACCACATGCACTACACGTCGCACTGTTACCGCTACCACTTACCTTATATCCGCCCTTCGCAGTCAAGTTATTCGTCGCTGTACCCCATGCCGTCGCACTGCTCGCTGTCTTGGTTAAGTAACCACTATAGCAATTAGTCGGT
>JAGCYJ010000009.1 GCA_017960855.1 Alphaproteobacteria bacterium | reverse complement strand
TTCATATTCAAAATCACATTAAAACGCGGGTCCGATGCGTAAAACTTCATCGCCTGGTAATAATGTTCCGCGGACGGAAACATAAAATCGCGTCCATCAACATTCATTTTTATTGGGAATCTAGCTAACGGGCTTAAAAACCAATATTTGCCATTGGGAACACAAAATCTTATCTCTTTGGGCATATTATTTTTTTCCACTTATTTTTTCACGCAGATTTTCCATTACCACAAACAGTGCCGGGGTAAGTGTAAATGTCCAAACCATAGAAGCCAACATACCACCAATCATAACCGCCGCCATTGCTGTCTTCATACCGTCACCACCAAACAACTGTGGTGCCATACCCGCAACAACCGCGATAGATGTCATCAACACCATATTTTTGCGTTCGGTCAATTCTGCCCACAATGCATCGGCAACTTTTTCACCACTGCGTATGCGATTGATTGCTGGTTCCAAGACCAAAATACTGTTATTCACCACCAAACCAACCAACATAACAAATGCCAACATGGCACCAATGTTCATAGATGCACCCGACAAGAACAGCACTACAAACACGCCGGCAAAACTGGTTATAATTGCGGTCGCCATGGTCAGCGGGTGAATCAAAGAATTCAAAATCGCCGCCAACAACATAAAGGTCAAAATAGACGCCAGCAAGAACGCCTGACCTATTTCACCGGTGGTGTCATCTTGGATTTCAGACATACCGCCAAAACTGTATGAATAGCCCGTTTGCCAATCCATTTTACGCAAGACAGATTCTATCTTTTTCTGAACCGGCCCCAGTGTTGATTTACCGATATTGATATCAATTTCCGTCAATCTGTTCTTATCCAGACGACGAATATCGGGTGTTGCCGGCGCAATTTCGGCGGTCCCCAGTTGCGACAACGCAACCATACCCTTTGGCGAATTGGCATAGACCACATCAAACAAGTTTTGTGTTTTAAATGTCTTGGCAAATTCAACAATTATCGGGTATTCATTACCGTTTTCTTTATACTTATAGGTGTCATTTCCATACAGCGCATAACGCAACACCGTTCCCGCATAAGAGTTCTTTACACCCCAAAAATCCATTTTTTCTGCATCAGGAATAAAGCGAACTTCATTGCTTGGTGTTTGCTGTGCCAATACTGCCGATTGTATTTCTTCTATCTTGTTTATTTCCGCTATAATCTGTTTTGCATAACCTTCACGAATGCTATCATCTTCACCATAGATATTCAAAACGATATCAGACGATATGCTGGACATTGCTTCGCCTGCACGAATCTGAATCTCGGCATCTGGAATATCATTCAGCATTGGCAACATTTCTTGGGCTAATTTCTTGTCGGATTTAAACCGTTTAGATTTATCAATAAGTTCCACACGAATATTGATATTTTGTAATCCTTCGTTACCGATTTTTGCGGTCAGCGATTTCACTTCACGAATATCAACCAATCTTTGTTCAATCTGGTTCGTGATATCCAATGACTTTTCATAGGTTGCCCCCATTGGCGCACGCGCAGTAATTGTAATTTCATTAGCATCTGTGCTGGGCTGGAACTCATTACCGATAAAATTCGTCAAAAGCACTGATCCAAACAACACCAAAAACGCCATACCAACAACACGCCCCGCATGCAACATTTGATATTCAAACCAGCGATGCAACCAAGATGCTTTTGCATCTTTCTTGGTTTGTTGTTTTGTGATTTCCTGTTTGTTCTCTTTTGTTAAACGCAAGAACTTTGCTATCATCATCGGGGTAAGCGTAAAACTGAACACCAACGACAACATGGTTAAATACACAACCGTCAAACCGAACTGAATCATAAACTTACCAACAATACCGCCCATAAACGCCAACGGTAAAAACACCACAACATTTGTTCCGACACCCGCCAAAACAGAAACCGCAACCCGCTTCGTTCCATCAATAGCGGCCGTTTCGCTGTCTTTACCGGCGCGCATTTCTTGCAATGCAGATTCAATCAAAATAATCGCGTTTGACACCAATGTCCCCAGTGCCGACGAATAAGCCAACAGTGTAATCGCGTTGATTGTAAAGCCACTGGCACTCATAAATTCAAAGCCCGCAACCAATGACGCAGGAATCACAACGCCAGCAATAACTGTTGAACGCCAGTTGCGCGTAAATGCCAACAAAACCAAAACCGTAAATATAACACCCAAAATAATACCATTTATTGTGTCGTCTGTATCGTCTGAAATAGTCGTAGAAGAATCAGAAATAATTTCTATTTGTGTTTCCGCGTTTGGAAAATGTGCCGCAAAATCTGCATTTAATTCCGGCAGTTTTTTTCGCAACGCCCGCGATATCTTAATTGCATTACCGTCATTTGCTTTTTCAACAGATGCGACCACAACGTCCGTGCCATTATAGCGTGCACCCTTTTCAATATCACGCGCGGCATCGGTGATACTTGCCACATCAGACAGTTTGAAACGAATACCTTCGCTTGTTGAAATCGGCAGATTTGCAATTTCATCAACAGATGCGAATTCACCGATAAAACGAACATTTTGTGATGATGCCGCGTATTCAATTTTACCACCCGGCACATTCAAGTTTTTATTCCCCAGTGCCGTTATAACATCCATAATCGTGACCCCACGCGCCGCCATTAAATCTGGATCCATCGCAACACGAATTGCGCGTTCGCGACCACCAAATGTCGTCACCTTGGCCACACCATCAATCGCAGTAATTTTATTCGCCAACACATCATCTATGTATTGGTCGATTTCAGTTGCAGATGGCCCACGCAGAACGATATCAACCACCGCCTGTTGCAATGGATTCAATTTCTCAACAACGGGCTGTTTCAAATCATCAGGAAACACAGATGCCAACGCATCAATTTTTGTCTTAACTTCGGCGGCCTTGTCATTTGCATCAACGCCCAAGTTAAATTCGGTCATGATATATCCGCCATTTTCAAAAATACGCGAAGTAATGTGTTTGATACCCGGCACTTCGGAAATAGCATCTTCTGCTTTTTTAATAACCTGTGATTCGATTTCGTCGCTTGATGCACCCGGATACACAAATGTTGCCGTCACCATTGGAAAGTCCAATGACGGAGTGCGTTCAATGTTCATACGCGGGTATGCAACCAACCCCAGCAACACCCAAACCAGAACAAACATCAATGTAGTAATCGGACGACGAACAAAGAACTTTAACATTTTGATATCCTACTTTATAACCCTTACATTTGCCCCATCTGTAATATGCGAAGTGATAACGACATCACCATCTGCGACACCTGTTATCATTGTGTTTTCGGCATCACCACGAACAACATTTACCGGTGTTGCATGTGCCGCGCCATCACGCACGACGAACACTGTTCCGTTTTGTACCGCATATGTCGGAACATAGAATCCGTTTTCATGGATTTCCACAGTATGCGCACCATTTGCCACACCACGCGTATGAACGACATGCATACCGGTATCTAAATCCAGTGAATTTGATACAGAAACGACTTCGCCACCACCGGTGATTTTTTGTCCCGCGCGGAAGCGCGCAACACGCATACCCGACACATAGCCACGATTATTGTTTATGAATAACGGTTCGTAAATTACACCGTCTGACTTCTCCATTTCAACAACACTTACCGGCACACCGTTTGCATTTGCATCACGCGTTAAATTAAATACCGATTTATGTTGTTCCCATCCGAACGCAACAAAGCGATAAATGACCAGCAACGCCAACGCCCCCAGTCCAATTCGCATCAAGATATGATTGCGACGGTGCGAATCCATATTTTTGATTTTTTCGATTAACTTTCTCATATTACTCACCCAACTTTTTCACAGATTCCGCTGCCATCAATATTTTGTATTTGGAATTCAGCAACGCCATATCTAACTGGTACAGACCACTTGATGCCTCGGCTAATTCAATCGCAGACGTTTGACCGGCGATAAAACGTTGGCGCGAAAAATCATACGCACGCGCTGCCAAATCACGCGCATTTTTAAGTGTCGCCAAATTGCCACGCAAATGATTATATTGTGCGATTGCAGTATTGTATTTTTCTGTTGTGACTTTTCTGGACTTGTCTAAATCCTGACGCGCCGCTTCGGCATTCATTGCTTCAACCGTAGCATTTGCACGATTTACCCCGCCGGAAAAGATTGGCATTTGCAACGCCAAACCCCAATATGCCGACTGTTCGCCCTTTTTATCAAACAAAGCATCCGCAGAATTCGCAATACTTACATAATCATAAGAAGCCATCGCCGCCAATGTTGGCCGACCGCCTGCACGTTTTGAACGTGCCGATTTTTCGTACATGCGAATTTGTTGATTCAGCAAATCCCATTCTGGCGTATTTTTCAATTTTCCCGCATTTAAATCAGAAAAATCATTTGGAAATTCAGTGGTCAGATTCAATTCTTCGTCCACGTCTATTCCCGCCAAAATCTTTAACATACGGTGCGCGGTATCGCGATTGAATTTAGCATCCGAAAGGTTGATTTCCTTGGTCGCGACATCAGATTCAATCTTTACCAAATTACCACGGCTGGCACGCCCCGCAGAAGTTAAATTGCGACGCGCATCACGCGCAGATTTTAAATCTTTTTCCGCCAATTTCACAATTTCATCGGTCATTTTTGCAGTCCAATACAGGTCAACCGCGCTATATTTCACTTCGCGACGCACCATTTCCTTGCTGGTTTCGGACATTTTGATTGCACTGCGCACAGATTCAACTGCATTACCGATTTTACCAAAAGTATAAATTGGTTGGGTAATCGTCACCCCCGCCATAAAGATATTATCTGGCATTTCAATTTCGGTAATGGGTGTTGATGATCCCATCATACCTGCAACCAAACCGCCCAATTGCGGTGGCAAAGTGACATTCATAGAACCACTGAACGGGTGCTCTACATCAACCATATTCATATATGATGCAGTACCTTCTATCTGCATCCAACGGTTAGAATTCGCCGCATCCAGCGACGCTTTGGCCTTTTTAATATTGGCATCTGCCTTTTTCATATCTTGTGATTCAGCCAAGATTTTTGAAACCGCCGTATCCAACGACAAATCCATTGCAAACGCCGGCATTGATACCACCGCCGTAATTACAGCAAACAAAACATGCGCAAACTTCCGCATTTTATGCAACCTCCATACCCGATAAAACCTTGTTAATTGTTGCCATGGCAGCGACCAATTCTTCTTCGTCTTCGCGCGAAAGGCCGGCAAAAACCTGACCAATCGTGTTTTCAAATTCGACAATCATCTTTTTCGCAACCGCGGCACCCGCCGGTGTCACGCTGTACCAAGTATTACGACGATCTTTTTCATCAACTTCGCGCAGAACCAACCCGCGTGATTCCAAAATCTTGAAAGTCGCGCACAAATTTGGGGTTGTTGTGTATTCGCGATATGCAATATCTTTCAACAACGCGCGACCGCCTAAATGCAAGCGCACCAAGACACTGATTTGAGACCGTGTATATTCCGCATTACGCATAGATTGCGCCTTGGTACGATCCATAAGACGATCCATAATCGTCATGTTTTCTTCTATTAAACGAACAAATTCTTTGCGTGCCATATTATCCCCCTTGGTTTATAGGACCGCCAGTTCAATGATTATATTGACAAATCATTATATATTTTAATAAAAATTATTTCAAGGGGTATTTTTAATATTTTTATAAAAAATCGGTAAAATAAGAAAACACCGGCGAAATGCCGGTTGTTTTATAATCCATATGCGAATTTCCATTTACGATAACTGAGTGGAGTTTTACCAACAGCATCACAATCTAAAAGATACAATCTGTATAGTTCTTTAATAATTTTATGAATAGCATACCGTTGTTTGATAAATGTCTTAAGACGATTGATGGTTGTTTTGTCTTTTAGTTTTGGATGTGATTCCATGAAATTATTAAATTGATATTCAGGACTCATCTCAATTCGTTTTCGCTCCTCTTCCTGTTTCAATCTCTCTTTTTCCTGTTTCAATCTCTCTTGTCTATCTTCTTCTGCCGCATTAATTAATTGGATAATGGTCACAACAAAAAATATACAAACCAAAAGCATTGCAAACTCTTCCATTTTCTCCTCCTAACTATCTAAGTTTATCATAATTTTCATACTATATGAATAACAAAAACTCTATTAAAAATATATATTGGGGCGCACTTAATTCCCTCGGCTATGCCTGCGGGCAACCCGTAACGATTTCACTGCATTACATTTGTGAAATCTACTTGGTTTCGAACCGGCAACTTCGTTGCAGATTACGAACCATGGCCCCAAAAGCAAAAATTAAACCACCCACAAGGGGTGGTTGAATTTTTGGTTGGGGCGCACGGATTCGAACCATGATAAAGAGAACCAAAATCTCTTGTCCTACCATTAGACGACACCCCAAAAGCATAGCGAATTATAACCTTGTTTCTGGCTTTTGCAACTGTTTTTTATTATTCAATGGCTATGTTCAGGTTTAAAAATATTCAACAGTACCGGCATTGTTCCAACCCTCTATTTGCGCGATTGAATCCAGCAAATTATCCCATTCAACTTCGGTAAGTTCCGATATAACTTTGTTAATATTGACCCCCAGCGCACTAAGATTTCGTACATATCGGGCGGTATCGTTTTCTTTGGATGGCGCGTATTTTGGTATTACCTGACTTACCGTTTTATTTTTATACAGTGGTGATGTCTGCAAAAGTTGGCGCAAACTCATACGACCACGCAACTCGCTATCAAATGCCGCAAAAGTCCCGTTCGGGCTTGTACTCAATCTGGTACACTTATACGGGCTGTCCCTTAACGCACCCGGGTTAAAGAAACGCCATGCGATTGTTCCATCTTTGCGAACAAAACCACTGCCGTCTTCCTTGTTTACATATCTTATACGCGCTTGCGAACCATTAACCTTGCTTATTTCATATTTACAGTCAGAATGTTGTTCTGTGTGCGTGGTCACCAATTCCCTGCCAAAAGCAAGACACTGATTGTATATAAGCACTTCCTTTGGAAAATCCACAACAGGGTCAATACCCTTTCTCTTTAAATTTGAAAACGCCCTTTGGCATGCTTCCACCAAGAGAGTACTGGACACCAACCCTTCGTTCTGGGTCAGCATTTGGTTATAGTCATCCAAAAATTCAGACAGTATTTCAGAATCTTTTTTATCGGTCGTATATTTCGGCAAATACGCAGTGGACAGGTGTGAAATATACTTTCTAATAACGAACTTTGTGACCTCTGGATCGACATATGTTAATTTGTCCGATATGCTTGTTTGATCATCAGGTTTTGGAACCGTTATCCGCCCATCTGCAAAAACAGGCAAGCAGATAAATATTGCGGATAAAAATGTACAGAGTTTTCTCACTTTAACACCTCCGTACACTGTTCCGCGACCCTTGCCACATCTTTAATTGCTTTAATCTGACTGGCATTGAACACAGTGGCGGTGGCACTTGCAACGGTACTGCCCGCAGCCAAAACATTTGCTGCCGTATTCAGATTTTTTTCTTTGTTATTATCTTCTGTGCGAACCTTATCCGAATTGGCCAACGCACTGACTATTGTGCCGGCAAGTCCGGTTCCGCTGCCAACAATAGACGACACCATACCGCCCGTCGCCCTGTCATTTATTTTTGACACATCTACATATTCAAATTCTTTACACGCAGATTCTATTTGCGTTGCTTCTGATACATCTTCGCCACTAATCTTTGCCTGCATTATCGCAGCACTTAAACTTTTTACCGCCGATATACAATTTTGAATTTGTTCTTGCAACGGTTGCTTGACCTTGTTCGTCCCAGATATAACCGCGCCCGCTACATTGGTCGCTGTATTACCAGCCAACAAACCCGTTCGCCAGTTGCCCAGTTTTTTACTTTTTTCGTTTAATCTGCGAATTTCTTCGGCTTCGGCTGTATCAAGTTTTTTAATATCATCATTGTTAACCTGAACCTTGGCACGCAATGTATTGTCATAAGATTCAATAAACTCTTCTTCTGACGCAATCTCTGTTTCACCAGATGCGCTATAACACAACGCTTCCATGGTTTTGAATTTTTCTTCTATTTCAGCATCTACATTTTTCTTGGCAATACCGACCGCGGTGGCACCAATTCCCAACCCCGTTCCAACACCAGATACCGCGGTGTTTATTCCGGCTAAAACCTTCATATCATGCAGTGCTTCATCAATTCCGACACAATTTTCATATGTGGCACGCAACGCGGAATCAACGCCAAAATCATCTGCCACGGCATTAAAGCAAATCGCAATCAATAAAAACGTCAGCACAGTTTTTTTCATGCATAGTTCACTTGATATAAAGTGTATCATGAAACACAAATCAAAACAATTTCAAAAAACCGCCCGATTGGGCGGTTTTATCTTTTATTATCGGGGTATTACAGCCATTCGCTTGCCCACGCTTTCAGTTCTTCTTCGGATACATCAACAGGGAAACGTTTGCCTGTTTTAATATCTGCAGGCATCAGCATACGGAAGTTTTCTTCGGCTTCGGCTGTGTCAGGTGTGCTGCCAGATGTTGCGAATGGGATAACTGTTTTACCGTTGAAATCATAACTATCTACGAAAGTATCAATGATTGACGGTTCACGCCCCCACCAAATTGGAAAGCCCAAGAAAACAACATCATATTTTTCCATATTTTCAACTTGTGATGCGATTTCTGGACGCGATCCACGATCAGCCATTTCAACCGATGCGCGACTTTTTTCGTTTTTCCAATCCAGGTCTTCTGCTGTATACACTTGGGCTGGTTCAATCGCGAACAAATCAGCACCGATTGCGGTTGCCAATTTATCTGCCACTGTGGCGGTGTTGCCAGTTGCGCTAAAATACGCGACCAACACTTTGTTATTGGCACCCGACTTGCCCGAAAATGCGTATACAACCGCAAAAACAGCAACAACGATTACCAATATTGTTAATAGTTTTTTCATATTTGACTCCTTTGTGTCCTGATTGTTTTGTAGCATATTTGCCACCCGAATCGCAAGGTTTTATTTTATTGAAAAAGCAAAATATAGCGTGTAGAATGAACGGCGCACTGGTCCCATCGTCTAGAGGTCAGGACATCGGATTCTCATTCCGGTAACATGGGTTCGATTCCCATTGGGACTGCCAAATATTTTCTTCCCCCTTTTCGCATCTTGACATTTTTTGGTTTTGTGGTAATTTATGGGCAAAAAAGTGAGAAATAAAATGACAAAAGTTAACAAGAAAGCATTGGCAATATCTGCATTATTGTTGTTGGGTACCGGCAAGTCGACACAAGCAAAACAAATTCAAACCGAACCCAGACGCGTTGTAAAAGAAAATGTCGCAGACACAACAAAACGCGACGACAATGACACTGTTGCACTTGATGCGGTCGCACCTATGCAATCAAATGTCAAAATATCAAACGTTCGTCAATCACTGTATGCCGAAGCGATGGCATTCACATATGCGACACCAGAAAACTTTCGTTTGGTATGGGCACCGCTGTTTGTTATACAGCCAAAAATGACAATAAATGATAAACTGTCCGTCGGATTTACAACAACGCAAATGTTCCAAAATTATACAAGTGATAAATTAACTCCGACAATTCACGACATTTATACACACACAGAAATGAAAATTGGTAGTGGCGAAGTATTTGCTAAACTGGGCAACTTTTCCGCATTAAATTATGCCGGCGAATTTTCAGCGAACATGCCGGTCAGTTATTTCTTTCAAAATGCAATTTACATGCAATCAGGCCACTATTTGCCAATGGCCGCCATCGGTGGTGTGCGTGGCAAACATTTTTCGCTGGGGGCGGGATACGCATCACACGAGCACCGCTTACAGTTCGCACCAAATGGCGACATCATATTTGTTGGCGAACTGTTATTGAACAAGGTGAAGTTTGGCACACTGTGGATGGTTGGCCCAACAAAATCCGTCGGCGATTTACAAATGATTTACAATTCTGGGGCTAACTCTGCTTTATTACTAGAATTTATCGGCATAAACAGTGAAAACTTTGGTGCACACGCATCATACACCCACAAAATGATTAATGACCAAGCACTGTTGATGGTCAATGCATACTGGCAGAAAGATAATATCGCTGGTTGGCATATTGGTGTGCGCCATCTTGATACCGGCATTTACGGTGCGCTTGGTTTCACACATAACGATCCTTTGTTAAAAGGAACCCCAACATACCAAGAAGTTACCCCGGCATTAGAACTGGGACTTAAAAAAGATATCTTTAGTTTATTAAAATCGCATAAGACAAAATAATAAAAAACACCGGCAAATGCCGGTATTTTATGCGTTTGTTAAAATATCGCGTGCCGCCGTCAAAAGCGTTATCGCCATTTCAATTTCATCAGAATTACCAACAACATTTGTTTGTTGAATAATGATGGGTTTTTCCACTTTTGGCCGGGAAACACCGATTGTTAAATCAGATGCATTTTTGGGCAGTGCCCCTTCGTGAATTAACTTTTTCACACCGGCAATTGTCATACCACGATCGTATAACAATGATTTTATTGTTTCCAGTTTCGCAACTGTTTCAGTGCGATAATACCGACGACCGCCCGCCCCTGTCGTCGGGCGAACTGCGGTTGGAAATTGCTTTTCCCAATAACGCAGGGTATGTGCCGGCACAGACAACCGTTTTGATACTTCATTTATTGAAACAAAATATTCTTTGTCCATGTCGGCCCCCGTAATTATTCTGCAACTGGTTCGGTTGGTGTTTCCGGCGCAACTTCTTCGGATGCTTCTTCTTCGCGTTCAATTGAAATCGCAGACATAACCTTTTCGTTTTCGCTTGTGCGGAACAAGGTCACACCCGCCGTTGCGCGACCTGCGATACGAACGTCTGCAACTGGTGTACGAATAATCTTGCCACCATCGGTCACCATAATTATGTCGTGATTGTTATCAACCGGGAACGAACCCGCAACCGCGGTATTTTTACCACCCAGTTTAATGTTCGCAAATCCCGAACCGCCACGGTGTGTGATACGATATTCATATGCAGATGTGCGCTTTCCGAATCCATTTTCAGAAATATTCAAAATGAATTGTTCGTTCGCCGCCATCGTCGCCATCTTGGCATCATCCAACACCAAATCTGTTGTTTCTTCTTCTGCATCCGCCTCTTCTTCTATACCAGTCGCGGCACGACGCGCAGCACGACTTTGTTTGATATACGCCGCACGCACAGCAGAATCAGTTTCACCATGATTCAGCATCGCCATACCGATGATACGATCGTCTTTGCCAAGTGATAATCCGCGAACACCGGTTGAATTACGTCCGGCAAACACACGAATTTCAGGCACAGGGAATCGTATGCATCTGCCCCGATATGTCGCCAAGAACACATCTTGATCTTCGGTGCATGGCAAGACAGAAATCAAACTTTCGCCATCATCCAATTTCATTGCAATCTTTCCATTTGCACGGATTGAATCAAAGTCCGACATACGATTGCGACGCACCGTTCCGGTGCTTGTCGCAAACATAAGGAAGTGTTCTTTGCCGCTTTCCGCCACGCGTTTAACATCTTCTTCGGGAACTGGCAAAATCGCAGTAATTGTTTCACCACTTTCCAACGGCAACAGGTTCACCAACGGACGTCCCTTGGCCGCTGCCGCTGCTTCTGGCAATTTGTATGTTTTTAATTTATAACACAAGCCCTTGGAAGAGAAGAACAACAATGGCGTATGTGTATTCGCAACGAACACCTGGACCACATAGTCATCGTCCTTGGTCGTCATGGCATTGCGTCCCTTGCCACCACGTTTTTGTGCACGATATGTATCCAACGCAACACGTTTGATATAGCCGGTGTTAGAAACAGTCACCACCATATCTTCACGTGCAATCAAATCTTCCATATCAATGTCTATTTCCGCATCAGATATTTCTGTACGACGTTTAGAAGACCAGTTGTCGCGTTCATCAATCGTTTCTTCGCGAATGATTTGAACGATACGCGCATGGCTACTTAAAATATCCAACAAATCTTTTATCTGTGCACCTAAATCAACCAAGTCGCTGTGAATCTTGTCGCGTTCAAGGCCCGTCAAGCGATGCAATTGCAATTCCAAAATTGCACGCGCCTGATCTTCGGACATACGGAACATACCGTTTTCATATTCAGTATTCGGGTCATCAATCAATTTGATATATGTTTCAATATCTTCTGCGTGCCAAGTGCGCGAAACCAGTTGTTCACGTGCAACATCCGGATTCGGACTGGACTTAATCAATTCAATAACTTCGTCCAGGTTCCCCACCGCAACCGTCAAACCCAACAAGGTATGTGCACGATTACGCGCCTTGTTCAAATCAAAGATAGTACGACGACGAATAACCTCTATTCTGAAATCAATAAACGCATCCAGAACGCCACGCACATTGAATAACATTGGACGACCACGATTCAACGCCATTAAATTCACTGGGAAATTCGCCTGCATTTCAGTGTATTGGAACAACTGATTCAAAACAACCTCTGGTATTGCGTCGCGTTTCAGTTCAATTACAACACGCAAACCTTCCTTGGACGATTCATCACGAATTTCAGATATACCCTCAATCTTTTTATCCTTGGACAGTTCGGCGATTTTGATAATCATTTGCGCCTTGTTTACCTGATATGGTATTTCATCAACAACAATCGCCGGATGATCATGAAAAGTTTCCATATGTGTTTTTGCGCGCACGATAATTGAACCGCGTCCCGTCGTGTGCGCCTTGTACGCGCCACTGCGCCCCATAATCACGGCACCGGTCGGAAAATCAGGTCCCGGAATAATTTCAAACAACTCGTCATCCGAAATACTTGGATTATCCAAAATCGCCAAAATACCGTTGCAAACTTCGCCCAAATTATAAGTCGGAACATTTGTCGCCATACCAACGGCAATACCCGAACCACCATTTACCAAGAAATTAGGAAACTTGGTCGGCAAAACAACTGGTTCTTGTAATGTACCGTCAAAGTTCGGTTGCCAATCAACCGTATCCTTGTCCAAATCGTCCATCATGGACGCGCCCAGTTTGGAAAGGCGTGCTTCGGTATAACGCATAGCAGCGGCCTTGTCCCCGTCGCGTGAACCAAAATTACCTTGCCCCTGGACCAACATTTCGCCCATGGAAAAGTCCTGACCCATACGAACCATTGCCTCGTAAATAGAACTATCGCCATGCGGGTGGTATTTACCCATAACATCACCAACAATACGCGCAGATTTTACTGTTGCTTTGGTTGCAGGTGCCACATCATTCATAACATACAAAATACGACGATGCACCGGTTTACAGCCGTCACGAACATCCGGCAAAGCACGATCAACAATGACCGACATAGCGTAATCCAAAAAGCTGGTCCGCATTTCGTGTTCCAATGATGATTGTGGAACTTTTACTTCATTTATTTCGTTTGTTTCAATTATTTCAGACATCCTAGATTTCCCTTGTTTTTTAGCATACAAAGCATAGCAAAATTTTAATCCCTGGGTCAAGAAATAAAGCCCAAAAAACACATTGACAAATCAAACATTTGTGATACAATAATCCGCAGAAATCAGGGAAAAATATAAAATGACTACAACAAGCAGATTATTTTTACCGCTTTGGCAATTTTTTGCCGCTATTTTCGTGTATTATTTGATACTAGAAGCATTGAAGAAATTGGGCTTGCTAGAAGAAAAGAAAAAATCTAAATAAAAAGGTTGCGTTTTATAAAAACCTGTGATTAAATAGACGCGCAAAAGGATTTAGTTATGGCAACAAAAAGAACATATCAACCGTCAAAAACACGCCGTGTAAAGACACACGGGTTCCGTGAAAAAATGGCGACAAAAAGCGGCCGCGATGTTTTGAATCGCCGTAGAGCGAAGGGTCGTGCCCGTTTGGCCGTATCTGCGGTTAACTAAAAAATCCGGCAATCGCCGGTTTTTTATTACAGGGTCTATAAAAATTGGGGCAAATGCCCCAGTTTTTATTTCTCTTTTCCACCGCGACGAATGGGGTTTACTGACACCCACCTTTCACCCGTCTTGCGCCAACGGTCATCAACTTCTTCTGCGATTTCTTTGAAATCATCAACATCTACAAGTATTTTTTCACCATTGACCTTCAAGAAACTTTTGCCCAATTCATTATGCAACAATACTTGGTTTATATCATAATTCAGTTCCAACAAAACCTGGCCACTTGGCGATATCACCGCCAACCACTCAGTCAGATTGTTTACTGCTTCCTCTAACCCCTTGGCATCTTTGATTTCTGATTCCTTGGGCTTGTTGTCCATACGGACAACATTGTTGGTCGGATTCTTTATCCCAGCCAAAATCTGACCTTTTACAAGCGGACTCATTTTCATAACAAAACTCCTTTCTGATTATTATACCGTATATCGAAATTACTCACTATCTTTGGCTGTCACGATCTCGTCTTGTCCCAGAAACGACATAGAACAACATATAAACACTATCAAAATCTTCCCTGCTGTCTAATTTTACCTCTTTGCCGCCAACTTTAACCCAATAAGTTCCTTCTGGGGTATTACAACATGTCTCGAACAAAATATCTCCATCTGGTGACATCACGATTTGATGTACCCCGTCTGTGTCTGTTTTTGAAAAAACTTTATTGTCAGGATTGATTATTATATTCATTACTGATTTGCGCCACGCTGGACTACCATAAAGTTTTGGGATTTTTTGACCAGCCAACCCATAACTATTCTCCTTTGGCTGTTTGGTTTTAACAAATTTTATCGTATGACCATGCTTGGCAAATGCTTTTTCAATATCTATTGTCGCTTTTGTGACCCATTCTCCACCATGGTTTTTATCCATCTTAAGTCCAACTGTCAATATTCCTGTTTCTGGGTCTATTTCCAAAAATTCATTATCTAACTTGTTCCACAAATCAAGTTTATGATCAAGCTCGTGACGAACTTTTACACTTGCGGATTCACACCTAGCAATTAAATCAAAACCATCGTCCGTAAGATTAATAAGCGCAGCGTCGGCCATCCAGTGCCACTGAATTGCACTACCCCCCAAAAAGAAGTTTTCGCTAATCCAGGATCTATTTTCATAAATACGACCGATTGCAACTTTGCCATCGCCCAAATATTTAAATGTGAAATTTTTCAATTCATTTTTGATAAACAATGAACAAAAATCACTATGCGAATACATTGGTCTGGTTGATTTAAATATCTGCAGCAAAATCTCTTTTGCCTTGGCCATATCGCCGCTGGCCACCGCCTGTTCAAAACGCTTTTTCAAGGTCTTTGGTTCTTGTTCCTTGCCAACCTTGCGTGTCGCATCTTTAAAGCGCTGTTTTGTATTTTTTGCACTACGTTTTTGTGCGACCTTTTTCGCCTTTGCTTGTATTGCTTTTCCTTCGCGGTGTTTTTTTATTTCTTTTTTAACCTTGGCATTCACTTCTTTTTTTGTCGTCATCATATTTCCCCCACGGATAATTCCAAACATTCTTAACAGTTTGATTATACCATAAAACGCATTATATTCAACAAAAAGCGGGGCAATGCCCCGCTTGTTTAACGTGTTGTGCCGAGCGCCTTCTGCGCCAGTCGTTTTTTAAAAATAGTGGCACAAGATTTTTCCATCTCATTCAGTACCGCAATCGGCAAATGCAAAATATCGGCAACATCTTTCATTGTTTGCTTGGTCGCGCGTGCAATTTCAGCAAATGAAATCAAATGATCGCAAATCGTCTGAACTTCGGATGCCAACTGTTTCATTTTTTGTGGGTTATATTCCAACAGCATTGCCGCCAACGCCCAAGAAACCAGATATTCGTGTGGATACCGATAATCGCGCGTCGCACTGCGTCCATCTTCCAACGAAACATCGTCATGATTTCCCCACGATTTTAAAGCATCCAACAATGGCACTTTTCTAAATTCCTTCGCTTCGCCACCTGTTTTTTCAGATGCCCCCGCAACAATAGAATCAATTATACCACGTGTATCTTTGCAAATATGACAATATGGCGAAACCGCAAAAGCAACGCCAACGCCGTCCCATTTGTTGATAAGATAATTGTCGTCCTTCACTTTTGGCATCGGAATCAAAACCAATTCATTTGGTTTTATCGCAATATCGGTAATTCCCAAATCCGCCAATTCTTCGTGCATTTCGCGCAACACATTATTTACGCGAATTTTATTTATGTCCGTCAACAGTGTCGGCGCGCCATCAACAATCACAATATCATCACGCGTGCCCACCAGCGACATACGTTCCGTATCGCTCATGGCATCAAAATCAACGCGTTTTGTTCGCTCGGCAAGTCCGCCCAATGCACCCAATCCGTCCAGCGCCCCCTTTCTGTTTTTGCGTTGAATCAAACCAATATAAACATGCCGCAAACTATCCAAAACGCTACTGGCCGTGCTATCAACATCGCCGACATACAGCGTAACATTTGCACCACTGTTTAATACAGCGTTGCGTACGGATGATACAGATAATAATTTTGCGCGTTCTGCACCGGCGGGCAACGTCGCCAACCGCGCTAATGCTTCTTGTTGGGTAAGTGTATACCTAGTCATAACAAAACCTTATTCACGTGGTGCCCAATGACATACGACCATCGCATGTTCCGTATCACCGGTGCGAATCTTGTGATAAGATGTATTGCCGTCAATCTTTACATCTATTTCAACTTGGGGTGTTTCGGGATTTATTTCTTTTTTATAATTTAATTCAATCCCACACAATTTATGTTCGTTGCGGTAAACATAACCAACACTTTCCGTTGCCCACACCGCATAGACCGCATTGTTGATATGCTGATTCACATCTATATCATCAAAACGACACTTCATAATGTGTGTTTTGTCGACTTCAAAATCAGGGAACTTATCAAACTTCTTATCCCATGCGCGTTCGGGTACAATACAATCCAATGGTAATTTGCCCTCTAATACAATCGGTCTGCGACGCGCCATATCAATCAACACCCATTGTGATGTTGCGCGAACCATCAAACGATTGTCGGACCCGCGAATTTCAAAATCACGCGAAGTGCGCACCGCATCCGCAACCGATGGCCAAGTGATAAACTTTAATTCTTCGTTTTCGTGTGGCAATTCCAAAATATCAACCAAGTAATATATTGCAACCCACGCCAAATCATTTTCCAACAAAAATGTGCGACCAACACCGATTTTTTCCGCATGCGTGTCCGCCATAGATTGCAATTCGTTCATCAAAATCAACGGACGAACATTGCCATAGCGATCACACTGATACGCCTGCAGTTTTCTAATTTCGGTATATTTTTCGCCCATTATTTTCCCCCTGTGGTTTCTGCGACAACAAAATCAACACAATCACCCAAAACAATTTCATTTGCGCGTGCCGCGGATTTAATCACGCCGTGCAACGCACTTGGGGTATCGCTTGGAATCGTAAGTGTTTCCAATTTTGCACCGTTACCAACCTTGCGTTCTGTGCGCAATCCACGAACTGTTTTCAATATATCCAATGCGATTTGCATTTCAGAAACATCCGTATCGCGCGCGACATCCACACTTGGATATTCTGTTCGGTGTAAAGTTTCGCCACCTTCGGTTTCTTTATAAATCTTTTGCCACAATTCTTCGGTAGTGAACGGAATAAATGGTGCATACAAACCGATTATTGCGCGCAACACTTCCCACAATGTCCATTGTGCAGATAGTTTTGATTCCGCACTGTATTTTTCCGGCGACCAGAAACGGTCTTTGATAAACTCCAGATACTGATCACAAAACACTTCCCAGAAGAAAGTATCAATTGCACTGCGTGAATTATAGTTGTCGTATTTATCAAGATTCTTGCGTGTTTCTGCAATCGCCTTATTCAATTCAGCCAACACCCATCTATCTTCAACGAAACGATTTGCAATATCAATCTTTTGTGCGCTTGCCGGTTCAAAATCTTCCAAATTCATCAACACATAACGTGATGCGTTCCACAATTTAGTCAGCAATTTAGAACCGCGTTTCACTTCATCATCGCTGTATCTTAAATCTGTCCCAATTGGTGCTGTTGCCACCCAATAACGTAATGCATCGGCACCAAATTTTGCGACTGCATCCAATGGATCTGTACCGTTACCCTTGGTTTTAGACATTTTCTGTCCCTTGCTATCACGAACCAGACCATGGAAATTCACACATTTGAACGGAACATCACCCATAACATAAATGCCCATCATAATCATACGCGCAACCCAGAAGAATATAATATCGGCCGCAGTGTATAACAAATCTGTTGGATAATATTTTTTCAATTCGACTGTATCCATTGGCCAGCCCAATGTTGAAAATGGCCACAGTCCAGACGAAAACCAAGTATCCAGAACATCGGGATCACGTGTCAGTTTCTTGCCACCAGATTGCTTTATCGCTTCTTCTTCGGTTGCAGCAACATATACCTTGCCATCTTCGTCATACCAAGCTGGTATATGGTGTCCCCACCACAATTGACGTGATATTGCCCATGGACGAATCTCTCGCATCCATGCCATAAACAGATTGTATCTGTGTTCCGGCATAAACTTTATTTTACCCTCTTCCACCGCTTTAATTGCTGGAACGGCTAACTTTTCTGCATCAACGAACCACTGGTCTGACAACCAAGGTTCAACCACAACGCCACCACGTTCAGAATATGGTGTCGGAATAATTTTATCTTCAACCTTGACCAACAATCCTGCTGCTTCAACATCAGCCATAACAGCCGCGCGGGCATCATAACGATCCATGCCCCAATATTTTTCTGGCACAGGCAACGCGGAAATCATTTTTGCGGTCGGTGTCAAAATACAAACAGGGGTCAAGTTATGGCGCAACCCAACTTCATAGTCATCAAAGTCATGCGCTGGCGTAATTTTCACCGCACCCGTACCCTTTTCAGGATCGGCATGAACATCTGCGATAATTGGAATTTCAATATCAGTCAGCGGAATAATCGCTTTCTTGCCGATTAAATGTTTTAACTTTTCATTTTCAGGATGAACCGCAATTGCTTGGTCGCCAAACAATGTTTCCGGACGTGTTGTTGCAATTTCAACAAAACCACCACCAACCAATGGATAATTAAAGTAATAAAACTTGCCCTTTTCTTCGCGGGTTTCCACTTCCAAATCAGACACAGATGTTTGTTGTTTCGGGCACCAATTCACCATGCGCTTTGCACGATAAATCAACCCCTCGTTATACATTTTTACAAAAAGTTTGGTGACCGCCGCCGACAGACCCTCGTCCATTGTAAAACGTTCACGTTTCCACACAGGCGTCACACCTAAAACATGTAATTGATTGATGATTTGACCACCCTTTTCATTTTTCCATTTCCAAGCGATGTCTAACTTTTCATCAACCGACAAACTGTGTGGATTTATACCGCGCTTTGACAAGTCGCGTTCCACCAGCAACTGTGTTGCAATAGATGCATGGTCAGTTCCAGGTTGCCACAACACATCGTACCCACACATACGCTTATACCGGCATACAATATCGGTCAAAACATTGTCCAGCGCATGCCCCATATGCAAACTGCCCGTCACATTTGGTGGCGGCATCATCATACAAAACGACTTTTTCGATGAATTTACATCGTTTGACCAAAAATCATTAGAATCCCAGAATTCTTGAATTTTGGTTTCAATTTCGCGCGGGCTTATATTTTTACCCAAATCAATTTTCATATCTTGACCTTTTGAACTATTACGCGCAATTCTAGCAAATAAAAACGAAAAGGCAAGAAAACATACACGCCCTTGACAAAGGGTATTTTTATGCAACAATAAAACCTGGTTTGTCGAATAAAACGTGATTTAAATGCAGCCGATTTTGTCTTATCTTCTTGATTATAGCATAGGCACCCAGGCGGTTTCTGTCGTCAATTCTGATAAAGGGGTTGTGTATTTTATTCCCTATGATGGGCTATTTTTCGATGAAATATTGTTCATTTCCCCATATGTAGGCGACAATTTGGACGAAGACGAAATGGTTGATTCCCTCAACTTTTCTATAACATGCACATACTCACACATTGATGCCGATAACTTTATGAACGCAAAGTATGAATTGCGCCTGGGGCAAACCTTATTGGCAACAGAATATGCCAGAATTATCCCAAAAATGCGGTCTAAACCAAACACATTGTTACGATCGGCAAGAAAATGCGCCCGAAAAGTAATCGCCCAGGAACGGCTTGCGTTAAAAAACAATCTGATAAAAACTTTTCGTACAGGTATGGAACACGACAGTTAAACGAACAGCGGCACAATGAACAAATTACTGATTGCATTTTTAGAAAAATCTATACAATCCGAATATATTTCGGTTTATCACGACTATGATACCCAAGAAACCGTTTATTCTATTCCGTACAACGCCTCTCTGGCAGCCCGGGACGTTAAATTGAAACTTGTTCAACTAATGGGGCTTGATTGGGAAGATGATTTTAACGAAAAAAATCCAGCGGATATTGATAAAGCAGCCGACTATTTGATTTGTTCAGACGAAACACCTTTGTTCACGTTAACTTCCAGCCATTTTATTGAAAAGAACGGCATATTGATGACGGATTTCATTTTGGATTTTGAAGAAGAAGTAATATACAAAAAATCGTATCAGACAGATAAACTTTCACAGAAAAATATGTTTGTAAAACTTATGAAACAATGTTCCGACAAAATAATTGATCAGGAAAAAGCGGCTCAAGAACATAAAATGGAAAAAATGTTTATATCTACAAATATGTTTACGATGAGCGCGCAACACGGCAGAATGTAACCCCATAAACTGCGGTTGCACCCGCATCAACTAACACACGCCGAAGTTCGTTAAATGTCGCGCCGGTTGTCATAACATCATCAACCAGCAAAATCTTTTTTCCACGAATTTTATCGGGACTGCGCACAGTAAAAACATTATGAACATTTTGTGCACGTTGCGCGCTCGTCTTGTGCCCCATATTTTCACGATATTTACGTGATACTGAATCTAAATCCATCGGCACACGGAAGGCACGCGCAATTGGTCGCGCCAACAATGTCGCCTGGTTATAGCCGCGTTGAAACAAACGCCGCGACGCAAGTGGCACAGGCATAACAATATCGGGTGATATATCAACATCACGCAAAGCCCAAATCATTGCACGCGCCATAAAACGCGCATACTGAATATGCCCAGCATGTTTATATGGCAACATCGCCGCACGTGACGCGTCATCATAAACACATGCTGACCGAATTAAATCCAGTTCGCATTTACCCGCCGCACAGGTTGGACACATCATATTCGGCGACAAATCAAAACTGGATGCAAATGGAAAACCACATTTAACACACTTTGTGCCATCAATCCAATTAAACGCAGTCCAACAATCACCACATAATTCACCGTGCGTTTCAACACGCGCACTGCATAACGGGCAAGACGGTGGGAAAACAAAGTTTATTAAATCTTGCAAATAACCACGCACAGATTTCATTTCGCAACTTACCAGGACATGCTTTTGTATGTTTTCTTGCTAACACTGTCACCGAACATATTGCGTTGCTGTTGTGTCAATGTTTCGTATTGGTCGTTGGAAATAATACGCAATACAAATGCATCATCATTGCGTGACGACAAGACCGGCAACACGCGTTGTTCTGCCACACCGGTATCACGCAACACCTGTTCAATAATTGCCAATCTGCGCGCCGCCAATTTACGATCGTCGGCATTAGTTGTCACACTTTCCGGAATCGCAACCTGAATTGCGCGTTTTGGATTACTGACCACAATAGACGCATATTCGGTCAACAATGTATAATTATCACGCGACAACGCGGAATCTTCGTTACGGAAGCGGATTTTGATTTCCAGTGGACGAATACCACCTGCTTCGGATAAATCGCGCACAGCGGTGAATCCTTCTATGCTGCTTGACATATCACTTGCTACATCAAAACGGTCATCCATTTGGAATGTTGATAAATGCTTATTTTCGGACAAGAAGGTTTTACGAAACGCGCGACGCAATTCAGACGGCGACATTTTCGTCATATCATTACGCACCGCCGCAATTGTTGGCGAAGTATTCTTTTCAACACTGCGTACAACGACATCTTGGTTATCCATTGGCACAACTAAACGCGATAATTTCACAGTTGTATCTTCTTTTTCCACCGGTTTAGTTTCACGTGGAACGACATTGTTGCTGGCAACATTCACAAACGGTTCAGAAACGATTTGCGACGGACGCGCTGCAACACTTTCGTCCGCCCTGCGTTGCAATTCAGACAATTTTGCCAGTTGATTATCAAACTCACTCATTGCCTCGTGCGCTGTCACCGGTTCAGAATTACGCGCAAAGAATCTTTCACCCGACGAATATGTATCTAAACTTTCTTCGGGCAACGCGAAATCAGAACGCAGAACGGAAAACTCTGATGGGCTTGGCATACGCAAAGGCGCATCATTTTGTGCCCACAAATCAGAACTGGGGCGATGCGGAATCAAAACATCTGAAACGCTTGCGATTTTTTCACCACGATCCACAGACGGTGTCGCTTTCGTTGCGGTACGTGCGGTAACACTGCGTGTACTGACCGATTTTGGCGTTGACGCAACACGTGACTTGGTCACCGGTGCAACCGAAACCGACGGTGAAACATAGGCCGGTTCATACACAGGTTCCCCAAAAGCCGCGCGCGCTGAAACCCCCGCCGCACCAACATTTACAACAGGCAAACGAACATCCCCCCATGCGTTGGATGCCACAAAAATCGCCAATAATGACGCAGTAATCCGATGCATATTCCTTTCCTTCCGTTCTAATCATAGAACAAATGACGAATCGGGGGCAAGCACAAAATGCATCAACAAAAATTATTTTTCAACCGCGTCCGCAATCAGTTTAACCGCATGGTTTTCAACCAGTGATTTTTTTGCCATTTTTTGCAAGCGCGTCGGGTTTTCAAACAACTCGGTAAGTGTTGCGGTCAACCATTTTTCTGTAAACTTTGACTGTTCAATTGCGAATCCGCCCCCCAGTCGTGCATACGACGCTGCATTGGCGGCTTGGTCGGGATTTATCCCCAGTGGCACAATTATCGCCGGACGACCGATTGTTTCCAATTCTATAACTGTGCTGGCACCGCCACGACTTATTACTAAATCAGCATCCGCAATCACACCCGCCATATCACGAATAAATGACAACACGTTTGCGTGAATCTTGTGCTTGGCATAAAACATTTGCAACCGTTCAACATTTTCAGGACGCGTTTGATGCGTGACGAAAATCTTTTTGTTTTTCATTGCTGCAATCGCGTTTGGCACAACTTCGTCCAAGATTTGCGCCCCCAGCGAACCGCCGGTCACCAGCAAATTACCCTTGCCCGATAATTTTGCACCTGCGCGTTCAATAAAATCGCGACGAACCGGCAAACCAGTATAAACGACACGCGCCGGCGACTTCTTTGGCATACCATCAACGGTTGGGAAACTGGTCATCAAAGTTTTAACCCAACGCATAGTAAACTTATTCGCACGACCAATCGCCGCGTTCTGTTCATGCAAAAATGTTGGGATATGCCACACATGCGCGGCAAACACCGCTGGCACAGACGCATATCCACCAAACGCAACAACGCGATTGGGCCGCGAAAATATAAAGCGTAATGTAAGCGCAGCCGCCGACACTGCGATTTTAAACAAAGCCCACATTTGATTCATGCGACTTTTTGCGCCAACACCCGAAGCCCAAATATGAATCTTTTTTGCGCCAGCCGGTTTTCCGTCACGCACCATTTTATCAACACGACCGTCGCACGATATGATTATTTTATGCCCGCGTGATGCCAATTCTTCGGCAACCGCCAGCGCAGGATACACATGTCCACCCGTTCCACCTGTTGCAATCAATATTTTCATCACAGCCCCCTATTGTTATTTCCATTTATCTTCGCGTATCAGTGCCAATGCCATACCGAACAGCAAACAATACGCGACAAACGAACTGCCCCCGTGTGATATGAACGGCAATGTCATACCCTTGGCCGGCATAATACGCAGCGTTGATGCTAAATTGATGCAAACTTGAATTCCGAACATTGCCGCCGTGCCGATAATCGCATTAGATGTAAAATCATCACGCGCATACTTTGATTGGTGCAGCAAGCGCCAAAACACGACAAACAACAAAACAATCAAAGCACAGGACACTATTGCGCCAAAGTTTTCACATATTCCCGACAAGATAAAATCACTTTCTGCCATTGGTAAATTTTCAACTATGTATGCCTTGTCCCCTGCACCAAACAAACCACCATTACGAATTGCGCGCAGGGCAAATCCAATCTGGCTGCGTGGATCAACGGCGCCGAACATCCCCAGTGTTCTGGCCCGCACGTGTGGCAAAAATGTCACCCCCAGCATCAACAGACCACCACCAATTCCCATCAGTGATGCAACCCATTTTCCCGGCAGTCCCGCCATAAACAACATAACAAACAATGTTCCCAGATACAGCAACATCGTTCCAAAGTCCGGATGCCAAAACTGAATCGCTAACACGATTACCAGCGGGGCCAAATACCATGCCCACGACCAAGTTTTTACCTGGAACAATGTACGTTTCAGATTGAACATATCGCCTTCGTATATTGATTTCATTTTAGAAATAAACCATGCGGTCACCATAACAAACCCTGGCTTCATCAAATCAGATGGCATAACACGCGGCAATCCCGGCAACATCAACCAACGATGTGAATGGTTCCATTCGTGTGGAAACAAAACTGTCCCAATCAATAGAAGAAAGAACACAATTATATCTGCCCATGCCAAACGCATAACCGTCTTTTTGTCGGTCATACTGACACCAATCATGGTTATTACACCAATGACATAAAATGGAATCATACGCACAAAGAAATCATACCATTGAACTTTGTGTGCCATATTCATTGTTCGCACAAACATCGCAGAACCACTGGATATCGCCATAATCATAGCGACAAAAATCATAGCCAAAACCATAACCAGCAATTTTCTATCTGTTTCAAAATACCAACTGGTTAATCTACTCTCTTCGGTTCTGTTTATTTTAAACATTACATTCTCTCACTGTACTTTATGCGAATTTCAATATGACCAATGCCAACCCTGCGAACATCACCGACAAGATAAAGAATCGATCAACAATTTTTGTTTCAACCCAACCCAATTCTTCAAAGTGATGATGTAATGGCGCACGCAAAAACACACGGCGACCGGTGCCGGTTGCAATACGTGTAATTTTGAAAACCATTGTTTGAACAAATGAAGACAACAAAATCAAAACCATCATTCCCGCGGCAACGCCCATAATGATTTCTGACTTTAACAACATGGCAACCGTTCCCATAAAGCCACCCAACGCAAGCGAACCGACATCACCCATAAAGATTGAAGCAGGTTTTGCGTTGAACCATAAAAATCCCAACACCGCACCAAACGCCGCACCCAATACTGCGTACAGACCGCTTGCTTCGGGTAAAAACACAACTGTATCCATAAACCCGATTCGTGTTGCGCCGTACAATGCGACAACCAACACGACCAGAACTGGCATATACAATTTAGACAGCATACCGTCCAAACCATCGGTTATATTCGTCGCATTTGCCGAACCACAAATCACAAAATAAGCAAATATGTAATAAAACAATCCCAACGGCCATGCAATCCACGAACCAAATGCCAACGATAAATCAGGTACATATGCTGGCATAGTTTTATTTATCAAATATGCCAAAACAACCACAAAGACCGCTTCAACAAACAAGCGTGTTGATGGTTTCAGCCCATTTGATGCTTTGACCGACTGCGAAGAAACTTTTTTATAATCATCAACGAAGCCCAATATGCTGAACATTACCAGTGCCAACAAAGCAATCCACCCCGTCGGATTTGACATTGGCATAAACAACACAGATGAAATCAAAATGGCCAACACCAACAAAATACCGCCCATGGTCGGCGTTCCCGCCTTGGCCCGATGCGATTGTGGGACATTTTCACTTATTGGCTGACCCTTTTTTTGCCATGCGTGCATTGCACGAATAAATGGACGGCCAAAGACAAGCATTATCAAGAACGCCAGGCCAAAACCACCCGCGAATTGAGTCCAACCACTTGCAAAAAAACTTACACCTTTTTCTAGAAAAAAATCAGTCAGCATAAAAATCTCCTTCTTATGCTGACATTTTATCACAAAGTTATCTGAAAATAAATCTTATTTGCTTTCGCACTCAATAATAGTGTCGTCGTCCAATATAAGCGTCCAATTTTCGCCCTGATTCCACAAAACGACGATTGTATCGTTCAATATTCCGGCAAATTTCGCCCCTGATGCCGACACAACATTAGACAATTCCAATTCATCACCGTTTATATTGGCATTCATTGTTTCACCCGTGTCGGAAAAGCGCATTTCTACATCATATCCACCACATTTTTGATGTTCAATTCCATCATCTTGGCCACATGCCACCAATGCAGTTGCACAAAACAATATCGCTAATACTTTCTTCATAAAAAATCCCCCATACATAACAGGGGACATTATATCACATTTTTTCGTAATATTAAATTAAAATACACCGCCCATGACTGGACTGCTGTCCATCGTGTTGCGACTTGGTGCTGGATTGGGTTTCTGCCCAACTTTGAACACTTCGGTAATAATTGTACCATCTGGATCAACAGATGCCGCCGCACCACTGCGACGATTTACCCGAACAAAAGACAAACCATCTGGTATCGGGAACGGCTGATTCTTTTCATTTTCCAGCGCGACCCGCATAAAGTCCGCAAACACACGTGCGGCCATATGACTGCCGGCACCCTTGGCCAGCGGTTTTGGCGTATCGTAACCCAAATACACACCTGCAATCATATTTTTAGAAAACCCGATAAACCAAATGTCTTTTACATCATTCGTGGTTCCAGTTTTCCCCGCTATTGTATGCCCCTCTACCCGCGCTTGGCGTCCGGTTCCACGTTCAACCGCACCCTGTAAAATAGACACTATTTGATACAAACTCTGAGCATCTGCAAGCGGCTGCGCCACTTCTGTCACCTCTGGCGGCACAGAATCAGGTGTCCATTCCACCAATTCGACCTTGTTACCACCAATTGAACGGCCATAGCGATCCTGGATATAATCAACCAATTGCGGTTTAATAACATGACCACCGTTGATAAATGCGGAATAACCCAACACCAATTTTTCCAGCGTTGTTTCACCCGCACCCAATGCCATTGCGACATTTATGTTCTGCAAATCCGCAGGATAGACACCGAAACGTTGCGCCATTTCAATCGCGTTTTCTGGACCAATCTGTTGTGCAAGACGCACGGTTGGAACATTACGCGATGTTTCCAATGACAAACGCAACGGAATCTCGCCTAAGAACTTTTTATCATAATTTTCAGGTTTCCATTCCATGCCACTTTCGCGAATACCGACAATCGGGGCATCCAACAACAATGTTTCTGGCGAATAACCACGTTCCAGTGCCGCCAAATATACAAATGGTTTAATCGTACTGCCAATCTGGCGATATGCTTGGGTTGCACGATTAAATGAACTTTCTGAAAAACTGCGCCCCCCCGTCATTGCCAACACGCGTCCAGTATGCGGATTCATTGCAATAATCGCGCCCTGAAGTTTATCGGTACGACCGGCATTATATGCATCCAATTCCTTGTTCAACGCGGCGGCTGCGGCACGTTGCAAATCTGGATTGATTGTTGTTTTGATATATAGTCCTTGGTTATACAACACATCGCGTCCCAAAGTATTTAACAACTGGCGACGAACATCTTCGGCAAAATATTGGAACTCTGGTGCCATTTGTTCGGTAAAACCGCTGTTGATATTCAATTCTTCGGCGGCCGCCGCTGTCATTTCTTCACGTGTTATATATCCTTCTTCCATCATGCGACGTAAAACATAGTTCCGACGTTCAACCGCACGCGCACGATCATTTGGTGCCTTTGGCAGGGACGCCAAAAACGCACATTCAGACAAAGACAAATTTGCAACCGGCTTGTTAAAATACATCAACGCAGCCGAACCAACACCATATGCACGCGCGCCCAAGAATATTTCGTTCATATAAAGTGTTAAAATATGTTTCTTGGAAAAAGTGCGTTCTAAACGCAGTGCCAAAATTGCCTCTTTAATTTTACGCGACACACTGCGTTCCGATGTAAGGAAGAAGTTTTTTGCAACCTGTTGCGTAATTGTTGAAGCACCCGAAAAGTTCGCATTGAACCCCAGTGCATGCGCCCCATTGTTTATTAACGCACGGATTATCCCCTGAACATCAATACCAGGGTGCGTCCAGAAATTCTGATCTTCGGCAGCGACAAACGCATTGACTAATTGTGCCGGCATATCATCATAATCAATAAACACACGACGTTCTTCGGCATATTCAATCAACAAAGAACCATCCGCTGCGTACAGACGTGTCGCAACCGGTGGCGCATAAGTTGCCAATTTACGATAGTCAGGTAAATCATTTCCATAAATAAAAATCAATGCCGCCAATGCCGCAATACCGGCTGTAAAGCACCAAAACACGACATGCAATAAAATACGCAGAACTTTTCTTAATTTCATGATGAAACAAAGTTTAAGACAAATATTTATTCTTTGCAAATAAAAACAAAAAATCGCCCAAATGGGCGACATTTTATAATTCAATATGACCGTTGGTCGCAATTAAATCTGCGCCCATTTCTATTTTTCCGCCAGCTTCGCGAACCAATAATTCACCGGCGGCAATTTCTGCAAAATCAAGTGGTTCAGATACGAACCCATCAAACTTGCCCGACGCAACCCATGCTAAATCAAGTGCCGGGCAACCGGTGCAACGAACATCACCAACCGTCTTGCGATTATCTGTTGTATTATACGCAATCGTTAAATCGGCATCGTCTTTTAAATTAGAAACCTTGACCCGCGCAGAATGAAATGCTGAAAAAGCATATGCACCACGACCATTTTCCGCATAATATAAACGTTCATCAATTGGCGAATAAACAAGCGCGATTTGCGTTTCATCATTTGTGCGCAGCGCCAAAGAAATTGCGAAATGAGGATTGGCACGAACAAAATTTGCCGCACCCGACAATGCTAAAACAAATTCATCGCGTCCGTCACCGGCACGCGACACATTTGGGGTCAACAATCCTGCGTTCGGACGAACCAGCATCAAATCAGACAAGATGCTTTCTTCTATACGCGCCTCTGCCTTTTGTACAAAGTCACGCGCACCGCGCAAAGATTGCTGTAAATTTTCTACCTCACCAAAATCGTGGCGCAAACCGGTTGCCGTACGTTGCAACGCCATAAACATTTTGTTTAATTCCGTTGAACCTTTGATCAGCAATTCCATTTTGCCACCCCGATTTTGTTTTATTAGAATTTAAATCCGGCAAATTTGCTTTTGAATTCAGCCGCACGTTGACCCTTGTCGCCTGTATTTGCGCGTTGACCGGTCCATGCAGAATGATTCAAATTGTCGGTTGATAAAACCAAATCTTTTTTGACCGAAGAATACATTTTAACCGTCTTACCGTCAGTCATTGTGACGTTAATTTCGTGGTATTCTGGATGAATTCCTTTTTTCATAGCATAACCCTTTTAATTTTTTGCCCCACGATTATACAAGGAAATTTCCATAAATCAAGCGATATTCGCGATTTAATAGCGTCCAATGCAACCCAAATATGAATTACCGGTGGATTCCAAGATATTTATGAACTGATTTTGATTTTTGCCGGAAAACAGTGCCAAAATCGTTCCCGCATCCGTTGCCAGCATGTCCGCCACCGTCGCGATGGACGAATTCATCTTTTTGAAAAAGCCACTGGTTGGGTATATTTCAGCGGCAAACAACTGGTGCCCGCCACGTGCATTTGTACCATTATCCGCCCGTATCACCATCAACTGACATTCCGGCGAAATAATCATTTTATCCGTTACAACGGCGCCACCACCCAGTAATTCACCCCACCAACCCGTCGATTCGCAAAAAACAGGATAATAAACAACCGCATTCGGATTTGATTCAAATATTGCCGGCAAGTCCAAATCACCCGATATAATGTCAGGCATTTCACCCGTGGCCGTATTTATGACTTTCCGCGCCAACTGGTAAATCGCATCACCATTTGTCTTACGCGACCAATAAAGAATCGGAAACTGCTTCATTGATGTGAATTATATCAGATTCGGAAGACAGAAAAAAGGGGGTGATGTAAAATAAACTACTTGATTTTTTATTTTTTTATATCTTTGTAGATTTTCTGGGCATTTGACCAGACCTTATCCATGTTATTTTTTGTAGTTTTATAGAAGTCATCTGATATTTCAACACTGAACAATGTCTTGATAAGTGCCGGAATCGACACCATAAACATCGCGATAAACGCCCCCATAAAGATGATTGTTATCAAACCGTCATCACGCATCATAAGACCGTCCATAAGAATCGTCGAATCGTTTTGCAGTATTGCTGCCTCTAACCTTGTCATACCGTCCCAGTTCCCGAATACAGCGTTAATAAACATTATCGCAAATGTCAAAAACACGCCCGTCAATGCCAAACCCAATGTTCCTTGGACAACATCGTTGATAAGGGTTTTTATGTTTTTCTTGCTATCTGGTAATATCTTCCAGCCATTAAATATCCACGACAACAAACTTATTGGCAACATAATAAGATCTATGGATAACTTTATAAATATTTCCAAGAAATATATTGGTATCGGCAACAATGCCACAAAGAACAATACTATCAACAACAACCCACTAAGGAAAATCGGGACATTTGGAAAAACAGGTATATTCCACATCAGTTTATGCATATATTCCCTGTTGAACGACATATTCAGCATAGCCCAACCAACCGTCATTCCCAAACCCGTCATCTGATGTACATTTGCCAATTCGCATGCCAAATGATGCCGTAATTTTGGTGAAAACGCCCCCCGATTCGCACTTTGCTGGGACACCGACACAGGATCCGCAATCGCGGTTGCTACAACACATGTGTTAAACGCATCATCATCTGTGACAATGTGATTTAAGGACATTCCAACATTAAATATCGGCTCTATTGCAATATCGTTTATCAGTCGGGGCAATGGGGCAAGCATCAAAAGACATGCAACACTTAATTTAATAAACTTGGTTCCAAAATCGCCAGTAATAGACCATGGTTCTACATTTTTTCCATTCATAAAAGACGACAATATTTGCCAAGCAAACCAAATTGCAAGCAAACCCGCTGCAAAAGGTATCACAATCAAACCAATCGCGTGAAATACGCCGGGTAACACATTTGATATTGTCCCCATTACATCAGCAAACATTTGACAGGACCAGCAGGTACTAAAAAAACTTAATGCGTCATTCATATTGACCGGAAAAACACTTCGGTATACGGAAAAACCAGCCAAAGTACCAACGCCGGCAAACACCCCAACCCAAAATGGCGCAATCGCCCCCGCCGTAAACGGCAGGAACGATACAAAAATTATCCAAAACTTTTTAAACCAACTCATATTACTGTAATAAGTATATCACATTTTGTCCCAAATGTGATATAATTGAAAAGATAAAAATATAAATAAGAGAGAGAATGAAACTTTTTCGGCGAATTTTACCGTGCTTATTTTTGGCGGCAATGCTTATTATGCCTGGATCTGCGTTTGCAGATTGGGGTATTGTTGACCAATTAAATTTAGCACCATTCGTGCCACTGATACTAGATGCGATGATGAGTATTGCCAGTGGTGGATACGATTTTTTTGTCGGAAACGGCACCGGCATTATCTATATCTTGGTATGGGGTTTTTTAGCCATAACCATTATTCTGTACTTGATAAAACTTTACATACCTAAAAATTGGACCGCTTTAATTGGTTTGTCCGGCGGTGGTGAATTGGCGGGGGGTGCCACTGCGCAAACAATTGTGTATAATGTTATGAAACCATGTTTGCGTGGAATTATTGCGGCACTGATATTATTACAAATCAGACCAGTTTTGGTGACCGAAGTATTGGTCAATCCTTTCTTGCAGTTCGGTTCACTTTACACACACTATATTACCGAAACAATCAACTCAACTGGTGCACCCGCACCACGAATAGAATGCCCAGAATCCATTGTTCAAAAAGCGTGGATTTCCAAATCATCTTGTGAATTTTTGATACAACCAATTGCCGACTTATCCGCAGCAAACAATCAGATGATTAAACGCGGGTTTCAATTTATGACATCTGGGTTGCGTGGTCTTTTCACAATAGTGCCACATGGCGAAGGCGGATTCCTGAATTTGATTACAGGCATCATCCTTGTTTCAACCTTCTTTTCCAGCAACTTGTTTATGGCACTGTTGATAATTGAAGCGATATTTAATTTCGGTATGGCATTGGTTTTATATCCGTTTCATGTTTTGTCTTATGTTATGAAACCCAGCGAAAAATGGTTAGACATTTGGCCTGCGTTTGCCGGTATTACAAAAGAATTACAACATTTAGTTATCACAATGATTATGTGTTCGTTTATGTTGTGTATCAACATCGCCATTATAAAA
Source organism: Alphaproteobacteria bacterium (assembly GCA_017960855.1). Classification (GTDB taxonomy): domain Bacteria; phylum Pseudomonadota; class Alphaproteobacteria; order Rs-D84; family Rs-D84; genus Enterousia. The sequence goes on along the minus strand of JAGCYJ010000009.1, from coordinate 16,146 downwards.
GCCCTGTTTACATGGAACGGTTCTATATTTGTTGTTGCAGCGGGTGGTTCTGCCACCAGTAATGTGCCAAGCATCGCACAATCTGCGGGTGGTTTCGGCGAACATTCTATTTTATGGTTATCATCAATTTTGACATTCTATCTGATGTTTAAATTGTTTGATTTGACCCAGAAACAACTAGAAGATTATGTCGGCGGACGTGGAAAGTTATACGACCAAGTAAAGAGCGATACAAAGTCAACTTTGAACAGTGCCAAAGGCATAAAAAAATCAATCGGAAAAATAGCGGAGTTAATTAAATAATGAACAACCTTATAAACAATCTTATTGAAGGCACAGTCCAGTGTTATGGTTGCCCGATATTTGATCGGTTGTTCCGTATCGTGTCCGAAGCGGCGGCGGCGATGTATAATCGCATGGCATTTTTTGCAGTAATTATTTTCTGTATCTTGTTTGCGTTTTTCGTATTGAATGCCGTGTGGCAGAACATCAAGAAAGGCAATGCTGACCCTTGGTATAATAAATCGGTGCGCCCAGTTATAATAAATTCTTTGGTTGCGATGTCTTTTTTATGGGTTGGTGTCGCCTTGCCACGTATGATTACCACCGCCACATTTGAACCGGTTGCTCAAATTTCGCTTAGTTATACGCAAACCTTGTTGAACCTTGACGACAATGTTATCAACGAACACGTCACATATCAACCATTGCCAATGTCTAACGATGGATTTTTCAGACCACAATTACGCGATAAAATTGTTATGTTGATGAAAACAACAATTACCCAGTTCCAAGGATATATGAAATTGGGAATTGCCATAATGGATACTGCGTTTTCATGGCAGGCGCTACTTGGAATCGGTGCTATTATCCGGCACTTTATTCTGTTTATGGTTGGCGTTTATATTTTCTGGGCATTCTTTAAATTATTCTTCAAATTCTGTTGTTATTTCGCAGATATAATTATCGCGATGGCACTGTTTGCATTTTTCTTTCCGTTGTCGTTGGTGCTGTTGGCATTCGGCGGTGCTGAACATGTTCCTTCGTGGATGTCTGGGTTGGGTAAAAAACTTGGTATCGGGCAATTCAAGACACTTATCAATGCCATTGTTGCGTTAGCAGCAGCTGTTATAACATATACAGTCATAATGGTTATTATTGCCCAGTTCTTCTCGTCTTCTGAAACTTCGGTAAGCGACATTGTAAACGCGATAACATCGGAACAAATGTCTATATTTGACGTAGATTTATCCGAAGATAATTTTGCATCACTTACCATTATGGGAACGGTCGTATTGGTATATGTTATCAATTTCTTAAAAGACCAAATACCAAAAGTGACAAGTATGATTTTGTCCGCATTTGATTTGAAAGAAGAAAACCAGTTAAGCGAAGAATTGGGCAATAACGCAATGCAATTGACATCTGCGGCATTTAATAAAATCAAAGAAGTCGGCAAAACGATAATATCTGGTGGCGAAGCAACAGGGGGACAATAAGTGCTAAAAGCAAAATTGATTATGCTTCTTGTCAGAATTGTTATGGGCGCCATCGCGTTGGGGTTAGGTATTTGGTATTTATCTTCATCCATTGGCGGGGATTCTTTGACATACACCAGTATGGATAATTTTCTTACTGCGATTGGTGCAGGTGACGACATTGCCAATGCCAACGGTTGCTTTATGTGTAAATACATATCTGATTTATTCGGCGTATTGGGGCATGCAACAGAATTATTCTGGGACGCGATTGTAAATCACATATGGTTGTTATTGGTTATTGGATTTGGTATATTTCTGTTTGTCTATTCTGGTCTGTATATTTATGATGCCACGAAAACAACATCTAAACTGGATACATCCGAAAAGAAACTAGATTTCAAACCTTGGTTTGACAAAGTTTGGCACCAAGGTGTTCGTGTTTTGATTGCTGGTGCATTTTTGGGTGTATTTGGTCTGGGGGGCACAACTGCACTGCGCTATGTAACAAACATTACCATCACACCCGTTATGTATGTTGGTGCAGAATTAGGCATGGCGGCATCTGGTGTGACAAACGCAACACAATGTGGTGCAATGACCACAACCGCGGAATCAATCGATATTTTAAATCCTGTATTACAACCATTTATGTGTTCTATTGGAAATCTGAATTCGATTATGTTAGCGGGCGCAGCCGGTGGCTTTTCGTTGATGAATTATTCATGGATGGACATGGGTGGTGGCGCAATTACATGGGTTGCTGGTCTGGCACTGGTTTTGATGTTCTTGGTCATAGGGTTTGATTTATTCTTCCAGGTTTTAAGTGTCATCATGAAACTGATATTCCTAATAATATTCTTGCCCCTATTCATCGCATCGTACGCATTTGAACCAGTATGGAAAGTCGCATCTGGTTTAACAACTAAAGCTCTTGATATGTTGGTATCGTCTGCGGTAAAAATTGTTTCCATATCGCTAAAAATTGTTGTTTTATATGCAACTGTATCCTATGCGGCTGATGCATATTTCCCGGGACCAATTGACGGGTTCAGCACTATATTACCCCCAATGTTGGGACAAACTGTCCAAAACCCAGACGCCCAAACATTATCTGTTATAAATACTTTTAAAACCTGTGAACAAGTGGCATTAGTAAACGGTGAAATGGATGGCGATAAATTCAAAGATTGCTTTACCGCCCAACGCGCAAATGTTGAACGCAGTTACCCGGGGGCATTTGATTTCATGGGCGACGGTTGGGGCTTTATGGTAATGATGATTGGTTTATTCCTGTTATATTATTGGGTAATTTCACCAAAGATAGACGCGTTACTAAGCGCAACCGACGGCAGCGAGATGTTTGACTTTGGTGGCAACATTAAAAAGTTAGGAACAAACATCTGGAATTTACCACGCACAATCGCAGGAAAATTAACAACCAAACTGGGCAGCTAGGGATCATGAAATATATTCGCAAGATTTTATCAAAATTATTTGTCGCAATCGTATGCGTGTGTCTTTCGTTTTCTGCGATTGGCGCAACAACTGCCCCGGGCAGCATTGGTGATTACGGGACATGGACCACAGAAGAAAATGTTGGAAGATTTATCGAATCACTAAATGGTGATTTATCACAACTGGAAGAAAGTTTCAAGCGACAAATGGTAAGAGATTATGTCCCAATCGAAGCACGTTTAGGAATCGCCATGATTCATGGGCTGAACCAAGTTGCCAAAATACTAGATTCTTCACTTGTTCGCTTTATCGTGATTTTTATGCTTGTTATGTATGCATTTTGGATAATGTTTGAAGCATACAATTTTATGTCCAAGGGTGGCACAAACGCAGAAAAATTAGTTACAGACATACTAAAAAAAGCGATTATGATTGCCATTTGGATTACCATACTAGAAATTGGTCCTGCTAAATTATTCATGATGGTAATGGGACCTGTTATTTCCATTGGAACATTTTTATCTGATTTTATATTAAATGCTGTGGCGGCTGTATCAGGTGCCGTTTTACCCGACACTTGTGATGCAATTCATCAATTTGTTGCGACAAACACCCCAGACGATATGTTATTTGATGCAAACGCCGCCGCCAGTTTAATGTGCTTGCCAACACGGTTATCTGGTTTCTTTACCAGCGCAATTGCAGCGGGTTGGACATGGATGGTTGGTGGCATTGGCCACAGCACTTTTAGTTTTCTTGTCGGCGCAATATTCACATGCGTCTTTTTATGGGATGCGTTTAAGTTTGCATTTATGGCACTGGGCGTGGTGATGGATTTGTTCTTGGGCATAATTATGTTGCCATTTACAGCACTTGCAGAAACGATTCCTCAAACGTCGTACAAAGGATTGGCGGGAAATATATTTAACGGATTTATAAAGTTATTTAATACTGGTCCAGTAAAATTGGATGCACAAATAAATCGTTTCATAAATGCTGCGGTGTATTTTGTATCTTTATCTATTGTAATCGCAATTTGTGCTGCATTACTTTACGGGGTAATTGGCAGTGATTTATCTGCCCAAGTTCCAACACTTGAAAACGATGGATTTATCCCTGCATTACTAACCGGATTATTGGTTGGATACCTGGCTACACAAGCAGATAAAATCGCGAAAGACATTGGTGGTTCCGTTGACACAAAGTCATGGGGCGACAAATTCACTGGCGACATGAAAACATGGACCAATGATGCCAAACAACAAGCAAAATCGTGGATAGAGGCAATCAAAAAAAGCAGAAGTTAAACTTATAAAACCGTCACGAACGATTTCATAACGTTTTTCATACCATGCTTGCCAAATGCAACGGTCAAAACCTCACCATTTTCAGCAATTACTGTTCCGTGCCCCAGTTCCGTATGCGACACCAGTTTCCCAACCATTGTTGTCCCCGCAACGCGTGGCGTAACCCGACGCGGTGGTGTATAAGAATACGATTGTGTGCGTTGCGGACGTGCGGTCCCTTGAAAATCTAAAAACCTATCATCCATTTCGGTTATAAAGCGCGACGGAGAATTATACTGACGCGAACCAAACACCATACGCGTCATTGCATTTGAAATCACAGCCCGCTTGCGCGCACGCGTAATCGCAACATATGCCAAGCGACGTTCTTCTTCTATACCGCCTTCATCAATTGATTTTTCATTTGGGAAAATGCCCTCTTCCCATGCCGGCAGATATACATTATCAAACTCTAAACCCTTGGCTGCATGAATAGTCATAATGCTGACCGCATTTCTTTCGCCACCAATTTTATCATCTTCGTCATCATCAGTCGTCATCAACGCCGCCTGTTCCAAAAACTCTGGCAAAGTATCGTATTTCGCAATCACGTCTGTTATCAACTCGCGCACATTGTCCAAGCGATCTGCACTGTCTGAATCTTTGGAATCGCGCCACATTTGTAAATAACCAGATTTTTCCAACAATGTTTGTGCCGCTTCGCGTGGTGCCATTTCCATCCAATTAAAACGAAACGCATCCAAGAAAGCGTCCGCATTTTCACGTTGTTTCCCGCTTAATTGCGCGGTACGCAAACCAGCCATCAAATTCGGTCCCGCGGCCCGTAGTTTATCAATCGCGGCTGCGCCAATTTTGCGACTTGGCTTTCCAATAATGCGCAAGAAAGAAATATCGTCAAACGGATATACTAACAAGCGCAGATATGCAATAGCATCACGGATTTCCGCCCTGTCATAGAACTTGGTCGCACCAATTAAACGATAAGGTATACCACAACGTGTAAATTCTTCTTCAAATAAACGCGACAAACTGCCTGCGCGAATCAAAACAGCATGCTTTGTAAAATCACCCGCCATGGAAATTGCATCTGCAATAACATGCGCTTCATCCAGGTCAGATGGCACAGTTAAAACATATACTGGTTCACCCGCGACATCAGATTTTACACTGCGCAAATCTTTACCCAAACGACCATTGTTATGCCGTATTAGTGAATTTGCCGCGCCCAAGATATTTTGTGTACTGCGGTAATTCGTTTCAAGGCGAATAACCGTCGCCCCATGATATGTTTTATCAAAGTTCAGAATATTTTTAATTTCTGCGCCACGCCAAGAATAAATTGACTGGTCATCATCGCCGACGCAACAAATGTTCGGGCTTTCAATCCCCCGCGTCAGCATTTCCAGCAACTGCATCTGGGCTGCATTGGTATCTTGAAACTCATCAACCAAGATATATTTAAACTGATGCTGATAACGCGCTAAAATTTCGGGCTGTGATTCGAATAACTTTAACACATATAAGATTATATCCCCGAAATCAATCGCCCCCATACGTGCCAATTCTGCGTTATATGCGACATATACTTTATCTTTGTTATCCAGCGCACTTAACCCCTTGTCCTTGATAGACGAAAATTGCTCCACAAAATCGCCGGGGGTTCGGGTTGTTGTTCCCATATCTGATAAAACAGATTTCACAACCGCTTTCTGATCATCTTCACCAAATATAATAAAATCAGGGCGCAAACCCGCGGCGGCGGCATTGGCACGCAAAATCCGCAGGCAAATTGAATGGAAAGTCCCACACCACAAATCGCGCGCATTCCACCCCGCGCCACTTTCTGCAAATGTTGCGATACGCGATTTCATCTCATTTGCGGCCTTGTTAGTAAAAGTCAGTGCTAAAACCTGCCATGGTTGCGCAAGCCCATTGTTCAAAATGTATGCGACCCTGGTTGTCAAAACGCGGGTTTTCCCGGTTCCAGCCCCAGACAGCACCAAAACCGGCCCTTCGGTCGTTTTTACCGCTGTCAACTGTTCCGCGTTAAGATTTGCTAGCATTGAATCCATCATTTCTTTATAATACACTAAACTTTCAGATTTAAACAGATTATTTTGCGGGACGGGGAATGAAAAGGGTCATTTGTTTTGATATTGAAACAACCGGCTTTGAATATATGCGGGGTGACCGCTGTATAGAGATTGGCGCGGTTGAAATCGCCGACGGCGTTATCACTGAACGCACTTTCCATGAATATATCAATCCAGATGGGAAAATAATCCCACCCGATTCGTATATGGTCCATAAAATCTCTAATGCTTTTTTGGAAGACAAACCGAAAATGTCGGTAATTGCACCAAAGTTTTTGGAGTTTATCGGTGATGCACCGGTTGTTGCACACAATGGTTTAGATTTTGACTTTCCGTTTATGAATCATGAATTGGAAATGTTGGGTTTGCCCCCGATTCCGCGTCCGCAACAACTTGATTCCATCGTGATTGCACGCAACCGCGTTTTTGGGCCCAAGAGTTATTCACTGGACGCGCTTGCGAAATGGTATGGTATTTCCCTTACTGCACGTGCAGATGCACACGGTGCGCTTATTGACGCCGAGATTCTGGCCAAGGTGTTCTTGGAATTGGAAAACACCGCACCGGCACCAGATATCAACGACGTTATCGCGAAACAACACGATGCTTTCTTGGCGCATCCAAAAATTGGCGAAACATTTCCATATCGCACATTTGCACCACATGACGAAGAGCTTGCCAACCATAACGCATTTATGGAAAAAATCGCGGGTTAACGTGTAAGAAATTGTTGATATTCCACTGGGGACAGATTACTGCCAGCACATGTATACTTTTTTATCGTTATCTCCCCACACAACCGCGGGTAAATCTTCATACGTGACAGATGTGCTGGTGTTATAATCTCCGTTTTCGTCGTAAATCTGGGTGCCGGCGCAATTCGGTTCAGTATAAATACCGCGGAATGTTTTACCATCGTCCCCATTCGTACATCCATCGTGACTATTCGCACCACCACAATGATACAGGTCAGCAATCAAATTCGAAACCGATGGCCATGTGTTAGATGGCTGGACAAATATTATCATATGTTCAGATCTTATAGCATAATCTTTAAGATATGTTTGGTAACGAACCGTATTAATCGCATTACCTTCGCTACCATCATCCAAGATTCGCACCGATTTAGTTGTATCCACATATCCGGTCGTATCGCACGACACCATACCCGTTGAACCACCGGTATTGCTCGGTTTGTCTTGGCCGGTTGTCTTCGCATAACAAACGTCCAGTGTATCTTCACATAAAATGGCACAATCTGATGCAGGGCTAATTACGGAATTATTTGATGTGACCAATGCACGTTGTACTGTACAAGATGCACTAACCTCATCTTCTGGGAAGCTATAACCAGAATTTATATTGAAATCCTTGTTATATTCTGCGCGTGTCGTCGGGCAAATACTGGCATAATTAGCCCAAGAATTATCCGAATAATCCCACGCTAATGTCAATTCATCTGAATCAGATGATGACAACGTCTTTGCCGGTGTTCCATCGTCATTATAAACACGTGTACAACCCGAACCAATGCTTGGCACACCATTGGAGTATGTGACGCTGCAACTATCACCGACATATCCGCCCATGAACGTGTAATGTCCAGATATACTGCCTTCTTTTGCCGCATCAACATATGGTTTCAAAGATGGTAATGTTGTGTTATATCTGTATGTCAACCGATCTTCTAATCTCAAATAATCCTGATCCCAGAAAGCGGTTGGCACCGTGTCCATAATCGGTCCAACATCCACATCAAAACCGTGGTCGTTTCCAATTGTCGTGGTATTGCACGCAACGATTGAATCATTCCAATCATAGTATGTTTTGCTGCCCACTTTATAAGTATATGTACCAATCCGGCACATGCCATCGCCGTCCGTGAACATCCATGTACAAGCACTTTGACTGCTAATTGTTTCACCATCTGGCGCTGACAACAAATGTCCATCACTTATATTTGCATTGGCATTTGCATAACTTGAAAGCGACTCATCAACAGATGGGCAATCGTAATCATCCGGCATTACCGGTTCCGATGGTTCTTCTTCATCCTCTTCATCCGTCCAACACATATACATATTGCCCACTTCGCTAAATGTCATAGTGGAGTGTATTGGCTTGCCCGTATCGTCATAATAAGGTGTTCCCGAACAATCTTTGTTTGAATAAATACCCGCAAACTGTTTATTTGATTTTTCCCACGCATGTTGTGTACTGTTCCAAACATAGTGTTCCATATTTGACACCAGCCCGCTTAAATCTGGGAACACCAAGTTCTTACTGGTGTCGCCTTCCCATTGATACAGTATCTTGATTATCCCACCAATTCCTGTTGGATTAGTTGGGGTTACCAGTTTGCCCTTGCCATTACCATTCATGTCCCAACTATCGTCAATATATATGTTCTTTATTCTTTGTCCGCCCGCACTCCACGGCAATGTACCATCACTTTCAATTGTATATTTGCTAAGGTCGCAATCCATCACCCTATACATGCAAGAGTCGGTTCCTGATGTACACTCACGATTATTTTCCATAACCCAACATAATCCATCGCCATCACGAATTATTGCGCCACACTTCGCAATTCCATTCTGTGTGTTACCGAATAATAAAACATTTCGCACAAATGTAGAATTTTGAACAAATGTTGCAACGTCCGCTGAAGACATCAGTCCATTCTGCGTCCAATAATGCGGATATCTTTTTGCATTTGAACAACTTGTGTCACCAGATGCACATTTTACACCCGTGGGCACTGGGCAATCGGCAACCGTCTCATTTACGGTGTTCCACAACAGCGACGGCTCATACACCCCATCGTGTCCATCAAAGTTGTTTTGTATTTCGGTTTGATTTGCGATTGTTTTAACCGGATTTCCATCTGCACCCCAATATTTTTCGCTTTCTGGCAAAGACACACAACCACCCGCGGATATGCCAGCGCACGGTTGCCCACCCGCACTCATATGATTTTTACTAAATCCACCAACCAAAACCGCATTTGGCGAATAATATTTGTTCAACTCAACAAACGGTGCAAGTGATGGCAATGTTTCACCATAATTTATGCCAATTCTTAACTGATTAAACAACAGCGTTTGTGTTTCATCATACGCGGACTTTATTCCGCCGGCGTGTGTTAAAACCAACAATTCTGCATCTATATCTGAATATTCTTTGTTGCAATCAACAACAAGTCCACCCGTGGGCGATGAAATGATCCACTTACCGTCACCTTTATAAATACTGTCCGTATAAACACTGATTGCGGGCAACCCTTGAGATGCCGGCTGAACCTTATACGGGGCAATACGACAGAAACCGTCTGCATCTTCGTAAATTATGGCGCAATCGGTTTTGTCAGATTTTCTGTCCGCCGCATTTTTCGCCCGAACATACTTTGTTGGCGTTATGCTATTCCACGCAGAACCTTGGACACTTTTATCAAACACCGGGCACGAATCGTCACCCTGGGGTTCCACATCGTCCCATATTATAAACATATAGAATGGCCGACCACCTGTATTTGCCAATCCAGGATATGTCCATGGCAAATCATCCAGCTTTATATATTGCTTTACCGCTTTGCCCGTTTCATCATAAAGTTTTGTGGATGTAAATGTAAAGTCGCCACCCGCAGTGCCATCAATATGATATGTTTCTGTGACATCTTTACCCCACATGCTGTATATACCCGCAAACTTCTTTCCCTCTGGTGGTGTCAGGTTGTTCACATATTTTGTTAAATCCGGTAATTGCAACATCCCCGTATTACCATTTTCATCCTTGCCATAAGAAGAACCAACAGTGGTTCTGAATCTGAACACCCTTGTATAACCATTACTTGTATCCATCAAAGATACAGGGTAATTGTAAGCCCATGGCAAGAAATAATATGTATTGGGACTCTCATACGTATCTGGATTATATCCCGACGGGGTAAATTGGTTCATTCTGACCATACCATAGCCCAGGTTATAAGTATTTATTTCATCTGCGCATGGAATTAACTGACGCGCACTATTATTCATTTTCAACGCCCAACATAAGCCAATAGAATCGTGCACAATCGCCGCACAATCTTCTATGCCCGCAAGGGTTGATTGATTTGTTGTCTGCACAGGTTTAATAAAGGTATCACCCGTCATGCGTCCTTGATAATCAGATAATTTATTAGAGCAGGTATTTTCAACGGTCGCAGCCCCCTTGTTCCACACAGCATATGCAAAATACATTTTCTGATAACTGCTATATGAAAATGCATTCTTAAATGCACTTGCATTAGAAATACTGACAATTGGTTCACCAGCATTGTTCCAGATTTGCCCCGACCCACTTTGGACACCATTCGTCGTCCCAACGGAGCGGGTTTTATATACCCCAGAAAAATCTAATACTCTATTCGTTCTGTTGTCTTTCAGTGGTGCCAACGATGGTAATGGCTGACCAAATTCAATTCCAATCCTGACCGCTTCAAACGTCATGTTTGAATATGCTGAATCTATATCAGCATCAACATCCACCGTCACAGTTTCATCCAAATGTGAATTTTGTTTGTCGCAATTAACAACAGGATCCGCATATGTCAACGCCCCGTCATAATAACCATAGGTCTTACCATTCCAACGCGCCATTCGGCAAAAACCATCGGCATCCTCTACTATTATCGCACAATCTGCTACATTCGTACTATTTGCACCAACAGTGCGTTTTACATCAGATGCCGTCGTATTAGTGTTATGCCGACTGTTCCATGCCGTTAGCGTACCGGCAAAAGATGGACATTGTGTCACGGTTCCCGCACCACCACCACTTACAGGTTCTTCGGACGGCGTGCCAACCGTCGCACTTGCAATCATGTTTATAGATGAACCTGGCGTTATATCATCAGTATCTTCCTTGGCCGCCCCATTGTCATAATAAACGATATCTTTTTCGTTAGTCGCATCTGTACCTTTAAAGACACCATCTATTCTTAGATTTGTATTTTCTGCGGATATATTATCAAATAATGTGATCAAGTTTGGTAATTGGTTGCTCTCTTTCAGCAACGACACATACCCCATGTTGCCAGATAATTCCACATACTTCTGTAAGTTTGCATATTTGCCGGTAATATCGTTACCGACATACATCTTGACCACAGATGCATTTCCACCGGAAAGAGATGCCGATTTTGGCGTAACAACTTGATTTGTTTCCCCGGCACGCGCACGAACAGCACGAGCGGTCGTCGCCGCGCGTTTTGACACAGATTTTTGTGTGGATGAATTAGAACGTGATTGAACCGCATTTGTTGCAACACGTGCAGTGGTTGTTTTTTCCGCCGTTGTGGCACGTGTCTGTGTTGTTCTGTTTGTGGTGGTACGCGCTGCGGTTGTTTTTGTTGCCGTTGCAGTACGTGACGTTGTTGAACGCGCCACTGCGGCCGTTTTTGCGGCTTCAATATTACGTTGTGCAGCATGAGAAAATCCAACCCCGGATGCGAAACATACGGTCACAGCAGTCATAAATAATTTCACGGTTTTTGATATCATCTTATGACCAGTTTCTTATCCCCGCTAATTTTGTTACAGTGAATTAAGATCTATACTACAATCCGTCATAGCGACAAAATCGCTGGTACTTGTGCCACTTGGGGTGGAATACAGCATACACATATCCGTCGTCTGAATTAACGAATATGAACTACTAGATCTTAACGGTGTGGCCTGCAATGAATTATTGGTTTCGCTATTTAACTGATTTGCCGTTGTCACTGCTTGTGGCGCAAGATCTGTGTTGCTTGATTCGCTCCACTGCGCCGTACATGTCGTACCATTGGTTACCGTAATAGTACCACTGCCACAAGACCAAGAATCAAACACATAGCCACTTTCAGGTATACAATAATTATTATATGCATTCACGTAAAGAGAACCATTATTGGCAGATTCTTGCCATGTTCCCGTACTTGAATGTTCACCACAGTTAAATGTCACATATACCGTTGCTTCTGGGGTAACACCGCTATTATTGGTCCATTGTGCCACACATGTCGTATCACCATTGACGGGAACACTTGTGACAATGTTATTGCTACCAGTACACTTCCAACCATTAAATGTGCTTCCCGTTTTGTAACAATCACCAGCACCAGATGGCAGATTCCAAGAAGTTCCTGCACTAATATTAGATACAGAATTTGGCGGATTTCCACCAGTGGCTTCGCCACAAGTATATGTCAACGTATACTTTTGTGTCGTCGGTGTTGAACCTGTCCATTGTGCAGTACATGTCGTACCATTGGTTACCGTAATAGTACCACTGCCACAAGACCACGAACTAAACGTATAACCACTTTCAGGCACACAATAACTATTATATGTATTCACGTAAAGAGAACCATTATTAGCAGATTCTTGCCATGTCCCCGTGCTTGAATGGGCGCCACAGTCAAATGTCACATATACTGTTGTATCTGGGGTAATGCCACCATTGTTGGTCCATTGTGCCGCACATGTCGTATCACCATTGACGGTAACACTGGCAACAATATCGTTGCTACCAGTACACTTCCAACCATTAAACGAACTTCCCGTTTTGTAACAATCACCAGCACCAGATGGCAGATTCCAAGAAGTTCCTGCACTAATATTAGATACAGAATTTGGCGGATTTCCACCAGTGGCATCGTCACAAGTATATCTCAATGTATACTTTTGTGTCGTCGGTGTTGACGGTGTTGATGATCCAGTACTTCTCCATTGTGCCTCGCAGGACAAAGGACCATCAATGCGGATCGTACCAGTGCCACTGCCACAAGACCAACCGCTGAATTCATAACCCGATGTTGCACTACACAACCCATTATACGAATTCAAATTGATATTAGTACCGGCATTAACGCTTATGGTCTGGCCACTACCCGTTCCATTTGTGCCACAAGTAAAACTTACTAAATATACTTGTGTAGGTGTACTGCTGCTGGAATTTGTCGTGACATCACTATCCGGGTGCGCTTCATTACTGTTCGGCTTATAACACACGCCGTTTCTTAATTCCGTATACTCAGGATTCTGATCATCCGAACACCAACAGGTTCCACTGCTACTTCTCTTTTGACCGGGACCACATGCCACGACACAGGCACCGCCCCAAACTGTATAACCATCGTTACATTTACATCTGGTGTTAACATAACCACCATTTGTCCCGTTTTTATCAGCAGTTGTCTTTTCAGTTGTCTGGAATTGACTGTTGTCTGGACACAGTAATGACTGATAGAACATATCCGACACACAGTTGATTATAGCACCATTATAATCCGAAGAACCATAAGACATATTTGGATTCACATGCGTACATCCAGATGCCGTATAACTGGTTCCACCAACAACAACCGTATTTGGTATTTCTGGTTCACCGGTAAATATCGCTAAACCGCATGTCAACGCAACACTGCGGCATGCACCACGCATAACGCTGTAAATATTAGACACACTGGCCGCCGATGCCCAAGAATTAACTTGTGTAACCTGTTGATTATAGCATGTCGCAACATCCATAATACATGTTGATGCATAGTCAGAAATAATCTTCTGTTGTGCGGCCTTGATACTAACCATTGCGCGTTGTATATAGTTCACAACAACATCATTGTATGGTTTATATTTATTGTTCTTGTTGTCATATGTGTATAACTGGCACTTATCCAAGACCGGACGGCACAAACCTTCGTCTGTGGCCTTTTCTTTGGTGCCAATCTTCTGCAGCAAGTATTTTACAACACACTTTCCGTCACCCTGGCATGTATTTGCGCCGATTTTTGTGCTGTATGCACTGGACAAATAATCCTTGTCAATCGCGGCGTTATTATACGCTGTCATGAACGACTGAATAACGGTAATATCCTGACCCAATACTACATCACCATTTTCATCAATATATGTCTTGGTTGGGTCAACGCACTTGTAATAATCGTCACCGCAGACCATGTCATCCTTCATACAGGACTCCAGCGCACCAACGCACCCACGCGCATCATATTGGTTTTTATTTTCCATCACCGCCAAACGCGCTTTCTGCAACATCAAGTTTGCACTTTTCACGTTTGACAATAATGTGTCGTTCATCTTTTTAAGACCGGCCTCGTATTCAAGACAATCTTTGTCAATCGCCAAATCATAATTACCGGTTATTTGCGCCTGGGTCGCGCCGGCATCTTTACACTGGGTCAATATCGTATTGCAACGCTTTTTCGCGGTGTTATACAATTCTGTTCCACGCAGTTTTGAAATACTGGCGCTGTTCATATTGGTATTCAAAAATTCCAAATTAAATATATCAATCGGATCAGACGAGAATGTCAAATCCATATCCAAACCAAAACCAAATGTCATATCAGACGAATAAGATGTTGTTGAACTGGTTGGATCCTTGATCATAGATTCAATCTGTTTCAACATATTACGCGTTGTTGATGTATCTTTGTTGTCGTCCAGTGCTTCTTCGGCCTCTGTTTCGGTCATAATTGCGCGGATTTCGTCCGCCGACAATCCAACATAACGTATTGCCTGGGCAACTTCGTTTAATTTAGTGTTTGCTTCGGTAACGGCCTTTTCAACCTTGGTGTACCGCGACAAGTTGGAACTGCAACTGCAACGTTTCTGATTTGCGTCAATAACCGCACAGAACTGGTCCATACATTCGTTGTACTGTTCTTGGCATGACTTATTCAATTCAGCGGTCAATTCCAGTTTTTCACGTGCATCGGCAATAGATTCCTTGGTCGCTTGGACATTTTTGGTTGCACGATTAGCAAGTTTTTGAATATCGGTGTTTATATTAGAACCCGTCTGACGATCGGTACCCGCAATCGTCGCACGACCACCATAGTCGGCAAAACTGGGGCGCAAAACGACACCTGCACGACGTACGGCCGGATCACTGTTGATATCACCCACAGTAGAGCGAGAAACCGTATTTTTTGTGGAACCACTGGTACGTGTTGTTGTACCACGTGATGCAGAATTAGTTGTACGTGCCGTTGTTGAACGCGATACCGTTGAACGTGTTTCCGTCGCCGTTCCACGTGAAGTTTCTTTTGCATCACTGGTTGCTTTGGAACGCGACACTGTTGTACGCGATGTCGCACGCGCGGACGTATCATTATCTGTGGTATTATTGGTCAAATTGCTTGGAATTGTGCGCGATGCAACAACACCATCGGCCGCGAATGCGGTACCGACGAACAGCGCCATCAGTAAAAATAACGGCTTGTACATCCTCATTATTACAATATATTATATCATAATCAGAGCAAGCGTGTAAATAGAGAAAAGTGTTTTTAGAGAATAAAATTGTAAAAAAAATCCCGCATGACGCGGGATTATTATTTTGCTTCGGCTTCTGGCTCAACCGATACGGTTTTCCGATCGCCCAAACCACGTTTGAACTTCACAGTGCCCGCAACTTTGGCGAACAAAGTATGATCTTTACCCATACCAACATTCAAACCCGGGTGCACTGCTGTACCGCGTTGACGAATGATGATATTACCTGGGATAACGTGGCTGCCACCAGATTTTTTAACGCCTAATCTGCGTCCCGCAGAGTCGCGTCCGTTACTGGTTGCCGAACCTGCTTTCTTATGTGCCATAGTTCAAACTCCTTAGCCCTTGATATCCGTTATTTTCAGAACAGTAATGAACTGACGATGACCCTTGGTCCGACGATAGTTTTGACGACGTTTTTTCTTGAACACCAAAACTTTGTCAGCGCGTTTCTGTTCAACCACTTCGGCAACAACTTTTGCACCATCTA
>JAGCYJ010000008.1 GCA_017960855.1 Alphaproteobacteria bacterium | reverse complement strand
TATGATTGGATGTGTGGCTCAGTTGGTTAGAGCACTACGTTCACATCGTAGGGGTCGGCGGTTCGAGTCCGCCCACATCCACCACCATAAATAAAAAACCGCCATTTCGGCGGTTTTTGTTATCTTAAACCCATCGCACGACAACATGCGGACGCGGCGGTTTTCCAATCAGAATACTGACGACCAGGATTGCGCAAATCGGTCCATGGTTGCCAACCTGGGCATTTCTTGGTTGTGCCCTCGCCTGAACATTTGGCATAGCGACGCAAAGAACAAGTTTGGTTGGAAACCTTGCCCGTGTCGGTGGTACATTTTACAACGACATTTTGATTTTTTGCGTCCATTTGTCCCAATTCTTTGGATGACAAAACCTGATACGCATTAGCGGACATGGCGGTTAAAAACACACCCATAAATACGATAAATAATTTCTTCATAAGATTCCCCTTTTGCCTTTCATTAAATTATATAATATTTTTTTCAGAAAAACAATGTGATTTTTATCGGTATATTGGGCTGGTGGGAACAACATGACAACCACTGGTACGCAACAGTGGCAACGAATTTAGCCATCCGTTCAAGAAATTTCTGTGTTTGGGGCTGGATGCCGCCAAGTTGCGATAGAATTTTTCTTGGACCCGTGTATAAATATCTCCGAAATCGCCCTGGTAATTTTGCGCGGCAGAAATTGTCGCAATGTCAATTTTTCCGGTTTGTTGAATGTTCAAAGCGGCCTGGAATAATCTGATACCGGTTCTGGGACCTGAACCCCAAATCCCCCACATAGCATAGCCCCGGAAAGCGTCAGGCAAGCGATCCACATGATATGCTTTGTACATTTTTTTATACGCCAAATCTTCTACTAAACCGCGCGTGACCCGACGCATATCAACACCATTACACAATCCGTTTGATGCACAACCGAAACAAGTATAACCCCCCGGATCGTTGGCCAGTTGTCCACAATCGCCCTCTTTCCTGAACGCAGTTGCCATAAATTTTTCAAATGGTGCATCTATCCGTTCATAACGACTGCTTGTTTGGATATAATTACGCCACCAATTACTGCGATCCGATGGTGTGCACCCACCGTTATAGGTTTTCAAATTGTATGCAGCTATGTTTTCCGGTGTCAAAGCCATAGACATATAATAATCCGTTGAATTGCCGGTTTGATTGGTGGGGAACAAGTTATCAAACACATTGTCGGGTGGTGCGGCAAAAGCAGATTCATTTCCAGTCAGCGGACAACGTTCCGCATCTTCGGGGTATTGTTCACAGTATTCTTGAAGTGTGGAATTATTAAACGCTTCCTGCCGTGCGATTTCGGCACGATACATCATACTTTTAAGTTCGTCTATTTCTTCATCATCTAATGTTATAAAAGCAGAACGATCAAAATACGGTAAATAATCGTCCCTTTTTATTTGTATCTTGGTTATAAAAGAAGCATCGGCTGCGGTCGTTGGAAATGATACAGGTGCCAAGAAAGATTTCTTTTGAATATTTTGTTGTATCGTCATTGCATAGGGCGACACCGCGAACAGATTGCCGCATAAAATAGATATGCTTATGATGACAAAAAACAGATTGTTTAGCATCATTATTCGGCGGTTGACCATGGTTGGTCATTCATAATTAAATAATATAATTCAGGATTGTCGGTATCTGGATTCCGCACAACTGGATGAACCACATAAATATCAACATTACATGCGTGATTTTTCTTTTCTTCCATTGTGCGTAATAAATCTTCGTGGAACTTGTCGGCAAAGTCAAACGATTGTAAATATGCGGCGTCATCATCGGCTGGGTTTGTGGAATCCCCTGCCCACATTAACCACATGCCATGGTTGATGACATTTTCTTGCCCTTTGATATCATCTGCCGATAACAACAACAATGGTTTAAAATCAACGCCATTTGTAAATTCGCCCGTACTTGTTTCGGTCCAATCATACATATCGCCTGCAAATTTTAACACACCATACAAGATACCGGCATTGGTTTCCAAACGTCCCAACATTCCGATATTACGTAAGGTTGATTGAAACAGCCAGTCACGCACCCGTCCAGATTTCATAGAAGAACGCGCAATCTTGGCGCCACGTTCTATTGCTTTGTTCCCCTTGGACGTTTGGGCAAATGCTCTCAGTAATCGTGTTGCGATATTGCCGGTCTTGGCATTTCTCAAATTTCTGTATGATTTTGTGGCTTCACTTATTTCGCGCATGGCCTTTTTGGCATCTGCATATTGTGCAACGCTCTTATCATTTTTGACCGCTTCGGCCATACTTTTTTCAAGTTCGCTGACCTCTTTTTCTAAATTTTTCAATGTGGTTTCATAGTCGGTCACATTATCAATTTGATTAAAAATAGTATTTCTTTCTTGGCGCAGTGATGTTAATTCCTGACGCAACTTTTGTGCCTCGCGTCTGCTAGGATTTTGTTTTTGTAATTCAAGAATTTTGGCTTCGCGCTTTTCTATTTGAGTCAATCGTTCGCTTTGCTTGGCTGTTGTGCCCAACTTATCAAATTGCCGCAATTCACTTTTAGCTTTGTTCAAATCGTTTAATTTATCAGTATATTTGGCTCCGTCTGCAACTTTGTCCATTTTTGCCAAATCTTGTTCAAGTTCTTGAACTTTCTTAATTCTTCTGATCGTTCGTTGAGATTTGTCCCATTTGGTTTCTAGTTTTACATAATCTTGAACTGCTTGGGTTGCTTTTTCCAGTGCCTCAATTTCCTTTGAATATTTTGATGCGTCAGTCAATTTGTCTATGTTATGTAGTTGCTTTTCTACTGTTTTAAGTTCGTTAAATGTTTTTTCATATTTGGCTGCATCACGTGCTTTATCAAGTGCGCTCAATTCTTTTTCTAATTTTTGATATTTTTTTAATCGTGCTAGGGTATCTGCGCGATCCAGCCCATGTATAATGCGTGACAGGTTTTTAACCACTTTGGATGCGCGGGCGGACTTTGTTATGCCGGTAATAACCGCACCACCACCCATTGTCGCAACAGTCACGACAACATCCAGTGCAATTTCGGTGTATGAAATCCATTGTAAATTAGCGTCGCCAGCGACATAGTAATCGTTGGTATCGTTTTCCATGTCAACGGTATAATGAGTGGCAACGTTTATCATGTAATCGTCATCGGCCAGTGCGCTTTTACTGGTACAGGTTGCCCCACGTGGATACAATTTATCAATGTTTTCGTTTATGTATTTTATAGATATTGTGTTGTTCTTATCGGGGCCAACAAAATTATCCAATGCCCCATGTTGAACAACCATAATTGCGTACCATGCGGGATCTGTATTCGTCCAAATGCTGTTATCACCACTGATACCAATTCGTGGGCTGGGGTCATTAAGTGCTTCGGTTGAACGTTTGGAACCCAGTGTGATACGTTGTTTTAGTACCTGGGGTTGTGTTTCATAATTGATGGTGATTTGCCGGCCGTTTGGAAAAATATATTGAATCGGCATAAAACGAACACTTTCATCATCCGCAAAATATTGCATTTCTGGGCATGCCAGTACTTCGGTTAAAACATCTGGGTCGGCAAAAACACCATAAATCCATTGTTGAATTGTTTGTTCATCATCTTCTTCGGAAACAGCAGAGGCGTTTTTCTTTAATGCATTGGCAAATACAGATGTGGCACACTGTGTGTTGGCGGGTTCGCCGTATAATATTTCTTCGGCGGTTGGGGATAACTGGACACCCTCTTCTGCAAATGCGTTAAGAGAGAACAAAATCGCAAATAATGAAACAGTTAATTTTTTCATGAGAATCACTCTATCTAATAACTATGGGATCTGATAAAACGACAACCTCTGCTATATCTTCTAATTTTGAACTCCAATATATATCTTTAACCGTTGGTATTACTGGAATTTTGACATGATACACAGCCAATTTGTCTGTTTGTTCACGATTCTTTGTACCACTACAGTTGCCATTTTGTAAATTATTGGCAAAAGTTTTGTACGTTTTACGTGCTTCTTTATAATTGGGAATATAAGCTATGCTAAGATAGCCATCATAATATCTTAGAAGCAATCCAGGAAACGTTCTACACCCATGGCCAACAGGAAAATCAAGATAGAAATTTTCCTTTTTTGTTGTAGAAAAAGCTGCATTCCCAGCTAGGTACACAGTTGCACTTCTGTCAGCAAACTCCACGTTATGATCTGAGCAGTCATCTGCAAAGAAATAATAATCGGAAATTTTAGACTTTTTTACTGTATCCCCAGTAGAAAGATTTATCTTATTTATCACCCAAAAAGCAGTAGGCGTGTTTTCAAGATAGTCAAATATATCATCGGTTTTTATGGGAATTTCATATGGTTGTTTACCTAGAATAAAGCTTATATAAATAGAATCTTCATCTGCAATTTTATTAAGTTCTTCAAAATATCCATCACGCTCAAAACAGTATTTATGAACATATTCACCAAGTTTTTGGAGAATTTTTGTCTTGTTCTGTCTAACAAAATCCGCAGTAACTATGTCCTGGCCACCAAAAATGTTTTTTATATCACTAAGGAAATTTGCGTCTTTGGTGACATCATCTACACATTTGTAGATATTTGGTTGGGGTTGTCCACATACAGCCGCATTCGTAACTAATGCGGTTAATGTAAATGCACAACCAAAAAGTTTATTAACAAAATGCATATTTTCATCCTATCGTTGTATCAACCTTGGTTAGAATCCAGTAACGACAATCGGAGGGTTCAAATCATCATCATCCGGAGGTAAGCTAGCACACTGTGGGTCGGTTGGATTTTTTCTACAAAATTCCCTTGGACACTTTGCAAAATCATCATGATGAGCCGAGTTTTGACAATATTGTTCCGGGCACTTATCGTAATCGTCCGGATGGTCTTCGCAATATTCTACTGGGCACTTGTCATAATCATCGCGATGGTCTTTGCAATATCGTGTATCGTCTGGGTCGTTGTTCTTCTGGTTTTTTTTTTGTGGACATCTGTCAACGTCGTCTGGATGTAATGCGCACCATGCATTACGGGTAGATTGCTGGCGAGATAGCGCCTGCTCTTCTGTTTCAATTTTAAATGGTGGGGCGTATGGCGATGCGTCTTTGTATGGTTCATAACCAGACGTTTTTAATTCGATGCTTTCTGAAAAAGTCAAATCGTTCGCAGTTGCCGGATAATCAGCGCGCGCCAAGTAAATATCATTGGCGCCGTTCATTGATTGTAATTCCTGTAATTCCAGGTACCGTTCGCCCTTTTCTTTTTCCCATTCTTCGTTATTCCATGTGCGGTTACGAATTTGATATGGGTTTTCTATTTTAAATTCACTTTCATTCAGCGCAGGATTTGCAACGGTTCCGTTTGGAAATGGTGTATAAGAACCGGTCGGTCCCGCGTTGGAATATTTGGAAACATAACTTTCAAATTCCGAATCGATAAACCCAGCGCAAGATGTCGCATAATTGTGCCCCGGCAAACGCGCCAAGCGCAACATCATAGCCGGACGGATATCGGACAACTGCATTCCGACACAATTATTGTTATCCATACAATACGCCGCGACCAGTGTTCCAACGGTGCGTTGACAATCAGCGGTGTTCAGGTCTGCGCCCTGGGCATATACTGGCTGGGGCATGCGCTGATTATACAAACCGTTCGGATTCCAAAATGGATTGGATGAATAATTTTGGACATTTTGAATAAGGCCGTATTGCGATATCGGCTGGACCGACGAAGAACTTGTTGAAATCGGTGCAGCGTCCGCCGTCTGTGCCAAAACAGCCATACATATCATGGAAAATATGCTGTAATTCACTCTCATCTTACATCCCTGTTACAGTGTATTATAACAAAAATGCGACTATAATTAAAGACAAAATTGAACCGGCAACAAAGAACGGCGCAAACGGAATAAACCGCTGTTTTCTTACCTGGGCCCATATGCCACCAAATACGCATGATAACACCAGTGC
The DNA here is from genome assembly GCA_017960855.1 of Alphaproteobacteria bacterium. Classification (GTDB taxonomy): domain Bacteria; phylum Pseudomonadota; class Alphaproteobacteria; order Rs-D84; family Rs-D84; genus Enterousia. The sequence continues at coordinate 105,241 of JAGCYJ010000008.1, read as the reverse complement.
AATTGCCAATCCGTTCAGCCCCAGCCATAAACCGCCGGTCGCCAATAATTTGATGTCACCCATGCCGATCGGGGTGTCGGCGTCTGGGTTGTGTCGGCGGCGTATAAGGTCAAATATATAACCGGTAATTGCCCCCAGTGCATAGCCCACAAATGCGCCGATTGCGGCGGTTTTGGAACTGCAAACCCAGTTTGGCATTATATTCGTAATCAGCAACCCAATCAGAAATAATGGCACCAGATAGGCATCTGGGATAATACGACGACGAAAATCAGCCACAGAAATAGCGATTGCACACCCGATTGCCGCGGCAAATAAAATTGCTAAAAATAAATAAAAAATCATGTTTTCTCCCTTGCGTTTCGATTCGGAACTATGATACACTTATTATATAATAAATGATAACAAGTGATAACAAGGATTTTGTAAAATGAGTAAAGGTTGGGACAACGCAACTTTAAAGAAACTGAAATCCCTTATGGGTAAAGGGTTATCAACATCTGAAATTGGAAAGCGTTTGGGTTTATCAAAAAATGCTGTTGTTGGAAAATTAAATCGTTTGGGTTGGAATGCCAAGGCCGGCGCAACACCTAAAACAGCCACCAAGACGGCGACGAAAAAGGCGACCGTCACAACAAAGAAAACGCCGACAAAAACCACGGCTAAAAAAGCGACTGCGGTAAAGCCAGCGGCTAAACCAAAAACGCCGGCGAAAAAAGCGGCAACAACCGTAAAGGCCAAGGGAAAAACGGCGACCAAGGTGGAAACTAAAAAGACCACGATCAAGACCACCGCAGAGCCCAAGGAAAAAACCAAGACAAGTAAAAGTTCTGTATCAAAAAACCTTGCAATGCATCAGCGCATTATTCAACATTCGTTGGAAATGGCGAATTTAAAACCGAATCAATGTCGCTGGCCAATTGGCGATCCAGATTCTGAAAATTTCCACTTTTGTGGGAAACAGGTATTTACCGGAAAACCATATTGCTATGAACATTGCAGATTGGCGTACCAGTTCACGCCACCGAAAAAGAAATAATTGAAACCACAGGAAAGAAAATGCCACGCGAGAGAGAAAAAACTTCTAGAAAAATCAAAGCGGTTGATTACAAGATTAACGGCAATCGCATCCGTGCGTATTATGATTCTGCACACGAATTGATTTTCGTGTTGGACGAAACTATCAATGCCGACAAACCAAATGTTTTGTTGGTGATTGATTCTTTTGATGAACGCAAGTGGGATGATGTTTTGGTCAACGACTATGGCATTGATTTGGAAACTGTGCGTCCGAAAAAAGATAACAAATATCAAAAGCTGGACATTGAATACGGTGGTTTGGATGTTTATGCGGAATTATTCCAAGCGTACGAATCTGACGAAGATTTGGACGATGCGTTGGACAATCTGAAGCGTTTTCGTATTATGGCGGTTCGTCGTTCTGCCAAGGAACGTTTGGCGGCGGCCGAAGATACTGCGAACAAGGCACGCGAAACAATTGAACGCACCGAAGACACAATTTCTGAATTGCGTGCGCGGTTAAAAGAATTAAAGGCAAAGTTGTCCGAACAAAAACGTAATATCGGACGCGAACCGACAAAAACTTCGGCGGCTAAAATCTTAAAGACCGAAGCGCAAATTGACGCAACAAATGAAAAATTGGCGCGTGCTAAAAAGCGTTTGACTAATGCCCAGCGCAGATTGGCGACGGCCGAAGATGATGCGGAAATTGCACGTGCTATTTTGGCGCGGCATGCGGATGTTAAACCTGTGCGTCGCGCAAAAACGGTTTCGGTGGCAAAAAGAAGAACGCCCGTTGTCCAAGAGAAAGTTGAAGAAGAGGAAGAAGTAGAAGAAGAACCCGAATCTGAAACTGACGATTACGAAGAGGACGAAGAAGGAACCGGCGAAGACGATTTGTATTCAGAAGATTTTTCTGATTCAGAAACTTATGAAGCAAAGGCAGATGAAGTGGCGGACGAAGAAGAAGTAAAACCATTGTTTGATACAGATCCAGAAGTTTTGGACGACAATATCGCGTTTAAACCGATTGATTTCCACGCGGATGAAGAAGACGAACACGTTGTTGAACACGGGGTTCCAGAAGTCGCTACTGTTCCGCTGTCATTTACACCGCCGGCGGATTCTGGTGAGACAACGGAAACGACTACAACCACCACTGAGTATGAAACAACAGAAGAAAACAATAACGCGACACCTATGTTGGATAGTTTGACGCCAGTGGAACAAAACACTACAACGACCGAACAGACAACGACGACAACAACAGAACAAGTTGATGTTACGACGACCGTTGAACCTGCGTCGTTTGAGGTGGAAACGACTGTGACAGAACCGGCACAGGAAACGAAGCCGACGACGATTGTGGAAATTGAACCAATCGCCCCAGCCGAACCGGTTGCACCTGTGCGTCCTGTTTCGCCAATAAGTGAAAATACTGTTATTGAAACAGAAGTACATTACACCAAAAAACCGACATTCTTGTACTATCTGATGCTTATTTTGTTGATTGCACTGTCTATATTTACATTGTGGCTGTATCAGCGGAAGAATGGCGCGGTGGTGCCTGATTTGGGCGCATTGACCAGCAAGTCAGAGGAAACAACAACCGTAACCGAAGAAACGAATATCCCAAGTCCGTTTGTAGCAACAACGACAGTTGAAGAAACAGAAGTTACCAACACGGAAACAGAAACTGTAGTGGTGGAACCAGAGGTTGTCGTTGAACCAGAACCCGTGGTGGTTGCAGAACCGGAACCAGAACCAATTGTGGAAACAACCCCGGTGGATGTTCCTGCTGAACCCGTAGAAGTTGTTGCAGAAGAGCCACTTGTTCCGTTCAGATCGGTTGCAACATATGAGCCGGAAAAGAAGCCAATTCCAAGCGAAGAAGAAATTTTAGCGCGCAAACCGGGCTATAACGTTTCACAGCAAGAAAAAATGTTTGTGGCCGAAGAACCTGAATATGAACCAGAACCCGTGATGGTGGAACCGTTGCAGCGTGTTGAAACGGTTGTGGATGAATCTTCTTTCAATTCACTCTACTCTATGGACACAGATGTTCAACCAATGCCAGTGGACGAAGGTTGGGCTCCTGAAATAGTCGCATCTGAATTGCACGAAGTTGTTTATAATGATGCAGAACAGTCAGACGAAGTGACTTGTGCAAACGGTGTTCCGGCGGACGAAAATGGCTGTTGCCCGGGCGAAGAACTTGCTGTCACAGAAGAAGGATTTATGTGCTGTGTGGATGGTGAATGTTTCCCACCGTTGTACTAAAATATCCGATAAATAAAAAACCGCCGATATGGCGGTTTTTTTATATTGTTTTAGGAATTACTTATCTTCGTGTTCAATCACAACAATTGCGGCGGAATAATCGTCTTGATCGGTGATAGATAAATGAACACGGGCGGTTGACCCCGCCAGTTCTTTCAATGCCGCCTTGGCACCACCAGCAATCAGCAATTCAGGACAACCAGCATCGTTATGTACAACTGAAACATCGGAAAAAGCGATGTCGTCGCCGAATCCGGTTCCCAGTGCCTTTAAACATGCTTCACGTGCCGCCCAGAAATTTGCCAAATGCTTTTCCGCATTTGCGTTGTCATTATCGGCGTATTCAAGTTCTTTTTTTGTAAATATGCGTTGTTTTTTAAATGCAGACCAATCAAGAAAACGGCCACATTCCACCAGATCGATTCCAATACCAACAATCATAGTATTTCCTTCCTTGGTTTTTTCATCTATGCGAATACTAGTCATTTTTTTCCGATTCGTGCAAGCACAAAATTATAGTGTAAAAAAACATAATAAAAACACCGGCTTGGCGCCGGTGTTTAGTGTTTTATCTGTCGCATTTTTCTGGTTTGTTTGGGTGCTTTCTTTCATGATCTTGGCTTGCGACTAAACTGGTACATCCTTTGCACTTACAATTCTTTCCGCGTTCTGTTTTTGACATATATCTCTCCTTTCTTGATTTTGTTTTGGTTTTTGTCCGGACAAGCATATTTTACATTACCGCCCCACCCCATACAATATGCATAAATGCCTTAAAAAATATTTGTAATTCGGGGTTCTGTGGTTTAGTATATTTCGCATGTCGGGGTGTAGCTCAGCCTGGTAGAGTACTTGCATGGGGTGCAAGGGGTCGCAGGTTCGATTCCTGTCACCCCGACCACAAAATATAAATCAATCCGCAGATTGATTTATGTTTTGTCAGTGGGTATAACGGATTGGACATCACATTGCATTTGCAATGTCAGGTTCGAGCCGCAGGCGAAAGGGGCCCGCCACGATAGTGGTGGGAATTACATTCCTGTCACCCCGATCACAAAAATTAAACCGCCCAAATGGGCGGTTTGTTTTTTCAGGGAGTTCTAGTTCATAGCTTTCTTTAGAACGCAGTTGCCAATATGGCAAAAGCGATCAGCGCATCACCAAAATCCAGATGGGAACTGTGATGGTGGTGGTGATGATGTGCCGGCGGTGGTGGTGCGGTATAAACATGCGCTACATGCACCCCGCCCCCATGATGTGACGAATGATGTGCCGGTGCACCATGATTACTGATATGTGGTGCCGATTTCGGCGCTTTATTCACCATTTGAACACTATGATTATTATTGTGTGATTTTGGTGGTTGATGAGATGCTGGTTTTGCCATAGCACCGGTTGAGATAAATGCCGCACAGGCAACGGCGATTAAAGTTTTTTTCATGTATTACTCCTTTGTCTGTAATCATATTATTTCAGATTTAAAATAATTATGCAAGTAAATAATTAAAACTTTTAATAAATATTTTTTTCTCCCTGCTCTATGCCCGAATTTGTTTGATTTTTCAATTTATGTTAGTTAAAATCGTGGGCGTTTAAAAGTAATTTTTTTTCTTTAAATATGGGGGAATGGCTATGTTTGATACAGAAAAATTAAAAACATTCTCTTGGGTGAACGTTGGAAACCCAGATCACGAAGATTTTGAAAAACTGCAGAAAGAATACAAGATTGACGAAGATACTATTACCGATATTTTGGATCCGGACGAGCAACCTCGATTCGAAATAGAAGATGATTACAAAGTTATAATCGTGCGTTTTCCCATCGTAAATCGTGAAATTGAAACAACATGGCATACTGAACCGCTGTCCATTATTTATTCGCGCGACAATGTTATTACGGTGTGCCGTAAGCGTTGCGATTTGCTGGACAAGATAAAGAAAGATGAAAAAGCCACACGTGAAGAGTTTATTTTGAACATTATTTATTATATTGCCGAATCGTATTTGCGCAGTTTAAAGGAATTAAACAAGCGCGTATTGCGTGCGAAAAACGCCCTGTCCCAGCGCATAAGAAAACGCGAGTTGCTGTCGCTGTTGGATGTGGAAAACAGTTATACGCTGTATCTTGCTGGAATCAAAGGCAATATTTCGGTTATGGATAAACTGGACAAGTTGCGCGGATTCGTTAAAACCGACGAAGCCGAAGAGTTGGCCGAGGATGCACGTATCGAATTAGCACAGGCGACCGAGGTCGTGACATCGTACAGTAAAATGTTAAAGGCGATAAAGGAAACATTTGAAAGCGTGATTAATATGGATTCCAACACTTACATTAATCGTTTGACCATGTGGAATATTATTTTGATTGCGCCAACGATTGTGGTTGGTTATTACGGTATGAATATGAAATTGCCATGGGCGGAAAACGATTGGACCGCGGTGGTAATATTCGCACTTATTGTTGCATTGCTGATTGGGTATGCCGCACTGGGCTTTGTCCTGCGCAGGAAGCGTTAACGGGTTGTTTGTTGTTTTGCTTTTATAATTGCAACGAAATCAGGCATTGTTTCAATGATACCACTGGGCATGGTTGCCATTTTCTGCATTTCGCATACTGTATGTGGATTTTCGGTTCCATCACAGAACGCACACTTTGTGTAATCCATTTCTTGTAATGCCGGACATTTTTTGATGGCAAATCCGACAGGGTTACGCCGGCGAAATAATTTTAAGTAATCGGCGCGGTGATAGTGGCGCATTTGTAATAAATACAAGTATGTCGGACATACTGATTTTGCTGATTCGTCGCGATCCTTATTTTTTTTGTCGTTTTCGCGTTGTCGTACCAATATTTCTTTGCGATGTTCTTCGTAATATTCATGGTGTCGTGCCGATGTTTCTTTGCGATGGTCTTTGTAATATTTATGGTGTTGTGCCAATTTTTTTTCTCGGTTTTCTTGATAATATCTATGGTATCTTGCCAACATTTCTTCGCGATGTGCTTCGCGATGTGCGCGTTGTTGTGCCAATATTTCTTCGCGATGTTGCTCGTAATATTCGCGACGTTGTGCTAATATTTCATCGCGGTGTTGCTCGCGATATTCGCGTTGTTGTACCAATTTTTGTTCACGATGTTCTTCGTAGTATTCGCGTTGTTGTGCTAATATTTCATCGCGGTGTTGTTCGTAGCGTTCGTGTTGTCGTATCAATTTTTGTTCACGATGTTCTTCGTAATATTCGCGTTGTTGTGCCAATATTTCATCGCGGTTTCTTTCGTAATATCTGCGGTCTTTAGCTTTCTTGCGTTCTTGTCGGGCGGATTTATGTTCTTGTAAAATTTCTTGTATTATTTCATAGATTATTTCGGGGACCGATTCTACGATTCGCCCACCGGCCTTTTGTGCTTCCGCATTCATTCGGTACATTTTTTCCGGGGTTATTTCAAACGGCAACATTAATGGAACAAGGGTGGTCAGTGGTTCGTCCAGATATGCATAGCCACATATTAAATCGGTGAAATCTGTGGGTGTAAACAAGCAAGACAACCCATTACTTTCAATGAAAGATTCAAGTGAATTTGCCGTTGTGGAATCATAAAGGAACCATTCTGTGAACAATTCAGACAGGGATTCAACACGTTCACTAATACTTCCTTTCACTGGATAGCGCACACTTAAATCAGAATAAAAAGATTTCTTGTTTGTGGGCTTTGGCATGGTGTTTACCGTCCAGGGTTATATACCTTTGTCAGCAAACTTTGGAATACATCGTTCAAAGGGCGACCGTTGATTATTTCTTTGTGTTTATAATTCAAGGTTGCCAAATCTGTGTTATCCACCGTCATACAATGTGTCAATGTTAGACCCTCAATACTTGGTAATCCCGTTGGTTCTTCGGCTGTAAATACCTGGGTTTTGGCTGCGCGACCCATCTTGTATATCGGTGTGTTAAATGAACCGAATATCTGCATCGTTATACCTTTGTATTGTACAAAGAAGTCATCATTGATACCAAAATGTGATATTGTTTTGATTCCGCGTTCATTTAATTGTTTGCGCAATTTGAACAATTGCCATCTGGATGCGTTTGTATCGAATCCAACCAAGAATATACGCACAGCTTCCGCGATTCCTTTGTTTTTCATAAGAGTTTCTATAATATTCGTGGTTGCGCCTAAATTATCGTGGAATTCATCTATAGAAATATCCAATGTTGTGACAATTTGGTGTTTGGTTGCAACGGTTGCCAAATCTTTTAAAATCGGTTTGCATAAGCTTTCATAGCGTCCCCATGCCGCATTGGTCTTGATCGTTGGAATGCCGTTTGCCTGGTATATCATATCAAGTGCGCGGGGGATATACTGCTTGTCCTTGAAGAAATATGGCGCCATGGCTTCCCCGCCACCAATGGTATAAAAATCAGAAGTTCTGATGATTTTTATGTCTTGGAATTCGGTTAGCAACTGCTCCATACGCACGAGTGGCATAACTTCGCGTGCACACTTTGGACCGGACAATTCACAACAATGGTCGCAACACAAGTTGCACCAGTTGGTTATTTTAAAACACATACTTACTTGTTCATTCATAGCGCAGAGAATATAGCACTTTTTTATACTTTGTCAATACCGTGTTTCAAATAAAAAGTGGGAACACGTGCCCCACTCTAATTATTTTAATGCGGCGCGTATTTGTTCCATGTTGCCATCCAGCGTTTGTGATGCGTCAATATCGCTGAATTTAATGTTCGGCGCGGTGCGCAACCACTCAATCGCTGGAACTGTAATTTTCCAAAATGTATCAAGGCGACGACGAACCGCGGCGGTGTCGGCATCATCGGCACGACCGCCCCCTTCGTTGATTCTTTTGTTGATACGGAACATCATAATTTCTTCGCTTAAATCAAGGTATAACACGTGAATGTTAAACTGGTTTGCATATTTTTGAACCAGCCATTTTGCCTGATCCAATGTGCGTGGAAAACCATCCAAAATAATGTCAGAATCATCTGTGATTTGCGATTCCATAAGTTTGAAAAGTTCAGAATCAGGAACCAATTCCCCACGTGCGATAATCTTTGCAATTTCGCTGTCTGCCGGCAACGCGCGAAACAGCGCGCCGCTTTCAATATGTTTATATGTGTGTTCGGACTTCATAATGGCGGCTAAACTGCCCTTTCCCGCGCCTTGACCGCCCATCATAACAATCATGGTATGCTTCATATCTTTCCCCCATTTTGCTGTCGTGATTATAACACAGCGGTCCGAAATAGCAATTATATTTGTAGAATACTTGACATTTTTGTGTTTTGTCCTATAATATTCTTATAAGATAACAAAAAGGATGCTCTAATGACAAAAGAAACAAAGAAAATGTCAGCAGAAGACAAGAAGTTATTCAAAGAAGCCAAGTCGGCCATCAAACATGGTGTCTTTATCCCGTTAAAGAAAGACGGCCATGCAATATTTGACAAGGTCTTGGAAGGTGTGGTCTATGATTTGACCTTTGCGTATAGCCCAAAAAGCCGTCATATTCATATCGTAGCTGACGATATGCCCCTGCCAAAACCAAATATTGCACAGAAAGTATGGGGGACGGTGTTAGATATCGTTGATCCAGCAGAAGAATGGATTGAATTGACTAAAACATATACAGACGATAAGCCAGCAGAAACAGCCAAATTTTTTAAAGGCGCAGCATATCGTACACTTGTGGCATGTATTTTGTTGCGTATGTTGCGCGACAAGGTGCGTAAATAATACAAATAATAAAGACCCCCGACATCGTCGGGGGGATTATTGTACGCATTCGCCGTTCTCTTCGTGATAGCCATCGTTACAATAGATGTTACAGTTTCCAGTAACTAGTTCTTCACAAACACTGCCTCCAGAACTGTGGTATGCATGTTCGCACTCTTTTACGCCACCAGGTATGTCGTCGTAATACCACTCGCTGTCTGAACAAGCCGTACATGAAACGTCGGTTTGTTCATAGTCATCTTTGCATACACATTGACCATTAATTTTATTTGTGTTTTCAAAACACTCGCACATACTAGAATTGCATATTCCCGCCCCACAGTCAGAATCAGCTTCGCATTCAGTTGCTACACATGCATCACCTTGTTGATGATAACCTTCTTCACAATAGTATATGCAGTTTTCATAAACTTCTTCACAGGCACTACCCTCAGTACTGTGGTATGCGATTGTGCAATTCCTTGCACCACCAGGTATGGCTTCTCCCATATTGCCATTGTCAGGGCATGCTATACACGAAGTACTGGTTTGTTCGTGGTCGTCTTCGCACACACATTGGCCATTAACAATAATTGCATTGGTAAAACATTGGCATGTGCCAGAATCGCATGTGCCCGCGCCACAGTCAGAATTGGTGGTACACTCATTTGTTGTTTCGCCGCCACCAGAACCGCCGCCGTTTTCATCCACAACACATGCAACGCGACCATCCCAATAAGTTCTATATTTTGCTGCATAGGGGTGCAACTTATACCCTTCTGGACATTGTGCCGGCATACCAGTTTTATAGAACGCATTCGTGAATGGCGAAGTATTTTCCGGCATTGTATAATCGTGATTCAGCCCCACAAACATATTGGTTGGCACCTCGCCTGTTAATGAAGAGCATCTTATAAATGTCCACGCGAACATACCCGCGGCCGGATTGCCGGATACCGGTCCAAATAAATCGTTGGGGATGCTGCCGGTTATGTTGCTGCAATCTTCAAATGTGCTATGGAACATTGAATCCGCAGGTGTGCCAGATATGTTCTTGAACAGTTCGGTTGGTAATGCGGTAAGTCCTGTACATCCTGAAAATGTTTCATAGAATATGTTGGTTGCCGGCGTACCAGTTATACCGCTGAACAAGCGATTGTCTATGGATGTCAATCCAGAGTCCTTGAATGTCGCTGGGAATATTTTATTTACAGGTGCGCCAGATATTCCACCAAACAGGTTGTATGGTACTTGCTGCAAACTGGTGCAACCTGCGAACGTTTCGTCAAACATCAAAGGTTTCGGGGTGCCTGTGATACGGTTGAACAAGCCAGCAGGAACAGTGGTAAGGTTTTCACAGTTCATAAACGTCCCAGTGAACATACTTTCATAGGTTCCAGTTATGCCGGCGAATAAGTTTTCTGGAATGCTGGTTATCTTTGTGCCGGCAAATGTATAGGTGAACGAATGTTCAAAATCTGTACCAGTGATACCACTGAATAAATCTTCGGGTATGCTGGTAATGCTGGTGTTATAAAACGTGCTGTTGAATGCCATTGGCCATTGTATGTTGCCACTAATAGAGCCAAACAGTCCACTGGGGATAGCACCTGTGATTCCGGTACAGCCCTCAAATGTGCCTGCAAACATATCTTGCGCTGGGGCACCGGTCAAGGTTCCAAATAATTTGTTTGGAATAGAACCAGTGATGCCTGTGATATTCTTAAATGTATTCTTGAACATACCAGTGGCAACCGTGCCAGATATATTCCCGAACGTGGTATTTGATAATGTCGCGCCAGAAATATGTGTGCATTCTTTAAATGTGGAATCAAACATATCGATTGCCGGTGCACCACTTATATTCGCAAACAGTCCGATTGGTAAATTGGTTAACCAAGACCCTTCAAATGTTGATTCAAACATCCCTTTGGCTGGTGTGCCAGTAATAAATCCGAACAAAGCCGAATCTATACGGAAATCACGATTTTCCCATGCGCCACCAGCATAGGCGAATGTTCGTGCAAACATATACGGCGCTGGTGTCCCTTGGATGCCGGCAAACAGATCGGCTGGTATGTTCCCAGACATATATTCAATGTTTCTGAATGTTCCGTCAAACAAGTGTTCCGCCGGCGCACCAGTTATACCGCTGAAAAGCCCCGATGGTATTGTCGGACCCGATGACGGATCGCGGAAATTAGAACCGGCAAACGTGTCATAGAACATATATGACACCGGTGCACCATTTATTCCACTGAACAAACCAGCCGGAATAAGTGCCGTTCCATTGGTTCCTGCGCTGGTATTGTTTTTATCAATGCAGTTGCGGAATGTTTCATAGAATCGTGGCGTGTTGCCGTTGCCACCCGATGCAATAATCGGGAACATTGCACCCAAAGAACTGGATTGGTCAATTCCATAAATGTCGCAACCGTCACCAGAATAAAAACGAATTGCAGGATGTGTTTGGATGGTGGAATATGCATTGGCAACACCACCAAAACGAACAGTGCGTTTTGCAGCGGTTGTGTAGTTATGGCTAACTGTGTTTAATGATGTGGTGCCACTGCGGTCAATCGTTTCAACGTTGCCATCGCCCCAATCTACATAGAATGTTCCGCCGGCACTGATATCAAATTTGAAAGAGTTCTGTTCTTTTGTTGTTACGACAAGTGCGGCTTTGACACACTGTGTGCCACTAACCACAATTTCATCGGTCGCCCCAGTGCATGTAAAAAGCTGTGGGTCTTCGTCACCACCAGTGGAACCACCCTCTTCACATGAAATCCAATTACCAAATTTACCGTCAGAATAACAAGAAGTATATTTTGTGGTGCCCTGTGGACAGAACATCGTAGACATACTGGTATTATTGAAGGTCCCAGTCCACATATTGCTTTCAGTTGGACAGTTGTTGTCGGTTAAGCCCTTGAATGCGGTTGATGGTATATAGCTGCCCATATTTGAACAACCATTAAATGTGTTCCAGAACATGTATGGTGCCGCTGTGGTAATGTTTTGGAATAACCCAACCGGCAGAGCTGTCAGCCCTGTACAACCGGCGAAGGTACTTTCGAATATTCTTTGATCAACGCTATGAAGGTTGCTGAACAAATTGCTTGGTATGCTGGTAAGTTTGGTGCAACCACGGAATGTGGAATCAAACATATTCTTTACACCGTTGGTGATGCTGCTGAACAATCCAGCTGGTATACTCTCAAGTTGTTCATTGTTCGCAAAGGTATAATAGAACGTGTATTGCCCACAACCGGACAACCCATCAAACAACCCTTCGGGTATTGTTTTTATTTGTGCGTTGCGGAATGTTCCGTGGAAACGCGGACATTCTGTGATGTCAGAACGGGAACCAACCTCTGGGAATATTGTCGCCAATGAACCACGAATTTCCGTGATATTCTGGCTGGTTGGTGCATAGTCGGCATGATAGAATGTTATCGCCGCCGGTTCTTCGTATGACAACCCGACCGAATCATTGTCTGTATATCCGGTTGCTTCGCCCGCCATACGTATGGTGTGTCTGCCTGCGGTCGGATAAGAACAAGTATATACTGAAACAACACTAGTTTGTTGGGTTATGGTGTTTCCTGTTACGCTGGCGCCACTGCCGGTGTTCCTTCTGGACAATGTACCGTCGTCGCCACAATCAACATAGAATGTTCCAGTTGCGGTCAATACGAACTTCAGTTCCGTGGTGTCGTCCGTTGTTACGATTTCAAATTCTGGATCATAGCATTCCAAGCCATCTTTATGCGCATCAATTTTGTCAGATGTACACGGATAATTGCATGCTACTTTATAATCCCAGTACGGGTTGCCGTTATAATTTTGTGGTGCGCGTGGATCCAGAACCAGTGGTGATGCACATTCTGTAGCCAAACCAGTGTTTTCAAACACGCTTGAACTGCTGGAACCTGCATACAAATCTTTATTAATATAGAAGCTAGTGGGAACGTACCCCGAAAGCCCTGTGCAATCTTTAAACATATTTTGGAAAGAACGATTGTCCGGACCAGACAAGCTACTGAACAGATTATTCGGTATTTGTCCTGTAAGACCCGAACAACCTTCGAATGTACCCGCAAATAGACCTTCGGATAACTCGCCAGTAATCGTTGAAAATAAGGTTTCTGGAATACTGGTAATGCCGGTGCAACCCGCAAATGTATTAGAGAACAAATACTTGGTCGGCGTACCCGATATGCCAGCAAACAGTGTGCTTGGTATGCTGGTAAGTTTGGTGCAATTTTTGAACGTGCCACTAAACATATAAGGTGTCGGTTTTGTTATGCCGCTAAACAAACCTGCGGGTATAGATTCCAAATTAGAACAGTCGCTGAATGTCCTTATGAATGCCGGTTCGTGACTTGCGCCATCTATATTCGGGAACAATTCGCCCAATGAACCGCTGACTGATTTAACATTGGCCGGCGTTTCTGCGCGTGCATCATCCTCGTTACCGCTATAGCCAAAACGAATAATGCTTTTGCTATAAGGGTTCGGATAATCTGATGGCGCGGCGCTGAAACGAATTGTGTATTCGCCCGCGGTCGTATAGTCATGTGAATATGTTTTTTCAATGGCGTCTGGTTGCCCCAGAACCTCTGTCACGCCATCGCCCCAATCAACAAAGATTAAACCTTTGGCACCGATTGTGAATGCGAAATGTCTGGTGTTGTTGGTTGTTGTGACGGCGAATTTTGAATCAACACATGTGTCATCTGCGACAAACTGGTTTTCTGCACATTCTGGCATTTCCGCGACGCTGCCATCGGTACAGGCAACATGCCCATCCCATTCGGATTTGAACGGTGCAGATGCCGGATCTTCGTATGTTCCATTTTCACAACTTGTCGCCATATTGGTGCAACCATAGAAAGCTTGGCTGTATGTGTTTGTGGGACCTGGGTATCCTGGACTAACGGGGTATTCTTGCAGGTTCTTATACATACTGGACGGAACATCACCGGTAAGATTGCTGCAATTTGTAAATGTATTTTGGAACATATACGAAGACGGTACCCCATATAATTTGCCAAAGAAATCATCGGGTATGTTACCGGTAAGCCCCTTGCATCCACTAAATGTAGAATCATAGATTCGTATTGCTGTTGGGCCAACTATGCCACTGAACAGCCCGGTCGGCAAACTCTGGATATTGGAACAACTGGAAAAAGTTCCGTGAAACATTGATGCTGCTGGTGCACCCGATATGCCACTAAACAGATTTGCTGGTATGCTGGTCAAACTGCTGCATGCGGCAAATGTACGGTTAAACATAGCTGCGGCGGGTTTCCCCTGGATGCCACTGAATAAATTATTGGGTATGGCAGTCAAACTGGAACAAGAATCAAATGTACCATAAAACATTTGGTCGGCAGGTGCGCCCTGGATGCCACTGAATAAATTATCGGGTATGCTGGTCAAACTGGAACAGCCCTTAAACGTTTCATAAAACAGTTCCTTGGCAGGTGCACCCTGAATACCACTGAATAAACCAGCTGGCACACTTGTAAGTTTTTTGCAACCATCAAATGTAGATTTAAACAAATCCTGCTTGGGGGTGTCGCTTATATCACCGAACAAACCAGATGGAATGTTGTTTAAGTTTATACATTGTTTAAAGGTATTTTCGAACATAGATGGGGTCGTGACATTAATGCCACTAAACAATGTGGCCGGAACCGTCGTAAGCTGGTTGCAATATGCAAATGTTCCATTGAATTTCGGTATTGGGTTTGTTGCACCAGCGCGTATCGGGAACAGTGCCCCAATTGAACCGCTAAGTTTTTGTACGTAGTCTTGTGCCAAACCATAATAACAAAATTCCATTACCGCCTTTGTATCAGAATAACCGCCGGTTGCGCCACCCCCAATACGAATTTTGCGAGATTTCTCGCCGGAATATTTATGTTGGTATTTGGTGGTGTCAAGGGTATTGGAAACGATAATTTGTGTTCCTGGTTGTGTTTCGTCGCCCCAATCGACATAGAATGTTCCAATAGCGGTTATGTTAAAAGCAATGGTGTCTTCGTCGGAAAAGGCAACGTTATTTACAGTGGTAATTTCGAATTTTGATTTAACACAATTGTTACCAGATACGACGATTTCATCGCTTGCACCGGTACATGTTATTATGTTTGTTGAATCATTCTCTGCTGCGTTTACACATTGACCACCACTTAATGCATAGCCGGTTTCACAAGCGCAAAAATTGCCCGATTGGGTTGTGTGATTAAGAAAACATTGGCATGTGCCAGAATTGCATGTACCAGCACCACAATCTGAATCTTTGCTGCATGTATCACCAGTCGTTGATTGTGATTGAACCAAATACATGCTGTTTGGAACAGATGTGGCGGTTTGAGTGCCACTTGTATTAACAATATTGTTGCTTGTGGTTGAGTTTTCGGCATAAACACCGTATGTATTACCGTTGTGCTGCACTTTTATTCTGTTGAACATAGTGGCAAGTGAAGGTAGTTGATTATTATATAACTTGAACAAGATATAATTATTGCCGTCGCCCGATGATGATAATTCTACGTATTTCTTTATATTTTCGTCACTAAGGCGCAGGTCATCTGGAACGTACATTTTTACCAAACCACCAACAGCGCCTGATTTGGCACCAACTGTGCCGGTCAGAGTCGTGGCACGGGTTATTGTGCGTGATTGTGTTGACGATTGTGTATATCGGCGCGTCGCCCCCGCATTTTTATTTGTGGCGGTACGCGAAACAACGTTGGTTTTTGGTTGCTCTGTTGATGCTTTTGTTGTAGGGACTGTACGATTTGCCACGCGCTGTGCAGTTGTGGTGGTTGTCTTTGCGGTTGAAGTATTCTTGGCCGTGGTTCGCTTCGTTGTTGTTCGTGCAGTTGTGGTTCTGGGGGTTATGGTACGATTCGTTGTGGTTGTTGTTTGTGGTTGCGCAACACGGCGCGCCGTTGCGGCATTCGTCGCCGTCATATCAACGAAAGCCACGGCGATAAACAATACCGCCGCTATAATTCGTTTAAGAATCGTGCGTTTTTGAATGATTTTTTCCTTCCTTATGTTAAAGGGTAGAAAAAAATGACCGAGCATGTCAATAACATACTCGGTCAATTTTATACGATTTTAACAGAAATTATTTTTTGCTGTTTTCAATCGCTGCGCCCAAGATGTCGCCCAAGACGGAACCAGAGTCGGCTTCGTTAGCGAATTCTTTGACGGCTTGCTTTTCCAATGTCACCTGTAATGCACGGATAGACAGTTTAACAGTGTTGTTTTCAACGGAAACAACAGATGCTTCAACTGTATCGCCGACATTGAATTTGGATGTGTCTTGTTCCGATTTTTCGCGGGACAAGTCGGTGCGGCGGATAATACCCTTGGCATCACCGGCCAACGCCAAAATCAATTCATCAGGTGTGATTTCAGAAACAGTACCGGAAACAACTGCGCCCTTCTTGATGGAAACAGCGTTGTTTTCAGCACTTTCGGTCAATTGCTTGATACCTAATGTGACGCGTTCTTTTTCTGGATTGATATCCAAAATTTTAGCGGTCACTTCTTGGCCACGGACGAATTTCTTTAATTCTTCTTCGTCCAGTTTGTTCCAAGACAAATCGGAAATGTGAACCATACCGTCCAGTTCAGGTGTCAATGCAACAAACAAACCGAATTCAGTTGTGTTCTTGATTGGACCAGTCACAACGTCGCCAACATTGTGGGTTTCAGCAAATTGTTTCCATGGATTTGGCAACAACTGTTTATAGCCCAATGAAATACGGCGTTTTTCTTGGTCAATGCCCAAAACAACAACATTGACTTCTTGACCCGCTTGCAACACTTTGCTTGGGTGAATGTTCTTGTTTGTCCATGACAATTCAGACATATGGACCAAACCTTCAATATTGTTACCAAGGTCAATGAATGCACCATAATCGGTAATAGAAGAAACTTTACCGGTCACAGTATCGCCAACATTGAATGCGCGTGATGCTGTTTCCCATGGGTCTTCTTCTAACTGTTTTGCACCCAATGAAATACGGTGAGATTCAGGATCAAATTGAATAACTTTCACTTTGATCTTTTCGCCGACATGAACCAATTCGCGTGGATGATTTACGCGTTTCCAAGACAAATCGGTCACGTGCAACAAACCGTCAATTCCGCCCAAATCAACAAACACACCATAATCGGTGATATTCTTGACTGTACCTTCAATCACTGCACCCAACGAGATGTTCTTCATCGCTTCTTTCTGTTGTTCGGCGATTGTATCAGATTGGATTGCACGACGGGAAACAATTGCGTTTGTGCGCAAAGCGTCCATCTTCAAAATACGGAACTTGTCCTTTAAACCAATCAAAGATTTGGCATCACGAACCGGTTTGTGATCAACCTGGGACGAAGGCATAAATGCAAATACGCCATTGATATCGACGGTGTAACCACCACGAACGACATCAATAATTGTGCCTTCTGGGTCAATACCTTCGGCAACTGTCTTTTCCAAATCTTTCCATGCTTTTTCAGCACGTGCCTTGGTATAAGACAAAACAGCGGTTCCTTCGCGGGATTCATAACGTTCAACAAAAACGTCAATAATGTCGCCCACAGATGGAACTGATGCGCCAAATTCTTTTAACGGAATGCGACCTTCGGATTTAAGGCCAACATCAACCATAACAAAATCGCCACGAATATCTTTTACAGTACCCTTGGTAGCATAACCCTGCAGAGTTTCTTGGGAACCATAATCTTTGTCAAACATTTGGACAAAGTCCTCGTTTGCGATTGGATTAAATAAATCTTTGGATAAATCTTTCATATGAAAAATCAAACAAAGTTTGCCATTTGCCATGCTCTAGAAAAGGCAAAGGTCTTGTGGGGTTAATCGGATTGCAATTGCGCCCACCCGCAAAAGCAGACCAATATTAAATGAAAACAAATGAAAAATCAAGCAAATAACAATAAAAAATCCGACAAAAGCCGGATTTTTTTAGGTTTATTTATAGATTTGATGAACATACGTCATAAACAATGAAAAAAGTCGGCCTTGGGCTTGATTTAATTTTTTTGCCGCTTTATTACGAACTTCGTTCAATGTTGCGGCTTGCTTGGCCAATAATTTTGCCTGTTCTTTTTCTTGTTTGGTACGTAATTGTTCTGCCCGTGCGCGTATAAATGGGTTTGTTGATGACAAAAGCTTATTGCGTTCCAATGTGTGCGCGTCGTTCATCTGGGCAAGTTGCTGTTGATGTTGTGGTGCCAGCAGAATTTTTTGTTCCAATACTTTGGCTTCGTATTGTTTGGTTAATGTGGTAACCTTGTGTTCTAGCGTTTGCAGTTTTTCTATGCCGGCCATCAATTTAGCATCGGTGGTCAAAGCACGATGTTCCAGTTCATCTTGCAACAACAACGACGGAACAGTGCTAATATCATAAAATTTGTGCTTCAAGCGCAATATACGCCCCGCCTTTTCTTCGGCGGTCATTTCACTTGGTTTTTTGTATGTTTTTTCTGTCATTTTCTAACCTTTTATTGAAAGGTAGCACTAAAACTAACATTTGTCAATCGTAATGCGTAAAAAGCACCCGCCAAATCGGCGGGCGTTTTTTCTTTATCGCGCAACTGCGCCCTTTAGTTTCCCATGGCAAACATAGTCCTTTAACACAAAACCGCCCTTGGCGTGCCAATTTAACATACCGTTCCAGTTTTCGTCTGGAATCACCACTGTTGGTAATGGGTACGGCTCGCGTTTAAGTTGCTCTCTGACCTGTTCCAGATGGTCTTCATATATGTGGACATCGTGCAATTCGCCCTTTAAAATACCGGGTTCCAGCCCTGTTTCTTTGGCAAACAGCAGCAACAGCATGCCATAAGATGCAATATTATACGGAATACCCAAGAATGTGTCGCATGACCGTTGCGTCCATATCAGGTTCAATTTGCCTTTGTTCGCCAAAAGTTGAAACATAACATGGCATGGTGGCAACGCCATTCTGTTCTGTTCAGCGGGGTTCATTGCGGTGACAACAAGGCGACGGTTTGATGGGTCGCGTTTAAGTTCTTTTATAACATTTGCAACTTGGTCAACGCCGGGGTGCTTCGGGTCAAAATTGGCGGTTGGATCCAAATCAATTTCACTTGGGTTAAACTTGTATTTGGCACCGAAATGACGCCATTGGTATCCGTAAATTGGACCAAGGTCGCGTTCCGCACTGATGGCGTCCGCCATCATTTTCTCTTTGTCTTCGGGGAATAACAACCAGCCCTGTTCTTCCATTTTTGCGACATTGGCTTCATATACTGGTTTCCATTTTTCCGGATTTGCCCATTCGTCCCAGATATGACAGTTTCTGTCTTGCAACCATTTGCGATCGGTAATGCCATGTAAGAAGAACTCTAGTTCCGTAGAGATATTAAGCAACCCCATTTTTTTGGTGGTCAGTAATGGGAACCCCTTGGACATATCGTGTTCAAATGTTGTGCCCCATGGTATGCGCCAAGTGTACTTTCCCGTACGTGCGTTAAACACCATTTTCCCGTTTGTTAAAATGTATTCAAGAATATCTTGGTATGCTTTCATGGCGTGACTTCCTTTCTTTCAAATAATCCCTGCCCCGCCTACGACACAGATACTAGGATAAATTGGTAAAATAAGTCAAGATAAAAACCCGCGGTTGCGGGTTTTTATTTTACTTAGTGAACATCGGCCTGTTGAAACAATTCTTCGGGCTTTACGGCCTTTTCTTTTTGTTTTACATGGGTCAACATTGCATCCAGGGCTTTCCGTTCAAAAATCATACCGCGCAACATTGCCAAAGCGTTTTGATTCTTGTTATAGAATTCAAACACTTGTTGTGGGTTTGGATAACGCGCTGCTTCGGCCCAAACGGCTTGTTGCAAATCGTCACGGGTCACCTCTACTTTGTTATTGGTGCCCCATTCTGCCAAGATTAAGCCCAACTTAACGCGGCGTTCGGCATCTTTGCGTTCTGCTTTTTCATCCCACTTGTGTTCGTGGCCATGTTCGGCATTGTGATGTTCGTGTTCGGATTTTGCCATATTCAGTTCTTGTTCAACCAACGTTTCTGGCAAATCTAATTTCACTTTTTCTGCCAAGTTGTCCAACAATTCGTTGCGCATGTCGCGTTGTGCCGCTTCGTCATATTGTTCTTGCAACAATTTGCGGATATGTTCGCGCAGTTTTTCAACAGATTCATGTCCGACTGACTTTGCCAATTCGTCATTCAGTTCTGGCAAAATGTGTTTACGAACTTCATGAACCAAAACTTCAAAGCGGGCATCTTTACCAGCCAAGTTTTCAGCATGATATTCCGCTGGGAACTTCACATTGACATCAAACCTGTCGCCGGCTTTGTGACCAACAACTTGATCTTCAAATCCTGGGATAAATGCACCAGAACCCAAAATCAAATGATGTTTTTCGGCTGCGCCACCTTCAAATGCGTCGTCACCGATGAAACCTTTGAAATCAATGACCGCGGTGTCGCCATTTTGTGCCTTGTATTTTTCGTCTTGCTTTTCGGCTGTGCTGCGGCTTTTGCGGATGTTTTCTAAAGATTTTTCAACTTCGGATTCGTCCAATTTTGCTGTTTTCTTGGTGACCGTGATTTTTTCTAAATCAATTTCTGGCAACGTTGGCAAAATATCAAAATCCATTGTGTATTCTGCATCTTTGCCAATTTCCCATCCAGCCAAGTCCGCCTTTGGTGCGCCAGCAAGGCGCAATTTCTTTTCTGCGACATAGTTGTTCAAATCGCGGTTCATCAATTTATCAATGGCTTCGCCGTATGCAGATGCGTTAAACTTTTGCCGCAATACAGATAATGGAATGTGTCCTGGACGAAATCCCGGCATTTTTGCCTTTTTGCCATATTCAGTCAAGATTTCATCAGCGGCCGCCTGTAATTCATCAGCAGTCAATACGCCATTGACAGAATAATGTAAATCTTTGATCTTTTCTTTTTTAAACATATTGGGTACCCTTTTTATACAATTGCCCCGCAACTATATACGGTTTCAACATAAGTTTGCACAAAAAACGACCAAAATCCGCCAGTTCGGCGGATTTTGATGCTGTAAACTTAACGTTTACTAAACTGTGTTGAACGACGAGCTTTGCGAACACCATAGTGTTTACGTTCAACAACACGGCTATCGCGGGTAAGGAACCCAGCCGCTTTCAGAACTTTACGCAAATCTGGTTCTGCCTTTTCCAATGCTTTGGAAATACCGTGTTTGACGGCACCTGCTTGACCCGACAGACCACCGCCAACAACCATGCAGATTGCATCATATGCGGTTTCGCGCTTTGTGATGTTAAATGGTTGTGCGATAATCATTTGCAACACAGGACGGCGGAAGTATTTTGCCACCGGTGTGTCGTTAACGACAATGTTGCCCTTGCCCGGGACCAAATAGACACGTGCAATGGAATCTTTACGTTTACCAGTTGCATATGTTGCGCCCGTCAATTTTGCGGATGCTGTTGTCGCCTTGGCTGCTGCTGTTTTCGCAGGGGCTTCTTTCTTAACGGTCTTGGTTGCGGCCGCTTTTGGTGCCGCTTTTGTTGCGGTTGCTTTCTTTGCTGTTGCCGCAGTTTTCTTTGCTTCTGCCATTATTCACCCCTTTTATTTTTACGATTCAGTGATGCAAAATCGATAACGATTGGATTTTGCGCGGCGTGTTTGTGTTCGGCACCGGCATATACATGCAACTTTGTCAAACGTTTGTTCGCCAATGCGACGGTTGTGCGACGACCCATCATACGTTTTACCGCGTTGGTAATCAGTTTTTCAGGTTTTTCTTCGCGCATCTGACCCAATGTGCGTTCCTTGGTTGAACCAGTCCACAAAGAATGCCAAAAGAACTTAGTCTTTTCGTCTTTGTGACCGCTTAATGCAACCTTTTCTGCATTGATGATAATAACATGATCACCGCAATCCATATTCGGTGTCCATGTTGGTTTATTCTTGCCACGCAAGATGTTTGCGGTATATGCCGCCAAACGACCCAACGTGCAATTTGTCGCGTCAATCAGATACCATTTGGCATCTAATTCGCTTTTCTTTAACGATTTTGTCGTTGTCATTTTTTAACCTTTTTTAAATTTTTGCGGACATATTATGTATGCAACCCGCACAAAAGTCAAGAAAAAACGATACGGTATTATTGTACCGTACAGCAAACAACAAAAACACCGCATGTATAGCGGTGCTTTCATTATATTACATCTCGCTTGGTACTTTTAAGCCCATCAAATCAATTGCTGTTGCCAATGTGTCGCGGGCAACGCGGACAATGTGCAAGCGCCCCGCCTTGACCGTTTCATCAACATCGTCACGCATAATCGGACAGTTATGATAGAAAGTATTTATCAACTGGCACAAATCATAGGCATAGTTCGCAATCAAATCGGTTGCGCGATTATCAAACGCCGAAATAACAGTGCGTTCAAAATCCATAATTTGAATCAGCAAATTGCGTTCATCTGCTGTCAATTCATACGTGGCTGGTTCGGTTGTCTGGGCATCCGCCTTTTTCAAAATGCTGTTCAAACGGACGGCGGTGTAAAGAATATATGGACCGGTGCGCCCCTCAAAACTGGTAATAGATTTTGGATCAAAAATATAATCTGAACGCACATCATGCAACAGGTCGTTAAACTTTACCGCAGCCAACGCAATAGAGTTGATTGTTTCATCATCTAAACTCTTGCCGGATTCGGCAACGCGTTCCCGCACAGCCACGGTGGCAAGGTCTAAAATATCGTCCAATCCCGCTGCATTACCATCACGTGTTTTAAATGGTTTCCCGTCGCTACCGTTTATTGTACCATACCCAATATGTTCCATTTTTTCGTACGGATATATGCCCGACATATCGGCGGCGCGGAACAATTGTTCAAAATGCAACGACTGACGCAAATCGGTAAAGTAAATGATTTTGTCTGGGTTATCTTTCTTTTTGCGACAAAAGACCGCGGCTAAATCGGTGGAATCGTATGTGTCTGCCCCACGTGAATCGCGCCACATATATGGTGGCATTGGTGCAGTGTCGTCATCGCGCCGTACATTTATTACCAGTGCGCCGTCGCTTTCGTAAATCATGTTCTTGGCACGCAGAATCTTTTCAACATCATCCAAATACTGTGCCGCGTTGCGTTCGCCCAGATCGTAATCAAACGGCAAAATATTCAAACGCTTTACCGTATTGTTCATGGCGGCCAATGATATCGCTAAAAACTTTTCATACAGTGCAAAATAGCCCGCATGCCCATCTTGGAACTTTGCTTTAATTTCTTGGGCGCGTGCTTGGAAGTCCGCGTCTTCTTTAGCCAATTTTGATGCCGATGGGTAATATGTGTTTAATTCCACAGTGTCAATTTCATAATCAACCGGCATGTTTGGGTCAAAGTTATCACTGAAATAAGGCAATTCTGGGTGCAGGCGTTCAATCCATGCGATAATCAGCCCCATCGGTTTGCCCCAATCGCCAATATGGTTCCATGAAAATGTCTTGTGCCCAATAAACTTTGCGGTGCGGTTAAAAGTGTCGCCAACAATGGATGTACGCAAATGTCCGATATGCAACGATTTTGCGACGTTGTATGCGCCATAGTCCAGGTCAATTACCATTGGTTTTTGTGCGGCAATCTGTTTCGGTGCGGTGGCGTTTTTCCAGATAAAATTATTGCGTAATTTAATGTTGATGAACCCTGGGCCCGCCACAGATGCATCTGCGACAAAATCCAATTCGCGCAGTTGGTTTGCAATGTCGCCCGCCAATTCACGTGGATTCTTGCCTGCGTTTTTCGCCATTACCATGGCGGCATTTGTCGCAAAATCACCAAATTCGCGATTGCGTGGCGATTCCAGATTTACCGTCATACCCAGTTTTTCGTTTATCTTTTCGGATACATATTTATAAAGATTCATAGTTTGATACCCCACAATTATATCGGCAAAACAACACGTACGCGCAGACCGCCTAAATCGCTGTCTTCCAAGAATATTTGACCGCCGTGGTTTTCAATCGCTGTTTGTGCAATTGACAGCCCCAACCCTGTTCCGCCGGTCTTGGAACCACGTGCGTTGTCCAGACGCACAAATGGACGCATCGCATCGGCCTTTTTGTTATCTGGAATGCCCGGACCGTCGTCTTCGATAAGAATCTCGATTTGTTCAGCAGAATCGCGTTCTGTTATTTTAATGGTCTTTTTAGCATAACGCGCCGCATTTTCAATAATATTCGCAAACGCGCGTGCCAACGCCATTGGGCGTGCATAGAATTGTGCAGGCGTGTCTGGAAAATCGGTAAGAATTTTCTTCTTTGGTGCCGCATCACGTGCGGTGCGCAACAACATAGATGGCAATTCGGTGACCTGTTCTATTTCTGGCATTTCGCCACGCGCAAACGCCAAATAGCCATTGACCATTTCAGTCATACGATCAATATCGCGCAACAATTCACCCTTGGACGCTGTTTCTGTTTCTACCGCCAAACGCATACGCGCCAACGGCGATTTTAAATCGTGACTGACCGCATTCAGCATATCTGTGCGTGTACGATTGTACCGATTCAGACGTTCCTTCATGGTAATCATAGCAGCGGCGGCTTCGCGAATTTCGCGGGAACCCGATGGTTCAAACCCAGGTGCATCCAGACCACGACCAAAACGGTTTGCCGCTTTGGCAATACGGCGAATGCTGCGTGTGTGCATAATGATAAATGGCGACACCAAAATACTTACAATTAAAATAGAACCAATCACCCACATCAAGAAAACTTCGGTGCTGGTGGAATAAATGCGATACATAGACAGTGCAAATGTGGCGGTTTTACCGTCGTTCATCGGAACATCAATCTTTACACTGCGCTTGCCTCGGTTGATATAGATATCAGCGCGTTGATTTAAACGTTTTTTCAATTGGTTGGACAATGGACCCGCTTCTAATGCATGGTTGTCGTCATGACGATTGTTTTGGCCAGAATCATTTATAGAAACCTCGAACCCCAGGTTTTCCGCCATGGTGTTCAGTGCATCCATATTGCCTTCGTTCAAAAACTTTACCATGGTGGATACTTCACCCGCCACTGTGCGTGCCATTGTTGCGTGGACACGTTCCCAGTGATTGCCGAAAAACACATTAGCAACAATCACCAGTGCCACAATCAGCGGCAACAAAACCATCAAAATCGTTCTTGAAAGAAAACTTCTGGGCATCAATCTCATTTGTTCTCACCTTTGTGTTATATTCCGTATACTCTCAACTTATCCAATTCGTCCATCGCTTGTTGGCGGGTCAATCCATACAATTTCATCATATCTGCAACACATTCTTTTTCGTATGGACTTAAAGTGCTTGTTTGTTTTTCCTTTTGTGTCATCTGTTTTGTCTTTTTCATTTTTAGTCGTGTGAGGTGTTGTCTATTATCTTATATCCCTGACCACGAACAGTAATTATATCCAAGTTTGATAATACACCATTTAATTTGCCGCGCAAGCGTTTTGCAGTCATTGGGGATGCAGGCGCAATATTTCCCACCGGCGCGGTCAGGTGCATCAACAATTTCTTTTCTTCGCCAGACAGCGCGAACAGTTGGTTTTTGCCGCCTTTTCTGATAAAAAATTCATCGTCGGCAAAAATCAGACCCTTTGGCATTTTTAATGGTTCACCATTATCCTTTATAATATTATTTAGGCGCAACACCAATTCACGCAGTTGGAAAGGTTTCGCCAGATAATCGTTCGCCCCACCCGATAAGCCCGCAATCGCGTTTTCTGCGCCGGTCATGGCGGTAAGTATTATAACCGGGGTTGTGTCGCCGTTGCCACGTAAATCTTGTAAAAAAGTCAATCCATCTATACCCGTCATCATGCGATCCAAAACAATGGCATCAACACGAATACGAGCCAGAACCTGGGCACCCTCTTCGGCACTGAAAGCGGAAACAGCATTGAACCCTTCGGTACGCAAACCGCGCGCCAAGGTTTTGTTCAGCGTTTCATCATCATCAATAACAAGAACAGTTTTATTCATTTTATATGGTCCGGTGTGTTATAACGGCGCGGCATGTGCGTTTATTTGCGCCACGCACACGACCATGATTATTTCGCCAGTGGCCCAACCGCATATTCGCCCGGCTGGATAACGCGCATTCCGTCGCCTGGTCCCGCCATCGCGGCATCATTTACGGCCGCGCGGAACTTCATACCACCAGTTGTGAATTCTGTCTTGAACAATGCATAACCTGTGCCACCGCCGGTGGTTGGTCCTTGCATGCCCAAAGAATAATAGCCACCCAAAATGCCATAGTCCAAATCAATATAGTCAATATTGACTAATAACGAAACATTGCTTAAACCGTCGCTGGTCATATTGCATGTGAATTCACGGTTAGACAATGTTGCCTGGGAATTGATAGGAATCACGATGTCCATAACAGTTGGTTCGCACACGCGCGATACACCATTTACCAACAATTCATATGTCATACCGACGGTTGCTTTGGACAGACCAGTTGAAACATTGACCTGGGAAATTGTGGCTTTTGGTATTTTAACCAGCGCATTTGCAATACCACTGCGAACAGGGAAAGAAATGCCAGATTGCAAGCAATCGCGCGAGAACGGATCTGCTTCGCAAATATAGACACGTGAATGTGCGTTCATCATGAACATATTTGCTAAACTGTTAAACAAGAATGTACGCGTAATGCGGTCATTCAATCGGGTACAACCAAAATTACGGCAAATCACCATTGGACGATCCGCAAACATAACGCCCGGGTGCGCCGCAGATTCTGCTTGGCGGGCATCAATTATGTTTTGGTCATAATTCAAACTGTCCGCGCGTTGCATAAACTCGGTTTCTGGAATAAAGTTTTGGTCGTCGGGGTACGCATAGTAAGATTGCACCGGCGTTTCAATATAAATTGTTTGAAAACTGTCGTATGTTGTGACCTCTTCTGCGTATGCATTACACACGCCGAATAACGCGAAAACAGCCAAAAAACCTAGTTTAGACATGGCAAACCTTTTATCTCTCTTGTGAATATTAGAACAATCGTGGCACTTATGTCAAAGCAAAAAATATTTTTATTGAAAATTGTGTTTGCTTTGTTCTATAAATTAGTCAAAGGCAGGTTTCAACAAAGGTATATTTGATGGTAGATATAATAATCACTGGTGAAGCGGGAAAATTACACGCCGTATATCATAAGTCGGAAACACCGGCGGCGCCATTGGCGGTTGTGTTGTCGGGAAACCCACGGCAAAAGCATCATATGAACGATCGTGTGTCGTATGCAATGTTTCGTGCGTTTATGGATATCGGCTTTTCTGTTGTCCGGTTCAATTATCGTGGCGTTAATGATTCAGACGGTTCGTTGGGAACGACAACTGAAAATATGTTGGATATTGCAACGGTCATTGACTGGATTCAGAATAAAAACGAAGACAGCGACAAGATTTGGTTGGCGGGGCACGAATTGGGTGCTTGGTATGTATTGCAGGCGATGATGCGTCGGCCAGAGGTTTCTGGGTTCGCACTGGTCTCGCCTGACCCATCTATTTCCGATTATGCATTTTTGTCGCCGCGTCCAAATCGTGGTCTGTTGTTGCAAGGTGCTGATGAATCCGAAGATGCCAAGGCATTTGCAACCCATTTGACGCAAATCTTGAAAAAACAGGCGCAAATAAGTTTGGAAACAATCCGTATTAAAAATGCGGATGCTGAATATTCCCAGCCGGCTGACCTGCGTCAGATGTATAATGATTTAAAGGCGTATGTTGGTCGCGAAAACGCAGAAGATAAGTTGTTGTAAAAAATGAACCCGAATGAACGATTTTTAGACCCCACAATACCCGACGAAATGGCGGCGACGATTCGTCCTAAAACTTTGTCGGACTTTATTGGGCATGACAGTTTGAAACAAAATCTGTCTGTGTTTATTTCGGGGGCCAAATCGCGTGGCGAAGCCATGGATCATGTTTTGCTGTATGGTCCCCCGGGGTTGGGCAAAACGACTTTGGCACATATTATTGCAAACGAACTGGGTACAAATTTCCGCACGACCGCCGCGCCAATGCTTACTAAACAAGGCGATTTAGCGGCAATTCTTACTGCGTTGGAACCAATGGATGTTTTGTTCATTGATGAAATTCACCGTTTGCCAACCGCCATTGAAGAAGTGCTTTATTCCGCAATGGAAGATTTTAAATTAGACATCATGTTGGGCGAAGGTCCGTCGGCAAAAAGTGTTCGGATTGATTTGCCTCCGTTCACTTTGGTGGGTGCGACAACACGTACCGGGTTATTGTCTAATCCGTTGCGCGACAGGTTCGGAATTGATTTGCGACTTTCGTTTTATTCGCCGTCCGATTTGGCAAAAATTATTAAACGTAGTGCGAATATTTTGAATACAGAAATTGATGACGAAGCGGCATTGATGTTGGCATCAAGTTCGCGTGGTACACCGCGTATTGCGAATCGTTTGCTTAAACGTGCACGTGATTTTGCAGCGGCAACAAAAGCACAAAAAATAACAACGGATACCGTAAAGACAGCCCTTTTCCAGTTACATATTGACGCGTCCGGTTTGGACGAAATTGACCGTGAATATATGATGACTATTGTAAAACATTATGCCGGGGGGCCGGTTGGAATTGATAATTTAGCGGCGGCATTGTCGGAACCCGCGGACACAATAGAAGATGTTATTGAACCATACCTTATGCAACTGGGGTTTGTTCAACGTACGCCACGTGGTCGTATTGTGACCGAGTCGGGTTATGAACACCTGGGGTTGTCAAAATGACAACGGCACGGAATCTTGTAGATTTTCTGAAAATTGCCGAGAAATTGGAATGCGAAGACCGTTTGACGCGTATGTCAGATGGACGTAATCAATCGGTCGCTTCACATTCGTGGAATATGGCAATGATGGCAATTGCTATACGATTACATTTAACCAGAGCGGTCAATTTGGAACGGGTTTTGGAACTGTGTGTTTTGCATGATTTGCCCGAAGCGATTGCTCACGATGTCCCCCTGCACGAACAAACAAATGAAATCAAAGAACAAAAACGAATTCATGAACAGTCCGCAATAGAAACCATAAATACCCTGTTGCAAGATGAACGCATCGCAGACGAGTTTAATGAATATGAATTACGTCAGTCGCCAGAATCCAGATTGGTAAAATTACTGGATATTCTGGACACTTGTGTCCAGCATTTATGCGCGATGGAATTGTCGTATGTCGGAACATACAAAGATAACTTTTATTGGCGGGCTTTTTTCTCGGATTCGTTTGCATCGCAATTTGATTACGAACCAATATTACGCAACATATATAACGAAATACGTACACGTGTTGCCGCAAGATTAAGGCAAGAACTTGATATAGATTATACACAATTTATAAAGGATAATGACAATGAAAAAGTTTAGATTTCCATTTTCAATCGCCTATTCCGATACAGATGCGGGTGGCATTGTTTATCATGGACGTTATATTGAAATTGCAGAACGTGCCCGTATGGATATGATGCGTGGCATTGAATTGCCGTCGGAAGATTTGGGATTCGTTGTTCGTGAATTGTCCATTAAATATATGCGCCCAATGCACTTGGCGGATGACATTGTTGTTGAAACAGAAATTATAAATGTCGGTGGTGCATCAATGGATCTGCAACAAAAATTCGTGCATGATGGCGCGATTTGTGCTATAATGGACATTACAGTGGTCTATATCGGTGCGGATATGCGCGCGAAACGCATACCCGACGTGGTTGCGACACATTTAGATTCAACAAAGGAAGAAGGAAATGACTAACTTTTCATTATGGACATTGTTTACCAGCGATGTTGTCACCGCAATTGCATCTATTGTTCTGGTGATATTCAGCGTTTTATCGTGGGCGGTTATTGTTGAAAAAATCCGCTTGTTCCGCGCGGCGCGTCGCAACAAACCGCATGGTAATCCAGACGCGGTGATTGCGCCGTTTGATAAAAACCTTTGGTTTTTGGCAATGGTTGCTGGGGTGTCGCCATTTATCGGATTGTTCGGAACTGTTTGGGGCGTTATGGATTCTTTTGCATCCATTGGTTTGAACCAATCGGTAAGTATTGGTGTTATTGCACCTGGGTTGGCAACTGCGTTGGGTACAACGGCACTGGGGTTGATTGCTGCGATACCTGCTGCGATTGCATACCAAGTGTTTACCAAGAAAACAGACGATTTATATGAAAAGTTAGGTGGGAAATAATCATGTCCAGATTAAGACGCAGACGCGATTCTGATGCACTGATACAACTGACACCAATGATTGATGTTATGACGGTGCTGTTGGCGGTGTTTATGGTGACAACCCCCATGATGACAAATGGTATAGATTTAGATTTGCCAAATGCTGGCAATTCTGCCCTTACCGGTAATGATCATGCAATTCAAATCAGTGTTGATGCAAATGGACACTATTATCTTAATGAAAGTCAGATGGGTGTTGATGATGTTGTAAAGAAAGCCATTGCAATGCGTGGCGAAAACCCCCAGTTATCTATTATGATAAACGGCGATAGGCGCGCTGACTATGGTGCGGTCATGGTTGTTATGGGCAAATTAAAAGATTCCGGATTTCAGCGTGTGGGTCTGCGAACGAAAGCAGAGAAATGAACCAAGACAAGCAATTTTCACTGGAAAATCTGATGGTGTCCCTGATCGGACATTTGATTTTGATTGCAATAATGGTGACATCGTTTGCGGTATTGGTGAATCGCGCAATGTTGGTTGCACCCGACCGTATTCAGATTATGGAAATAGATTTGAATTCTGTAAAGGTATCGGGTGATGAAACAAAACTTTATAACACTAACCCAATTGAAGATAAAACACCGGATGTAAAACCGGAACAAACATCTGAACCGGAACCCGCACCGGCACCGGATGCACCGGAAAAAGAAATTGAAACACCGTCATTGGTGGATCCGGAACCCGAAGCAAAACCAGATAAAAAAGCAGAACCAACACCGGAACCAGACAAGGTTGAACCTATGCCGGCGGCACCTAAAAAGAAAATGGTCATTCGCGTGAACCGTGAAAGCGTTTCGTTAAATCGCACATTAAATGTTTCGGTGGTTGATGCCCTGCGCGTTGCAATGACACGTTGTTGGGTGATTGACAAGAATCGTCCTGATATATCGGACATTCGCGCGGTTGCACATTTGACAATGCGCAAAAACGGAACGGTACGCGATGTGTGGTTTGAATCGGCTGCGCGCGCAGAAACCGATCCTGCGTTTGCCTATGTGTTGGACACAATTCGTGCGGCGATAAATACTTGTCAGCCGTTGCGTATGTTGCCGGAAAATGAGTTTGAAAAGTGGGAAAAGATTCAATTGACCTTTTATCCCACAAGTGGCAAAGTTATGTAGTGAATGTAGGGTAACCAAAGGTGAACCCTGTGCCTGAATATTTTTCTGAAAATTGGTATGATGCGACCGAGCGTTTCTACAAGAACGCCATGTCGGGAATTGGTGTGTTGCGGTGGTGCGTTTCCGATAAAACAAAATATGATATACCATATGTCTTGATTGGTGAAGGTCCGCACAAAGTTGTTATAAATTCCGGCGTTCATGGAATCGAAGGGTATTTCGGCAGTGCTGCACAGAATATGTTTCTTGATAAATTTGTGCCGAAATTAGATAGCAAAATTCTTGATGATTATACAATCGTACTGATTCACATCATAAATGGTTGGGGAATGCAACACCGTATGCGCGAAGTGCGCGATTTTGAACATGGTGGCGCACTGGTTGATTTAAACCGAAACTTTGGCGTAGATTTTTCGCGCCCAAATATGCTGCCGCAAAATTCTAAATATGATTTGGCGCATGACTTGTTGTTATCGCCACCAGACGAAATTAAAAAGAAAAAGGCAATAAAGGCATTTCGTGATGCACACTTACACGATGGTGTTTGGGCGGCAATAAGTAACGGGCAATATAAGCATCCGTATGGGTTGTTCTATGGTGGTGCGGCGCCAATGATTGAAAATCAAATGACAATGCATATCTATGACCAGATTATGTCGGGCGACGCAAAATCATTGACTTCAATTGGTTTGCATACAGGTCTGGGACGCTTTTGGCGTAAATCTGGTCGGGCAACAGGACAATTGTTGGTGTCGCACCCTTCTTGGCACAAAAATACCGAATTTTTTAAATCTATCACTATGAACAAGATGTCGATTGTTCCAGACGAAAACGCTATATTGTTGCCAACACTTATTGGTGATTTGGTTAATTGTTTGGAATCGCGTTATAAATCGCGCGACATACCGATTCGAACGGCAGATTTGGAAATTGGTACCGGTGAATACCCAATAATGTCACCGGTGAACAAACGTATGGATATGGGTGATGCGCGGTATGATTTGTTGCATTATGGAAAGATAAATCCAACAACTTGGGAACACTTGACGGAAAGTTGGTATCCGTCTGATAATGGATGGCGTGCCGCAGCACTTAAAAACGCCGAGATTATGTTTGATGCATTGGTTGCCAGTATGAATACCGGTCGTATAAAATAAAAACGCGCCGTTGGGCGCGATTTTTATTACCAGATAAACGATAAGCCGGATTCTGTACTGATTCAAAATTAAACCAGCGGACATAATTAATCTGCACCCAATGTTACCATCGGGCGTCAAGCCCTCTACCCGCCACCTGATCGGGACAATCAATTGGTGGCCTATTTGAAGTTGCTGCACATAGAGATTGGCCGTTTCAAACGAATTTAATCGCTTACGTTACTGTTCCTCTAATCGTCGGGTCACCCCGCCAGGTCGTTAACCTGTATGTCGTCCCGTGCAGTCCGGACTGTCCTCCGCCACAAAATGCGACGGCTATGCCCTGTCCATCTGACAGTTAAATATTAGTGCAAAAATACGGGTTTTCAAGTGTTTTTAATTACTCGCCCATGTGGCGTGCGCTGTTTAATGCATGACGCAAAGATTGGTTCGCGATTTCACGAATTTTGCCGGCAAAGGCGCGCATATTCATAGCGTCCGCAACGCCGTCGCCAAAAACCCGTGCAATATAGTCAATTTGAGCCGGTGAAATAACAAAAACTTCGCTGGTTATGTCCGCAGTACTTAATGGTCTTACTGGTGCCCGCATGATAAAATCCCCCCTGCTTTATTTTCAAGCATAATATACCATATTTTTTGCCATTTTTCACATAAATATTTCAAAATTTGTGATTTTAATAAAAAATGGCACTTGTACCAGACGAATATGTGCATTATATGATAAAGGAACTTGACGGAAAGGCGCAAAATTGCTATACATTTCCTGATAAAAGACAAGGAAAATAAAAAATGTTGAATATTTTAACAAGGTTACTGGGGTCGGCAAACGACAGATTAGTTAAATCTTATGACAAAACTGTTTCAATTATAAATGATTTGGAACCTAAATATCACGCAATGAGTGATGACGAATTACGCGCGCAAACTGTGGCGTTGCGGGAACGTCTGAACGGTGGTGAAAAAGAAAAATCTATTTTGCCAGACGCGTTTGCATTGGTACGCGAAGCCGCAATTCGTACCGTTGGTATGCGCCATTTTAATGTGCAGTTGATTGGTGGTATGGTTTTGAACGATGGTCAAATTGCGGAAATGAAAACCGGTGAAGGTAAAACACTGGTCGCAACTTTGGCTATGTTCTTGAAAGCGTTATATGGCAAAGGCGCGCATTTGATTACGGTGAACGACTACCTTGCATCGCGTGACGCGAACTGGATGGGTCAGATTTATCGTTTCTTGGGTCTTTCCGTTGGGGTTATTCAGCACGATATGACCGACGAAGAACGTCGTGCCGCGTATGCGTGTGATATCACTTATGTGACTAATTCTGAATTGGGTTTTGATTATCTGCGCGACAATATGAAGTTTTCCAAGGAGCAACAAGTTTTGCGTCCACTGTTCTTTGGTATCGTTGACGAAGTTGATAGTATTTTGATTGATGAGGCACGCACCCCGCTTATCATTTCCGGCCCGGCCGAAGATGTCAGCCAACTGTATGCGCGTGTTGACGATGTTGTCGTAAAATTGGGACCAGACGATTTCAAGAAAGATGAAAAAGATCGCCATGTGACATTGACCGAAGCTGGTGTTGATAATGTCACCCGCTTGTTAAAAGAAGCAGATTTGTTGGTTGGCGATAATCTGTATGCATCTGAAAATGCTGCGTTGGTTATGCATATCCAGCAATCTTTGTTGGCGCACCATTTGTATCAAAAGAATGTGAATTATGTTGTGCGTAATGGCGAAGTTTTGATTGTTGATGAATTTACTGGTCGTGTTATGACGGGTCGTCGTTTCGGTAAAGGTTTGCACCAAGCAATTGAGGCCAAAGAACACGTGGCTGTTCAGCCGGAAAACCAAACAGTGTCCAGTATTTCGTATCAGAACTTGTTCCGTTTGTATGAAACATTGGCTGGTATGACCGGTACCGCCATGACTGAAGCGGCAGAGTTTGAAGAAATCTATAAACTGCGTGTTGTGTCAATTCCGACAAATCGTCCAGTTGCGCGTATTGATCACCATGACGAAATATACCGCAACAAAGATGAAAAATACGCGGCCATTTTGGCACAGATAAAAGATTGTATGTCGCGCAAGCAACCTGTGTTGGTTGGTACGGTGTCTATTGAAAAGTCCGAAGAGTTGGCGGCACTGGTGCGTTCTGAATTGGGGATAAATCCAGCGGTTCTGAACGCCAAGCATCATGAATCCGAAGCGAAGATTGTTGCCCAGGCCGGTGCGCCAGGCGCGGTCACAATTGCAACCAATATGGCAGGACGTGGAACCGATCTTAAATTGGGTGGTAATGCCGAAGAATTGATTGCGGCACTGGATAAAGACGCAAAAGATTTTGAAAGTAAAAAGAAAGAGATATATGACACAATTGAAGCAAATAAGAAACTTGTGTTGGATGCTGGCGGTTTGTACGTAATCGGAACAGAAAGACACGAATCTCGTCGTATTGATAATCAGTTGCGTGGTCGTTCTGGACGCCAGGGTGACCCAGGTGATTCTAAATTCTTCCTTGCACTGGATGACGATTTAATGCGTATATTTGGTGCAGCGCGTTTGAACGGTATGTTAACGACATTGGGGTTGAAACCTGGCGAAGCAATTACACACCCTTGGATAACCAAGGCGTTGGAAAAGGCACAGAAACGTGTAGAAGCGCGCTATTTTGAAATGCGTAAAGAATTACTGAAATATGATGACGTTATGAATGAACAACGTGGCGTCGTTTATAAACAACGTGATGATTTGATGACTTCCGAAGATTTAAGCGGTCTTGCACGTGAAATGATTGGTGATGTTGTTGAAATGATTTGCGAAAACAATATTCCAGAAAAAGCCATGCCAGCAGATTGGAATATCAGTGGCATTCATGACACAATGTTGCGTACATTTGCGTTGGATATAACCGATATTGAAAATTGGAAAACCGATGAAGAAATCACAGAACGTAAAGCGTTTGAGGTTTTGAATAATTTGGCGTTGCGTCGTTATGAACAACAGGCCGAAAAGTATGGTACCGAACTTATGCAGATGGCATCGCGTCAAATGATGTTGGGTGCGTTGGACGGTGTTTGGAAACGCCACTTGCAACAGATGGATTATTTGCAAACAGCAATCGGTCTGCGTGGTTATGCACAAAAGAATCCACTGTATGAATACAAACGCGAAGCGTTGGGATTATTCAGAAACACAATAAACAATTTCAAACTGATGTCTGTGTCGTATATCTGTCGCATGGAATTGACGCGTGAAAATGTTGACGCACGCGCGGCAGAACAAGCAAAACACGATGCAGATATGAACCAATCAACCGAGGCGCGTCGTAATGCACCCTGCCCGTGTGGTTCTGGTTTGAAATACAAACATTGTCATGGCAAGTTGGCATAATATGCACACTGTACCGTTCTTTATCGGAAATACTTTGGCATGTTTGGTGCCGGGGTCGGTTCGTCGCGCGCGATTTCGTGGAAAGATAAATCTGATTTTGTTTCGTCCATGGATTGCGCGTTTTATTCGTCGTGAATATGGCGAACGGTTAAAGACACTGCGCTTTGTGCGCCAGCGGACACTGAATCGTGTTGTTGGTGTTGTTAATGATAAATACTATGTCAAAATCTTTCGCAATGTCACCAATCAACAGATTCGCGATTTTGTCTTTCTAATGGATTATATTCGCCCATATATCCATGTTGATATTCCAAAGGTTGTTGTGGATAAAAAATTGCCTATGTATGCGTGCGCCAAAAATGTCGGTCGTGAAATCAGTTCGTTTAAAAAATCGGTCGTATTAAAGAACGAAAAACACATTTTTGACCAGATTTCCAACATTATTAAACAGTTGCAATCGGTTGATGTTGAAAAGATTCCAAACAATGAACGGTACTTGACCAATATGCAAGATCGCCGTTATCCAGAATTGCCATGTAAAAAGTGTCGTCGGGTATTGGGGCATTTTGATATGAACCTTACTAATTTCTTATTTGATGATAAATTGAATATCATTTCCGCTATTGATTGGGACGCGTTGTCTATTGCCAATAATCCAGAAACGGACTGGCGAATATTCATGCGTTTTTGGAATCAATATCGGGGGTAAAAAATTTCCCCTGTCAACATAATTTTTAGGAATAATGTGGTTGCCCCACCCCATTATTTTTTGATATGGTATCGCACATGGCAGGACAGTTTGTTCATCTTCATACGCACACACGGCTTTCTATCGGCGCGTCAACGCTGGCAATACAAGCCGGTAAAAAGGCACCACCGGAAATGGTTGCAAAAACCATACCCGCGATGTGTATTGCCGATGGTATGACGGCGTGCGCGCTTACCGATACTAATTTGATGTCTGGCTGCGCCGAGTTTTCAGATGCGATGCCGTCAAAACACCTGCAACCAATTATTGGTGTGGAACTTTCGCTGAATCATCACACCGCCGACCCAAAGATTCTGCGTGTGTCCAGTTTAAGCAAGATTGTTTTGTTGGCACAAAATCATGACGGTTATTTAAATCTGTGCGAATTGTCGCGCATAATGTATATGCGTGAAGAAAATCACCATTTGGGACCATATATCACATTGGACGAATTGCAATCGCATGCGAATGGTATAATTTGTTTGTCGGGTGCGCATGACGGACCATTGGGTATGGCGATTTTGAACAAGCAAGACGCACTGGCACGAACATATGCGCGTCGTTTCCTTGATATATTCGGTGATCGGTTTTATATAGAGATTCAGCGTCATGGTCTTGAAAACGAAATCAAGACCGAGCCCGCGTTTTTAAGCATAGCGCACGAGTTGAATATACCGATTGTTGCGACAAACGATGTTTGTTTTGCAACCAAGGCAGATTACGAAGCGACGGATGCCCTGTCCTGTATTCTTGGTCAGACCAAGGTTATTGATCCGAACCGCCCGCGCAAATCTTCGGAACAGTATTTCAAGACCACTGCGGAAATGATGGAATTGTTTTCCGACTTGCCCGAAGCGATTGAAAATACGGTTGTAATTGCGAACCGCTGTGGATTTATGGTCAATGTTCATGAAAAACCATTGTTGCCCCGCTTTGGAAAGGACTTTGAAGCCGAGTGTCAAATGTTGCGCGACAATACCATGGACGGTCTGAAACGTCGCTTGAAAGAACACAAAATCAAAGACACAAAACCATACTATGACCAAGCCGAATTTGAATTAGGTGTTGTTATTGGTATGGGATTCCCGGGTTATTTTCTTATCGTTGCGGAATACATCAACTGGTGCCGGAACAATGATATTTTAACGGGCCCTGGTCGTGGTTCGGGGGCTGGTTCTATTATTGCGTGGGCGTTGGGTATTACGCATGTCAATCCATTGAAGTACGGATTGCTGTTTGAACGTTTCTTGAACCCGGATCGTATTTCCATGCCCGATTTTGACGTTGACTTTGAACCAGAGGGTATTGAAACCGTCCTTAAACACGTGTGCGATAAATATGGTGCGGAATCAGTATGCCGTATTATCACATTTGGCGGGTTAAAGGCCAAGGGGGCAATTCGTGATGTTGGTCGTGTGTATGGTATGCCGTATTCCAAGACCGACAGATTTACCAAGTTGATACCAGATGACGCAAAGACACTAAAGGGTGCGGTTGATTCTTCGTCTGAAATCCAAGGTATTTTGGATGGCGACGCGGATATGAAGAAAGTCGTTGAAATCGCCGAAGAATTAGAGGGCTCGTTCAGAAACCTGGGGCAACACGCATGCGGTGTTGTTATTGGCGACCGCCCAACAACGCAAATTGCGCCGGTGTATCGCGACCCGTCTAACCCACTGCCGTCCAGTCAATATGACGGACACTATTTGGAAGCGACTGGTTTAATCAAGTTTGACTTTTTGGGGTTGGAAACACTGGTCGTGTTAAAGAACGCGGTAAAGTTGATTCAACAGACACGTGGTATAAATGTGAATCTGGACACGATACCGACTGATGACAAAAAGACAATTGAACTTTGGCAAAATGGCTTCACCGAAGGCATATTCCAATTTGATGCCCCGTTCGTGAAACAGACCTTGCGCAAAATGCGTCCAACAAGTTTCTTGGAAATATCCGCTCTTAACGCGTTGAACCGTCCGGGACCAATTCAGTATATTCCACAATTTATTGCGCGTATGCACGGCGAAGAAGAAATTGAATATGTGCATCCGTTGGCGGAACCAATCTTAAAAGAAACCTATGGCATTATCGTGTATCAAGAACAGGTTATGTTGTTGACGCGTGCGTTGGCGGATTTTACCCGCGGTCAATCTGATACTGTGCGCAAGGCCATGGGTAAAAAGAAATTGGAATTGCTGGCGGAACTAGAGGTAAAGTTCCTTGAAGGTTGCGAAAAGAAAGGAACGCTGGATAACAAGCAAGCAAAAGAGTTGTGGGAAAAGTTTAAGAAGTTCGCGGAATATGCGTTTAACAAATCACACGCTATCGCCTATTCTATTGTCGCGAACCAGTGTGCATATCTGAAGGCAAACTATACACCCGAATTTTTGGCTGCAGCAATGTCCAGCGAACTGAACGCGACGGAAAAATTGCTCTTGTTGATAGATGATGCGAAAAGCAATTTCGGCATCCAAATTGTTCCACCAGATATCAACAACAGTGAATCATTGTTCACTGTGCATGATGGAAAAATCGTCTATGGTTTGGCAGCAATAAAGGGTGTCGGGGTCGCTGCAACTGATGTTATTGTGCGCGAACGTGTGGAACATGGTAGATTCAAGAACCTGACCGATTTTGCAAAACGTTGTGCGCCATTTATGAATAAAAGAATACTAGAAGCGTTTGCACGCGTTGGTGCATTAGATTCGTTGGAACCAAACCGTGCGCTGATATTTATGAATGCTGATGCGATTTTGTCGTATGCGTCAAAGTCCAAAGACGGTGCGAATTCATTATCACTGTTTGCGAATACTATTGAAGATGATGTGTCCGAAGACAGATTGCATAAAAATCTGACCAAGACAACACCGTGGACTTTTTCGCAGCGTTTAGAAAATGAATTGTTGGCGTTGGGATTCTATATCTCGGCGCATCCGTTGGATCAATATAAGCATTTAATTAAAAGCGCGGGATTGGCAACAAGTGATACGCTTGACGCGTTGGGCGACAGAAAACAGGTTCACATTGCCGCAAATGTTGGTTCGTTTTCTCGTCGCAGAACCAAGACCGGCAAGGATATGATAACCATAAATGCGTCCGACAGCATGGGTAGTATTGATGCGGTTGCGTTTGGTGATTCATCCATAGAATTGGCTAAAACACTTGAAAATGAAAGTGTGGTTCTGATTTCTGGACGCACATCAAAGCGCGATGATCGTACTTCTATTTTTGTTGATTCTATTATACCGCTGACCCAATGGGTTGCAAAGATTGCAAAGAAAGTGACCTTGCATATCACCAACAGCAAGGTTTTGCCAAATGTTAAAAAGTCGCTGGCAAGTTTGCCAAAGGGACCGACCAAGGTGGAATTACACTTGCATTCTGGTGATGCTGTGACCAAAATTAGATTGGGTGGTGGCGTTGAATTGGGCGCGACAACCGCAACCGATATGGCGGCGCTGGGCATAAAAATGGAAATAGAATAATGAAACACATACCTGTTCTGTTGGATGCGGTCTTGAAAGCTTTGGGCGATATTCGTGGTCGTCGCGTTGTTGATTGCACATTTGGTGCGGGTGGTTATTCGCGTGCTTTTCTGGATGCCGGTGCAGATGTTGTTGCCTTTGATCGCGATCCAAATGTTATTGCGGACACCAAAAAAATGATTTCAGAATACGGCAACAGGTTCCGGTTTATACC
Organism: Alphaproteobacteria bacterium; assembly: GCA_017960855.1. GTDB lineage: Bacteria > Pseudomonadota > Alphaproteobacteria > Rs-D84 > Rs-D84 > Enterousia. The sequence goes on along the minus strand of JAGCYJ010000008.1, from coordinate 64,726 downwards.
TGAAACATTTTCGCATTTATCAGATTTAGATGAATCATTTGACGCGATTATTTTTGATCTTGGTATCTCGTCCATGCAAATTGATATTGCGGAACGTGGGTTTTCATTTCGGGCGGATGCGCCACTGGATATGCGCATGTCGGAATCTGGAAAAAGTGCCGCAGATTTAATCGCTGAAAAGTCCGCCGATGAATTGGCACACATACTGCGCGAATATGGTGATGTTAAAAAAGCGACCGTGTTGGCGCGTGCATTAAAGGAAAAATTACCTAAAACAACATTTGAATTGCGCGATTTGATTTTTAATCCGCATGATATTGCGCCGGTGTTCCAAGCATTACGAATTGCGGTCAATGATGAAATGGGCGAATTGGAACGCGCTTTGGCGGTGGTGCCGGAAAAATTGAACACGGGCGGCAAGTGTATCTGTGTGACTTTTCATTCACTAGAAGACAGAATTGTTAAAAACACATTTCGTGATTGGACAACGCCACTTGGCGATCCGCGATTGCCGAATAATCGCCCCGCCCCATTTGAACTTATTCGTGCTGTCACACCAAGCGACGAAGAAACAGAATCAAATCCCCGCGCGCGCAGTGCGCATATGCGCGGTGTCGTAAAATCATATTGACCCAGTGTCGTTTAATTGTGTAGTATGCAATGTTAAGGAAAGGAATAGTTATGAAAAAATCGTTGTCTTGGTTGTTTGGATTTATCACCACAATCGCTTTGGCGGGAACTGCGCATGCGTTCTGTCCGGTTTGTACCGTTGGTGTTGCCGCAGGATTGGAGGGCGCACGTGTCTTGGGCGTTTCTGATGTTATAACGGGCTTGTGGGCGGGTGGTTTAATGCTGTCGCTGGCGGCATGGACAGAAAACTATATGCGCGCACATGGAATCACAAACTGGTTGCTGATTTTACTTAATTATGTTGTGTATTATGGAATCTTGGCGTTGATATATGTGTTGCCGGCGGGGCATCCGACACGCGTGTTCAATGTGACAACCATGTGGGGCGTTGACGAGTTCTTGCTGGGCGTTGTTGTCGGTTCGTTGGTATTTTGGCTGGCGGGCAAATGGTATGAAAAAATCAAGGCAAACAACGGCGGACATGCTTGGTTTCCGTTTCAAAAAGTCGTTTGGCCATTGGGCGCATTGTTAATCGTCACATTGCTGTTCGTGCTAATTTTAGATTAGTCGTTAAAATGGGCTTGATTCATACCCCCTAAAAATGATAAAATACATACCACAGAGAGATGTATTTTGGTGTTTAGTCATATAAGATTTTTGCGTTGTTTAATTGCAGCCGTGGCTGTGTGTGGCGGGCTTGACGCGTTGGCGGTCCAGGCACCTAACCCACGTGGTTCGTCGGCAACGTCTCAGAATGTTCGTTCTAACGATTCGGTTTCCCGTGTGGCTGTGACCCGACCAGAAGTTCGGGCATCAAATGTTCGTGAATCTACGCATGGGGTAATGATATCAAATGCGGCACGCGGTGCATCAACCGTCGCACGCAGTGCCAAAACAACCGGACCGGCACGCGCGGCAAATGCGCGCAGCACAACAAACGCACGCACGGCAAGCACACCAAATGTTTCACGCACCGCATCAACTGCGCGCGCAACTGCGGTATTTAATGATGTTTCCAAAATTGGCAGTGGGTATGCCGCCTGTCGTGATTCCTATGCGACATGTATGGATCAATTCTGTGCAAATGCAAATGATACATATCGTCGTTGTTTTTGCAGTTCGCGTTTCGCCGATTTTCGTAATACCGAAAACGCATTGGACGAAGCAAAAACTTTGTTGATGAAATTTGAAGATAATAACCTGAATGCTGTTGATAAAACCGCAGCCGAAGTTAATGCAATGTACACCGCGACGGTTGGCGAAGCGGCAATCAAAAAAGATACCAGTGGCGCAGCCAAGATTTTGGATGAAATCGGCGATTTGTTGTCCGGGAAAAAGAAGGCCAGCACGACAAGCAGTATATCAAATTCATTGGGAATCTTGTCCTTTGATTTAACTGATGATGTTGATGATATTTGGGCAGATGGCGGCAGTGCGCTATTTGGTGGCGGTCAAAACTTCTCTGATTTGGAGGGGGTTTCGTTATACAATGCCGCCAACAAACAGTGTAATAAACTTATTAACGATGTTTGTCAAAGTTCCGCAGTTGCAAATATGGCGCGTTCTTCGTACAGCATCATGATTACCCAAGATTGTAATGCGTATCAAAAGAATATTGATAAAAAGGTGGAAAGTGTAAAACAAACTGTGCGCACCGCAGAAAAGTATTTGCGCGAAGCGCGTTTGGAAGAATATCGTTCCCACAACAGTGCCAATGTCAATGAATGTATAAGCAAGGTGCGCAGTGCGTTGACCGCCGATACGGCGTGCGGTGCGAATTATAAACGTTGCTTGGATTACACCGGCGTGTATATCAATCAAACTACGGGCGAAGCAATTTATTCCCCGCGTCTGTTTAAATTGACCGAAGTGATTAATTTGGACGGTGTTAATAGCGACGTGTTGGCGCAAAATCCGGACTTTGATAAGTTCTTGGAATCTAAAAAGATTTTTGCGGCGTCTGCATTGGATACATGTCGTGATATTTCCAAGATTGTATGGGAAGAGTTCAAGCGCACTGCCCTTATTGAAATTGCCCAGGCGCAAGATGAAAAAATAGAAGAAGTTAAAATGTCTTGTGTCAGCACGATGGCTGATTGTTATGACACGCAATCTTCTGCACTGAAAGATTTTGATAACACAACTGCGCAAATGGTTGGTGCTTTGTCCGCATATGCCGCGAAACAAATGTGTATAGATAAGGTTTCCGCCTGTGCTGCGTTGTATGGCAACGGCGAAACGTGTGTATTTGATTCCAAAACGGGCAAGTTGACAAATACATCGGCTTGTGGTTTGACAGCATTGACTAATTTTGTTGATGCGGTTGATAATATCCGTATTACCGAGGGATGCGAAACGGCGTTACAGAATTATGCCAAAGAATTGTGCACACCGACAGCCGGCACAATGGGATATCCTTGGAATTGTCGTTTGAAAGACCCAAGTGAAATTTATAATAACCTTTCTACTATGGCCCAGACATATTGCAGTACCGATGTTGTTAGATATCAAAGCACAACAGTAGATAGCATAATAAATAATTTGGTTACCGACATTTCAATGGAAATATCTGACGCCATGGCAAAAATGTGCGAAGAACGCAATGGCATATGGTTTGATTGGATGTCCGTTGATACATCAAACGATCCGTACGAGCCAGAATTTTACCGTGCCGTATACGGTTCAACCAAACCAATTACATATGGAACCGATAACAAGGAATTAAAATCTTATGGTGCTTGTTTCAAGAATACGGTGAAGTTCAGATGCGAAGTCGCCAATGTTCAAACTGGCAACAATAATTACGCAAAATATGATGCATTGACCAACACATGCAGATTTACCCTTGAATATTATAAATATGAATGCGATATGGTAAATGGTACATGGGAAAATGACCGTTGCTATCTGGACAAGGATTAAGGACAATAATGATGAAAACGATTTTAAAGCGCGCATCTTTTATTGGATTTATACTAGCCATCGTCCCCATGGTGTCGCAGGCCGTTAGTTTCAAGGTTGGATATAACAGTGAATGCTATGTCAAGGATGATGGGGCAAATGACGTACATTGGTTCTGCGGTAGTCAGGCACCATCTTGTCATGGTAATCGTGTTCGTTCTAAAAATATGCCACACTGGCAGTATCATGGCGATCATTTTTCTTATGGCGGTAAGACATATTGGTGTTGCAATGGTACGACAAGCAAACAAGGTAAATATATAGAAAGCCCAACTTGGATTGCAAGAACAGAAACGTTTACAGAAGATGTTGCGGGCGGAAAATGCACTTGGCAAAAAAAATGGAATGTTTGTGGCGATGTAGATACAGCCCAAACGGACAAAGTTTGTACCGAGCCGCAAACGACATTGGGATGCGCGTCTGGGTATGTGGCTCGTAATGGAAAATGTGTTCCTGAGTGTACAGGGGATACAGTGTTTGATGCTAATTCCAACAAATGTGTTGATTGTGAAACCACAGAGCGTCAAGCAATTGTCCAGGGTGAATGTAAAAAGTGCGAGTTAAACCAGATTCTTGATAAAAAGACATTGCAGTGTGTTGATATCTTGGTAATAGAAAGGACAAAAATCCAGATTTCTGCGGTTGCGCATGAAGCGTGTTGGTTGTGTGTATCACCATCAGCCATGGAAAAATGTTTGAAGTATGTCACCAACGGTGGAAAGATAAAAGATGATACTGAACTGGTTGACAAGTGTTCATTGGATAGCGACATAGAAAATAAATAAAAACCGCCGATTTGGCGGTTTTCTTTTTAAATAACTTTTACCCTATTCCAGACCATTTAATGACTTTAACATTTTCAAAATCATTTTGCGTTTTTCGTCGTCTGCCAAACGCCAATACAGGTTTATAAGTTGCAATGTTTCATTTTTAGATAATGGATCATCTGCGCCACCGTCCGATACGCGTGATCGACGACCGCTGCGGTTTTCTTCGGGTAAGTTGCCCGGCAAGCCCGCAAAGAAAAACGATACCGGTGTGTCCAACGCGGTACTTAATTCAAACAAACGCGATGCAGGTATGCGATTCCCCGCGGTTTCATATTTTTGAACCTGTTGAAACGAAACACCGCATTTGTCCGCCAAATCTTTCTGCGACATGCCCATCATTACACGACGCAGTTGGACGCGTTGCCCAATATGTTCATCAATCGAAGATATACAGGATTTTCCGGCCATTTCTTTCCCCATTGTTATTATTTCCTTTATACAAGTTTTCTTTTTATTTTGCAATCAAAAAACAGATGTGATACCCTTAAAACGATAGGAATCTTATGGGGGATTTTATGACCAAACCACTAGTTTTATGTATTATGGACGGTGTCGGTATTTCAGAGAAGCGCACACACAACGCGGTTGCATTGGCAAAAATGCCGTTCTTTGATTCTTTGTTAAAGAAATACCCGCACAGCAAATTAAATGCCAGTGGTAATGCGGTTGGTCTGCCCGCTGGTATTATGGGTAACAGTGAAGTTGGACATATAACCATTGGTTCGGGGCGCGTTGTGAATCAGTTTCTGCGTCGCTTTGAAATGACCGATTTATCAAAAAACAAAAATCTGAATCATTTTATATCGGTGGTGTCCAAACGTGGTGGCGTTGTTCATTTGGCGGGTCTGATGTCCGACGGTGATGTGCATTCTGATTTAATGGAAATGATAAGTGTCGCGCGTTATGTTTTGGACGCGGGGCTGCGTGTCTATATTCACTTTATTGCGGACGGTCGTGATACGCCGCCACACAGTGCAAAGAAATATGTTTATATAATAAAACGCGAATTAGCAGACGAATTCGTTCGCGGCAATGTGTTCTGGGGCACTGTTTCTGGACGATACTATACAATGGACAGAAACAAGAATATGGATCGTACCGAATTGGCGTTTAATGCGATTGCAAATGCCACCGCTGAATATCATGCACCGACGGTTGATATGGCGGTTGACGCGGCATATGCGCGCGACGAAAGCGACGAATTTATCAAGCCAACAATTATTGACGGCGATGTCGCAATTACCAAGAAAGATGGTTTTATATTTGGCAACTATCGTTCCGATCGTGCGCGTCAAATTGTGCGTGCCATGTTGGAAACAAAATGCGAAATGTTGTGCTTTTCGCAATATGGCGAAGGGTTGAACGAAGAATGCCCCGCTTTGTTGGACGATGTTGCGGTGCCGAATACATTGGGCGACGTATTGGAAGAAAATGGCTTGCGCCAGTTGCGTATTGCTGAAACTGAAAAATATAATCATGTCACTTATTTCATGGATGCCGAACGCAATATAGATTTCAAGCATGGAAAAAAGATTTTGGTTCCGTCGCCGGATGTTGCGACCTTTGATTTAAAGCCAGAAATGAGTGCAATAGAGATTACCGATAAACTGATTCCGCAACTGAATAAGTTTGATGTTGTGATTTTGAACTATGCCAATGGCGATATGGTTGGGCATACCGGTAATGAAAAAGCGACTATTTCAGCGATGGAAACATTGGATAAACAGTTGGCACGTCTTGTTCCAGCGGTGTTGAAATTGGGCGGTGAATTACTGATTACCGCTGATCATGGAAATGCGGAACAAATGTGGAACGAAGAACACAATACACCCTGCACTTCGCATACGACAAATCCGGTGAATTTGATTTATGTGTCAAAACATGCAACACCGGTGCGTGACGGCGGATTGTGCGATTTAGCACCAACTATGTTAAAGATTCTGGGGATTCCGCAACCCGACGATATGACCGGACACGCGTTGATTTAACGCTGGGTGCCACGTCTTTGCATTGAAATATTTTCAACAACACCCCTGTCCCATCCATATTTCCGTGGATTACTGCGTACCACCAATGTATCGCCAGGTTGTGCAAATTTTATGTTTGGATTGCTTGTCATGTGTTCTGGGATGATACCATAACGTGTGCGAAAATCAGTTGATGGAACGACGAACATACGACCATCGGTACTGTGCACCAGTAATTCATTGTGTACATCTGTAGCACCACCGTATCCGACCTCTTTTATTTCAGAAGTGATTTGCTTGTCTTGGACATAAAGTGTATCTGGTTTTGAGTAATCCCAAGCAGCAGAGTTTTGATATGATGGGTTTTTATCTGTAATGCCAACCAATACTGCGGAAAAGATAACAATGCCCAAAAACACAATCAGATTCCATCCGATTTCTTCTAAACTTTGTTTTGTTTCTTGTTTCATAAGGTTCCCCTGTGATTTAGTGTTGCTTGTTACGACGTTGCATAGTAATGTTTCGCATGGTCATATTCCTGTTGTATGTCGTCCCTTTGTATCTTGCAAAACTGCGTTGCATCACCAGTGTGTCGCCGGGAGTGGCAAATTTGATGTCAGATTTTTCTTTTGCGCGGGAAGAGTTATAATAATCTACATTATAGTGTAAATTAAATGCACGTGATGGGAATACAAACTGTTTGCCATCAGTGTCTTGTACCAACAATTCATAATATACATCTGTTGCAACCCCTTCTATAGAAGAAGCAATTTGCTTGTCTTGAACCACCAAGGTATCCGGTTTTGCGTCTTCCCATGTCGCTTTTTTTCGTTCGCGTTCGGGTCCTGTAATTACAAACCACATAAGGCCAGCAGCAACCAACAGCATTGCCGATTCGCCTAGTGCTGCTGTAACACCAAGCTTGTCTTTTTTCATATAGATCTCCTGCGTTTTCTGATGGCCTGTCTGCGCATTTCATTTGCTGTCTTGTTTGCCATGATATAAAACATCTTGTTAGAAGTGTTGTATCCGACTAGTATTTCATGACCTGATTCTGTGTATAAATATGGACTGCTGGGGTGCAGTTCTATTTTGATGTCCCCCAGTGTCGCACTAAACGCAAAAACCGTTTTACCATTGTCATGTGGATACGTCCCCAAGACAGTTGCTGGGTGTGCAGAAGTGCCATATTGAATTTTTTTACACATATTTGGTTTGTTGTCGTCTTGTTTTACCACGATATCGCCCAGTCGCAGGTTTTCTTTGCTGTAAAAAAGTTTGCTTCTGTGGTCTGTTGAATTATGGTCAATGGCTTGTACGTGGACGCAAGTTCTGTGATGTAAAGTGTCATCACAATTGGTATCTATGACGATGTATTTTTCGTCTGTCATTTAGTTTCCTTTTTGTTGCGGCGTTTGGCAAAGAAGTCACGCAATAATTTCGCGCTTTCATCGGCATATTCGGGCAACTGGCGCACAGTCGGTAACCACAAGTGCCGGTCGGTATCATAAATACGCGCATTGGACAAGATGCCCCCTCCTTTTTCATCCGCCGCAGCAAAGAACACATTCTGAATACGTGCCAATGATATTGCGGTCGCACACATGGCGCATGGTTCCAATGAGACATAAATGTCACAATCGTCCAAGAACTTTACACCCAATTTTTTGCACGCGCGATTTATCGCAACGATTTCCGCATGCAGTGTTGGGTTGCGTTTCTTTTGAACCATGTTTTCGCCGCGCGCAATAATTTTGCCACCACGAACAATAACTGCGCCGATTGGAACATCGTCGTGTTTATATGCGCGGTGCGCTGAAATTAATGCTTGCTTCATAAAACTCATGTTATACACTCTAGTACATGGAATCAAAATTGCAAATTATTTCGGGAAAATATCGTGGACGGAAACTTTTTCTGCCTGCGTCGGCGCGTCCAACCCAGAATCGCGCACGAATTGCCCTGTTTAATATGCTGGAATCTGGAATTATTGATACAAACACCAAAATGATGGTTTGGGATGCGTTTGCCGGTTCAGGCGCGTTTGGGGTTGAGTGTATTTCCCGCTATGGTGCAAATGTCATTTTTACGGATGTTTCCCCCGATTCTATCGCGACCGTACGCAAGAATATTTCCGCAATATCATCGGAATCCAACGCAAAAATCGTCGCAGGCGACGCAATTGGCGCAATTTCACAGTATGCCAAGACCGCGACATTGGTCTTTGTTGATGCCCCATACGATACGGCGGAACTGGGGCGCGCTTTTGTAAATAAATTGGCGCGCGCCGCGAAAACCGGCACTATTTTGGTCTGGGAACAGGAAGCCGAAAACACGGTTGAACCAAATGCAGAGATTTGGGAAACCCTGCGTGACAAAACCTATGGTCGGGCAAGATTCTTGATTTTGTCTAAAAAATAATCATAAAATCCTTGATTTTTCAAATGTTTTGATAAATAATATGCCCCGCACGGCACCCTTGGAGGCCGCGCATAATTTAACCAAGCTATATAAAAGGATATAAAATGGCTATTGAAATAAACGCAGAAATTCGCAACGTTGCTGGCAAGGGGGCCGCACGTAGCATCCGCAAAAACAGCAATATCCCCGCCGTCATTTATGGCGAAAAGAAAGCACCGGTCGCAATCGAATTGAACGGTCGTGATTTCGAAATGTTGTTGAAAACCCCTGCTTTGCGGACCAAATTGTTTAACATTAAAACCGCCAATGGTGTCGAAGACGCTATGTTGATGGATGTTCAATATCATCCTGTGTCCGACAAAATCATTCACGCGGACTTTAAACGTATTAATGTCAAAGAACCAGTTAACGTGGTTGTTCCAGTGGAAGTTATCAATATGGAAACATCTCGCGGTATCAAGGTTGGTGGTGTTTTGAACTTCGCTGTGCGTAAGGTTGCGTTGCGTGGTTTGGTTCAGAATATTCCTGAAAAAATCACTATCGATTTGACCAACTTGGGCATTGGTGAAACCGTTCACGGTTCCGACTTGGTATTGCCAAGCGGTATTGAATTGGGCTTGCACCAGGCAGAATTGGCATTTGCAACAATCGGTGGTAAAATGGCTGAAGAAGCGGATAATAAAGCCGCTGCTGCTGCCGCCGCCGCTGCGAACGCTGCTGCGCCTGCTGCTGCCGCTGCACCAGCCAAGAAATAATAATTGGTTGTTTCAGATTAAACCGCCCGTTTGGGCGGTTTTTTGATATCTTGACAATGTATCGTTCTGTGCTATTGTAAAAGACAAAATAGGAGTTTGTTATGCAAGCAGGTACACCAAAAGATGTAATCGTATTGCGGATGGTTCAGTTATATGAAATTGCTGACAAGTGGGAAAGTACATATCATCTAAAACCATCAGGAAAAGAAATATATGCATTGGACGAATATGGTTCTACATCGTGCATACACCTTTCCTGCAGAGCCGATATTGTAGATTATATACGTCCAGGCGATGTGATTACAATCCAAACAGAATATGGCGTTGATGATTCTAAACAAGTAAAAGCGTTGGTCAATAAAACGCTTATGTTGGAAAAAGAAAACGCATTTAAACAATTGAAAGCCGTTCAACAAGAATGGAAACAAAAGAAAAAATAAAGAGGATTTTGCTATGGCAGGAACTTTTTGGAAAGCGGGAAGTTATGTACAGGTAAAAGTAGTACGGGCTATTGAATTGCCAACGGGCCTTGCGGATCTGTATGAAAAAATTGGTGTATTTCCCCCGGCAAAATGTGCAACGGTAGTTGATTCTGATGGTGGTCAGCATGAAATTACAATAGAAGATAAGTTTGTTAGAGATGGCGACCATTTGTGTATTCGGGTAAATATTGACCATCGCCCTGATGCATCGTTCTTGTGCTTTAGGGGACAAGTGATAAAAAATTATACTTTAGGAGCGGAATTGGCCGCAGCCAAGCAATATATGACAGATATTCAACAGTTGATAAATGTAAAAGGACGTTAAAAAACCGCCCGTTTGGACGGTTTTTTTATGTTTATTGTATATTCTGTTTTGCCATGGCTTTATATGCATGAACGCTTCGCCAAACTTTGTATTCACGTGCCATGTTGTTTTTAGGTGATTTTTGTTCTTGAACAACTATGTGTGCGCCGCTGGCTAATGGTGTCTGGTGACTATTATTATGCATATATATTTTGCATTTTATGCCATTTTCTGCGACAACCGATAATACGACTGTTGACGGGCATTCTGGGTCAATGGAACCAAGTTGTTTGACATCTAAAATCGTAACAACTGTCGGTTCTTTTAAGTTTAACATCTTTATTCCTTTTGTTGTTAAGTTGCTATAAAATATAATACAAAATACTTTATTGTCAATGATATATTTTTGTTCCTATACCCTTGAAATCGTATTTGGTGTAACTATATCTGTGGTAAGCAAAAATTCGTAAGGAGTGCAAAATATGTCAAAAGTATTAGGTATTGATTTGGGAACAACCAATTCCGCCATGGCGTTCATGGATGGGAATGACCCTAAAATTATCGAAAATAGCGAAGGTCAACGCACAACACCGTCCGTCGTCGCAATTACATCAAACGGCGAACAATTGGTCGGTATTACTGCAAAGAACCAAGCCGTCACAAATCCAACAAATACTATATATGAAATCAAACGTTTAATGGGCTTGCGCTTTGACAGCCCTGCGGTTCGTGAAATTGCCGCACGCGTTCCATACAAGATTGTTGCGGGTGATAATGGCGACGCTTGGGTTGAAATTGAGGGTAAAAAATATGCCCCATCCCAGATTTCCGCTATGATTTTGGCGAAATTAAAGAAAGATGCAGAAAACTATTTAGGCGAAACAGTGACCGACGCAGTTATTACTGTTCCGGCCTATTTCAATGATTCTCAACGTCAGGCAACCAAAGATGCCGGTCGTATTGCTGGTCTGAACGTTTTGCGTATTGTGAACGAACCAACCGCCGCGGCGTTGGCATATGGTTTGGACAAGAACAAAGACGGCGTTATTGCGGTTTATGACCTTGGTGGTGGTACGTTTGATGTGTCCATTTTGGAAATCGTTGATGGCGTGTTCGAAGTGAAATCAACCAACGGTGATACTGCACTGGGTGGATCGGACTTTGATGCACGCGTTTTGAAATATTTGATTGATGAATTCAAGGGACAAAGTGGTATTGATTTGTCGGGCGATAAATTGGCGCTGCAACGTTTAAAAGAAGCCGCTGAAAAAGCCAAGATTGAATTGTCGTCAAAGACATCAACCGATATCAACCTGCCTTATTTGACGGCCGACAGCACCGGTCCAAAGCATTTCAATACAACACTGACACGCGCCAAATTGGAATCTTTGGTTGATGATTTGATTCAAAAGACCATTGAACCATGCCGTAAAGCATTGGCGGACGCGGGTATCGACAAAGGTCAAATCAGCGAAGTTATCTTGGTCGGTGGTCAAACCCGTATGCCAAAGGTTGTTGAAACAGTTAAAGAATTCTTTGGTCGCGAACCGCACAAGGGCGTGAATCCGGACGAAGTTGTTGGTATGGGTGCCGCGATTCAAGGTGGTGTTTTAAAAGGCGACGTGAAAGATGTCTTGTTGTTGGATGTCACCCCGTTGTCATTGGGTATTGAGACATTGGGTGGTGTGTTCACACGCTTGATTGACCGTAACACTACTATTCCAACCAAGAAATCACAGGTGTTTAGTACAGCGGAAGATAATCAGTCGGCTGTGACAATTCGTGTATTCCAAGGCGAACGCGACATGGCGGCAGATAACAAATTGCTGGGTCAGTTCAATCTGGAAGGAATTGCCCCTGCTCCACGTGGTATGCCACAGATTGAAGTGTCCTTTGATATTGACGCGAACGGTATTGTTCATGTGTCAGCCAAGGATAAAGGCACCGGCAAAGAACAAGCGATTTCTATTAAATCAGACGGTGGACTTTCCGAAGACGAAATCAAACGTATGGTTGATGAAGCCGCTGCGAATGCCGAAAACGATAAAAAGAAACGTGCACTGGCCGAAGCACACAATAATGCCGAAGCCGCAATATTCGGTATTGAAAAGTCATTGAAAGAACATGGCGACAAAATCAGTGCCGAAGACAAAAAGGCGATAGAAGATGCTAAACAAGCATTGTCTGATGAATTGGCAAAATCTGATGCAACCGCAGAATCTTTGAAAGAAAAGACCGATGCACTGACCGAAAAGGCCATGAAATTGGGCGAAGCGGTGTATAAAGCACAGCAAGAAGCCCAAGCATCACAAAATGCACCAGAAGATAAGAAGGATGACGGTGCGACAGATGCGGACTTTTCTGAAAAGAAATAATCGCTATTTGAGTAATAAAATACCGCCCGTTTGGGCGGTTTCTTATTTTATTTCACCAATATATATTCCCATATTGTGTGCAATGTCCAGTAACGGATCGTCCAGCGACACATAGGCATTTGATGTTTTTAAATCTGGTATGTTCGGATCAACCACGGATTCGCCAGCGTTGGCAAAATCTGACAAACTTACCGTTTTTACCGCACCGTTTTGCAATGCCGTCATAACATAGGTTTCATTATTTTCAATGGCATTTAACGCAGCGTCCGCCATTGCGGTTGCCAACAACCTGTCCGAAGCGGTTGTGTCGCCGGCACGTTGTGTGTGTTCTGGGAACGCAGTACGGTTTGGAATGCCCGCCGCGGTCAATTGTCGCGAAATCATATCTGCTGGGCGTCCTGAATGTCCACGTAGAGATATTCCTTCGGCCACAACAATCACGCCGTAATCTGTTGGTGCGTTCAGAATATGTTTAATCAAAGAATCAACATTGAATTTTATTTCCGGAATCAGAACTGCGGTTGCGCCTACTGCAACACCGGCGTTTAATGCCAGTTGTCCACAATCGCGTCCCATTGACTGAACAACGAACCAGCGGTGATGACTGCGTGCGGTAAGCATTAATTGATCGCAGAAACGCGTTAGTTGTTCCACCGCAGTATCAAAGCCGATTGTCCGATCGGTCAGCGGAATATCCATATCAATAGTTTTTGGTATACATATCAACTGGACATTACGATAAACGTCGCGATGTTCCCACGCCAGCGACAAACTGCCATTGCCACCAATAGCAATCAACGCATCCAATTTTAATTCACCCAGCGATTTATAAATCTTTTGTTCAAATGCCTGTAAAGAACCTTCTCGTGCGGCGGTTTCAAAGTTCAATGCCCCCGAGTGACCATTGTGCAGAAAACTGCCCGCAAGACGTGCGTTTTCAATTGGCAACATATCTTCGGTCAATTCTATCGCATTTACTGGCTTGGTACACAGACCGTCTGTGCCATCAATAATACCAAAAACACGCCAGCCACGCAGATGCGCACCACGCATTAAACGCTGGATTGCGGTGTTCAAACCACTGCAATCGCCCCCCGTGGTCATTATCCCTATTCTTTTCATAATTTTTCCCTGTTTTTCTGCCGTATTATACCATAAATATATTGACAAAGAAACATTTTTTGTTGTATTTTGTCCAGTGAATTTAGTACCAGGAGAAAATTATGTCAAACAAGAACACAATTGGAAAAACAAAACGTTCCACCGACGATATGATTGATGATGCAATCGCACAACAAAATGATTGGTTGGAAAACCGTCGTTCATATGCGCGTCGTTTTCTTAAAACGTTTAATATATTTGCGCGTCCTGCGGAAAAGAAACAAGTTAAAACGACAACTACAACACAAACCGTTGTCGTTAAAACAAAAGAAGAAAAGAAGGAAGAAAAACCTGCAAGTGTATGGCGTGCGTTTTGGTTCCCTATTCTGTGTGCGATTATAGTTATATTGATTGCAATTTGGGTTATGTTTATTCGCACCAGCCGCCCACAGCATGTTGTTATTGTTCCTGTGGTACCAGATTCATCTGTGGTGCGTGTAATGAACGAAAATGAAACACCTGCGTTTGACATTGTTCGTATTCAACCCAATGGCAATATCGTTGTTGCGGGTCGTTGGGCACCAAACAAAACTATTTCTATCTTGGTAAACGGAAAAATTGTCGCCAGCGAACAAACCAACAATGATGGCGAATTTGTTTATGCACCCAAGAAGGCATTGCCTGCTGGTAATTACACCATATCTTTAATCGGTGCAGATTCATCCATCAAGTCCGCGGAAAAAGTTTTTCTTTATGTGTCTGAACACGGATATGAAAACAGTGTATCTTTGTTGATGACTAAAAAAGGCAGCACATTATTACAAGCCCCATCAACTATTCGCGATGGCGATTTGGCTGTATCTAAAATTGATTATCTGGACAACGGTCGTATCGTTGTAACCGGGGACGCAATGCCGCGTTTGCGTGTATCATTGTGGTTGAATAATACATATATGGGTTATGCACATGTTTCTGATTATCGCCACTTTGGATTGGGTGCTGATGTTGGTAAATTAGAACCAGGTAAAGATTATGAATTGTCGGTTCGTTTGCATGATGGCGACGGCACAACCGTTGCAACAATAAACCACCAATTTGTTATGCCAGAAATGACTGGTGATGATGATACTTTTTATACGGTGCGTCGTGGTGATTGCTTGTGGATTATTGCACGCAACTTTATGCGTCGTGGTGTGTTGTTCAGCATAATTGCCGACAGAAATCATATTGAAAATCCGAATTTAATTTATCCGAAACAAAAATTAAAAATCCCTGTGAAGTAAGTATTAAAATGTCTGATACGAAAAAAACCGGTATTGCGTTCAAAACGACCAATTGGTGCAATTTGTCTTGTGCCCATTGCTGTGAAAAATCTGGACCAGAATACCAGCAAAACCTTATGAATTTGGACAAGATGGCACTGTATTTAAGCGAATTTAATGCGTTGCCAATTGAAAAGTATGATACGGTGGCACTAACCGGTGGCGAAGTTATGGCGCCCTATTATTCTTATGATGACACATATATCCCATCAGCCCTGCAAATCATTTTTAACGAGAACATGACCCCGTGCTTAAAAACAAATGGCATATGGGGTAATGACGAAAACCTTATGAATCGCATACTGTCAACTATTACAGATGTTGCTGGTGACAATGGCAAAAAAGTGATAATGGATGTATCATTAGACCGTTTCCACAAGAACTTTGCTGCGGTTGCGAAGATATACCGTTCATTATTGAATAATCCAACTTGTGCCAAATACATAACTGTTGTATTGCAGGGAATCAAAAACAACTCTGTGCGTTCCTTTTATGATTTGTTCATGGCATCTTCGGGGTATGGTATAATCTGGGGCAAAGACATATCTGGACAGTACATAACCGATGGTGTTTCTAGGTATCCTATTATTTATAATTTTAATCAAGCCATTGCGAATATCGGCCGCGCGCGGGCAAACAAACTTGGAACATTTAACCTGACGGGGCAATCGGACATTTATGGTGATTGTATAATGATAGATGCAAAAGATCGTGTGCGTCTTAATCATATCAATGCACTTGTCATGAACGGGCGACCGCTGGGCGATTGTATAAAAATTCTAGAACAAAAATCAAAACAACGAAAACACTGATATAGGGGGAGAAAAATGGATTCTTATGGCATACGACAGATTGTTAGATATATTCAGAAAAATTGTAAGACGACCATTACACCAAAGCAATCTGAACAACTGCGCCAGATGATACGCATGCGTGAATATAACATTTATAAACTGCGTATATTGTATCGTATCGCCATAGACAATTTTGTATATCCAGTATGTCCCTATTGCCGTCAAGCAATTAGGAACCAAGAAGAACTGACTATTGACCACATTGTGCCGCGTTCCAAGGGTGGAACTGACGCAATCGCGAACTTGCAACCGATGCATAAACAATGTAATTCCGAAAAAGGGAACGAAATACCTGAATTAGTTGTCAGCACCCCGACAACGATTGTAAAGGAAAGACCCAAGAAACACCACTTGTATCGTACCGAAACGATTTCTGGGCACGACACAGAAGAGTTAAAAAGGAAGTGCGATCAAGCAGACAGCAATATTCGTAAACACAGATATTCAACTGTCCGCCATGGGCGGCATCGCTAGTATTATCTTTGTCCTGGACATTTAAAGGCACCTGATATAAAATCGGAAAGTTCCGCGGGCGTGGTATAATGGTAGCACGTCAGCTTCCCAAGCTGAAGACGAGGGTTCGATTCCCTTCGCCCGCACCAGAAATAAAACCGACCCTTTGTGGTCGGGTTTGTTTTTGGATTGTGGCGACGGAAGAGAACCCGGCAAAGAGGGTTCGAAACCAAGTAGATTTCACAAGTGTAACGCAGTGAAATCGTTACGGTTTGCCCGCAGGCAAGAAATGCCGAGGAATTCCCTTCGCCCGCACCAGATTTCAGTCCTTTTTATTTTATTACTACGGCACGGTCTAAACTTGTCCTTTTTGCGTTTTTGTGATATAATTTCCCCGAAAAAGGATTAGAAATGGTTATAATAAATACAGCTGAAGTTTATAAGCAGTTAAAAAAGCAAAATGGCGAAGCGGTTGCACGTGTTATTCGTGATGCTGTTTTGCTGGACGTGCCAACTATTGTGCACGTTTTGGAATATGCTGGTCGCAATCCAGAAGAAGTACGCGAATTGATACCAATTATTCGTGAAATCTATAAACAAACGAAACAAAGTGATTATCATACAGACAAAGATCCGTTGCAATTATTATCCGAAGCCGGCTATGACGCATTTGTTGTAAAGACCGAAGAACAAAAAAATTCTATTAAAAAATACTATCGTCCTGGCGAAATGATTTGTACCTTGCAGGATCCATGCCGTCATAAAGAGTATTATATGATTCATGCGATTAAACGCGGGGCGGATAAAATTAAGCCATCGGATAATCCACAACGCGAAGACGAATATGGCACGTCGGTAATATCAATCCAGATTGCAAAGACCGGTGGTTTTATATCTATTAAAAATCGTTATAATCATACAGTCAATGACCCAGATAACACATTTAACAGCAACCCCGATAACATAATTCCTGGACTATCTGAATCTTTAAAGAAATTTTTCGATGTTGATTTTAATGTGACAGATGCGCTAATTCCCAGCGGTTTTATCATCGTAAACGACCAACTGGTGCGCTACGATTATGAAATAAATAATAAATATTTTGGTTCCAACTACTATGTAGAAGGCAGCACAATTACAAAGTTAAATAATGACAATCAGATTTTGTTTGATTATGGTTTCGTATTGACTGTTTCCAAGGGCAAAAATACCGTGCAATCTATTACTGGGGAACACCTTGACTTTTGTAATGCACTAAACGACTTTTTACGCGATAAAAAAATCCGCATAACTGTTGGGGCGGACAAACAAACAAAAACGATACTTGTAAACGACGAACGATTTATGGATATAACCAACGGCAAGATTACTTTTATCAATGCGCCAAATTTTGAAACCATCCACATTAGCCGCAAAGGTAACCTATCTGGCGATTTGGATTTTAGTGGTGTAAAGCATTTGTTTTTGGGTGATGCAAATTGTTCTGGAATAACAAGCGTAAAACTTAATCCAAACGCAACCACGATATTGGATGGCCCTGGTTTGAAATTGTCTGGTGATTTGGATTTTAGCGGTGTAAAATTTTTAGATTTAGATTTTGTCGATTTAAGCGGGGTCGGCAAAATAAAATTCAATCCAAATGCCGACAACATCAGCATCAATTCACGTGGTATAAAATTATCAGGCGATTTGGATTTTAGTGGTGTAAAAAATCTTAACTTGTCCACCTGTGATTATTCCGATGTAAAAAGCATAAAACTTAATCCGAACGCATCATCTATTAACCTTGGAAAAAATCTAAAATTATCGGGTGATTTAGATTTTAGTGGTGTAAAAAATCTTAACTTGTCCACCTGCGATTTTTCCGATGTAAAAAGCATAAAACTTAATCCAAACGCATCATCTATTAGCCTTATTCATGCCAAAAACTTATCCGGCAGTTTAGATTTCGCAAAAGCGCATTCAGTAGATTTGTCCTATTCCGATCTAACCAGTGTCGCACACATTAAAATATCAAATCGTGACACTAATCTAGATTTCGCAAAAATTGCGGGGATTCTGGAATTCGTTGGCGTTGGTTATGCCGACTTCAAAAACATTCAATTTACAGATGGATCCATTATAAAGTTCGGGCCTCAAATTACAGGCGCATATTTTAGCAACCTAAAAATGACGGGTAATATAGATTTTATTACGACAAAACACATAGAGGTTGCAATCAGAGATTCGAAATTAACCAATGTTCGTTTTGGGCCAAACGCTTCTGAAATCACCGTTTCCGGTTCTAGCTTGATTGGTGATATGGATTTCAGCTCTTTAAATGCAGTGGGGTTATTAAATTGCAACTTGGACCAGGTCACAAACATAAAATTCAATCCGAATGCGGAATGGATTGATTTACGCTACAGTACAGGTTTAAAACTATCCGGTGATTTGGATTTCAGTAAAGTGGATATTTTAACATTGAACAGCACAGATACTAGTAACGTTACAAGTATAAAATTCAACCCAAAGGCAACGGTGATAGGCCTTACTGATATGAAGTTGTCTGGTGATTTGGATTTTAGTCATGTAAAAGAACTATATTTAATGGGAAGCGATTTAACCAATGTAAAAAGCATAACTTTAAGCAGTAGTGCCGCCAAATGGCTGCGTGGGCAAAAAGTTGTAATAAACGGCAAAATTGTTTTAGGTAGAAATTTGAGTAAATATGGTATCAAGGTAAAACGTTCTAATCTGTTTACTGATGCAAAGAAAAAGGTAGAAGAATTAAAAGCGCGAAAAAAAGCATCCAGCAAAATTAAAAACAATAAAACAACTGAAAGATAACGAAAGGATTGAACGTGGCTATAGTAGTAAATACAGATGAAGTTTATAAGCAGTTAAAAAAGCAAAATGGCGAAGCGGTTGCACGTGTCATACGTGATGCTGTGTTGTTGGACGTGCCGACTATATTACATATTTTACAGTATGCTGGTCGCGATCCAGAAGAAGTGCGTAAATTGATACCAATTATTCGTGAAATCTATAAACAAACAAAACAAAGCGAATTTCATACAGACAAAGACCCACTGGAATTGCTAAGTGATGCGGGCTATGACGCATTTGTTGTAAAGACCGAAGAACAAAAAAATTCTATTAAAAAATATTATCGCCAGGGCGAAGAAATATGCACCCTGCGCGACCCTCATCGGCACGAAAGATTTTATATGATTCATGCGATTAAACGTGGGGTTGATAAAATTAAACCATCGGCCAATCCACAACGCGAAGATGAATATGGCACTTCGGTAATTTCAATTCAGATTGCAAAGACAGGTGGTTTTATATCTATTAAAAACCGTTATAATCATACAATCAAAGACCCAGATAACACATTTAACAGCAACCCCGATAACATTATTCCCGGGCTATCTGAATCTTTAAAACGATTTTTCCATGTTGACTTTAATGTGACTGGCGCGCGAATCCCCAGCGGTTTTATCATCGTAAACGACCAACTGGTGCGGTACAATTATGAAATAGATAATAAATATTTTGGTCCCGATTACTATGTCGAAGGCAGCACGATTACAAAGTTAAACAATGATAACCAGATATTATTCTTTCAAGGATTTGTATTAACCATTGCCAAGGGTAATAATACAGTAGAATCTGTTGTGAAAGACAATTTGGAATTTTGTAATTCACTGAACGAATTTCTGCACGATAAAAAAATTAGCATATCCACAGCCAAGGACAAAACAAAAACAATCCTTGTAAACGGCAAACGTTTTATGGATGTAAAAGACGGCAAAATAACATTTATAGATGCATCTAACTTGAACGAAGTAGCATTTAAACGGCATGGGACGGCACTGATTGGCGATATTGATTTTAGCGGAACAAAACACCTTGCGTTATCTGATTGTGATTTGACAAATGTTACCGGAATAAAATTTGGAAGCGGCGAAAACGTTGTGGAATTTGTTAAATTGGGTTTTGCTTTAGATTTTAGCAAAGCAACAGGCGTGTCATTGCTTAATTGCGATTGCAAAAAAGTTCCCAGTATAAAATTCAACCCGAATGCAGATAGAATTTCTTGCTTTTCGTGTGCTGATTTGCCATCGCCTGAGCTTTTTGATTTTAGTGGCGTAAATATTTTACATTTAAAACGATGCCCATTGTCAAAAGACACAGCAATAAAGTTTAATCCATATGCACTTATTATAGAGTTGGAAACTACTGGTGCCAAATTATCGGGGAGTCATGATTTTAGTCATGTTATAACTTTAGATTTAGGTAATGCGGATTTAACTAATGTGACCGATCTTAAACTAAATCCAAATGCGAATACTATACGATTTAATAATGCCAAATTGTCCGGTGATTTGGATTTTAGTAATGTAAAACATCTTGAATTACACAATTGCGATTTAAGTAATGTTAAAAGCATTAAATTTCCGCGTAACTCAAGTGAAGTAAGACTTGTTGATACCAAATTACCCGCCGGCATTTTAGATTTTAGTGGTATAAACGACTTGGTACTGTATGGTTGTGATTTGTCCAAGATGAGTAACATAAAGTTCAATCCAAATGCACCCAAGATTCACGTAGAAAAATCACCATGTAAATTAATTGGGGATTTTGATTTTAGTAATGTAAGCAATTTGGAATTATACAATTGCGATTTATCTGGAATAACAAATATGCAACTTGCCGAGCTTCGAAAATATCAAACCGTAAAGATTGTTGATTGCAAGTTATCTGGTAATTTGGATTTCAGTCAAACAAATAAATTGTATTTATCGGACTGTGATTTGACTGATGTCAAAGATATAAAGTTTTATCCCCTTGCCGCGGTAATAACCTTGGATGGCAGTCGTGGATTAAAACTATCTGGTGAATACGATTTTCACGGTGTAGGCCATTTAAATTTGGGCTATACCGATTTAACAAAAATAAAAAACATAAAAATCAACAACAGCCATTTTCTACATAGCTACACAGCTTTTACGGCGCATGGTTTTTCTCAGGAAAATGATGTTGATTTTGGTGAAACTGATTTTATAGAACTGCATGATTCTGATTTAACCAAAGCCAATGTTGTAAAATTAAACCCATCTGCAAAATGTATAAAAATTACAAACACTAAACTCAAAGGAAATTTGGATTTTTCTAATGTTCAAGAATTAGAAATGCATGATTGTGATTTAACTAATGTGACCAGCATAAAATTGAATTCAGAAGCGCATGTTATACGTTTAGAAAACACACCTTTAAAATTGACGGGTAATTTGGATTTTAGTGAAGTATCGACGCTGGAATTGCTTGATTGTGATTTGTCCGAAGCAACCAGCATAAAGTTTAACCCGGGGGCATCACGTATTAAATTACACAATTCCAAATTAATGGGTCCCTTGGATTTTGGTTTTTTACATTCGCCAGACCTAACGGGCGCAGATTTAAACAAGGTTTCCCGCGTAAAACTTTCCTATACCCCATTAATAAACGGGATTAAATCGGAAAGCTTGCTGGAACTTGACTTTTCAAAAACAGCACGTGTAGACGCCAGCGATTTAACAGGACTAAAAAATGTAATTGTGACGGCTGGCTGGGCTGATACGGGCAGCTTGTCGTTGGTGGATCAAAAGATTGCTGGTACTTGGAATTTTGCCGGAATAGACCATTTAAAAATAGAAAACTGCGATTTATCCAAGGTTAAAAAAATGTTATTCAACCCAGACATGAATCGAGTAGAAATAGTGAAGAGCCGCATATCTGGTGATTTGGATTTTAGTATGGTAAAAGAGGACTTGATTCTGCACGAATGTGATTTGACAAATGTTAAAAGCTTTAAATTCAATCCAAATTCAACCAAACATTGTGTGTACCTTTGGGAATCTGTGTTTGCGGGTGATTTGGACTTTACATACGGACCAGATTTTATCGCGCTTATGCGTACTGATTTTACGAAGGTAAAAAGTATAAAATTAACCAATAAACAGTATAAAAATCTAAAAGAACAAGAAGTCATGATGAACGGCGAAAGGATACTGTTCAAACAACTGGCAAAGTATGGTATTGAAATAATAAGACCAAACATATTTAAAACGGCAAAACAAAAGATTGCTGGCCTTAAATTGCGTATGGCGCAGCACAATATGCAAAACCAACAAAACTCATCTTCGGGGCAATCGTATTGATTTTATTTGACTTTTGCTAAAAATCGGGTAATAATTGACCTGCAAATCCCAAAGATTGCCATTTTGAATCACCCAGTACGCAGTATGCGTGTGGAACATCATCCGGCGAGTTTCGCCCTTGATGGCGGTTTTCTTTTGGATAAAACAGTTTAAAACCTAAGGAGTAAAAAGCATGGCTACTGTTATCAGATTAGCACGTTATGGGGCAAAAAAACGCCCATATTATCACGTTGTTGTCACAGATTCACGTAATGCACGTAATTCTGGCAACATTTTGGAAGTTGTTGGTAAATATGACCCAATGCAACCAAAAGATAGCGACAAACGCGTTGTTTTGAAAATTGATGAAATCAAGGCATGGATTGCCAAGGGTGCACAACCATCCGACCGCGTTTACAAGTTCTTGGTCAAGGCCGGTTTGGCAACTGCAAAACCAATCCCTGTTCAAACAAAGAAGAATCAACCTTCGGAAAAGACACAACAGAAGATTAAAGATAAAGAAGCAAAATTGGCAAAGATAGCAGAAGAAAAAGCAGCCGCCGAAGCCGCAGCCAAGGCCGCCGCAGAAGTCCCAGCCGAAGCACCAGTTGCCGAAGAAGCACCTGCAACTGAAGCTGCTGCTGAATAATACAATAAAAAGCAGAAAGTATGACGAACGACATGAAAATTAAATTAACATATGTTGCACCACTGACTGAAACGTTTGATGTCCGCTTGGACAAGTCAGTGGTGGCATCGTCATATCACGCGCCAGATGTGTATAGCATAGATTTGGATAAAGAACCGAATTTCTTTGCTTCATCGCATCATAATGTGTATAGCGCACAACAGGACAAGGAAGAACGGAAAATTTGCCCTGAAACACGCTGTCCGTTTAATTTCAAATGGTGTCGCGACAAACAACGCGTGCTTGACGAATGGCGTAATGCGATTGAATATCACGCCAAAAAACGTCTTTCTAATGTAATTTATACCAGTGCTGATATGTTTGACGGCTGTCCACACAATTATATGACGCTATGCAGTTTGCACGAGCAAAGACAACACTAAACAATATGACGACAAGCAAACAAATCTTGGTCGGAAAAATCGTTGCCCCCCAGGGTATTCGCGGGGATGTTAGAATACAGACATACAGCGAAAATCCCCGGGATTTTCAAAAGTTCAAAGTTCAAAGTGCAAAGTTCAAAGAATCCGACTTTAAATTCATCCGCGTTGTTCCAAATTCAACCGTCATAATCGCACATATTGCGGGTTATGATGATCGTAACGCGGCGGAAACTCTGCGTGGCACTGAATTGTTTATAAATCGCGACACCCTGCCCGACCTTAAAGGCAGCGAATATTACCAAGCGGACCTGATTGGCTTTTCGGTTATGCGTGGTGGCGAAAAAATCGGTATTGTTGCCGGTTTCCAAAACTTTGGCGCGGGCGACATAATTGAATTGGACAATGGCGAATATGTTTCTTTTATCGGCGCAGATGTTGATATGAAAAACAAAACGATACTTGTGTAAAGGGAATTACAATGGAACCGACAAGCGTTATTCATTCTTTAACTCTTTTGGAATGCCGGTCATGTTATTGCCCCTATACTTACGACCGTTGCCCTGTGTCTCAATTCTTGTATAACCCGAAACAACCTGCCATAGAATATCATGGAATGGCATCTGGACGAGATTTGGGATACATTGCTCAATACCTTTACAGATTCCACAATGAAGCCGATGAAAATCCAAATCTGAAAGACGAACTTTTTGAAACATATAAGAAAATAGCAGAAATTCGCGACACGTGTCCTTATCGTAATCCTCAAAACACAAAATAAAAGGAATTAAAAATGAAAAATCCTACATTCTCGCTTGTTTTAACAACATGTCTTGATTGCCAACGCGGCTTAAAAGATATGTGCCCTGTGGAAAACTACATTAATAGCACGCAAAACATTTTACTTCACCGTGATCGCGGTTCAACAAACAATGTCGTTTTACGCAACACAGATCCTGAATCATTGGCAAAATTACCTGAAATCTATAAAAACGTTCAAAGATTAAAGGCCATGTGTAAACACAGTCCAACACACAAATAAAAAGATATTAAAAAATGAAGATAGAAATACGATTTTGTGGCGAACTTATATGCAGTTGTGAAAATTGCCCATGGGAAGGTAATTTTAATAACAACTGTTTTGTGTTTTGCGAAGTAAAATGTATGCAACAAGAATCTCGCTACAAAGACATGAGTGTTTTTGACCGCACAAACAGGGAAGTTTTTGGTCGCAGAATTGATATTGATTTACCAAAACTGGACAAATACGGTCTTCAAACCCTTCTGTACTATGCGGCGGCATGTCACAAAAAGTACGGTGTACAGAAATAAAATTGACAAGGGAACAAGATATGACTGACAAAAACAAACAAAATACATCAACAAAGTTTACACTAGAATGGCTGCTTTACGGCAAAGGTCCACGCCAAGTGTACAGGGTGCCAGTACCGTGTGTTTATGTATGTGAACAATTTCAAAAATATGATATTACAAATGGGGTGCATGTTATCCCTGAACGTATGCCATGTCCACACGGTGGATATTGCCATGGCAGTCGTATGCTTTTAGATGGTAAAACAGTTGAAATAATGGATCTTGGGAACTTCAGAAAACAAAAATCTGGCTTACAAACTATTGACCCCCACAACCAAACCACAGCTGAAGTAAGATTCATTGACAAATCTCATTTGACTGCCCCTGCGAATACATGGTCAAAACAGTGTGTTGCGAAATCAACATGTGATTTTAGATTGCAGCAGTTTTGTTTCGGCGCGTTGTACACGTTGCGCCACAAATGCCCCATCGTGCAGGAATTAGAAAAAACGCATGCTAATGTGGTTATCATGCCACACCTAGATTCAAGTTATGACGTCTTTGTGCCACATGCTGATTCAAAAGTGTTTTCAGCTTTCTTGACCAAGTGTCATACATGTATATGTAATGTAAAGAAAAAGCAAAAATAACAATGCACTTTAATATACTGACTATTTTTCCAGAAATGTTCCCCGGCACACTTTCCGGCGGGGTTGTTGGTCGCGCCCTTGAAAAAGGGATTTGGTCGTATGACGCGGTGAACATTCGCGACTTTGCCATAAATAATTATGGCAGTGTTGATGACGAACAATTCGGTGGTGGTGCGGGTATGGTTATGCGTCCAGAACCACTGTCAGATGCGATTGATTCACTTAAAAAACGCGGGAAAATCATATACTTTTCGCCACGAGGCCCACAACTGACCCAGAAAATGGTACGCCAGTTTTCCGCCGACAAAGATGCGACATATACCCTGCTTTGCGGTCGGTACGAAGGAATTGACCAGCGTATTATCGACGAATATGATATAATGGAACTTTCCATTGGCGACTATATACTGTCGGGTGGCGAAATCGCCGCGCAAGTTTTTATTGACAGTTGCGTTCGCGTGTTAGATAATGTGCTGCACGGTGGCGCTGAATCCACCGCGAATGAAAGTTTTGAAATCGGCGGGTTAGAATGGCCGTTATATACCCGACCGTCAGTATGGCGTGGACACAAAGTCCCAGAAGTCCTGCTGTCTGGCCACCACGGCAATATAGAACGGTGGCGGAAACAACAATCGGACGAAATAACAAAAGAACGTCGTCCGGACTTAATAAAGGATAAGTAAAATGAGTATCTTGAAAAAAGTAGAAGCAGCGAATATCGCAAAAGTTGCTGCCGACAAGAAAATCCCTGACTTTAAAGCGGGTGATACAGTAAAAGTTCATGTAAAAATTAAAGATGGCGACAAGTTCCGTATCCAAGTGTTCGAAGGTGTCGTTATCGCACGTGATGGTGGCAATGGCAATAACGCATCATTTACGGTTCGTCGTGAATCTTATGGTGTTGGCGTTGAACGCAAGTTCCCACTTTACACACCGGCAATCGAAAAGATTGAAAAAGTTCGTATCGGTCGTGTTCGTCGTGCAAAATTGTTCTTCTTGCGTGGTTTGTCGGGCAAGAAAGCACGTATTGTGGAAGATTTGTCTGCAACATCAGCAGAAAAATCTGCGAACAAATAACAAAAGTCCTTTTGTTAGAACAGTCCCGCAAATGCGGGACTTTTTATTTTCATAATTTATAAGTTTGACATTGGCGATATGCAAATGTAAAATGTCAATCATGAAAAAATTATCTGCGATTTTAATTTCGTTGTTTGTATTTTTCGGGCTATTTGCACCGGCGACCGCATATGTTGATCGGCAAAGCGCGGTTATTACCATATTGGACAAAACATCTGGGAAAACATATACTTCAGCGATTCCGGTCGGCACAGACATGAAATACGAAAAATTAAATTTTATTATTCGTTCATGTAAACAAACCGATCCGTTTCAAGCAGAAAACTCTTATATGTTCATTGAAATCTCTACTGCTAATGATGGAAAGATATTCAGCGGTTGGATGAATAAAAATGAACCGGGCGAAAACCCATTGCAAAATGCGGATTTTGACATGTGGTTGGTGCGCTGCGAATAATCTGAATCTTTACAGGGGGAAAATATGAAATTTGTATTAAAGTTCTTGTTGGGAATTGCTGTTTTACTGGCTGTGTTCTTTATATTCTTTCACACCCAACGTTCAAATGATTTATCGGTTGGAAATCTGAAAAACTGGGCATCTGCATCGGCTGATCAACGTATTGCCACCGCGCGCGTTGTCACCGCCAGTGATGATGCCAATATTGATTTAATCGTTGCCTGTGTTAGCAAGATGGCAACATTACCAGATTCACACGAAATGATTGTTCGTGATGCCATTTCACTGTGCCACACGGGCATAATATTAAAAGAAAATATCTAATGCTATGAAAGCACCTGTTGCCCTGTTCTTTTCTGTCGTCTGTACCACATGTGCGTGCGGCGCAACGATTGGTGAACAGTATGTTGGTGCAAAATACGTCAACAATCCACTTGGCGAAGGTTGCTTGCCCGATGCTGACCCTCTGATGCGCCTTGATGCCTTTGACTGCACTACTTTTGTTGAAACAGCATTAGCGGACACTGATTTGAACAAACTTACAAAAATCAGGTATAAAGACGGCGTTGTTGATTTTGTGAACCGCAATCACTTTGTTGAAACAGATTGGTTGCCGAATAATTCTGATATTTTGACGGATGTGACCCGGAAATACGGCACCACAGCCACCCGTGATGTCCGCATAGACCGCGCAAATTGGCTTAAAAAGAATTATGACATTGACGATGATACACCTGTTCAAACCGTTCATTTGAAGTATATTCCGTACAGTGTGTTAGGCAAAATACACACCACGGAACCATTGGTTGTACTGTTTATCGGCGACAAATACAAGGATACCGATACACTGGGGACGGATTTAGCCGTTATGCACATGGGGTTCTTGTTGCCCGACGGGACTCTGCGTCATGCTTCGTCAGACCGTGGACAAATTGTTGATGTTAATTTTTATGATTATGTTGCAAAACGCAAAAAATCGCCTAATAATTTGGGTATTATGTTATTGGAACCAAGAAAATGACAGACGATAATAAATTATTACGTATGGATATGGGCAAATTAAATGCCGTCGCCCACGACAACAATTCCCCCGACAAACCTATTTTGTGTTTAGGGATTGAATC
Source organism: Alphaproteobacteria bacterium (assembly GCA_017960855.1). Lineage (GTDB taxonomy): Bacteria > Pseudomonadota > Alphaproteobacteria > Rs-D84 > Rs-D84 > Enterousia. Next base: position 36,417 of record JAGCYJ010000008.1, on the reverse strand, counting down.
GTCGTGCGACGAAACATCTGCGGCGATTGTGGATTCAGACCGCAATATTTTGTCACATATCATTTATTCACAAATACCCGAGCATCAAAAATACGGTGGCGTTGTACCAGAATTGGCGGCACGCGCACATATATTGGCGATTGATGAAGTTATCAAACAAACTTTGTCTAATGCCGGCAAAACTATGGACGACATAGATGTTATTGCCGCAACCGCGGGTCCGGGCCTTATTGGCGGTGTTTTGGTTGGCTGGTTGGCAGCAACAGGAATTGCACAATCAACCGGAAAACCATTGGTGGCTGTGAATCACCTGGAAGGACACGCACTGGTTCCGCGTTTACACGCATCATCTGCGTCTGGCGCAGACGGTAAAACTAATGTTGATTTTCCATACCTGTTGATGTTGGCGTCGGGCGGTCATTGTCAGATTTTATTGGTTCGTGGTGTTGGCAAATATGAACTTATCGGTCAAACACTGGACGACAGTGCCGGCGAAGCATTTGACAAGGTCGCAAAAATGTTGGGGCTGGGATATCCCGGGGGACCAATTGTTGATAAACGTGCGTCAAACGGCAACCCGCATGCATTTGATTTTCCGCGCCCATTATGCGACAAACCAGGATGCGATTTCAGTTTCAGTGGTATAAAAACCGCCGCACGCGTATTCCTTGGACGTGTTCCAGAAACGGAACGCGATGAAACATTTATAAATGATTTTTGTGCATCGTTCCAAGCATCTGTAGTTGATTGCATTATAAACCGTTTAAACCACGCATTTGCAGACAAACGTGTACGCGAAGCCGCCCCCAAGACATTAGTGGTTGCTGGCGGTGTTGCCAAGAACAGCGCAATTCGCACCGCTATGGAAGAATTGGCACACAAACAAGGTGTGGTTTTCGCCGCGCCACCAATGAATCTGTGTACCGACAATGGTGCAATGATTGCATGGGCTGGATTGGAAAACTATCGTGTTGGAAATATTGTGACAGAACCAGTGGCACCCCGCCCCCGCTGGCCATTGACCGAATTATAGTTTTTTGATAGAATGGCGATGATATGGATAAAGCACAGCACGATTTTTATGAGGCAGGAACCCGTTTAATCTTAAAAACGATTGACGGTATGGGTTTGGGCAACAAACAGCGCCTGCGGGCAAAAAATTTGGTATTATTATTCCGCGATTCTTTTAAATCAGACGAAATAAGACAAGCAACCTTTCCTGACGAACAACCAGAAGCACCTGAGATAGCAGACAAAATATGGGCATCCAATGGTTTTTGTCGTGCATCTTCCATTGCATTTTGTACTCTTATGGGGGGCGAACAAAACGGATGGCAACTTATGGCGATACCCGAAATATTTGCGCCTTATGGTCCGCACCATTACATATTGCACAAGCCATCAAATACGATACTGGATTTAACCGCGGATCAATTCACGCACACTGAATCATTAAAAGATATTCCATACAAATACGGCAGACATATATTTAATATCGTCGTTCCGAACGATTCACCCGCAAATTTTGCTGCTGCACTTGGCATTGACCTTTTAACCGAAGCAAAAAAACTAAAACCACCACGTACAAAAAATGCAAAAACCAGAACCAGCCGTTAGTGCGGACACAATTTTTACCGTTTCTGATGCATCAGCACTGTTAAAAGGTGTTGTTGAAACTGCGTTTCCACGCATCAAGATTCGTGGTGAATTGTCGCAAATCACGCGTGCGACTTCGGGTCATATGTATATGACAATAAAAGATTCCGGCGCTGCAATTCAGATGATTATTTGGCGTGGTACACCCATTGCTTTCAAGTTAGAGGAAGGAATGGAAGTTGTTGTGACTGGTCGTTTCACAACATACCCTTCGCGCAGTAATTATCAAATTGTAGTCAGTGAAATTGAAATGGCGGGTGTCGGCGCAATTCTAAAAATGCTTGAGGAGCGCAAACAGAAACTTGCCGCCGAAGGTTTGTTTGATGAATCACGCAAAAAACCATTGCCACGTTTGCCACAAACCATTGGTGTCGTAACAAGTCCCACCGGCGCCGCATTCCAAGATATTCAGAATCGTTTGCGCGAATGTTTTCCGGTGCATGTATTGTTATATCCTGCAACCGTCCAAGGTGCAACTGCGGCTGCTGAGGTTGCCGCTGGTATCGAATACTTCAACCGCATGAACAATGTTGATGTTATTATTGTCGCACGTGGCGGTGGCGCATTAGAAGATTTATTACCCTTTTCCGAAGAAATCGTTGTACGTGCCGCGGCCGCAAGCCATATACCACTTATTTCCGGTGTCGGTCATGAACCCGATTGGATGTTGATTGATTTTGCCGCAGATGTGCGCGCTCCAACACCAACCGGTGCCGCCGAAATGGTTGTACCAACAAAACTAGCGTTAAGCCAAGAAATTGATAATTTCTGGCATCGCTTAGGCAGTGCTTTTATCACACGATTGGCACATGCAAAACAACGGATTGAATCTATCACTCTTAAAAGTCCACACCAGGTTGTCATGGAGCATCAGCAACGCGTTGACGATATCGCACGAACAATGGATATTATCATAAATGCAAAAATACAAAACGCGCATCAGAAAATTGCGAATATGGCGAACTTTGGCAATATACTGCAACCACGCATGAATGCACTTACTCAATCGGTTGCACATATGGGGCAAATGCTGAACAGTTTAAGTTATAAAAATGTCTTGGCACGCGGCTATGCAATCGTTCGCGACAAGAACAATAAAATCATTACTCGCACCAACGATGGCAAACCCAAAACAATTGAATTCGCTGATGGTATTTTGGACATATAAGGACCGCCAATATGATTTACACTGGGTACTGGGATAAACTGGACGAATATAAAGCGAATAATTTGACCCCAGTTGGTATTTCCGGTTGGTCGCCTGATGGTTATACCGGCAAAACTTATAAGAAATTAGCGCCTAAATATTCATGGTGGAAACAGTGGCACGATGAACACTTGTCTGAACAATGGTACACAGAACAGTATTATTCAACTGTTTTAAATACACTGAATCCAAATACGGTCGCCGCACAATTACAATCCTTGGGCGAAAATGTTATTCTGCTCTGTTTTGAAACACCAGAAAAGTTTTGTCACCGGCACATTGTCGCAAAATGGCTGAATGAAAAAGCAAAAATAAGCGTTACGGAATACCAATTACAGTCCAATCAAAAAACGCTGTAATTTATTTAATCAATGTTTTTGCGGTTGCAATAGATTCAGGCGTAATTTCGGCACCACTGATTATTCGTGCAACTTCATTTACACGTTCGTCGCCCGTTATTTCGCGCACAGTAGTTGTTGTTTTGTCGTCGTGAACACTTTTTTCAATTTTGAAATGATAATCAGCAAAACCGGCAACCTGGGCAGAATGTGTCACAACCAGTGCCTGTGCCGTTTGTGCCAATTTATTCAGACGCAGACCAACCGCAGATGCGGTGGCACCACTTATGCCGGTATCAACCTCGTCAAAGACAAATGTATGTGCATCTGTATCAGTTATCAGCACCACACGCATTGCCAACATTAAACGCGCCAATTCCCCACCGGATGCGGACTTATGCAATGGCGCAAAAGGTGACCCCGGATTTGTTTTTATCATAAATGTCACATCATCAACACCCGTTGCCGTTGGGTTTGTTTCCGCACGTTCAACCATAAAATCAGCATTACCCAATTTTAAATCAGGAAATTCGCCACGCAGAAGCGTTCTTAACTTGTCTGCTGCGACCATTCGTTCCGCAGACAATTTTGCTGCACACGCGTCAAATTTTGTACGAAACATATCAACATCATGGGCAAGTTTCTTTAATGCCGCATCCGAATTATCAATAACCTCAAGTTGTGCAGACATTTGTTCCAATTTTTGTGGCAATTCGTCCGCCGGCACCCTGTGCTTTCGCGCCGCTGCACGTATTGCAAACAAGCGTTCTTCTATTTCGTCTATGCTAGCAACATCCATATCGTCGGGTGTAAGGCACGAAGACACCGTTGCCAATGTGTCCGCCACTTCGTAAAGTTTTTCAATCTGTTCTGCATATGGATTTGGATCGGTCTTTACTCGTTCCAAGATATGTGCGACATCAAACACAAACGCATCCAATGATTTACCGTTTGGATTCATAGCCGAATTAGCATCCGATACAATCGCAGCATTCTTTTCTGCGTTCATTATCGCAGTGCGCTTGTCCGCCAATTCAGATTCTTCGCCAACACGCACATTTAACGCACGCAGTTCCGCGACATTGTGCTCAAGAAAATCACGTTCGTCTGCAGCACGTGCGACCGTTTCACGCAATTCGCGAAGTTTTAGGTCAGCCGCGTGATATTCGTTATATGCGCTACGTGTGTCCGCCAATAAATCTGCGAAGCCAGGGATATGTGCGATTGCAAACTCGTCCAACGCAGCACGATGTGTAGATTGGTTTAATAAACGGTGATTTGCAAACTGACCATGTATTTCAACAAGTGCATCCCCCACATCGTGCAATACGCGCACCGAAACCGGCGTATCGTTTATCCAGGCGCGACTTTTACCGTCCACGGACAATGTGCGTCGCAGAATCAAATTATCATCTGAATCAATACCGTTTTCCGTCAGAATTGCACGAACCGTATCAGGCGTAGAATCAAATTCCGCAACAACAGATGCCATATCACACCCACTGCGCACCAAACCGGCATCTGAACGCGCACCCAGTGCCAACGACAACGCGTCCAGCAAAATACTTTTACCTGCGCCCGTTTCGCCCGTCAGAATATTAAGCCCCGCACCGAATTCCAGATTCAGTTTTTCAATCAATACAATATTTGAGATATTTAACGCGGTAAGCATGCCGGAATTATAGCCAAAATGAACTATATTTTTCAAGATTTTTGTGTTATAATTACAATGTGTTAAACGGGGGGATTGCAGATGAAAAAATATCGTATGTTTGTTTTAGGAACAATTATCGGGGTCATCGTTGGCCTTGTTGTTGCGAACATAAACTGGGGTTTTATTAGAAACGAAGTCATCTTGTGCCCGAACGAGACAAGCCCAGATAAAAACGGATGCTGTGCTGGTGAAATCTATACAGATATGGGCGAACAAGGATTTAATTGTTGCCCAGAATCTGGTGGCGATTGCTTCCCGCCGATAATGTAGGGCTATTTTATTGGTTCCAACGTCCAGTCGTGTAACCATAAAATATACTTTTCCACCTTGTATTTCGGGTATATTTGGCGAATCAACTTCTCGTACTCGCCCAGTTGAATGATATATTTATCGCGCAATGATGTCTTATCTATGTCTGTCTTGTAATCTAAAATACGAACAACTTTCTTGACATCGTCAACAACCAAACGGTCAATTCTACGGCTGATAAAATAATCATTTATAACGCCAGCGATTGGAACTTCGGTCCGCGCGTTTTCGGTAAAAAATACCAACAATCCATCACAGGATTCTATGTGTTTTTTTAATTTGGAATCCACTTTATCACAATCTGCTAACACATGAATCAAACGCTGTTTTTCGTGCATTTCTTTTCCTGTGTCGGTGGCGTGTTTTTTTGCGCTGTGTTCCGCCAAAAGTTCTTTTAAATTATTTGCCATGTATTATCCTGATTCTATCATTATCAACCGTTGCGTCTGGAATTGTTTTTAATGTATCCCACAACAACGCATACCACGACTTTTCATTAGCATTTTTACCCGCCGTATAGCCATACACATACAATTCATTGCGTGCACGAGTCATAGCAACATACAATAATCTGTAATATTCTTCAAACCTATCCGACATAGCTGCTTCTTTTGCGATTGCCAAATTATTACTGGGCACATCCTTGGAAACCCACAGCCACGGTGGCGGCACGGTATAATCAGCGCGTATATTTTTGGGCATAATTTCCGGTGTAATAAACAACACCTTGTCCCCAGTCGGTACACGTGTTGTATCAATCAAGAATATCACTGGTGCTTCTAGCCCTTTACTGCCGTGTACCGTTGCAACCCGCACCCCAGATGACGCGTTTATATCGCGTTTAATTTCGCTGCCACCGGTTATAAACCATTTAAGGAAATGTCGCAACGTTCCTGGTTGTGTGCGTTCATACGACAAACATATTGTCATAAACTCTTCCAGCGGATCTATGACTTGGGGTCCCAATGCAGCCAAGAAATCATTACGCGCGCCACCATCAAGTATAGCCGAAAAGAACGAATATGGTCCCATTTGTTCGGCCATTTCAACGATAGATTTTAATTGATTATAAACATCGGAATTAAGTTTTGCCAGAACCTGAAACACGGTCGTTGGGACCGCTTCGAAATTGGCAATATTCGCCCTATTTTTTTCATCGCACAATTTAAAAATATCGGCTTCGGTCAAACGAAAAATAGGACTTTTTAACACGCAACATAAACTATAATCATCCGCGACATTAAGACAAAAACGAACCAGATTCATCAGGTCTCGTATCGCCGAAAAGTTTGGCAAAACGACACGATCACTACCTGCTACTTCTATATTTCTACGTTTCAATGCAGTAACCAACGGCACCACCATTGGATTACGTCGCTGGACCAGAACCATAATGTCGCTTGGTTTATATTTTCCAGAATCAACTATTGATTTTATTTTGTCCGCTATGGCTGAAACATACTTGTTTGTATCGGCCTCGTCCTCACTCCGCGAAACCAACTTATGAATCTCCACCAGGCCCGCGCCATCTTTCTTGCGAAAACACACATGTGGATTATTATGAAACCCGGTTATATTCGCGATATGCTGATTGCCAAAGAACGCATCAACGGTATATAGAATTGACGATAACGAACGGAAACTTTGCGTAAGCGGTATTTCATGTATCGTTCGCAAATTATTTTCTATCTGTTTTTTTATTTCATCACGACTAGTCGCAAAGGCGCGAGAATCTGCCCCTTGGAAGCCATAGATAGATTGTTTTGTATCGCCCACGACAAACAAAGAATGTTGCTCTTTTTCTGTGTCACCGCTAACAAAGAAATCCCCAATCAACATACGCAAAATATCCCAATGCAACGGCGATGTGTCTTGAGCTTCATCAACCAATATATGCGACAGCGATAAATCCAGCTGCGACAATACCCAGCCCATCATATCCGGTTTAAAAAATAGACGCCGTGTATATAAAATAAGGTCTTCAAAATCCAACAGATTGCGCTGCTGTTTTAACTCACGATAAATGTTCGCAAATGCCGCTGCCAAATCAAATAAAGCGACAGTATCCTGGAATACTTTTTCATTGATATTATATTGATCCGAACGATAGACACGTTCTTGTTCAGCAGCCAAAAATTCTTTGCGCTGAACCAGTTTTATTGGGGCACCATCCTGCGTTAAATACGCAGTTTTGTATTTTTCAAAATCAACCGTTTTTTCAATATATTGTTTTGTTAAATTAAAGATTTTTGTTAAATATCCTGCCGGCGTTTTTGATGCTTTTATTTCGACATCTACCATATTCAATATTTTTTGCAATTCCTGGACCGGAATATCATCTTTTGGTGCAATGTTTACCCCCATGAAATATCGCGCCGTATCAACAAAGTATTTACGATAACGTTCGATATCTTCAACTTGGAAAAAGTACTTATATTGTGCACTCAATATTTCCAACAAATCTGATAAACGTTGTTCGCTTAACATACCGACAATATGTTCAAATGCCCCAGCAACACGACCATATTTTTCAGGTTCCAAATCCGATGCATTTACCAAGCGATCAAAGGCATCTTGCAATAACACGCGTTGATTCATATCTGAAACCAATGTCCATGCCGGCGATACGCCCGCCTCTATTGGAAAACGACGCAAAATCTCTTCACAGAAACTGTGAATCGTTTTGACTTTTAACGCATCGGGATTATCTATGAACCAAAAGAAAACCTCTCGCGCATGGGCAATGTCTTTGGCGGTGGCAGGTTTATTCAACGCCACACCGTCCAGCAATTCAGCCAATTCTTTATCAGATGCAACCGCCCAACCGCGCAATGCAGACAAAATACGATTCCGCATTTCACCGGCACCAGCATTTGTATAGGTCAGACAGAGTATTCCACTGTTTTTTGTATCTTCGGTACGAAATAAAATACGCAACAGCCGTTCAACCAAAACGCTTGTTTTGCCGGTTCCAGCATTCGCCTGGACCCAAACATTATCAGATGGATTGGCTGCCTTGTCTTGTTCTGGTGAAAGTTGTGGTTTATTTGTCATTTATGCCCTTGCTTTATGAAAAATATTCTAGTATAAATCATTACGAACTGCAAGAACGATATGAACAATGGCAGATTTCGGGGGGAAAGGATAAATGGAAACTCAACAAACAGTATTTATTGCGAACAATATTCTTATGTTTATCAGTGGTGGTTTGGGGTTGTTGTTGGTAATCGCACTGGGAATGTTGTTCTTTATTTCACGCAAATCTCAACGCGTTATGCAATCTATGTTAGATATTATGTTACGTCCCGAAAGCGCACGCGTTGGTGATGCAACACGCGTTTTGAATACAATTATGGCGGATGAAATTGCCAAAATAGAACATAATTTCAAGATAATGAGCGATACTCTGAACGGACAGATTGCACAAACGAACGAATTAAAAGCGCAGTTGACCGATCAAAACGATAAATTGTTATCCGTCGCAGACGATGCGACAAGAAAATTGGCACAAATGTCCGATCGTTTGGAAAATACATTGGGTGGGCTGCAATCAATTGTTGATTCAAAATCGTGGAACGATATAACACGCGCATCTGATAAGTTTTCCGCCACTATCAATGAACTGTTGAACAAAATAGAAACCACAACAAACGACACAACGGCTAATGTTGCCCAGATACAAAATCAAATTGAATCATGGGTTGCAACAAGTAATGAATTGAGTCAGCATCTGAAAGACGAATTTGAATCCAATGCGACGCAATTGTCCGATATCACTGAAAAATCGGCAACAATGCAACAACAATTGTCCGACATGGCAGAATCTACGGCCGAAGGATTTACCAAGGTTCAGACATCTTCGGCAGAATACAATGATGTTATGGAAAAGAACAACGAAATGCTGGATATGCACTTGGCAAAATTAGATGCGTTTTCCAAACAATCAAAGAAACAGTTGGCCAGCCAAACAAATACCATTACAAATACTGCGAACGTTGTCGCCGGCCAGGTGCGTTTAACAGAATCATCTATAGATAAACAAATCAGGAAATTATCCGATGCCGTAGATGCGTTGACAACATCTGCAACAACAACAGAAACATCTGTACGTGGCATTTCCAGTGAACTGGCGGGACTAACCAATCGCTTTAATCGCGAAATCAAAGAGTTTGCAACGGATGTTGTCTCTGAACTGAATACAGTATCTGGTGTTGCGAATATCACACTGGAAAATACCAAGACCGCGGCAAACGCATTTTCTGAATCAGTAAAGACCATGGGGACCGGTGTACGCGAAACATTGATTGAAATGAATACCGCGCACACACAGTTGTCTGGTCAGTCCGAAAACCTTATTAAAATGTCACGTGAAACCACGGAACAATTGCAGCCGTTGTCTGAACTGATTGAAAAGTATTACGCCGCCCTGCCCGATATATCGCGCGATTCTGTGGCGGCCGGCGAAACACTGGGCAAGATTGTTGCAGAATTAAACACAACAATTGAAGCAATGAAATCCACCGTCAATGAATCCACTGATGCGATTTCAAAGTCCGCAACAAAACTTGATGAATTGGCGGGCGATTCACGTCAACAAATGATAGATCTGATGTCTGACTATGCCAAGGCGGTTGACACCATGCAGACATTAAACAAACAAATGATGGTCGCGCGTGCATCTGCACCAATGGAAGCAATAAAATCTGCACCGGCGGACACGCATTACGGTCGCGTTAGTACCACAGATTTCGTTGCACAGAGCGAAAAACTGTTTGCAAAGTTACATGAGCAGTCATTAGATTTAACACGTGCGCTGGGCGTGGAAATACCAGATTCAATATGGAAGAAATATCACGAAGGTGACAACGCTATCTTTTCCAAATGGTTGGCAAAGATGTTAACCGCCGCCGACAAGAAGCAAATTCGTGAAACGTTAAAGAAAGATAGTGTATTCCGTTCGCAATCATCACAATTCGTGCGCAGTTTCGGCAAGATAATGACCGCTGCGGAATCCGCCGACAATCCTGACAAGTTGTCCGAAGCGTTGCTTAAAACAGAACTTGGTAAGATATATACGGCACTGAAAGGCGAAGCATAATAAAACGGGGGCAACACCCCCGTTATTTATTTTATTTCTTTTTATCTGGATTTGCTTAATATCAAATTATCCAAAAATGGACGGATACACGCGAATACTTCATCTGGATTCATACGTGTACCATCTGGTTTAATTTCATTAATCACAACCCAATTTTTTGGGTCACGCGCGGCAATCATTTTATACACACCCGCAACATCTGTTAATAATTGCAAATCACTTTCATGAATATCTGGCTTGCCGTTCTGATATTCCTTTAACCCCTGATTACGCATCGCATAAGACACTTCTGCCGGCAAAGAAAGATAGATATTTAAATCTGGACGAATAATACCCAGTTGATTAAATTCCATATCTTCAAGGTGATTGATTTTTTCGTTCCACTGGTCGCGCGGCAATTTGGCAATAGAATAAACATTGCTGTATGTATATCTGTCCAAAACGACCCATTTGCCCGTATCAATCCAGCCCTTTATTTTACCCATGTGCGCCTGTCTGTCCAAGGCATACGGCAACATAGTATATTCCGCCGGCAAATCACGCGTTGGACCGAATTCGCCGTTCAAATATCTCTTGGTGAACCGACCCCAATATGATTTGTATCGTGGAAAATCTAGTGTTTCTGTGGGTATTCCGTGTTCTTGCATATAATTAACTGTTTTCACAACTTGTGTGTGTTTTCCTGCTTTGTCTGCTCCCTCGACTGCTATAATCATATTACTTCCTTTTTTGTGCTAAAAAGACCCGTGCAACACGGGTCCATATTTTAATCTTCCAAGAAACTGCGCAGTTTACGCGCACGTGTTGGATGCTTTAATTTATTCAACGCCTTCTGTTCAATCTGGCGGATACGTTCACGAGTCACGCCAATATATTCACCAACCTCTTCCAATGTGCTGGTTTTATTGGTGCTCATACCGAAACGCTGGCGCAGAACGGTTTCTTCCTTGGGATCCAATTCAGACAGAATTTGCGTGACGATTTTACGCAGATTCTTTTGCGCCGCGGATGTAAATGGATTTTTCGCGGTTTCGTCTGCGATAATTTCGATACGGCTGCTGTCGTCTTCGGTGCCGACGGGTGCTTCCAATGAAATTGGTTTCAGATTGACTTTCATTGCCTTATGTATCTTGTCCACCGGCAAATAAATAATCTTTGACAATTCTTCGGCGGTCGGATTACGGCCATATTTATGCATAAATTGGCGCGATGCACGTTGAATCTTGTGAATATTATCAATCATATGCACAGGGATACGAATTGTACGCGCTTGGTCAGCGATACTGCGGGAAATACCCTGTTGAATCCAGTTGGTCGCATATGTTGAAAACTTATTTCCCAAACGATAATCAAACTTATCAACCGCCTTCATCAAACCGATATTACCATCTTGGACTAAGTCCGAGAAATCAAGTCCCAAACCACGATTGCTGGATTTTTTCGCAAACTTGATAACAAGACGCAAGTTCGCCTCTATCATTTCACGTTTTGCGCGGGCCGCTTCGGTTTGACCACGACGAACCAATTCCACAACCTTTTTATATTCTGCGGTTGGTTGACCTGTTTCATCGGCGATTGCAGTAATATCGTCTTGGATTTTAACGATGTCTTTTTCGTGCTTCTTGACAAAGTTAACCCACGCTGGATTCTTGGACTTTGCCATCTTCTTGACCCAGTTGCGATTGATTTCGTTTCCGACATATTCAGCCAAGAAATCTTCACGTTTAATTTTGTTCGCCATGGCAAGACGCAATAACTTACCTTCAAGCCCCATCAACAACTGATCACGCTTGGTTAATTGTTCCAAGATTTCAGCATTACGGTCATCATTCAAACGAATCTTGCTGACATATTCGAACAATTCAAGACGCATTTTAGCGTATTTCTTTTCCAACGCTTCGTCCGGTTTGGATGATGTAAGCAAGTTTTCCAAACGGTGCGCTTGTAATTTCTGCATGCTGTTAAATGTGCGTTTGATTTTGGCGAACAAATCCAAAACCATTGGCATTAACGCTTCTTCCATCACAGGAATTGGAACACCAGATGTACCGCGTGGTGTATCCTCTTTCTTCAAACCGTCTTCGTCTTCTTCATCCTCTTCTTCATCCTCGTCATCTTCGGTGGATGCGGTTGATTCTTCCAAATCGTCCAAATCTTCATCGTCCAAGTTATCAACGTCATCAACACCCTTTGACTTAAGGGCTTCGGACAACGCCGCCAATGATTTCTGTTCAGAATCAGACGAATACATAACTTCCAAATTCACGATATAGCGCAAACGGATGTCTTCGTTTAACAACTGTTGATACCAGTCCAACATTGCACGAATTGTCATCGGGCTTTCGCACAGACCATAGACCATCAGACGAGACGCGGCTTCAATACGCTGGGCAATTGCGACTTCGCCGGCGGCGGTCAACAACTGTACCGTTCCAATCTGTTTCAAATATGATTGGACAGAATCTTGGACACCCAACACCAAAGTACCGGTTTGACTGCGCTCCAACTGTTTCGCGAAATGTTCATAATCTTCGTCATTGACATCAACCTGTTCCGCATCCGCGTTCAGCAAATTGCGCGTTTTATCGCGGTTTTCTTCGTCATCTTCGTCGGCATAGTATTTTTCAATATTCTTGGAATAAGAATCAGATTCCAACATTTCCAAACCCAAATCTTGGGTAAAGAAGGCCATGACCTCTTCTTGTTCTTCGTTTGGAACCTCGTCTGCTTCGTTCGCAGCATTAAAATCCATTTGGGAAAAATACCCAACTTCCACCGCAGATGTCGCAAGTTTCTGAAGGTTTTCCGGCAACGAGTCAATCAATAACTTGGTTGCTTCATCAAGCTTTTTAGCCATATAGAACCCTTTGGGATTAAGTTATTTTTTGTTTTTCTTTTGTGCCTTGGCAACCGCATCATGTACGGCAGATTCCGAAACCAAACCCAACACAATCGGGCTTTGAATTTGAATCAAAGAGTATGATTTGTGCGTTTTGTTGCGGATAGATGCCACGGTCGGATTGGTGCTGCGCATCAAACGCGCCACCTGGCCATCGGACAATTCAGGATAATTCTTTAAAATCCACAGAATGCCACCAAGGCGGTTTTGACGGTGCAATTTTGGCGTATAACCAACACCTTTCTTGTTTTGTGCCTTTTGTGCAGCAACGATTTCTTCGCGCAAAGTCAAGCGTGCGCTTGGGTCTGCTTCGCATTTTTCAATGTCTTCGCGGGTCAATTGGCCGTTCAAAATCGGGTTTAAACCCTGAATTTTATAGGTTTCGGCATCCGCGATGTTTTTGACTTCTAATTCATGCAGACCGCAGAAATCGGCAATTTGTTCAAAAGTCAATGCTGTGTTTTCGATCAACCACAGCGCCGTAGATTTTGGCATATATGGATAATTCATGGAAATTCCCCTAGGTTATAACGGCGCTAAATATACACCACGATATGCAAAAATTCAAGTAATTTTTAATATTTTTTACTAAAAAACGAAACCGCCCAAACGGGCGGTTTTCTTTTATGCCTTTCGGGTCAACTTTGGACCACTTGGCGTATCGGTCAAAACCCAGCCCGCCACGTCAATTTGCGCACGCAACGCATCCGCCGTTGCCCAGTCTTTTGCTGCCTTGGCAGCAGTGCGCTTTTCCGCCAATGCCACGATTTCTGCTGGTGCAGATTCTGATTCCGCCGCGACCAGTTTTTCAGCGTGTTCAATGAACATCAGCCCCAGCAATCTGTCCACAAACTCTACTAATGCTATCTTGGTCGCGTTATTGACCGCGCTATCTTTCAACAATTCTTGGAAAACGACCAAGGTTTCTGCGGTTTTAAGGTTGTCCGACACCGGTGCCAACAACTTGTCGTGCCAGGTGTCATAGGCAACTTTGTCCAATTCGCCCGATTTATTCGCGATAATGTCGGCCACACGCCGTACAATGTTTTTATAGCCGTTTGCCGCCGCATCCAAAGCTTCCCATGAAAATGCCAGTTGGCTTTGGAAATGTCCCAGTGTGATAAAATAGCGATAAACAATCGGATCATATCCGCGTTTGCGTAATGCGTCCAAACTTAAAAACTCACCGTTTGACTTGCTCATTTTTTCTTTGCCAGATTTATCCATCAAAAATGCCCAATGCAACCAATACGACACCCATGGTGCACCAGTGATTGGTTCAGATTGCGCAATTTCATTTGTGTGATGAATACGTGCCAAATCTTCGCCCCCAGTATGAATATCAAAATGGTCACCAAGTAATTTCATACTCATCGCGCTGCATTCGGCATGCCAACCCGGAAAACCAACGCCCCATGGACTATCCCACTCCATTTGACGTTTGCTATCCTTTGGCGAAAACTTCCATAACGCAAAATCCGTTGGATTGCGCTTTAATTCATTAAATTCTACACGCGCCCCCGCCCGATTACCAGCCAATGAACCACCTGTCAATTGACCATATGCCGCAAATTTTGATGTGTCATAGTAAATGCCATCGCCCGGTATTTCGTATGTATAACCCAATTTTTCCAGCTTTTTAACCAAATCAATCTGTTCGGCTATGTAATCTGTGGCGTGCGGCATTTCCGTTGGACGCATGTTGTTCAAATCATCAAAATCGCGCAGAAATTGTTCCGTGTAAAACTTTGCAATATCCCATACAGATTTATTATCACGTGCGGCGCCCTTTTCCATTTTATCTTCGCCAGAATCGGCATCATCACTGGTTAAATGCCCGACATCCGTTATGTTCATAACATGATGAACCTTATACCCATTTTCAATAAACATACGGCGCAACAAATCATTTCTGATAAAGCACAACATATTACCAATATGTGCATAGTGATAGACCGTCGGGCCGCACCCATAAAAACCGACATGCCCCGGCACCAATGGTTTGAATTCTTCGACTTTACGTGTCATTGTATTAAATAATCTGATTTGCATAGCATTTTCCCCTATTTTTTCCATACGATAATAACGAATTGATTGATTTATTGCAAACAAAACATGTTCGCACGATTAAAAAAGCGAACTAGCGACAACAGTAAAAGTTTATAAAACGAATTGTCATACCCCAATAATGCCAGAATCATCGCCCTTTGTCAAAATAAAAAACCATGAATAACTTTTTATTGCATTTAAAAAATGCTTTCTATATAATACCGCTTACCTAAGCCGGAGCGTTGGCAGAGTGGTAATGCAGCGGATTGCTAATCCGTGACCGTGTTATAGCGGTCCATAGGTTCGAGTCCTATACGCTCCGCCACAAAAATTAAACCGCCATTTCGGCGGTTTTAGTTTTTTATTGCCCATAACAACGGCTTATAAATTACCTTGAAAACGCATAAAAATATTCTATATTTAATTACGCTATGAAAGAATATATTCTGCCTTTTCGTGATTTGGTCGTAAATCCTGGGCTTACTGTTCCGATTTATATAGACAATCCGCTGTCTGTCGCCTGTATAGAGGCGGCTGCCAATGCTGGCAAGCAAGTCGTTTTGACTGCACAACACAGTTGGGGATACCCCGCCGAACCCGCCGACATTTATAAAGTCGGCACAATTGGCGAAATTGCCCAGGTTCTGCGTATGCCGGACGGTTCATTGCACGCAATTGTTCGCACGATAAGTGCTGTACACATTACCGATATATCTGTGGAAAACGGTATATTCATGGGCGAAGTTAGCCCGATAAATGTTTTGGACGACAGTGAATTTGACCAAACAATTGCCCTGCGCGATAAAATTGCGAATAATATTCAAGCAATGTCCAGTGCCCGCAAGTTCAAAATGGACAAACTGCGCACCGTTATTCAAAACTATCCACTGCCCGCCTTTGTTGATGCGGTGGTACAAATGTTGGACATTGATACCGATATTGCAATCAACATTCTGTGTGCGGAAACTTGGCGCGAAAAGTTGATTATTTTGCTGGAACAAGTAAATTTGCTGGCGGAAACAATGAAAATCGAAGATTCCATTAACCGCCGTATAAATCAACAAATGGAAAAAGGTCGCCGCGAAGCGATATTACAGGAAAAAATGCGCGCGATTCAGCATGAAATGGGCGAAGTTGATGAAGAAATGGATGCTGAAAATATGCGCGCCCGCATTGAAAAATCGTCTATGCCGGCGGACGCCAAAGACAAAGCGATGTCCGAATGGCGCCGTATGCGCACTTTGTCGCCAATGTCAAACGAAGGCGGTTTGTTAAAAGCATATCTGGACGAAATGTTGTCTATGCCATGGGATAAACCTGATAAACAACCTATTGATTTAAAAACCGCGCGTGCGGTGCTGGACAGCGAACACTCTGGTATGGACGCGGTCAAAGAAC
The DNA here is from genome assembly GCA_017960855.1 of Alphaproteobacteria bacterium. GTDB lineage: Bacteria > Pseudomonadota > Alphaproteobacteria > Rs-D84 > Rs-D84 > Enterousia. The sequence continues at coordinate 19,749 of JAGCYJ010000008.1, read as the reverse complement.
GCATTTTGGAACATATTGCTGTTATGAAGAAAACCGGCAAAAACCAAGGCAGCATTTTGTGCTTTGTTGGTGCGCCGGGTGTTGGTAAAACATCACTGGGAAAATCTATTGCGGCGGCATTGGGTCGTAAATATCAACGCATTTCATTGGGTGGTATTTCAGACGAGGCGCATTTCCGCGGTCATCGCAAAACATATATTGGTGCGCAAACTGGTCGCATTATGGATGCACTGAAACGTTGCAAAGCAAATAATCCTGTTATCGTGCTGGACGAAATAGATAAAATGGGACGTGATTGGCGCGGCGATCCGGAATCCGCTTTGTTGGAAATCTTGGATCCAGAACAAAACAAAAACTTCCGCGATCATTATTTGGAAGTAGATTTTGACTTATCAAATGTTCTGTTTATCGCGACCGCCAACACGCTGAACATTTCCAACGCATTAAAGGATCGTATGGAAATCATTGAAATACCGGGATACAGCATGGATGAGAAAGTCCGTATTACGCGCGAACACCTTATTAAACGCGCGGCACACGATACGGGCTGGGCAGATCAAAACATATTTATATCGGATGATGCAATTCGCCATATAATTCAAAATTATACCAGCGAAGAAGGTGTTCGTGAATTACAGCGCGAACTGACCGCAATGTTGCGTCGCGCATTGTTGCAAAATGATGGCGAAGATGTACCTACAGATTTTACAATCGCAAAAATAGATGATTTATTATCTGTACATAAATCGGTGGGATTAAATAAAAAAATTGGATTTGGGGTAAGATTATGAGTAAAGAAACAACCAAGGAAATAACATATCACGACCACAATGGCGTAAAACGAAAATGTATAGTAGATGCTGAAACCGCGCAAAATATCGGTCAATACAAAGATATTTATAATAAAATTCAATACTTTTTCATAACCGAAATGGATCTTGAACCCAGAAGTGTTGGTTGGGCACGTAAAATGTATATCGCCCAATCACACAAACTAGAGATAAGAGCAATCAAGGAATATCTGCCAGGGGTGTCCGAAGACATACTTGACCACGCAAGTTATGTGGCATCAATCAGAAACACAAAAAGCCAAGAAGAACCTAAGTTCCTTCTTTATGGCATTGTTCCTATTCTGTATTACAACCTTTTTGAGAAACAAAAACAACTATGATTCTTGTAATAAACTCTTCGGGTGGCGATTTAGAATTTGTATTGGATACGCAATACAAGCGGGTTTCCACGGAAAAACAATCGGTCGCATTGCCAACCGAAACAGAAAAGTTTATCACCGAATGTGGCGCAACGTGGCGCGATATTTCCGCCATTGGCGTTGTCGTTGGCCCCGGCAGTTTTACCGGTATCAGAATTGGTATCGCCTATGCCAAGGGGTTGGCAATGGGTTTAAATATTCCGGTTGTTTCGGTAAATGCATTTGAACTGTATTTGGTGGCAACCCCCGACGCATGCGTTGCGATTGATTCCGGCCATGGTGATTTCTTTGTTGGCGCAAACAATTTATCACCCTGCACTATGACGATTGATGAATTGGAAACCAAACAAATGGAATGGCCACGCACCGTTGGGCACAAACCATTTGATTTGAAACTGGGGGTGCAAATTGTACGCGACAAATTGGCAAATGGAAATCATGAACCAGTGGTACCAATGTATCTGCGCCCCAGTTATGTTGAAACAAATAAACAAGGATAGTTATAAATGATTACAATATTTGAAAAAATTGCATACTCACCCACAGAACTAGCTATCTTGAATCTTGTTGAACAAAATGCTGGTAATATTAAATACGGCCATGGAACATCATATCAGCACGACACCCCCGTAAGCAACACGCGACACATGTCTATATATAATGATCAAGTATGGTTAAATGTGGATTTTACCGAATATACAAATCACCAGAAACCATCTGTGTCATATTTTATGTCACCACGCAATGCGGCAAATCGAAACTGTGAAAAATGTAACAACCAACATTGCTTGTTTCATGATGGAAAGATTTCTGATAAAGACACCCGTTTTGCGCACCATTTATACAAGAAGATGATGCGCTATTATGTCGCACTAAATGGATATCCAACATATTAAAGAGACAACACAATGAGTAATTTGATTAACAGAATATTTTTACGCAGAAAGAAATCAACAAATTACGATATACACAACATTAAGTTATCACAGGATAACATGGCATTGCTGGACACAATTAAGGAAAACGCCGACAGTATTACATATCAATACAGTGCGTCAGGTGTTTACAAGTTTCATATATTCAGCATATCTAAAACGGAACCACTGCTTACACTATGTTCTGTGTGTGAAACAAACCCAAATTACCCCACCAATGGCATAATAAGTTATCATTTTGAACAACGCACACCCGATGGCATTTTGCAGAAAGCCGAAGAAGGGAAAGGAACAGATTTTGCAAAAAGGGTCTATTCGGAAATGTTCAATACCTTTGTTGAACATCATGGTGGCACGACTAAGAAATCAAGATAAAAACAACGCAACCAAAAGGTGAAATAATGGCAAATATTTTTCAAAGATGGTTCTTTACACCGACGCAATGCAAGATTTTGGATTTCATCAAAGAACACAAAAATTCTATCACGTATGTCAAACAGCCCATAACAATGCGTGAAGATGAGTTTCATTATAGTATTCATATTGGGACGCGTCACAGTGTTTCAATTCAAGCTGACGATATGGTATTGAATGCAACACTATCAAAATTCTCTGATGAATCCAGACCGAATGAAATACATTATTCTTTTCAATGTGCTAAACCGGTTAAAGACGAATGTCAACATTGTTCGCTTAGAACTACGCCTATTTCCGGCTGTGGAAATTTTGCCGAAAAGGTGTATGAAAAGATGTTAGATCATTATGTTGCGCAACACGGGTGTCCATGTGGACGTTAAAAGAAAGGGAAAATAAAATGATACGTTTTTTTCAGAAACTACGGTTATCAAATTCTCAACGAATGATTTTGGACTTCATTGACAAGCACCCAAATGCAGCGGAATATCGTACAACAGAAAACGACTACTATCGTTGGCATATTTATAACATTACAGATTCTGATTTTTCTTTGTTTGCAAATATCAGAGAAAGCCGAGAATGGCCCCGCAAACCTGGTTTTGTAGAATACAGTTTCAAATGTAACAGACAAACCAACTGTAGCGAAAAAAATTGTTTGTTACACAATCCAAAAGGATTACACAAAGAAGCATGTTTGGAATTTGAAGATGAAGCAAGATTTCCATTACAGGTATATAACGAACTGGTAGCAAATTATAACAACAAAATACAAAGTCGTACAGTTATGTGTCCAATAAAATGATGCGTGTAATTATAGGAGTAAGTATGAATCCTAAAGAAAAATATAAAGTACTTAAACCTTTGTTGGACGAAATAAAAGGACGCCCATACCAGCATACTATGCACATAAAAATTGATAAAAACCAAAGGCCCACAACCTGTTCTTCGTACATACTGACAGTACAATATATAACTGAACGCATTTCCATTATGTTTGAAGAATATAACAAACCAGATACAGCAACTGTTTGTTATAGTTATTACGATTCTCATTTGTGTGCGCGTGACGGAACAAGTATTTTCACATCTACGCAAACTTGCGGGTTCCAGAATCTTTTATTGTTTATGTATATATACAGCAAGACAAAAAATATTATTGCTAAATCGCCATATGCAAAAGAAATAAAAAAAATCTATCGCAACGCAATACAAAATGGTATAAATAGAAACATAAAGAAGTTAAAAAACCATGTTAAATAAACTGGCAAATCTTCATGCGAAATGTTTTCCCGACAAACCATGGTCGGCATCTGATTTTGCCGATTTAAAGAAGTCGGGATGTGAAATTATTGCATCTGAGAATGGTTTTATCGTGTGGCGCGTTGTGGCCGACGAAGCAGAAATTATTTCCATTGGCGTTGCGCCAGAAAAACGCCGTTCTGGCATCGCTGGGGCGCTAATTTTACTTATGGAACAAGAATTAAAAAAATCGCGTGTTGTCAATGTGTTTTTAGAAGTTTCTGAAGTAAACTATCCGGCAAAAAAACTATATGAAAAATACGGGTTTAAACCGGCCGGAAAACGTCCAAAATACTATGACGGCACCGATGCAATTATCATGCGAAAGGATCTATCATGACAACACCAAGTACCACCCAGGGACAAATCGCATTACGTGTTCCAAAAAACGCTGAACATGAATATGGTATTGTGACCGCAGACACTATTCCAGTCGATAAACCATGCCTTGTCATAATCGGCGGGGAACGAACATTGTCAATCAAGGATGCTAATTTTTACGCATCTATGTTCCAGAGATTATTTACCGCATATGGGGTTGATGATATAGCGATATATTCGGCGTATTATTCGTTTAACAATACAAACAGACAAACTGAACGCAATTGTATATTCTGCGCTGCACAAACCAGAGTAAAATTCAAGATTTCAGCAGAAAATGAATATATTCGCGACCTGTATAATCATATAATTCGCCCACGCATTATAAACGACCAAGGCCAACGTTTTTCTGATATTCAGGCCATACAGAACATGCATCGCATTATGATTTTTACTCACTGTCATGGCGCTGCGGTCGTTCGTGTATTCCAAGATTTAATGATTCAAGATATGGAAAAATCTGGCTATGACAAACGGATTATACCACAAATAATGAAACGATTATTGGTTGTTCAGCACGCGCCAACCGCGCCGATACACAATTCGCGGTTTAACATGATATCCTTTATGTCTGCCAGCGATACAATGATGAAGTTCCATAACCAATTTTCTAGATATGTATCTGACCATGCCGAAGATATGATGCCGTCGTATTTCCGTATGGGAAACTTCTTTGCAACATATGCATTTACGTATCAAATGATAAACGAACACCAAATTGTCGGCTTGGTTCCAGAAACAGACGAAGACCAATTGACGCCGGATGGGAAAATAATTGTTACGGCGGAACGCAACACCATAATCCATGGTGCAAAATCGTTAAAATCCCCAGATACCAGCATATTAGAACCACAAACACTTATCGCGCCAGTATCCAGCACAGACCCAGTTAAACCAAATTTTGATGAATTAAAAGACAATGGTGATGCTTTCTTGGCTGTTATGGAATATGATTTGAAGCAAGCACGAAAACAAACAACCCGCTAGCTATAGATTATTTACAAAATTCAATACGCGATTGTCAAAAATAACATCCCGCTGACGCAAAGGGCTTGCAACATGCATATCCCCAGCGTTTCTGGTGCGTGATAATGCGACATAGGTTTGACCGTGCGCAAACGCACCACGTGAAATATCAACAACAACCGCATCCAGAGTTTTACCTTGTGCCTTGTGTATCGTCATGGCATAGCCCAAATTCAACGGAAATTGCTTAAAACTGCCGACTTCTATCTCGTTCAGGCGGTCGTTTTCATCGCGTTCGTACTCTATTTTTTGCCATTTTTCCGGCTTTACGACGACAACATCGCGCGTTTTGTTTAATAATTGTACTATTATCTCGTGCGTCCCCAGGTGTTCCACGACACCCATGGATCCATTGTGCCATTTGTCCCCATTTTTCACAAAAACGACCAGGGCCCCCTGCTTTAACACTAAATTCATCGGTGCGGGGACATCACGTTCAGCAAAGGTTCCTGTGATTTCGCCATGATATTCAACCTCTGGCGCGCCAATTTTATTCAATCGGTCTGTGTTTATGCGTTCCGCAACCGCACGAAAAGGCGTTATAATCACCGCGTTTGCGCGCCGTTCGGCATCTTCGATACGGCAATTATTAAAGAAATTCAGTGCATCAATATCGTTCCCACGCAACCGCATAAGATTTTGCAATAATTCCCCATCATTTTGACGATAAACGGTTTCAAAGTTAAATGGTACGAAACTTGCACGTTTATATGCGTGTGAATCAAAAAAATATGCGTTTTCGTGTTCATATTCTGCCGCATAATATTTTTCTGCTTCGCGCGTTATCACAGGCGGCAACTGGAACAAATCGCCAATCGCAACGATTTGTATCCCGCCAAACGGTTCATTGTTTCGCCGCGCAGCACGCGCCAAGTAATCCATAGCATCCAGCAAATCTGGCGCAACCATGGAAACCTCGTCAATTATCAAAACATCTGTGGCCGCCAATATATTGCGTGGTTTTGCCTTTAGTTTCAACAATTCCATCATGATAAAATCGCGTGGCTGAATCTGGAACAGAGAATGTATCGTTTGCCCGCCAACATTAAGCGCAGACACCGCCGTCGGACATGCACACACAATTCGTTTCTTAGAAGCGGATTTTAAGTAATTAACAAAAGTTGATTTTCCTGTGCCGGCCGGTCCCAATATCAACAGATTAGAATGGGTGTTTTCCAATGTATTAAACGCCGCTTTTTGCGCCGGATTCAAAATGGATACTAATTCAGGCATGTGGCCATATTGCCACATTTTATATCGTTTTGCAATTTATGATTTTTGTTTTGAGTTTACTATTGTTGAATTGACCAAAGACGAAACATTGGACATCCTTGTAGTAATCTCTGTCACCGTTTTAAAGCCAGCCATCTGGCAAAATTTTTCAATTGAATCCCGATGCAGATATAAAACCCGACGTTTTCCATCACGCGCATACCAAACATCATTACGGATATTATATTCTATTTCTTGTATTCGCGCGGTTATTTGCTCTGGGGTTGCTAAAATGTGGAATCTAGATAAATTATTTACACTGACCCATTCGCCCGCATATTCAGGGAAAACAAGTGGGGACAATTCTAACTTTCTGCGCAACCACAAAATTGCATCAGGATCATTCAGCAAGCACAGAATTTGTTTGCCTGTACATTGTGTCTTCATTTGCACATATTCGGGCTTATATCTTTGATTCACCATCAGTGTGGTTTTTATATTCTTGTACACACCGGAAATATATTTTCCGTCCAACAATTCTTTGACGGACAACCAATTAGCCGTTTTTAATGTAATCGCTTTTAACCCGCATAATTTACAAAAATCTTCTATTGCGTCGCGTTTCAAACACAACTTTTGACCATTTGGTGTTTGTTTATGCTGGATTGCATCTCTCATTTTGGCTTGGTACAAGCATAAATTTTGATAAATCGCCGAAAAGCCAGCATCTATGAGTTTGTATTCTAATTCGTTAGCACTAAGCCATTGTAATGCTTGTTTGGGCCCTCTTCTAGATTTTCTGTTTTTTACCACTTCGGCAAATTGTTTTATGACGTCGGGATCATTACGCAGACACAATATCATTCCGGTGGCATGTTTTTTTCTGGAAATATCGCTTGGTCTGCTTTCTTCCCATTCTGCTAATACGCTTTCTATTATCTTTGAATCCCCAGAAACAAGTTTACCCTTTTGCAACGCACTAATGGGCAACCATTCTTCTTTTTTGCGTTTTTGTTCATCACAAAATGCCCGGATAACCGCCGTATCATTACGTAAAGATAACATTACCCTTTTATTACCAAATGGCTTTTCCAAAACATCATCTGGGTGAGTTTTTTGCCATTCTTTTAATGCCATCTCTATTTTCTTGTGTGTACCAGAAACAATTCCATTATGCAACAGCGCAAAAGCAGTCAACCATTTGACTGTTTTTCTGTCTGGTGATGCGCAAAAAACACTAAATTGCGCGATGACATCGCTATCATTTTTCAGATATACAGCAATATCTTTGCCATATTGTCTTTCTATGACATATTCGGGCTTGATTTTTCGCCATTCTTTCAAGGCCTTGTTTATTTCTTTGTACGAACCGGCAATAAGTTTTTTTGCGTGCAAACTACGCGCCGACAGCCAACTTTTTCCATCCAGTATGCCGGCTTGAATCAACCCTGACTGCTTGCAAAATTCTTTTATAACATCGTCATTGTTTAACAAACACAGGGCTTTCCCGGTTTTACAACGTTTTAATGCAATCGTTCCCGCTGGCATTGTATATTGATATTTTTTAAGTGCCGCCAATATCTTACGCGGATCACCCTGGATATAGTTTTTACTCAATCTAGCAGCGGTCAGCCATTCAGCTGTTCTGTCTTCTAGCTCGCAGACCAGTTGCAAATTCGCTTTGGCACAGAACGTTTTTATCGCATCTGGGGTATTACGCAAACACAAAAGCCGATGATTTTGTCCACCAGTATGTTTAACCTGGATTTCTTTTGGCATATCATTTTGAAATTCGCCAAGATGTCTTCTTATTGTTCCAAAACTCGCACTGATATAGGTCCCGGCCAATTCTTTTGGCGTCAACCATCTGTTTGTTTTTTTGGCTGCAACGACAGTGTATCCAGATATAGCACGAAATGCATCTATGGCTTTCGGTGTATTCAACAGATATATGCCCGTTTTTTTACCAATGCGCTGCATTGTGATATAATTTGGCAAATCTGTTTGGTGTATTTTCAATGCTTTACGAATTTCAGGGATATCGGCATCTATGTAACCGCCATGTTTCAAGTCAACTGCGTGAAGCCATGTTTTTGTTTTAATCTCTGTAATCGCACTCTTTTTCTTGCGACGCAAGCTAGCCGTCTTGCAAAACCAAGCTATTTCATCTTTGTGTAAACACAACCCTGTTCTGGTGGTGGTACGTCTTAACTGAATCTTGCCATCACTAGCATCAGCCAATCGCGACAGAGCCTCTTTTATGCGGCAAAAATCCCCGACAATATAACCTTTGTGTAATTCAGCAGCAGACAGCCAGTCAGCCGTTTTAACTTTTAATTTTTTAAACTCAACTGAACTCATTTAAAAACTCCCGTTCTTCTGGGGGTTAGCATTTTAATCTTTTCAATCTTGACGCTAGCACAAAACCGCAAAAAGTCAACACTACATAAAAATCTCTTGCAAGGAAAACAAAAACAGATATAATGACCGCCGTGGGTTATTAGCTCAGTTGGTTAGAGCGGAGCGCTCATAACGCTTTGGTCGTGGGTTCGAGTCCTACATAACCCACCATCAGATTTTATGATGATTTTTACACGCCAATGGCGTGTTTTTTATTTCTACATTCATATTATCATTTTTCACTTGCGTGACCCGCCCCATTTTTTCTACGATAAAATATAAAAGAGGGGAAGTTATGGGAAAAAAGCGCTGTTTTCTCGGGTTTTTGCTGTCATTGTTCGTGTTCGTATTTTCACTAAATGCGTTCGCTGAGGGCTATGTGTGCGATATAGAGTACACAAGTTGTACTGCTGGATATTATCTATCCAATGGTGATTGCTTGGCATGTACCAGTGCCACCAACAACACCAGCACACAATCTTGCACTCAAACAACGTGCAGTGTTGATCATGGGACCTGTACATGCCAGGCAAACGCAGGCACACAGACATGTACCGGTAATTACACCGGCGGCACAGCGGGATCTAGTGGTGTATCCCAATGTACGGGATGTAGTCAATGGGGTGCTTGTTCTGGATGTGGCACAAAAACCATTACTTGTGATGCTAACTATGAATTAGATTCTGGCGAATGTAAACCTTGTTCCAGATTAAATGATACCGAAACACAAAACATAACTGGTGGTACCAGAACTCGTTCTGTTACATACAGCAGCACAGCTGGTGGCGCATGTACCGCGACTTATGGTAGTTGGACACCAAACTGTACAGCCACAGGTTATCATGCAAGTGGGGAAGAATGCGCACCTAATACCTTTACTGTGACATATAATGGTAATGGTAATACCGGTGGAACAAAACCATCTAATCATACTTGTACTTATGGTCAGACCTGTACCGCTGCTTCAAAGGGTTCATTGGTAAAAACCAATTATGACTTTGGTGGATGGACTATCTCTTGTAATAAATCAAACAACAGTTCTTGCACTCCAAGTAAGTCGTCTGTTGCCGGTGGTGGAGATATAACTAATATCACAACAGAAAATGGTGCAACAATAACCTTGACTGCTGTATGGAATGAAACAGCTGCGAATTGTCAAGATGGTGAATACTTTAACGGAACCGCTTGTGTATCATGTACAACACTAGGAAATGAGTATACAAATTCTGATGGTAACAGAGATAGTCAGAGCACTTGCTATACGTCTTGTACCAAGACATGCTCTGGGCAAGCAACATGTCCAGATAATGCGACATGTACATATAATACAAATTATTCTACATCCGGCGATCAGCACTATGGTGGTTCATGTGATGCAGCAAATCCTGGTGTATGCCCTATTACCGACTTTACATGTGATACCTGTACCAAGGGAACAGGTGCCGCCACATGTAGCGTATCGAAGGGCACAAACTCTTGTACATATAGCGGAACATGTTTGGGTGGGTATAGTAATGCAACCGTATCTGGCTCAACAGTATCATGTACTGCCGATACATACAATATAACTTATAATTTGGATAATGGTTCTTGGCCATCTGGTGCAACACATCCTGCGACATATAATGTCACCCAAACAATAAATGTTACCAATCCTACAAGAGCAAATTATACATTTACTGGCTGGACTGTGACAACCGCGCCAACAAATTGGGGTTCTGGTTCTTCTAGCAGTGGCGATACAAGTTTCAAAATTGCCGCTGGCACATATGGCAATATCGCTCTTAAAGCAACTTGGAGCCAAGATGCTTTCACTGTTACATATAACCTGAACGGTGGATCTGGAACAAAACCAAGTAACACCACATGTACTGCCGGTGTTTCATGTACTTTGGCAAGTGGTGCGACAACATCATTTTATCGTGCCGGCTATGTCTTTGATGGATGGTCAACGTCCGCATCTGCGACAAGCGGAACAACAACAATGACAATCAATTCATCAACAACTGTTTATGCGGTATGGTTACCGTGTGCAACTGGCTCTTACAAGACATCAAGCGCACAAGCCAGTGCTGCGTGTCAGACATGTCCAACCGGATATCCAAACACAGAAAGCACCGCATCTACTGCAATAACCCAATGTTACAGTGACACAAAACTGCGTCCATCAACTGGGGAACACATAGAAACTATTCCTGCGGGGTGCTCAAGCGCAACATTTGTAGATTGCACACCCGCCGCTTGTGAATATGTGGCCTATTCCAATACAACGGGTGATGGCGACGGTAATGTCAGAAGCGGTTGTTCAACCAATACGACTACTTGTAACAAGACCGTCGTTGCGCCAGTTGTCGCACAAGCGAACTATTTTGCATCAACAACCGCAACCAGTTGTACAGCATGCGAAGCAATAAATCCTGTATATCCTAAATCAGACGCAGGATCCACTGTTGTTGGACAATGTTATCGCGACTGTAAAACAACAGATGTACCTGGTGCCAGCGCTGTTGCCGGCAGGGTTACATCAGCAAACCCAACGACAGATAATTGCTCTGCTACATCGTGTAATTCTGGCTATTATTTGAAAGATGGTGCATGTGTGACATGTCCAAGCAATGCTGACTGCCCTGGTGGAACAGATGGGTTTACATGTAACGAAGGATATGAACCCAATGCTGCTGGCGATGGATGTGTTGGAAAGACATACAACATCACATTATCACCAAACCGCGGATCAGATAGTGGAACAGACGGACAAACATCTGTGACGGCTACGTTCGGTTCACCGATGCCAACATTGTCATCCGTTGCAACACGTGACACCTTCTCTTTAACCGGGTATTTTGATGCACAGACAGGTGGAACATCGTATTATGATTCAACTGGTCATTCCGTGCGGAATTGGGACAAAGCCGCAGAACAATCATATATCTTATATGCACACTGGTCACAAAATACCGTAAATTGCGAGGCCGGCAAGTATTACGATGGCACGACCATGCAAACCTGTGGTTCGGGCTACTACTGTCCTGGTACGGGTACCGCGATTGAAGGTGGCGTTGGATGTCGTGTATCTTGTACAACGCTGGGTTCAGATTACACTGGATCTGATTCAGGTTCTACAAGTTCGGCTGGTTGCTACAAAGAATGTGATAATGCACCGTGCGTTGTTGGTGTATCGCCAAGGGATTGCCCGCAGACGCCAGAACCTGCAAACTCTTGTACTTTCCAAACTTGGTCAACTGTTTCTGGGATTATGTATTACAACACATCAACGTGTTTGAATGTGACTGATACTATGTGCCCCTATGACAACATCTATTGTCCAGCGTTTACCTATCTAAACATTGATGAATGTACGGAATGTCCAGAAACGCATCCTTTGTCACGCGGTAATAACTTCTCTAATATAAGTGTTTGTTACACGACCTGCGAGTTGCCCTGTACAAAAGATACTTGTCCAGAAAACGCAACCTGCGACTATGATTACAGTCCTGTATGTTACACTGATACGACTGTCGATTATTGTATCCAAGGTAAACAATTCTATGGTTCAGACTGTAATGCCAGCGGTTCTTGTAATATGACCATTACTTGTGATCCAGGATATGAGTTTGACCCATCAAATGCTACTTGTAACCCAGGTACTTATACCATCACATTGGTTGATCCTAAGAATAATACAACCACATACATATATGAGAAGTATGCAACTGGATGGTATTCTGATTCAGCCGCAACAACAAGTATAACCAGTATTACAGCACCAACATTTACCAACTGGGAATTTGATGGTTACTACACAGAACAAACTGGTGGCAGCATTATCATTACGAGAGAAGGCAGAATCGATGTATCTAATACAAGATTCACCGAAGACACAACATTGTATGCACATTGGACCCAGGGTATGTACACATGTACCGCTGGGCGTACAGCCACAGAAGTTCAACCGGGCGAACTGGAACAATGTCCAGCTGGATATTATTGTCCTGGCGGAGAAGTCGCAGTTGAATATAAAGATACTGTTGATTCGGGCTGTGTGAAGACCTGTCCGACTGACGCTGGTGGCGGAACGGTTACATCGCCCACAGGCAGCAGCACTATTGAGGCATGCCAAACAACACGCACAGGTGTTCCACTGAATGATGGCACAGGTGGTGGTGATCAAGTATGTAATTATAAAGATGCCGATGACGCTTATACAAATTGTGGCAAAGTGCAGATAAAGTATTGTAACGAAGGTCGCTATCGTGTTGCCCCAGATGCTCAGTCATGTAACAAAGTCGGCACAGGGTATTGGAGCCCTGCCCCAACCAACACGACCGAAGATAACATAAGTATGGTACGTTATTCATGTAGTGTGTTACCGGGCTATGATAATGCAACAACTGGTGGCGAAAATGCGGAAACAAGCGGATTACCGACAGCGTGTTATAACACTTGTTCGGATCAAAATGTGCTTGATGAATCAAATAATATAATTGGTTCACGCGCAGCAAATCCACGCACTGTGAATTTTGCTGGCACGATAACCGCGTACGATTATGAAAACGCAACGGTCACAACAAGCGGTTCATATCCAGCATGTACATATGATGCACCAGTATGTAATCCTGGTTATCACACCGTTGGAACAACATGTGAACCTAACATATATACATTCACATTAAATAAGAATGGTGGAACAGGTGGTGACAACGGACCAATATATATGAAGTATAACACTGGTTGGTTCTCGGATAGCAGTGCCACTACACCTTTGACCAGTATTACCATGCCAACACAAGGTTCACAGAATTGCACAGGATACGAAGCGACAATCGAAGAGGCACAGTGGTCCGTCATTAATGAGTCCGGTGTGATTACGGCGTCAAATAAATTGGTCTCTTATAATGATTATACAACACCAATTGAATTGATGGCCAGCTGGATTCAAAAGAAGACAGAGACCTGTGCGGCGGGTGAATATTACGACTATGACACACGTTCTTGCACAACATGCCCAGCGGGTTCTTACTGCGAAGGTGGTACAGCATATGATGACGAAGATGCCGATGGTGATGATCACTTCATAACACCGTGTCCAACAGCGGTTGCGGGTACAACATATACCCCAGCACAAGAATGGAACGGCACAGCATTAGTTGACATTGCACCAAACGTGACTTCGAACACTGGTTCTTCAGAAGCATCTGCCTGCTATGCGACGGTAAAACTTACCGCAACCAAGGGTGCCGGAAGCCGTATCTGTCATTATGCATCCGGGAAGTATGAATCCAATTGCTCGAATGAACAGATATTGACCTGCGATAGTGGTTTCTATCTGGATACGACCAATCCAAGCGACTGTACGGCTGTAGGTTATCAGTATTACAGTGCCACATATCTGACGACGCGCGATCGCTGTCCAGAGGCCGTATATGAATATGGTGACACACGTAATACCATATCAACCGATGGTACGGAAAGTGAACTGGTAACAAGTTGTGTCCGCGAAGGCGTATGGGATGAAACCGCGCATGGTGGCCGTACAACAAGATGTCACTGGAACACCAGTACGGATACATACTCAACCAATTGCGATAGTTATACTATTCGTAAGTGTGCGGCTGGATATTGGGATGCATTGGAAGGCGTGACAACATCTGATGACACAGTGGATTGTGTTGCTGTGGGATTAGGATATTACAGCCCTGCCCCAGAAAATATGGATCCAACCATGACCACAGATACAATATCAACGCAACGCTCACAATGCCCGGCGGGTACCGGCGCGGTGGATGTGGTCAGCACAAATCCAACAACCGCGACGACAACTTCTGCGGCTATAACGGCGTGCTATCTGACATGTAATGCGACCAAGAATTTGAACGGAACGATTGTTAATGTGACAAATTCACCGGTACACTATAACACGACCAAGAATACATATGACACCTGTATCTATGATTCCGACACATGTCCAGAAGATATGTGGTGCGATACAGACGGGTTCCACAATTGCCCTGCGGACAAGGACGGAACACCAGGTAAAGCTGATTTGGTGCCAAATCAGAAATATCGTGGCATAGAAACATGCTATGTATTGTACAATCCATTTGTTGTGACGGAAAACTATAACCATGTTTGGGAACATGGAACTGGTTGGGTCAAGGCGTTCTATGAAGGAACCGAAGCGAACGGCGATTACACCAATTACTATAATGTCGGTGCATTGACCTGTGATGCGGGATATTACTATGATTCATCCATATTCTGCTCGGGCGTTAATACATGCTATTACAGTCCTGCTCAATCGGCATTCCCAAGCGAAAATCCGACAATGACGACCCCAGGATCGTCAATAAGCGCGATTGCATGTCCGGCGGGATGCTCGGGTTCTGAACCGTATGCTTATAGTTATGAACAATGCTATAAGGCATGTGATTTGACGACCAGTGCATTTGCCCACTCAAAGACAGTTGTTCCTGTATCCGATTACGTCACAGGTGCCAGTGCAACAACATATAATGCCTGTGCGTACGAAATCACATGTGTCACAGGATACGATGTTCAAAGCAATGGAACACCAAACCCATCGTGCGTGGCACATGAATACACAATCACGTTGGACAAGAATGGTGGTGCTGGTTCGACCCCAGCCAGTGTAAACTGTGTATTTGACAGTGGTGCATGTGCGTTGCCGGCGATTGTTGATACGCGTACAGGATACAGCACTGCGAACAAATGGTGCACTAATGCCGATGGTTCTGGCACATGTTATGATGCCGGCACAACAGTGACGACAAACATCTCGGCGAATGCATCTGATACAACACTGTATGCACAATGGACACCGAATATTTATACCATTACATTGAACCACAATGGCGCGGCAACTGCTGGTGCCCCAGCTACAGTGTACTTGAAGTACGCAACCGGCTGGTATTCCGATGCAGGTGCCACGACCAGCATTACACAACTGACGACCTTGCCGGTCAAGGGTGTTATGACCTTTGCTGGATACAAGGGTAACGATGTGAATGTAATCGGTTCAGACGGTAAGTTTATAACTTCGGTTGCCGCATTAACATTCACAGCAGGAAACGCAACCGTAGTGGCACAATGGTCTGATGCACCGATAACATGTCCAGCTGGAACATACTATGCCGGCACCGGTGAAGATCCAACGGATCCGAATGTATGTAAGACCTGTGAAGAAAACAATTACTGCGAAGGCACAACGGTGGATACTAACTCTGGCGAAGCGGGTATGACCGTGTGTCCAGACGGCGGTAAATCACCAGCTGGTTCGGATGATATTTCGGACTGCTATAAAGAACTATTGCCGACATATGAAGCGGATCATGGTCATGGTACACAAACCTGCTACTATGATAACGAAGCGCGTTCATATTCTGCACGCTGCAAAGACTTTGCGATAACATCGTGCGATGCGGGTTATTGGTTAGCGGGCGAATCTGACATTGACTGCTCTGAAGCGGATGTTGGGTATTACAGTGGCGATGACGAACTGATTAGACATCAGTGTCCGAATGGCGGAACAACTATGGCCAACAACAAGACGGCTGAAAGCATATATGAATGCTACAAGACAGGTTTGGATTATACTGCACCTGACTCGTCTGGTTCAGGAACACAAAGTTGCTGGTATTCCAGTGGCGAAGGTGATTCTGCTGTGTATGGGCGCGAATGTTTTGATCAATCCATCAATGCATGCCGTGGCGGATATTATCGTGCGAACAGCACAGATGTGACCTGTACAGAAGTTGGACAGAACAATTACAGTCCAGAAAACGATATTGAAAGACACGCATGCCCAGACGGCGGTAAGACCAATGGTATAACAACTGCGGATATCGGTTTGTGCTTCAAGGATGGTTTGGAATACGAAGCCACACATGGTGGCGGATCGCAGACATGTAATTGGAATGACGATCCGGACGTCCAGGCGTATAATATCGGATGTGGCGACAAGAAGATAACCTGGTGCGAAGGTGGATATTGGTTAGCAGATGCGTTGGCACTTGACTGCGTACCTGTTGGATACAATTCATACAGTCCGAACAGAGACACCAATCGTTATGCTTGTCAGCCGGGGACAATTACCCTAACCGAAACAAGCGACAGCGAAGACGACTGTTTCGAATGCCCAGAAGATCACGTCTGCAATCCAGACATTGGTGACAAGACCTGCGCTGAATTAACAAATGGTCAGTACACCAGGTCTGATGCGGGGACCAGTGACCCTGCGTACTGTTGGGCAGAGTGCGAGGTGTCATCACCAGCAGCCGAAATGGATGGGCGCGATTATAACGATGCGGGTAATGTCCCAGACACCTGTGTCATAACCAAGTGTGAACCTGGATACTATCTGGAAGACAACGCATGTGTGACGTGTCCAGCGGGTAGTTATTGCGACGGCAATGACAAGAACGACTGTCCGGCATCTCATCCTAACTCTGACACAGGGAACAGTAGTATTGATTTGTGCTACACGGACTGCGAAGTGACACCACCCGCGGCAACAATGTCCGGACGCGACAATTATGGTGTTGCAGACACATGTGAAATCACGACTTGTGAGCCAGGATACTATCTGGAAAATGGCACATGTCAAACTTGTCCAGCGGGCAGTTACTGCGACGGCACGGATAAACACACTTGTCCGTCACCATATACCCAATCTGACGAGGGTGCAAGTGATGCCAAGTACTGTTATAAAGATTGCGATAATGCCGCTAATGCGACAGCTATGAGCGGACGCGATTATAACAATAATGGCGGTGGCGAACCTGCTGACACTTGCGAAATCGTATCGTGTGGTGTTGGATATATGTTTAACGCAGACAAAACACAATGTGTCCGCTGTGAAGCAGGAAATTACTGTGACGGCACCGATGGCGGTAATGGCGATGGTTCAACATCTTGTCCGGCGGGTTGGCCAAACAGTGCTCCAGGTGCCACACGGAAAGACCAGTGCTATCGCGAGTGCACCGAACATGACGAAAACGATTGTCATTTAGTACCAGAAGGTGGCAGCGAATACAACGCGTACTGGAACGACAAGTGTAAGTACACTGCGACCGTCAATGGCAATCCAGCGGACTATGACGAAGACACAGGTATGTGCACAATGACTGGATGCCAGACCGGTTATGAAATGATTAGTGGTGTTTGCGAACCATGTAACCGTGAAAATGCACTGTCCTACGAGACCGAAGGTACCTGTATGGTGTCTGCTTGCGCGATTGGGTATCATCCAAAGGCGGATCAATGTGAGTCAGACATATTAGAGTGCACACCACAGGCGCCAAACTCGACCTATGCCGAACAGAAATGGAATGGCACACTGGGAGCATACGAAACCTGCATCATAAAGACCTGCGAAGAAGATTATCATTTGGCTTCGAACGCGTGTGTTGCAAATGAACAGGTTTGCACTGTGGCAAACGGTGTTGGTGTCAAGACATGGAATGCCGACAGAAAAGATTGGGATCCATGCGAAGCAACATCTTGCGCGCCAGGTTATACCAACGACCCAAGTGAAAAGAACAATGCATCTGAACAATGCAGCGAATGCCGCAACAAGTTCAGCATATTGGGTGAAGTCGCGGCCAGCGGATACATTACAGGTTGTGAAATCGCAACTTGTATGTACCAAGGTGAAAAGTACAACCTGGAAAACAATGAATGTGTTCCAATTTGCGACCGACCATATTCAGACGAAACAGGTTCGGTAATGTGGAACGACATGCTTAAGAAGTGTGTACGCACATGTAATCCGGGATATATGTCTTGGTAAAATAAGTATCGCCCCGTCAAAACGACGGGGCTTTTTATTTCAGCAACAAAAATTACATTTAAATTTATATTTTTTTCTTGCACGACCTGCCCTTTTTTTTCTACGATTAAAGGAGAAAGAGAGGAAGTTATGGGAAGAAAGCGCAGTTTTCTGGGGTTTTTTGTATCGTTGTTCGTACTCGTATTTTCGGCGAATGCGTTCGCTGAGAGTTACGTGTGCGATTTAGTATACGATGAATGTAATGCTGGATATTACCTGAACGACAGCAGCCAGTGTGTACCTTGTCCAACTGGGACTGGCTGGGCATCAACGACTCAGGCCCATAACACCGCTTCGGCTTGCGACTGTCCCGAAGGATACTGGAATTCAACAACGCATGAATCAACGGTAAAAAGTGGCGAAACCTGCGTAGTTTCTGCGGTTACTGTTACAATAAATAAAAATGGTGGTACCGGATCTCTGGAGGCGATAACTGTTTCCGGTGATGCGCCAACCGTTGCAACAAACAGCGGCACAAGTAATGCCACAGTAACATGTACACCGGGGGCTGTGTTTAGACTTGGCGGGATATCAAGAGTGGGCTACACCTTGGACGGTTTTTCAGAAAATCAAAATGCGACAAGCGGCACAGAGGCCATTCAATGTCCATCAAGTACAACCACATTTTATGCAATATGGGATGATTGCGAAGCTGGTCATTATTGCGATGAAGACGGCGACCATACTTGTCCGGCGGATTACCCTTATAGTGATACTGGTTCGGATGAAGAATCTGATTGCTATCGTGAATGTACCGAAGGCGATATACCAAATGCGACATCTTACACAGAAGACAGTAAATTCTATTATGGCGATGAAGCACCAAGTCAGTGTATGGCCGCAGATTGCGAAGACGGGTATACCCCAGGTGAAGGCGGAATATGTGAAGCAAACACAATTCAGTTAACATATAACAATGGTGGACATGGAACTGCACCAACAAGTCCGTCTTCATGCACATATGGTGAATCGTTTAATATGCCAGCAGCAATTACTGCGGATGGATATCTGTTTAAGAAATG
>JAGCYJ010000007.1 GCA_017960855.1 Alphaproteobacteria bacterium | reverse complement strand
TGTGTATCCCGCACGTGTCGGTATATGGGTATTATTTGTTGGTACCGGCATCGCAGAATCATACGTTGCTGTCACAGATGTCGTTGTACCCGCCGTACCACCATTGGCATTCAGTGTCACCGTAGATGTCTGCGCCGTCCAACGTGCGTACCATGTTGCCTGGCCACCAATCGCAGTTATTTGCGTTTTGGCAGCGGTGGTAAAGTTACCAGACGCGTCAACAACTTGGGTTCCACCGGTTGCCTTGGTTGTATAGAAACCAGCAAACGTGTATCCTGTCATAACTGGGTTCGTGCTTAACTTTGTTACCGCTGTTGTCGCACCACTGTTGCTGTAAATACCAGTATTATATTTGCTATACACCGGTGTCGGTGCTGCCGCCGTGCTCGCAGTGCTAGCCGCAGACGATGCATCGTTGCTGGCCCAGCGGTTGCTGTTCAACGCAATCGCACCAGAGATGTTCGCACTAGCACAACTCGGACTCGTGTTGCTCGCCGTCGCTGCCGCTCCCTCAAACGTACCACTCGTGCTACCACCATTGTTGTACCCGGATGTACATGTATAACTGTATTGGCACTTGTTGCTCGTTACTCCCGTCACAGTACACGCACTTACGTTCGTCCCCTTCGTGCAACTACATGCCCCAAACTGTGCATATACTGTCTGGTTCGCCGTCATCACCCATTGTTTCGACGCATTCGTGTAGTTCGTTACCGCACTCCCGGTCAATGTGCCGTCCGCATTCACTACCTTCGTTCCACTGCTCGCTGCTGTATACCAGCCAGTAAACACGTTGTTGCTCTTCGTCGCACTCGGCATGCTACCTGTCGTCGTTCCAGTCGCACTCGTGTATAAACTTCCATTACCATATGCTGTATATAACGGTGATGTCCCACTTATCGTCCCACTGTTGCTCGCTACATTGAATGTTAATGTACGATTGATCAATCCCATCGTGGTCGCGGTGCTCGCTTCTACCGTGCTCGACGTTAACGTACCATCACTCGCATATACCTTTACTTTGTAACATTTGTATCCACGGAATGCATCCTTCGCCACACTCGTCGTCGCCGTCGATGACGCTGTCCCGTATGTATACGATCCACTGCATGTGCTGCTCGTCGCCGTCGCCGTGCTTCCAAAGTTATAGTATACCGTTATTCCGCTGTCGTAACTGGTCGCCTGACTACCAGTCAGTGTTGTTGCCGTGTAATTGTACGTCTTCGTTGATCCTCCACTTATCGCTACACTCGTTGGTGCACTGATACCTGTCGCTGTTACCGTAATAGTCCCGTTACCTGTTCCTACCGTAAAGGTGTTGCTGCTTATACTGCCACTGCCACTGGTCACCGCATATGACGTCCCGGTGTATCCCGTCTTGTTCGTCGGAACCAAAGTGGTTAAATCTATTGTATCACCATAATGATATACCTTGCTCAATGTCGCGGTTCCTGTGCCGATCCATCCTGTTGCCGCTACTGTGCTTACACCACGACCAGCCGTTACTGTAATGGCGTAATCTGTCTGTGTACAATCCGGACTGGTGCTGGATGCTACGCCGGCCCCAGATGCCGAGAATGCACCAGTTGACGAACCATTGTAATTATAACCCGTTTCGCATGTAAAACTGTATGCACAGGTATTATTGGATACTGTTCCCGCTGTACACGATGCAACATGCGACCCTTTTGTACATGTACAAGCCGAGAATTGGGCATATACCGTCTTGGCCGCCGTTGTCAAACTCCATTTAGAACCGTATATAAGTCCAGTTACACTTGATGATGTCAATGTACCATCGGAATTAACTATCTTAGTTCCGTCACTTGCTGCGGAATACCAGCCATTAAATACAGACCCCGCCTTGGTCGCGGTCGGAATGGCCCGCTCGGTTGTGCTGTATTTACCCGTATAACCCTTGGCATCAACACGATAAGAGGCGTATATCGGCGATGTCCCAGACAGCGTTCCGCCGTTTGTGGTTGCATCGAATGTCACAGAACGTTTCAGAATGTCCACGTATACAGGTGTTGACGGACCGGAAACCGTATTTGATGTTAATGTGCCATCGGTCGCAGTTACCTTTACCTTGTAACATTTTTTACCAAGATATTCTGCCTTTGCTACCGATTTGGTCGCAGTTGTGGATGCCGTTCCAAAAGTATATGACGAATCCGCGGTTGGACATGCACTGTCATCGGTAATAAGGGAGGACGATGTACCAAACGCGTAATTCAGAGTGACCCCACTGTCATATGTACCGCCACTGGCCGTCAAGGTTGTCGCAGTGTAACTATAGGTTTTGGTAGCACTACTAGAGATACTGGGACTTGGGTCACTAAGCCCTGTTGCCTTAACCACGATTGTTGCATCACCGGTGACGGTATATGTACCGGTAATGGTACTGCCACCAACGGAATAAGCTGTACCAGTATAACCCGTTTTGTTAGTTCCACTAATTGTTGATAGCGTAATTGTATCACCAATATTGTATGTTTTGGTCATAGATGTGCCACCAGTTCCGGTCCACCCACTTGCAGAAACCGCACTTTTACCGTTACCCGCCGTCACAGTAATCGTCGCGGTGGCATCTTCCCAAATTGCGTACATACCGTTGTATGTCTTGGTTCCAGTCCAAGATGTGTTTGGAAATGTATAACTGGCCCCCGCGGCATATTGGGTACCAGATGCAGAACCCGCCGCCCACGCACTAAATCGCTTACCAGATGGCGCAGTAAAACTGTTGTCCGATAACGTACATGACGGCGTCGTACCAGAACCATCAGCGGTAAAGTACTGCGTGTTGCAAGTACTATTGGACATGCTGCCAGAACCAGTATTAGCATTATATACAATTTCTGGTGTACGAGTGTAAACTGCGTACCAAGTGGCCCCTTGGTCAACTGCTGGTGTAAAGGAAACCGTTGAAGAACCGGTCTGCGATACTAAAACGTCATGGGATGAAGAATCGTTCACCCATCCGACTGGAGCCCATCCATATGTACTGTTCGTATACAGTGCGGTAGTATTAATCGCTTTTGGGCTGGCCGATGATGTTGTTGTATTATAATAAGTCTGACCTACTACGGATCCAGATGCCGATGTAGCTGATGCTGAACTAAACCTTCTACGTGTTATTGAACGAGACCACACACCATAAAATGTTCTGCTGGTACCGTTGCTTGAACAAATAGCCGCATCGTCATCACCATTGGAAAATCCTATACCAGCCGTATTATATGTTGTTGCCCAGCCACTGAAACTCCAGCTATTAGACTTCAACGCAGATGGAACATTACTGTTCATAGATGATAGCGTGTTCAACGAGTCGCCAGTTGTAAATGTTTGGGTTCCCAGTGTGGTGTTGCCGGTCTTGAATGTAATTGTACATGTGTTTGCAACGCAACTGCTACCGCTTTTATGATACCCTGTATCACAAGTGATAGTGTCCACCGGACACAAAATGGTTGATGCGTCACAGTCATTCTTAGAGTAATGCTCTGTTCCAGTGGAATACGCATCTGTATCATATGTACAGGTTGCATTATCCGGACATGAAGCTGTATCGTTACCAGAGCACGCCTTTTCACAAGTACCATAACAGTCGCTTTCTTGGTCACGACCGCCATCGGATCCGTCACGATATCCAGACGGACATTGTGTTTGAGAGCACTCGCCAGTACCATCAGCGTAATACCCGTTGCCAGCTGCCGTACAAGATGCGTTGGCTTTGGCGCTACTGGTCTTATAATATCCACGGGCACACTCTTCCCACTCGTCATAGTAGGTTTTTGAGGTCGATGTTGTTATGCTGTTTGAAGTCAATTTACTACCACCAGAATACCAACCCAGAAATACATGACCGCAGTTATAAAAATTTGTCGTATCACCAGTACGTTCAGCGGTTGTTATAACCGTACACGATGAACCAGGTGTACAAGTGGTACTGGCTGGTGCTGTACCAGAACCTTCACTCAGATTGAACGAAACGGTCACATTAGTCGTTGCCCAAATTGCATATACGTTATATGTTTGGGAACCTGTCCACGATGTGTTTGGGTACTGAAATGTTTCGCCTTCATCATACTGTGTGCCGGATGTTGACCCCAGGGCCCATGCGCTGAATTCGCTGTTGCTGGGGGCGGTGAAACCATTATTTGATAGGGTACAATCCGCCGCCGCCGCGGTACCACTCGCCACAATCTTTTGGTCGTCTTCGCAATCACTGTTGGACATAGAACCCGTACCACCATTTTTGTTATAAACAATTTGTGGGGTACGTGAATATACCGCCCAATAAGTTGTATGTGCAGAGTTTGCGGGCGGGACCACAACTATAGCAGTTGGCGACTCGTCTACACAGTAAGATGGTATAGTCTTATAACGACACCAACCGTCTGGCGTCCAACCATACGTAGTCTGCGTGTACAACGTATAGGGCTGGACAGGACCCGCAGTTGTCGTGGTATTACCAGTATTAAGAAAATATTGGGTTCTGGTATCGGTTGTAATACTGGTGGCAGTGGAACTGTTATAGTATTTGAAGGCTATATCACGCTTCCAAACACCATACAAGGTTGTATCAGAATCTGGGCAGGTTATGCTCTCGCCATCGTAATAAGTTATAGTTGATGAACTAACACCTGTTGCCCAACCATCAAATGCCCAACCATAAGTGCTGCTTACCGGTGCGGTCATATTAGATCTAGCTTTTAATGTGACCGATTGACCGGGGGTACAAGTTTGGGTCATTGTATAACTGCCAGATCTGAATGTAATTGTAGTTTCATCCGCAACACATGCACAATTGCTCACAAGATAACCAGATGAACACGATGTCGCACAACACGAACCGCAATTCGCTGTTCCTGTACAGGCAGATGATGAAGTTGAACCGGCGGGACTGCTGGTGTGATAACAGGTCTGTGTTCCATTACCATTTGTCACACTGCACGTATTGGTAAAAGATACATTACACTTCGTGCAACCCGATGAGCCACTTGTCGGGGAACCATAGTAGCCCGCCGCACAGCGATATTCATATGTAGAACTGGGCGTAGAACCACATCCAGAAGCATTCCAAGAATATGTAACCAGACGTCGCTCATAACCTGTGCTATAACTACTCCAAGATCCGTACGATGGAATTGCAGTACACGCAGCACAATCGTAATACGTCACAGAACAATAGCCACCACCAGCCTGGTTATAAGACGTTTCATAACGGTAATAACCAGACTGACACGTATTACAGGTATGAATAGTCCAATAAACATTTGGTACCTGATCCAAGGTGGCATAAAAAGTAGAAGAACTAGAACAATGACTTACGTCTATAGAGGTGGCTTGGCTGCCACTTGGCTTGGTTGTCGTGGTACTACACGTTACCCCACAAACGTTAAATTCCGCCGTACAACCATTCTCTAAAGTAGCGTTTCCTGGTAACAATATGGCGGGGGACGTACAGCTTGTACATGTTTTTACAACGATATATGTTTGTGTAGCCGTATTATAGTAAAGCCCATTGTCTGTCTGTGCATTCGAAAGGCACCCTAAATCTGAATCGGTATACGTTCCTGCACTAGTAGCCGCCGGAAAATCCGTAAGCAGTGATGATAAAGAATCATAGTGTATACATACGGCAAGCGCACCAGTTGTCGTGAACCATCCCCCAAAAACAAACAGTAAAACAAACAGAAAACGTAGCTTTCTCATCCCTTTCCCCAAGTGGCCCAATTTAAACGCGTGGTTTATATTGTGCTATTTTTCCTTTACTATCATAGAAAAGTTTTCACCCTATCGTCAATAAAATAATATACTTTTTTTTACCCCGTTTTGATTGACACACCTGAAGGGTAAAGAAAACATTTTTTGTTCAATACAGATCATGATATGCGGTAAAAGTAAAACCATCAAAAAAGCTGCGGTTTTACATTTTTATCATCTTGGAATATTACTATTTTACATTATTCGTCATTTTCCAATGCACGCGGATGCGCATGCATATAGATATTACTGATTTCAGCCATATTTACCTTGGTATATAATTGCGTGGTGGAAAGCGATGCGTGTCCCAATAGTTCTTGCAAACTGCGCAAATCTGCCCCGCCCGCCAATAATGCCGTTGCAAATGTATGACGCAACGCATGCGGTGTCACATAGTCCGGCAATTGTAAATAGTGCCGCAATTTTTCAATAACCTTTTCTGCCATACGTGGCGACATTGGCAAACCACGCACACTGCGGAACAGTTCATCGGTTGGTGCATTACCAAACGGGCGCACCGCGGTGTATTTTTCAATCGCATCATATACCGCCGGCAACACAGGAACGATTCTTTCCTTGTTCCCTTTACCAACAATTCGCAAGACATCGGGACGACCACTTACGTCACTATTTTTCAATCCCAACGCTTCGGATATACGCAGACCACAACCAAATATAAGTGTCACCAACGCCCAATCACGCGCAGCAATCCACGGATCATCGCCTTCGGTTTCCATAATTGCGGTTTTCATATTCGCGACATCTGCGGGTTCGATTGCCTTGGATAACTTACGTGGCACCTTTGGCGAAGATATCAACCCAATCGCATCATTTTTTATATTGTGATATTTAGCAAGGTATTTATAAAACCCGCGCAAAGATGACAATGCGCGCGCCGTTGATTTATGCGCCAAACCACGCCGTTGTCGATCCGCCAGATAAGAACGAAAACAAATCGTATCAGCATGCGCCATATCAGAAATACTGACCGTCCCGCCGACAAAACGTTCATAGAATTGCAAGAACTCCCGAATATCTGTTTCATACGCTGTCGCAGTATGTTCGGAATAATTTTTTGTTCCGACCAGATATTCGATAAATTCGCCGACTATTTCATTCATCTTATTTCAAATGTTGCAGACACCGACACAGAAACATCGGTATCTTTTGAAACCAAACTGCCGCCGACATCCATCGCCGCAGATTCTGCAACCGCGCCCATTGCCATCATACGTGGCGCAATATTTTTGTACATGGTGTTGTTGCTGCTGGTTTCATATGACACAGAAAGCATACGTCCAGCACGACGATTGTCGCCCGCCGCCAGCGCATCTGCGCGAACGCGTGCATTTTCAACCGCAACCCCCAAACACTTTTCCATAATCGGTTTCAGAACCTCTGCACTGGTGTACATACGCAGGTTTTCTGAATACACATTTTCTGCACCCGCAAACGCATTTAATACTTTTTCAATTGTTTCAATGTTCTTGGATGAAACCTCAACCGCAATACTGGTTTCAATGCCCAGTGTTATAGATTTCTGCAAATCACGATTCCATTCGGTCTTTTCATACGAATTGAATTCGGTCGTTTGCATTTCTGCATCCAATCCCTTTACAAATTCTGTAATCTTTGCAACTTGGTCTGTCGCCTGTTTCATAGATTTTGCGGCTGATTTGTCCACCGTTGTGACACGTAATGTAATCGCCGTTTTGTCGCGTGGCGCAGTTGTCAAGCATTCTCCACGAACCGCAATTGTACGTGGCACAGACGGTCTTTCCATTGCGCCAAACACCAATGCCATAACCGCACCGGCACCAATTACACTGGCAATCCAAATTATTGTTTTTTTCATGGTCTCTCTCCTTCGGTCCATTAGTCAAAATAGTTCAGTTTCATTGCATGCTTTACCGCTGACAACGTTTCCGCCGCAACTGCACGCGCCTTTTCCGTACCGACACGCAACATTTCCATCACAGACGGAATATCGCGCGCCAACGCTTCGCGTTTTTCACGAATCGGTTTCAGCGTTTCTTGTAACACAGCATTCAAGAACTTCTTAACCTTTACATCACCCAACCCACCACGTTCATAGTGTGCCGCCAATTCTGCATAATCTTTATACTCTGGCAAGAACGCTGCAAAATGTTCTGGCTTTGCGAACACCGACAAATATATGAACACCGGATTATCCTTGGTATTACCAGGATCTTCTACACGCAAATGATTCGGATCGGTGAACATTGTTTTTACACGCGCCGCAATTTCATCTGCAGAATCTTTCAAGTAAATGCAATTATTCAGCGATTTACCCATCTTTGCATTTCCGTCAGTCCCCGGCAAACGCGCCGCCGATTCAGAATCCGGTGTTATGATTTTCACCGGCTTTAACACTTCACCATAAATTGAATTAAACTTATGAACAATTTCATTTGTTTGTTCAATCATGGGTGCCTGGTCATCACCGGCTGGAACAATGGTCGCACCAAAAGCGGTAATGTCCGCCGCCTGGGACACAGGGTATGTTAAGAACCCAACCGGTAAACCGTTTGCGAATTTTTCTTTCTGACCTATTTCACTTTTGACCGTCGGATTGCGTTGCAAACGCGCCACCGTCACCAAGTTCATATAGTAGAAAGTCAATTCAGTCAATTCCGGCACAGCGGATTGTATAAACAATATACTTTTTTTCGGATCATACCCGACCGCCAACATATCCAGCGCAACCTCTATCACATTGGCACGCACTTTTTCTGGATCATCAAAATTATCGGTCAATGCCTGGGCATCAGCAATCATACCATACATACGCGCATAGCCACCGGCATTTTGAATTGCAACATTATTTTGCAACGCGCCACAGAAATGACCAATATGCAACGGTCCCGTTGGGCGTGCACCCGTTAAAATTACTTTATCTGACATAGTTTTTACCTTTAATGTTCATCATGCTCGGACGCGTGTTCCGGCGACGGATGGAAAATCTCTACATCACGCGTCATTGCCATATATTTTTCCGCCCTGCGTGCCGGCAATTCGTCAACAGGAATTGCTTGCAACTCGGTCAATTGTTCAACAACCGATGACGCCAACATTTCCATTGTCGTCTGCCAATCTTTATGCGCACCACCCGACGGTTCTACAATGATTTTATCAATCACGCCCATATTCGCCATATCACGCGCCGTCAGTTTCATTACCGCTGCCGCAGTCGCTTTAAACTTGTTGTCTTTCCATAAAATAGACGCGCAAGATTCTGGTGCAATCACCGAATAAATTGCATTTTCCAGCATCAACACTCTATCACCCGTACCAATTGCAATCGCACCACCAGAACCACCCTGGCCTACATTGACGGCAACATACGGTGTTTTGACCGACAAACCCGCCGATATAGTTGCAGCAATCGCCTGGGACTGACCGCGTTCTTCGCCTTCACGTCCTGCAAACGCACCCGCCGTATCAAACAGTGAAATCAACGGCAAATCAAAACGTTCCGCCAACTGCATCATACGTTGCGCCTTGCGATAGCCGTCTGGGTTCGCCATACCAAAGCGGTGTTTTTGACGCGTTTCAATATTGCGACCTTGTTCTTGACCAATTATCACCGCAGGGATTCCGCGCCAATAACCAATACCCGAACCCATGGCCGGATCTTCACCATACAGACGGTCGCCCGCAAGATATGTCCAATCATCAACAATACCGTTTACATAATCCAAGAAATGTGGACGATTTTCATGACGCGCCAACAACACTTTGTCATAAGCGTCATTTTCACCCATACCGCGAATTTTTTTAGACCCTTCGTATTTCGGTGTTTGAACGGCAATCGGTTTTGGTTCACGTGGTTGCTTGGTCAGCACGACCAGAACACGCGACAACGCATCATGCAATTCTGCACGCGCGACAACCATATCAACCATACCATGATCATACAGGTATTCAGCCGTTTGGA
The DNA here is from genome assembly GCA_017960855.1 of Alphaproteobacteria bacterium. Classification (GTDB taxonomy): domain Bacteria; phylum Pseudomonadota; class Alphaproteobacteria; order Rs-D84; family Rs-D84; genus Enterousia. Next base: position 10,429 of record JAGCYJ010000007.1, on the reverse strand, counting down.
AATTTGACGGCAATTTTTCACGAATATTCTGTTCAATGACGCGACGACCGGCAAATCCAATACGCGCACCGCTTTCTGCAATATGAATATCGCCCAACATTGCGAACGAAGCCGTCACACCACCAAATGTTGGGTCGGTCAAAATCACAATGTATGGAATCTTGTTCGCGTGCAGTTTATTTACGGCAACTGTTGTGCGTGCCATCTGCATCAGCGACAAAATATTTTCCTGCATACGCGCGCCACCACTGGACGTCACCATAACAAACGGTTGATGCAATTCAATGGCGTGTTCAATACTGGCAATAATACCATCACCCGCGGCGCGTCCCATGGACCCCATCATAAAGAATCCATTTAACACACACACCGTTGTCGGCACACCACCAATGACACCATCTGCTGAAACAACGGCGTCATTTGTGCCGGTCTCGGCACGCGCCTCGGCCAAGCGTTCCGTATATGGCATACGATCAACGAATTCCAGCGGGTCGTCCGACACATTTGGCAAGTCCAATTTTTTCCATTCATTATTGTCGAACAGTAAATCAAACCGCTGTTTTGGGTTCATCATAAAAGCATGATTGCACCGCGGACAAATATACAAATTATCTTTGTAATCTTTATAAAAAACCAAGCGACCGCACGATTCGCACTTAATCCACATTAAACGGCGAACGCGCTCGTATCGGTCGCGGTTATCATTTTTTATTCCAGATTTTTTACCAAAAAACATATTAAAATCTCGTTAATTTTCCCCGTTCATTTCCTTGGTCAGTTCACGACTGGGCTTGAACAAAATAGTTGTGCTGGCCGGCAACGGCATCGGTTTTCCTGTGCTGGGGTTATATCCAATTTTGGTTGCACGCGCACGTGGTTGAAAAGTACCGAACCCGCGAACCTCTATACGATTACCGGACGCCACCGATTCCACCATATGATCGGAAATAGTATCCACAATCGCCGCCGCATCGGTCGCACGCATATTTTTAAATTTGACTTGAATAGATCTTACAATGTCTGAACGTTTCATGATTCCTTTTCTCCTGTTATTACTGCTTACTATTATTGCCCCAAGTCCCTATTTTATCAAGAAAAATATATTTATATCAAAATACAAGCGGTAAATCACGAACATCCATTGGCACCCCATCGCGTTCAGGATCCCATTGGCATTTTTCCATATCAACCGTACGGTCGCGGTGAAATCTAACCCCTTCGGCACGCAAATCATCATACTGTTGCTGTTCATACCCTGGGATTAAACGTCCATCTTTGAACACCACGCGATGCCAAGGCAGATGCCAACTGTTCTTGTTATTGGACGCAAAGCCAACAAACCGCGCCATACGCGGACGACCAATCATACGCGCAATTTGCCCAAACGTCACAACCCGCCCCGCCGGTATTTTTGCAACAATATCATAAACTTGTTCATTGAAAGTTTTCATAATTCAATTTCTGGCGGAGATGGAGGGGTTCGAACCCCCGATACAGTTTCCTGTATACGCGATTTCGAGTCGCGCGCATTCAACCAGCTCTGCCACATCTCCGAATTTGTGTCGGTATTATACACCAACCTATTCCGTTTTCAAGGTCATTTTATTTCGCTGATTACACATCAAAATTGTAATTTTTAATTGAACGGACGATTGCGGCGACCAAGCGATTTTGGTGGTCGGCATTTTTTAACAATTTTTCTTCCGTTGAATTAGAAAGGTGCCCTAATTCAATCAACGCCCCCGGCACAGTTGAACGCAAAACCGCAAACGGCGCATGACGAACACTGGGACCCGGTTGGGCCTCTACTTTGTTTGCACGAAACGCACGTGCACAACCGTTGGCGTATTCTTCACTCATTTCCGCAACGGCGTGTTGTTGCAGAGATGACAATGCGGCACGAATTTCCTTTTCAAATTCAGTGAACCCATCAACGCCAATTTTATCCGCCGCGTTTTCAGATTCCGCCAATTTCTTTGCCTCTTCGTCAGATGCTTTTTCCGATAATGTGTAAATTGAAAATCCCTTGACCGAACGGCTGGGGTTCGCGTTGGCGTGTAACGATATAAACAAATCGCCCTTGTGCGTTTCCGCGAACTCGGCACGTTGCGCCAATTTCAAATAAGTGTCGTTCGTGCGGGTCATATATGTTTTAAAACCCGCTTCGTCTAACTTGGTGCGCAAACGTTTTGCAACCGACAACACAACATCTTTTTCGCGTGTACCGCCCTTACCGATACAACCGGGATCTTTGCCACCATGCCCCGCATCAATAATAACGACATGCTTTTTCGGTGGTGCCTTGGTTTCCGCAGATTTCACAGATTCTGCAATCTTTTGCGCTGCGGTCGCCGAAAAATCTAATACCAAGCGATAGTCATTATCGCCATTTGGTTCCAACAACATTATTTGTGATTTTTCCAACTTCGCGATTGGCTTGCGCAATGTCGCCACGATTTTAAGATGATCGTCCGATTGTGTTTGCGTAATTGCCGACACCAATGTTCCCGACGCCAATGTTGGTTTAACCGAAGAATCAGCCGACATATTTGCAATATCAACAACCAACTGATTTTCAGGATATGACAACGAATATGATGGTCGCGCAGACGATTCAATAACTAAACGGGTCTTGCCGCCGGGCTGGATGCCGGTACGTATTGAACGCAAAGAGTTTCGCGCAGCAAACGCAACACGGGGCAAAATCATTGCAACCGTAAAAGCGAAACCGCCGACTTGTAAAAATCCGCGTCTTGAAACTTTCATTGTCATATAATTATATCAGATAATTGTCACACATTCAACTTTTCCACAAACAAAAAACCGCCCGATTGGGCGGTCATTATCTTTTACTTATTTTATTTACTTACACAGTTCGCAAATGCTTGTGCAACCAATGCCTTTTCTTCGTCCGTCATGACACGAACCGGTATGGTATAGCAACGTGCACTGTCCCGCATAATGAACACTTTTGTTCCACGGATGTAAGCGCGTTGCATATCGTCAATTTGCGCGCTGGTCAAAAATGCGTTCTGGGTCATAGATGAATTGGACATTGCCGCCTGGACCACTTGATACGCAGTGCTGTAATCCCACATTTCAGAACGCGTTGTCACATCCATCCACACAGACCATGTTTCATATGGATTTTCCTGGACACTTTCGGTTCCCGGGAACACAACCCCAGTTACCAATGCGGCCGCCGTCTGCAACGCAGTTGGTTCCGAAGAACCCGAACTGCCGTGTGCAACTGTATTCAATTGCATATTGTCGCCACATGCCAAATTCATACGATTGGTGTACCCCGCCAAAATAGCATCAACCGACGCCTGCCAGTCGGAACCTTTTTTGTTCAAATCTAAACTGACGATTTTTTCCGCCCAGCCCCAAATGTTCGCACCAACATTACCAGCATTGGCATAGCGCGTCACCATTTCCGCACTGCCCCCTGGGACACCGGCACCACAATAGTCGGTCAATTGTGTCGTCAACATACTGGATGTTTCATTACCATAAGCCAGCGCGACCGAATGACATGCCATGGCGGCCTCTAATTCTTGACGCCGTTGCAAGCACAAATCGGAATGCGATTTAGACAATTGTTCCGCCATATTCGCCATGGACAAATATGATAAAACTTCCTGTTGCACATAAGATGGGCACAACCGCGCCGCCGTATTCATACCATTTACACCACTTATGGTATTCGCATTATATTGTGGCAACAAAACGGACGTATCTTTCTGCAAACACAACAAGGCGTAATTATACAATTCAGATTCTGTTGCATATTGGCAACGACCCGACCGCTGTCCTGGTACAACCGTCACATCACCACAGTAATCAGCCAAACAGTTATAAATCTTTGAACGACATGCTGAATCCACGTCTGGTTGGGTCACCATGTAGTATGTTGTGCGCTGATTTGTTCTGTACGCGTTAGCCAATGCCTGGTTCCCACGCAAATTAGTCGTCACCTGGGTCGGTACATAAACACCGCGTGCCGTCTCTGTTGCAGCGAACGCATCAGTTGCAATAAAGCCCAATACCGCAAATATAGCAAGCATACTTTTCATGGAAAAATCCCCTCTCGTTGTGTATAATTTTATCACATAAAACCCCTAAACGCAAACACAGATTTGTAAAAACGGTTGATTTAGGGAAATAAATTGGTACCCTTTTTACCATGATTGCTATGCCAAATGAAGTTTTATCGCAAATTGAAAACGACATTGTTGCGTTAAGGGGGTTTCTTTGACCCTGATAAACTGACATCGGAAATTGAGAAATTACAAGAAACGGTAAACGACGCAAATCTGTGGAACGATCCAGATAATGCCCGCGCCGTCCTGCAAAAAAAATCTGCATTGGAAAAATCGCTGGGTGAACTGCGCGAACTGGAATCAGAATACGAAAATGTGCGCGACCTGTATTCAATGGCACCAGACGATGCTGATGTTATATCTGCGATTGAAAAATTGGCATCCGCGGCACACCACGCAAAACTTATCACTTTATTCAATGGACCGGCGGATAATGACGGGGCTTTTTTGTTTATCCAGGCGGGTGCCGGTGGCACCGAAGCGCAAGATTGGGCGCAAATGTTATCGCGCATGTATTCCCGATGGGCTGAACGTCATGGTTTTACCATTGAAACAATTGAAGAACACATGGGCGACACCGCTGGAATAAAAAATATAACTTATCGTATTACGGGTCTGCGTGCATATGGTTGGTTAAAAAATGAAATTGGGGTTCACCGTTTGGTTCGTATTTCGCCATTTAACGCGAACGGCAAACGCCAAACCAGTTTTGCATCCGTTGATGTTTGGCCGGATGTTGATGACACGATTGATATTGAAATAAACGAAAAAGATTTGCGCATTGACACATATCGCGCATCTGGTGCGGGTGGTCAGCATGTTAACAAAACCGACAGTGCTGTTCGCATTACCCATATTCCGACGGGCGTTGTTGTCACATGCCAAAACGAACGCAGCCAATTTCAAAACAAAGACATGGCAATGAAGATGTTGCGTTCACGCCTTTATGAATTGGAATTGAAAAAACGCGCCGAAGCCGAAGACGCCGCAAAAGCCGCCCAAAAGAAAATTGAATGGGGCAGCCAAATAAGAAACTATGTTTTGTATCCGTATCAGTTGGTCAAAGATGTTCGCACCGGTGTTGAAAAAACAGATTCCGCCGCGGTGCTGGACGGCGACTTGGATGACTTTATGTTAGCCCTGTTACAGCGGGGATAACGCACTTGCAATTTTCCCATACAATCGTATAATGTCGGGGTCTGCACCCGTGGCTCAATTGGATAGAGCGTTGCCCTCCGAAGGCAAAGGTTGCGCGTTCGAATCGCGCCGGGTGCGCCAGTTATGCGCGACCAAGCGATTTGAACGCGCCGCGTTCGACAATGAGTCCGCAAGAACAAGCAAGCGCAGTTCGAGCGGCAACGAATGCCGCGCAGGTTTGAAAAACCGAGCGAATCCGCCGGGTGCGCCATTTTTAAAAGGAAAGAGAGATGAAAAGATTCTTGATTTTACCGATTTTATTGCTAGCCGCGTGCAACAGTGTTTATGTCAAACCAAATTCGTTGGATAAATCTGCGGTTGTTTACACACAACGCGGTGGATACACCATGAAGCGCAGTATCAAAGAAGCACTGGAAGAACGCGGATACACGGTCGTTGTCGGGAACCTTAAAAGCGGCACATATATGGATGGCGAAGAATTTGAAACAGATATCGAGAAAAACGAAATACCCGCAAATGTTCGCTATATTGTAAAAACTTCGGAAAGACGGGAAAAGTTCAATCCGTTTTGGTGTCCGCTGAATGGTTTTTGGTGGTGGAACTTTAATGTATCTATTTCGGATCAAAAAACCGGTGAAGAAATTATGACTTGGCGCGGTCGCGGTTGCGCGCACAGTTCGATTGAAAAACTAAACGATATTTTGGACGAATTGGAAAAATAAACAACGGGGCATCAAATGATGCCCTTTCTTATGAATTGGTTCCGATAACATTTGCCACTTTCCCCATATAAAATTGCAGTATCAACCAAGGGGGAAAAAATGACCAATGCTGTATTTGATTACATTATAAAAATCGTTCATTCTTGTCCGATTGCATACATGGCAACCATTAACGCGGACAAGTATCCAGAAATACGCCACCTTATGAACACCATGAATGAAAAAGCAGAAAATCTGAACCTGCACTTTCTGACGGGTATTTATTCGCCCAAGGCAGAACAACTGGCGAAAAACGCACGCGTATGTTTGTATTTTTATGACACACAGATGCACCGCGCGGTGCGCTTGTTCGGTCGCATGAAATTTGAAGACAATGTTGTTGAACGCGCACAATATTGGGACGAAGCATACAAAATGTTCGGCTATACCGGACCCAATGATAAAAATTGGGGTCTGATGACATTTATTCCAGATGGCTATAAATACTATTCCGGTGGCGAAGTCGTATCGGACAAAATCAAATAAGAACCGCCCAAATGGGCGGTCTTTATTTACGATGCAAATACGTGTGTATCGACATTTTTATGTATAACACCCGACGGAACCACATTGGCATATGATAAAACAGCGCCAACGCATGCGCCAAATAACGCTTTATCCGATCATCACTCAATTTACGTAATGTACCGTCTGGGTTCAGCCAACGTTTTTCCGCAAAGTGTTCAACGCTTGCTAAATCTTCTATTCTGTGGCGACGATATTTAACACCAGCATATTTGCAATAACGACGGCGCACCATTTTATACAACCGTCTGTTTTTGCCGGTAAAGATAACGCCTAAATCGCGCCACCGTTCATGAACCCCCGCATTTCCAAAATCAAATACGCCGACCAAACGCCCCGTATTATCAACAACGGAATTCAAACCTTTCAGCCCCATATGGCACAGCACCATATCGCCCTTTGGCACACGCGCATTTACGATTGAATTATATTTTTTCACAAAGAATCGCAAAGTACGCGCACTCATAAACGGCGATATTTCTGGAATTATTTTTTTAATATCAACATATTTGAAATTGTCTGCGCCGGTCACGCGACCCGAAAAATCAGAAATATCAACACCGTGCAATTCGGCAAAGAACCGCGCAATACTGTCCGCAAGGCGCGCCTGTTTAATTGGTCGCCAACTAAACATATGCCAACGCCACTTTTTGCCGACAATCATTTTATGCTTGGAATATTCAAAGCCCGATTTTTTACACACCTCTATTTCCGGCAACGCAACCGACACCGCGTCACGTGCCAAATTACAAATCTGGGACTCGCGCGTATATTGCGCAAAAGTCGCCGCATTATGCGGGAACCGATAAACATATTCCCCCACAACAAACGCATCTGAATCAGTACCACTGCCGATATACTTTACCGGCGCGCCATCGGCGATACTGGTTAAAAAATCTTTCACAGATGGTTTCATTGTGGAGTAATTGTTATTAGTCAATGTTTGTGTATTCACAGAACCCTTCGTTCGTATCGCAACGCGAAATTGTTCCTTCGCTGATGAAATACCCTTGTGGATGCAGGCATGCTGGGCAAACCTTTGGTGCCTCAAGTCCAATGTGCCACATGCCACAGTTTGTGCAACGCCACATAACGATTTTATCTTGCTTGAACAAAGTTCCGTTTTCAATCGCATCAATCAATGCACGATAACGTGATTCATGATAACGTTCCGCCAATCCAATGTTCTTTAAGATTTCTGCAATCGCATCAAAACCTTCTTCTGCGGCAATTTGCGCAAAGCGTGGATACATATCGGTGTTTTCTTCGTGTTCACCATATGCCGCCGCCTTTAAGTTTTCCAATGTTGTGCCAATTTTGCCCGCCGGGAAAGATGCAGTTATTTCCAATTCGCCACCTTCCAGGAACTTAAACAAACGCGATGCGTGTTCGCGTTCCTGTTCAGCCGTTTCTAAAAAGATTTTTCCAATTGCTTGATAACCTTCATCCTTGGCCTTGGATGCAAAGAAAGAATAACGGTTGCGTGCTTGCGATTCGCCGGCAAACGCAATCAACAAATTCTTTTCTGTTTGTGTTCCCTTCAAAGACAATGCCATTTATAATCTCCTTTTCTTTCATTAAAGTAATTTGATTGTACCAGTCGCGCGCCCGAAAAGCAAAATTATTTTGCTTTTTCGGTATGGGCATTTATTTCCTTGTGAATCACATCTTGGAATTCATCATACATCTTAATACCCAAATACGCACGTGCATCTTCTATTGTTTTTCCGTACGCAGAATACACACCATGGTTCGTAGGATATTTCGCAACGATATAATCTGGTTTTGCAGATATGTATTTGCCATAGCAATTTTCCCCAACCGCATACGCTTCGTAAAACTCAAACAAAGTGCGTTCTACACGTGGCAATTTGTCACCGATAACAAATGCTTTTTTACGCACAATTTCGATTTCGTATGGAAACTCTCTCTGTATGCGCCACAGTCCCGCAACATGTTCCAACTTTGACAACGGCACACTTTTTAACGGAACAGGCAATGCATCCTCTTGATGTGCACAAACCGTATATGGTCCTGGAATACTTATATCACGATTATATGCCTCAATTTTTTCTGCATCTGTTTTAAAATCAGAAAACGAATTGGTTATCATTTATTCATCACCTTTTCTACTGCGGAAATAAGTTCATCTAACCCTACTCTCCCCGCAGCACTAATCGCAACAATCGCAGGTTTTTTCTTGCGACCGAACGATTTTTTAAAAGCTGCCATGCGCTCCACTAAATCTGAATCAGAAACTGCATCAATTTTGTTTATTACGACCACTTCGGGCTTGCCAATCAAACCGCCACCATAAGAATCCATTTCATGACGAATTGCGGCATAGCGCGCCGCCCAATCAGGTTCAGTTCCATCAATCACATGCAAAATCATCTTGGTGCGTTCTGCATGCCCAAGGAATCTGTCGCCCAAACCGACACCGGTATGCGCCCCCTCAATCAGCCCCGGCAAATCAACCATAACATATTCGCGTTTGTGCGCATACATAACCCCCAGTTGCGGGTTCAATGTCGTAAATGCATAGTTTGCAATTTTTGGTCGCGCAGATGTCACCGCCGACAACAATGTTGACTTACCCGCATTTGGAAATCCGACCAAACCAATGTCCGCAATCAGTTTAAGGCGCAAAACCACAGTGCGTTCTTCACCGGGCAGACCATCATTGGCCTGTTTCGGTGCGCGATTTGTCGGGCTTTTGAAATGCAGGTTCCCCCACCCGCCGTTTCCGCCACGTGCCGCCAGATATTCCATACCGTCCACATTCAAATCGGCATATTCAATTTCTTCGTTTTCGGACAAAATGACCGTTCCGGTTGGCACCGGCAAAACCAGTGTTTCACCCGAATATCCAGTACGCATACGCCCCATACCGTTCTGACCGCGCTGTGCGGCAAAGTTCGTTTTAAACCGATAATCAATAAGGGTGTTTACATTTGGCACCGCACGAAAAACGACATCGCCACCACGGCCCCCGTCACCACCGTTTGGGCCGCCAAATTCAATATATTTTTCGCGACGGAAAGACGCGGCGCCGTTGCCACCATCACCCGCTTTTATATGAATCTTTGCTTTGTCTAAAAATTTCATTTTAGTGCCTTTTAAGCGCATTATAACCAAAAACCTTGCAATTTCCAGTGCAAAGATTTATAATTTAGGGGTCGCGCAAGCGAAGATGATTCTGAAACCGTTGTGCAATAATCATTTTGGACCCGGGGGCGGTACCCGGCACCTCCACCAATAATACATACGGGGGTGTACAAGTTTCGACAGATGACGAAAGACAAATTGGTTGAATCCGACGTGGTGTCGTTAAAAACTAAATAAAAACTGAATGGCGATAGAATCGCTGCGAACGACAACGTTCGCCTTGCAATGGCTGCCTAATATGGCATTGAACGTGGTTGGCAATTGTTAGCCATGTTCGTTTTAGCTTTTGCGGGGTCCGCCGGAACCTGGCACCAGAATCCGGCACACAACAAATAAATATATAAATAAAAAGGAACAAACATGTTTGGAAAAGTCAAAAAAGTATTCTTTACCGGCGTGTTAGGTATTTTGTATGTCGGGTTTATAGCTCAATTGGTCTTTGTATTGGCCACGATGAATATAGAACAAATTATGGCTGGGTTGGCCGGTTTATCATTAGAATGGTTGGTTTTGATTGCAGCACGTTATTTGTCAAAACGTTCCAGCAGCAATGCCCAGCAATATAACAATGGTGGTTATCGTCGCCACTAGTCTTTAATACCAAAGGCAATTATTATCGCCGCCCACTCGGGCGGTGTTTATTACCCTGTGCACAAAAAACTTGACAAAATAAGATTTTTGACTATATTTACGGGAAATAAACATAACACAAGG
>JAGCYJ010000006.1 GCA_017960855.1 Alphaproteobacteria bacterium | reverse complement strand
TAAATTAGCGTTGATAAATAAACAAAAAAGACGTGAAGTATTGGTCGCAAAATATGCAAAAAAGCGCGAAGCGATCAAGGAAAAAATGTCCGTCAATGCGACACCAGACGAACGCATGGACGCGATGAAGAAATTGGCGAAGTTGCCACGTAATGCAAACCCAACACGCTTGCGTAATCGTTGCTCGGTTACGGGACGCGCCCGCGGTTATTCGCGTCAGTTCGGTTTGTGCCGTCAGCAAGTTCGCACCCAAGCGTCCGAAGGTAAATTGCCAGGCGTTCGTAAATCCAGTTGGTAAAAACAACTGATAATAAACCCCAGTTGTGGACAATGCAGCTGGTCTGAATATGTGGGGCAACCCACAGATTAAGGAGTAACAAAAGATGTCATTATCACACCCAATCGGAGACATGCTGACCCGTATCCGTAATGGTCAATTCGCGGGTAAAGAAACAGTCACCGTTCCAAACAGCAAACTGCGTGCAGCAGTTTTGAATGTGTTAAAGGAAGAAGGTTTTATTACCGATTTCCGTCAAGAAAAAATTGATGAACACCGTTCCAATTTGGTCGTTGAATTGAAATATGTAAACGGCAACGGTGCAATCCAAGAAGTATCTGTCGTATCAAAGCCAGGTCGTCGTGTATATTCTGGCAGTGCCAAAATGCCAAAGGTTTTAAATGGCTTGGGTATTGCTATTGTGTCCACACCAAACGGTGTTATGACTGATCACAAAGCGCGCTTGATGAATGTCGGCGGTGAAATATTGTGCAAGGTTATATAATTAAAAGCAGAAGGATTTAGTTATGTCTCGTGCAGGAAAATATCCAGTAGGTTTGAAAGATGGCGTTACGGCGACGTTAGCCTCCGGCGCAATCGTTATCAAAGGTCCAAAGGGCGAATTGAAAGTTCCAGTTGACACAAAGCACGCTGGCTTGGTCGATATCAAAGTCGAAGCAGGGCAGGTTTCTGTCACACCAAAGAACGCTGAAGACAAAGCATCGCGCGCAATGTGGGGGACAATGACCCGCAATATCCGCAGTGCAGTCGAAGGTGTCACAAATGGTTTTGCCAAAGAAATGTATATGAAGGGTGTTGGTTATAAAGCATCTGTTTCTGGCAAAAAGTTGGTTTTGGTTGCAGGTTATTCACATGATGTCATCATGGAAATCCCAGAAGGTTTGACCGTTGAAATGGGCGGTTCACCAACTGAATTCACAATCAAAGGAATTGATAAGTGCTTGGTCGGTTTGTTCGCAGACAAAATTCACAAAGTTCGTAAAGCAGATCCGTACAAGGGCAAAGGTATCTTCTATAAAGGCGAAACGATTCGTCACAAAGAAGGTAAAAAGAAATAATACGCAAATAAAAGGGTTAACAGCATTGTCAGATATGACAGATTCTTTTAGAAAAGTAGAAACTTCAGTAGAAACTTCTAAACAAGAACCACTGATAGTTGCTATTTGGAAGAATTTTGTTGAGGACTGTAATGACTGGCTCTCTGCTATGAAAAAGTGTATGAAATATTCGTGTATGTGTGAACGAAATAAAACAAGATAATTTCCGCTGTTACGGGAATTGAAAAAAAAGGAAACAAAATGTTAAAACATTTGTCTACAGAAGAAAGACGCACAATCGCAAATCGCGGTGCGTTGAAAAGAAAAAATCCTGGCAAAATTCGTTTGTCGGTTTTCCGTTCTGGACGTCATATTGAAATCCAGGCGATTGATGATGTGCGTGGTCACACCATTTGCGCAGCATCAAGCAAGGAAAAAGGTTTCGCTGGCAAAGGTTGGAATGTTGCAGGCGCAGAAATGGTCGGTAAAGCTTTTGCAGAACGTTTGGTAAAAGCAAAAGTTGCCGATAATTGTTATTTCGATCGTGGCGGTTATCGCTATCATGGTCGTGTAAAAGCACTGTGCGAAGCAATCCGCGCTGGTGGCGTCAGAATATAATTCAAGATTAAACGGAGTATATAAATGGCACGTTTTGATGATAAAAAATTGCAGACGGATAACTTGGTAGACAAATTGGTTTCTATCAATCGTGTATCCAAGACCGTTAAGGGTGGTAAAAATATGTCTTTCTCGGCATTGGTTGTTGTCGGGGACAAGGCAGGTCGTGTTGGTTTCGGTAAAGGTAAAGCATTGGAAGTCCAAGCTGCTGTGCAAAAGGCAACCAAAGCAGCCAAGGCAAAGATGATTCGTGTTCCTTTGAAAGAAGGTCGCACTTTGCACCACGATATTGAATCCAGATACGGTGCATCTAAATTGGTTGTTCGCAGCGCGGTTCCAGGTACTGGTATCATTGCTGGTGGTGCGTTGCGTGCGGTGTTTGAATGCTTGGGCGTCCAAGACGTTGTTGTGAAATCCCAAGGTTCCAACAATCCAAACAACATGGTTCGTGCAGCATTCTTGGCGTTCTCTAAAATGAATTCACCAAAGACAGTTGCAGCACGCCGTGGTAAATCTGTTTCTGAAATTATCGCCGGTCGTGACGGTAAGAAGTTTGAAGAAAACGCGGCCGCAGCAGCCGAAGAAAAATAATACGTTGTGTGGAGGAAACTAAAATGGCAAAAATTATCGTAAAGCAAGTACGTGGTTTGGTTCATAAGCCAGAAGCACAACGCAAAATTGTTATGGCTTTGGGTCTGGGTCGCATTGGCAAGACCAAAGAAATTAACGATACACCAGCTGTGCGGGGCATGATTGCCAAGGTTGCACATTTGGTGACCGTTGTTGAACAATAATTACAAGAACCGAGTACATAGACACTTGTTTATGTGCGAAAAAGGACTATAAAATAGTTCATAGGACTAAAAGGAAAAAAAATGAAATTAAATGCATTGATGGATAATTTCGGTGCACGCAAAGACACAAAACGTGTTGGTCGTGGTATGGCATCGGGATATGGTAAAACATCTGGTCGTGGTAACAAAGGTCAGAAGTCACGCGCGGGTTCCCGCAAGCAAGCAACGTTCCAAGGTGGTCAAATGCCAATCTTGCGTCGTTTCCCAAAGTTTGGTTTCAACAATCCTTTCCACAAAGAATATGCTACAATCAACCTGGGCGATATTGAAAAATTCATCGCATCCGGCAAGATTGATGCTAAAAAAGATATCACAATGGAATCTTTGATGGCGGCAAAAATCATCAATCGTGAAATGTCTGGATTGAAGATTTTGGCCAAGGGCGAAATCAAATCTGCAATCAATGTTATCGCAGACAAATGGTCCAAGAATGCCGAAGCAGCAATTGTAAAGGCCGGTGGCACAATCAAAAACAAATAATCATTAACTTGCGCGCCATACCGGCGCGCAAAAACGGTTAAAATCTTAGCGCAATGAAATTCTTGAAAAAATATTTTGGAAACTTGACCGATTTACAAAAGCGCATCATGTTCACATTGGGTGCGTTGATTGTTTATCGTATTGGTTCTTTTATTCCGCTGCCGGGTGTAAATGCATCCGCGGTTTTGCACTTGTTCAGTGGCGAAGGCAGTGGCATGATGGGCATGTTTGATATGTTCAGTGGTGGTTCTTTGTCGCGTATGTCTGTGTTGGCATTGAACATTTTCCCATACATTTCAGCATCTATCGTTTTGCAGTTGTTGACTGCAACTAGCAAGAATCTTAATGATTTGCGTAAAGAAGGCGAATCGGGTCGTATCAAGATTAACCAATACACACGTTATTTGGCGGTGTTCTTGGCAGTCGTTCAAGGTTGGGCGGTTGTTCGTGGTTTGGAATCTATGGCACCGGTCAATGGTATTCCTGCGGTTGTGAACCCTGGGTTCGCATTTGAATTGTCGGCCATTATTGCGCTGGTCGGGGGAACAGTGTTCGTTATGTGGTTGGCGGAACAGATTACCGCACGTGGTGTTGGCCAGGGTGCATCTTTGTTAATCTTTGCGGGTATTATTGCCCAGGTCCCAAGTGGCGTTGGTAAATTGTTCAGTTTGGGTTCCGTTGGTCAAATGTCGCCGGCAATGATTGCTTTAACAATCGCATTCGTTGTTGGTATTATCGCTTTAATCGCGTTCTTTGAACAGGCGCAACGTCGTATCCAGATTTTGTATCCACGTCAGGTTTCGGCCAACGGCGTTATGAATACAAATGCATCTTATTTGCCAATCAAGGTGAATATGTCGGGCGTTATGGGTCCGGTGTTTGCGGCATCTATTATGATGTTGCCGGCGTTCGTACAACGTTTTGTACAAAGTGAAAACTTGGTTGTGCAACAGGTGTTAGGGTTCTTTACATATGGTGCGTGGTCATACATTATTTTGTATACTGTATTGATTGCGTTCTTTGCGTATTTCCAAACGGCTGTGGTGTTCAATTCCGAAGAAACCAGTACCAGTTTGAAAAACATGGGCGGTTATATCCCTGGGGTTCGTCCGGGTGAACAGACCAACAAGTATTTGGATGATGTTGTATCGCGTACAACGGCGATTGGTGTTGGGTACCTGATTGTTGTGTGTGTGTTGCCAATTATATTGAATACACATGCCGGTATGCCACTGACCATTGGTGGAACCAGCGTCCTTATCGTCGCGGGTGTTATTCTTGACACCATGAATCAAGTTCAATCATACTTGGTCGCGAAGCAATATACAGGTGTTGTCGGACACGCACAGAAACATGGGCGGTTCCGCAACTAAAACAAGATTTGACTTTTGTTGGAATTATTCTAGAATAATCCGGCAAAATAAAATAACCCCGCGACTCTGACGGCAGTGTCCTGGGGCAGCAAAACGGACGCAGTTTTGCGTCAAAGTAATAAAAAGGAAAATGAAAAATGGCACGTATAGCAGGTGTTAACATTCCAGCAGAAAAACGCATTGAAATCGCGTTGCGCTATATTCACGGTATTGGACCGGCCCGCGCCGCCAAGATTTGTGAAGCGTTGAAATTGAAAGACGGTTTGCGCGCGAAAGATTTGACGGACGCTGATGTTATCAAAATTTCGAACTACATCGAACAAAACTTCAAGGTCGAAGGTGATGTTCGTCGCGAAGTCGCAATGAACATTAAACGTTTGCAAGACCTTAAAACATATCGCGGTATTCGTCACCGTAACCGTTTGCCGGTTCGCGGCCAACGCACACAAACAAATGCCCGCACACGTAAGGGTAAACGTATTGTGGTCGCTGGTTCCGCGGTCAAGGGTAAATAATAATTTTGGGTAGAGATTAACACGATAGTTAATTGAAGACATCTAAATAAAAGGTAAAAATAATGGCAGTCACAAAAGCTAAAAAGAAAGTAATCAAAAAAGTATCGCATGGCATTGCACATGTCGTCGCGACAAATAACAATACACGTATCACAATCACAGATCCGTCTGGCGCTGTTTTGACATGGGCAACCGCGGGTGCAAATAATTTTAAGGGCGCGAAAAAGTCCACACCGTATGCAGC
>JAGCYJ010000005.1 GCA_017960855.1 Alphaproteobacteria bacterium | reverse complement strand
CCATCATATCAGGTGCCGTAGATTTAAACGCAACCTTTTTACGTGGTTTCCGAATCAGTTGATTTACTGTTGGCATTCAAAATCTCTTTGTTTTTTGTCCATTTTTTGTACACAACAAACCGGTCATCCGACTTATTTCCATAGCATGCTATG
Organism: Alphaproteobacteria bacterium; assembly: GCA_017960855.1. GTDB lineage: Bacteria > Pseudomonadota > Alphaproteobacteria > Rs-D84 > Rs-D84 > Enterousia. Next base: position 23,359 of record JAGCYJ010000005.1, on the reverse strand, counting down.
GGTTATAAATCTTCTAAATCGCCCGGTTTTCTGTGTTTTTTTATCTTTCCCTGTTTACGTGGAAAGCGAACCTATTATAACCGCAACCGCCCGATTGTCAAGGAAAAACACATGATTTTTATGAAAAAAACGCGCCAATCGGCGCGTTTTTATTTCTGTTCTTATCCAAGATTAGAATTGGATACCGAATTTAGCACCAAATTCTACTGGATCAACATTGATACCACTTCTTACGTTCTTTTGACCAAAGATGCCAACATAAGAACCTTTGCAGAAGTTGTAGTTGAAGCCCAATTTAACATTGATTGGATCCGAGCTATAGTAGCCATAGTCGCCGCCATAGTATGCGTTCTTATCAGCATGATCCAAGTTAAAGCCATACAAAACACCACCAACGATGTTAAAGTGATGACCCAACCATACTTGGCCTTCCAAACCAGCTTCCATACCCCATGCATGACGATTCAAGGAGTAGTTGTGTGCTTCAGCAACTGCATTCAGCGAGAAGCCATCAACGACATAACCATAACGTGTACCAACTGTCCAGTCATAGTATTGGATTGTCAAATTGTCACGTGCATCATATGCTTGTGCAACTGTACCATAGATGTCACCCTTCCATTCGTTGCCATAATCGAACCAACGATAGTTCAGGCCCAGTTCAACATAGTCCCAGTTCCACTTTGTGCTATAACGTGGCATATCAGATGAATCATAGGAACCTGCTGTTGCGACAGAAACTGTCCACCAGTCATAGAATCCATAACCGAATTCTGTGCCCAAAGCATAGTGTTCCAATTCGTTGTCCATTGTGAAGGTTGTTTCATTATAGAAAACGCCCTTATCTGGACGATACATTGGGTTGCCAATCATAAAGTTAGCAGCGCTAGCGCTGGAAACCGCGGCAAACGCCAACAAAGATGTTAAAGCCAATTTTTTCATTTTAAGAGCTCCCTTTTTGGTTTTACACCAGAATGATTTTTTATTCTAGCTGAACCTATTTTACTATCAGATTTTTACTTTATCAAGGAAAAAAAGGACAAAACAATAAACTATTATGTTTTTGTCATATATACATTATTTATATATAAGAAAAAAATACAAGAAGGAAAAATCCGGCAATCGCCGGATTTTTCCAACATTTGATTAGAAATCAATACCGAACTTGAAGCCGAAGCCAACGCCGTCTTCAAATTCCCAATCGCCTGTGTAGTGGGCGACTGTTGTATCAATGTATGCGCCAACAAACGCAGATGGGTTGATGTTATAGTTCACACCAAATGTGCCTGTCCATGAACCAGCATTGTGCGCCCAATCATCCGAGAAGCCCATGTATTCCAAACCGGCGACCAAGTTCCAGTTGTAGTCCAACAACAATTGACCATCAACACCGGCTCTCCAGATATGCATACCTTCGTCACCCCAGTTGAATGTTTCATCACCAACATAAGAGAACAATACGTGACCGGCAACTGTCCAGCCATAGCCGACATAACCACCACGTGCGCCAACTGTCCATGCATAATCTGTTAAATGTTTATCCAAGAATGATGCATGCGGCATATGATCGCGCCATAATGGACCAAAACCATATTCACCTAACAAATCAGCTTTCCAGCCACCTTCGTCGATTAAACGGAATGCAGCACCAAAGTTCATATCATCCCAACCCAACGCATCAAAACCTTCGTCTTCGCTGATGCTGGTTTGAACGTTGATTGCTAATTTATCTGTGACACCATAGCCAAATTCTTCGCCCAAAGCCCAAGAATCTGCATTTTCAGAATGCGAGCTCAAAGATGATACACTGTAAAAGTGACCGGCTCTTGGCATATATAATGGATTACCGTCAATAACGTTTGCAGCGTGTGCCCCAGAGATTGCGAACACAGCCAACAAAGATGTTAAAGCTAATTTTTTCATATCATATCTCCTTTTTTACTTTTATATTTTTTGGTTGATAGCATCGCAATACTCAACCTGGGTTTTAAGTTTATACTAACAACCAACCCCGACCATTTTGGCCGGGACCGATTGAGTTTTTATAAACATTAGAAGTTATATGTAAATCCGATTTGGAAGTCGCTGGTATTTGCAACATTGTCGGAATCAGCATATGCGCCAAAACCCCAACCTCTTTCCAAACCAACGTTTTCGTTTTCCCATGTATAGCCAGCATACACACCCAAGAAGTTCAAGTTCGCATACAAGGTAAACGATTCAGAAACATCGTATGTAATCATAGGTATGATAGCAGCATTCAGAGATGTTCCTGTGTGACCATCTGCTGTTACGAAATCTAATTCGACACCACCTTTGAACAATAATTCAAAGTCGCCAAACTTAGCCGCATGATAACGTGCAAACGCACCAGCGCCATACAAATACACATCATCTACATCTTCTTCGGAATCACGGACATAAGTAAATTCACCCATCGCACCCAAATCCCATTTGGAATTTAATTTCCAGCCGAATTCTGGTGCTGTGGTTATAGTGTTATCATGCCCGTCATTAAAATCAAAACCTAAGCTACCACCCACAAAAAAATTCGTTCCTGCATTCGCAGTGGAGATTGCGAACACAGCCAATAAAGATGTTAAAGCTAATTTTTTCATAACCTTTCCTTTCGTTTTGGTTGTGACCAGAACTCTCTTTTCCTGATCTTACTTTTAATTGTATATGTGATTTTATTCACTGGCAAGTTTAAAGTTTTTTGCAAAAAAAATTTATATATGATATAATACGCGCAATTGCGATTCGGAATAAAAACCAATCGCCCGAACACACCGCTTTTCCGCGGTATTTTTTATTTTCATTTGTTGATACGCGCGCCCACCAAGTATTCCAGCATTTTGCAAACTGACGACTTTTTATTTTTTATTTCGCGCATTTTTTATAACGCGCCAGTCAGCGTGGTGTTTCATATGTTCATCATATGATCTAGAAAAAATATGTCCGCCCCGCCCGTCAGCCACGAAATACAAGTAGTTCGTGTCCGCCGGTCGCAGCACCGCGCGAATCGCTGCGGCACCAACATTAGCAATTGGTGCGGGTGGCAAACCATTATGTGTGTATGTGTTATATGGGCTTTCTATCTTAAGATGTCCGCTTAACAGCGGTTTTCCCTGCATATCGCCGTATCCATTTGTTAATGCATAAACGATTGTTGGGTCGGCCTGAAGCCGCATATTTTTACGCAAGCGATTTATATACACACTTGCAACAATCGGCATTTCCGATTCGCGTGGTGTTTCGCGTTGAACAATAGATGCCAATGTCACAATATCATTCCAACTTTTTAACGGACGCGGTGTAATATATCCAGCGCGTTGCCATTGATCGTGTACAGATTCCATTTTCTTGCGCGCTAAATCCAAAACCGCCAAACGCGGTGTTCCCTTGGCTACACGATATGTATCGGGAAAAACATCACCATCATGCAAATCACACACTGGCGCATCATTACCCGCCATGCATTCAACACCACCGGTTAAACGCGGTGCATTTGTTAATAGCACTTTTATTTGTTTAATTGTTAAACCTTCGGGAATAAGAATATCGGTTGTTGCAACACGACCATTTGCAACCATGCGTGCGATTCGCCAAGTACTTGCAGCCCGGGGAATATCATAATCACCACGTTGCACACGACCACCCATTCTGCGAATCGCAAACTTAAATAAAGTTTCAGAATATACAATGTGATTTTTACGCATAGACGCGGCAACAAACGAAACACTGTCGCCATTATTTATAACAAAACTGGTATCCTTTTTTATTGGCGACCAAACACCAATAATATAAATGAACAACACGATAATCGCGGCAACCAGCGCAATACACTTATTACGTGATTTCTTGTTTGGGAAAATATACCGACGGCGTGTCATACGCAACATTATTACAAATAAAAAACTAATTGCAAATATTGCGAACTAAAAATCTTTAATACTCGTCACGACCATCCATTTGGATAACTTCATCAGGCGTAATAAATTCTTTTAATCTTTGTTTCAAATCGCTGAACTCTGGTTTCTTTATCAATTCTGTGCGCCACGATTCGTACTCTTTTGATAATCTTTCGCAATGACGGCGAATCGTTTCATCAAGATTTTTATCGTAATCAACAATTGTTTTCATACCTGACCATTTCGCAATTTCTTCATCTCGTCTTGCGATTTTACCCTGGTATTCTTGTTCCAATTCTTTCTTGCGTTCATCGGAAATATTATAGTTCGATATATTTCCTATTTCGCGTTTATAATAATCTTGATCATACTGACAATAACGCTTATACCGTTCAATCGTTGAAACGTATGTATCTTGATAAACTTTCACAAAATCAACTGGCTTGTCTTCAACTAAATTGTGAATTATCGCAACTACAAACGGATCATCATCTTCCCTGACAAAAAAATCAAACAACTCGGACATATCTTTTGCATTAAATATTCCGCAGGTGCCCATAATATTGTTCCCTTCAAAAACAGATATTATACGACCCCAACATTCTTCTAGTTCATGATACAACGAATTTGAATGTCCTTTGTTGCTGGCATTACCTGGTATTCCCTGCTCTATGGCGGCACGTGCTATTTTAGAACTTGTGTCATTACCATCAAGAATACTTCCAACATATTCATATCCAATCTTTTTAATCGCCATTTTGAAAACAATATCACGCAGATATTTTGATAAAATCGCAAAACGTGATTCTTCAAACAAACCACGCAAAAATGCTTTTTTATCCTTGGCGCTTTCATACATTTGTTGAATACGTTTATCACGACGAAATTCGTATTCCAGCACATAATCTTCTATTTCGCCGTTTTTGTATTTCATATACTCATCACGGTCAGGCCAATCTAACAAAGATTCAATTTGTGCAACTTCTTCTTCGGTATAATTGTCGCGTTTATATGTTGCGCCATGTTCCCCTATTTGAAACAACGGTCCATTATCATCGGGTTGAATAACATAGGCAGATTCAGGCAACACCAAACCTTTGTCGGGATTCACAGACCAATATGTATCTGTTCCGGCAACTTCGGCGGGGTTTCCGTTTTTTCCTGCCACATCATTATATGGTGCCAATATTACAATGGGTGCATCATCCCACGAACCATAACCATGGGCCGTCACAATATGATTCAGTGTCACATGAACTGTTGAACGCGGAATTCTAAAATCAGTCGCCATCGCAGTTGATGGAATATAAAGCGAACCGTCTGGCGCAGTTTTCGGCAAATAACTTGTCGCATGAACAACGCACCAGTTCTTCATTTGCGACATATAACTTTCTTCGTGTTGCGCAGAAACATATCGCTCATCTGCTTCTATTCTTGCGATTGCCTGCTTAAATTCTTCAACTTCTTTGGTCATAGTTACCCCCAATATCGTTGAAATTATATCATTTTTATCAATATTTTCATATAGATAAATAAAAAGTCGCCAGAGGCGGCTTTAACAGTGACTGGGGTCCCTCGGCGTTGATACGCCTGCGGGGCATTCGTGACGATTTCGCTGCGTTACACTTGCAAAATCTACTCGTTGTCGAACCAGCGCATTTTCAATGCGTGTTTCAAACCGTTACACCCCATGCACAAATAAAAAACCGGCATAAACGCCGATTTTTTATTTGTGGTCGGAGTGACTGGGTTCGAACCAGCGACCTCTACGTCCCGAACGTAGCGCTCTACCAGGCTGAGCTACACTCCGAAAACTTAAAACACCGCCGATTATGGACCCAATTACCCAAAAAAGCAACCTTTTTTATTTGATGTTTACACTTGTAAATCGCTATTTATGTGCCATATTTAATAGGAAACACTTGAAAAAGGGACACCATGTTTGCGCTGCGGTTCTTAAAAAAACAAAAATTTGATAGTTATGCCGACTATCTGGAAAACGCTATTCCAGTGGTTCCTGAACATTTTAATTTTGCGTATGATGTTATTGATGTATTGGCGGAACAATCCCCAGATACAGTTGCGGTTTTATGGGCAAACGATTCTGGTGAGCATAAAAATCTAACATTTCGTGATTTGTCATTAATGTCAGGATCGGTTGCGAATTTCCTGCGGACACGTGGCATTGAACGTGGCGACACCGTATTGTTGTTTATGCGTCGTCGTTGGGAATACTGGGTATTGATGATGGCTATGCACAGATTGGGCGCGATTCCAATTCCGTCAACAAACCAATTAAAAAGCGAAGATATTCGTTTCCGTATTGATACCGCAGAATGCAAACACATAATCGCGTTTAATGACGGGCATATTGTTGGTGAAATTAAAACGGCAATTGGCGAACGTGACGACATTCAAATAATCGACTGTATGGAATTAGATGAAGCGATTGAAAAATATCCATCCAGTTTTGAACGTGTACCAAATGAAAACGATGACACAATGGTCGTGTACTTTACATCTGGTACAACCGATATGCCAAAAATGGTTGCACACAATTACGCATATCCATTGGGACATATAAACACGGCAGTATTTTGGCAACGCCTGCATGATGGCGATATTCATTTCACATTGTCCGAATCGGGATGGGCAAAATGTTCGTGGGGAAAAATGTATGGTCAGTGGTTGGCGGGTGCAACCGTATTCGTATTTGATTTTGTTAACAATGCCACCGCACATGATTTGTTAACCGCGGTTTCCGAAAACCATGTCACATCATTCTGCGCACCACCAACCGCATATAAAATGATTATGCACTCTGACTTATCTAAATACGATTTGTCGGTTTTGGTAAAGGCCGACGTTGCAGGTGAAGCGTTAAACCCTGCACTGTACGAACATTTTATGGAAACAACCGGCGTCAAAATGCGCGAAGGTTTTGGTCAGACAGAAACCTGCATTATGTTATTCAATAATCCTTGGATTGAACCAAAACCGGGGTCAATGGGAATGCCGGCGGCTGGTTGGGATGTGCAACTGTTGGATGAACGTGGTCGCCCCGTCCCAGATGGTACCGTTGGTGAAATTTGTGTAAATCTAAAGAACGGCCGCCCTGTTGGATTATTCAATGGATACTATAAAAACGAAAAATTAACGAACAGTGTGTTTCGCGACGGATACTATCACACTGGCGATATCGCATACCGCGACAGCGACGGATATTATTGGTTTGTCGGCCGCAACGACGATTTGATTAAAACAAGCGGATATCGTGTCAGCCCATTTGAAGTGGAAAGTGTGTTGTTGGAACACCCAGCGGTTGCTGAAGTTGCCGTCACCGGTATTCCCGACCCAGCACGTGGCCAGGCGATTAAGGCAACAATTGTTCTGAACAAATACTTTGTTGGTTCGGATATTTTAATCCGTCAATTACAAGACCATGTCCGTTCGCGCACCGCGATTTATAAATGTCCGCGCGTAATTGAATTTGTGGACAGCATACCCATGACAATATCTGGCAAAATCCGTCGCGCCCTTATTCGCACATGGGACAGCACAAAAAGCGTTATCGGTTTGGACGACAAAGATAACAAAAAAGCATAAAAAACGCGGGACACACCGCGTTTTTTATTTCTCCCGCCATTTACAATTACTTGACAAATGTGTATATTGTGCAACAATCTTAGTATGAGTAAAGAATTAAAAAAATTTTTAAATGCGAACCATATTTTGTTGGATAACAAATTCGCAACCCTATACAACAACCAATGTGATAACGCATCACAAGTGTACAGTTTAATAGAAAACGCACATATGCACGTGTTTTTTGATGTAACATATGCATGCGATTTGTCGTGCGCACATTGTATTTACAGTGCGGATTCCAACCAACCGTTGACCTTTATCCCCACAAAAGATATTTCTTTTCTTATCAACCAGGCACGCAAAGAACGCGAACATGTGTGTGCCTTTGCTCTGTTTGGCGGCGAACCAACATTGGCAGAAATTCATAACAAGGGTTATTTAAAAACGGTTGCCGACAGCGTTCGCGCCAACAAAAACAGTTTGCGTATGTCCACAAATGGAAATTGGATTAACGGGGAACATGCAAACTATATGATTGAACAACTTGTGTATGCCTATAAAACCGCTCCACGTTTTCAATTGCAAATATCTGTGGACAGATTTCATAAAGACAGTGTGCAATCCGCAATCAAAGTCATAAAACAACTAGATAAATATCCCGAACTTGAATCGGCACACTCAATCGTGGTACGTGGATTTAATTTTGATAAAGAACTTGAAAAACACTTTACGTCATTAAAAACCCAACATGCAAATATAAGAACCTATTTTACTTTCAATCTTATTCCATCGGGGCGCGCCGCATCTTTGCGCAGCAATACACGTCCCGCGCCACAAATTGCCAATGACAAAGAACGTGCAATCATTTTGGGCAATGACGAAATAAGTGGCAACATCGCATTTGCAGCAATGAATCCATGCCGTATGTGTAACCAGTTTTTCGTTGAATTACACTTTACCCCCGACCAAAAGGCATTTGTATTTGACCGCTTGGATTACACTAAACACATTACAGACATCAAAAATCCAGACGGAACATATAAAACATATAAACAAATAAAACGTGACATTGCTAAATCAATCTTTGCACGTTATCAAAATCAAATTCAGAAATAAAAAATGCGGATAAAAATCCGCATTTTTTATTTCATGAACGATAAACAGTGTTCCAAACGTAAACCATCCATTAATTTTTCATAAGAACATCTTTTAAGCAACAATGCAGCTTCTGCTACTTTACGGTCAGTTTCTTTTGTTTTTTTATTACTTTTATTATCCATATTTATACCTCTATTATTTTTGCGAAATGTACTGCAATATACATGGGGAAACGGCATTTGTCAAAATAAAAGTGCACACAACACCATTTGCGGCATGCACTTTTTACCTTGAACAATCTATTTGGAACTTATTTGACCCGTTTTATAACGACACTTGCGTTGGTTCCACCGAACCCGAAAGAGTTGCTGATTGCAACATCAACTTTGCGTTTTTTCGCAACATTCGGCACCAAATCAAAATCACCAACTTCGTCAACTGGATCTTCCAAGTTTATTGTTGGTGGCACAACGCCATCACGAATTGCCAACACACAGAATATCGCCTCTACTGCGCCGGCGGCACCCAACAAATGTCCCGTCGTTGATTTTGTTGACGACATACATGCATTGGTTCCGCAGAACAATTCTTGAACCGCCGCCAATTCACCAACATCACCCAAGCCAGTTGATGTTCCATGTGCATTGATGTAATCGACATCCGCAGGTTTAAGTCCTGCATCTTTCAGTGCGGAACGCATTGCACGCAGGCCACCTTCGCCACCGGGGGCTGGGGCTGTAATATGATGTGCGTCACCCGACAAACCGTATCCGGCAACTTCGGCATAGATTTTTGCGCCACGCGCAACTGCGTGTTCATATTCTTCCAATACCAAGATACCGGCACCTTCGGACATAACGAAACCGTCGCGTCCCTTGTCCCATGGGCGTGATGCAGCGGTCGGATTATCGTTGCGAGTTGATAAAGCGCGCATTGCACAGAACCCCGCAACACCAATTTTGCAAACGGCCCCTTCGGTTCCACCGGCAACCATAATGTCGGCATCGCCATGCTGAATCAGGCGCGCCGCTTCGCCAATAGAATGTGCAGATGTCGCACACGCCGTCACCACCGCTAAATTCGGGCCACGAAAACCATATTTTATGGAAACATTACCCGCAGTCATATTGATAATCGCCTTTGGAATAAAGAACGGACTAACATGGCGCGGACCATTTTCATGCAATTCAATACAAGTATCATAAATCGTGTCCATACCACCAATACCACTGCCGATGGAAACGCCAACCCGGTCTTTGTCGCCGTCATAGTCAATCAGCCCCGCATCACGTATTGCTTCGTCCGCCGCAACCATACCGTAAATCATAGATTTATCCAGTTTACGCTGCAGCCCAACCTCCACAACCGCGTCTGGATTATATTGCCCGGGTTCTGTTCCATGAACCGGAACGCCCGCAATCTGACACGGCAAATCGGATGCGTCAAAAGCATCAATTTTGCGAATACCTGAAACACCGCCGACAACATTTTTCCATGCGTATTCAACGCCGGTTCCGTTCGGCACAACAATTCCCATACCTGTTATAACAACTCTTCTCATAACAACATTTCCCTTGGTTATACTTATGGGTCTATCATACCCAAAATACACCTAAAAAGCCAACAAAAAAATCCGCCGGCAAATACCACACCGGCGAATTTAATTAACAGATACTATTCCTGCAAACTTATGCTTTCTTGTGTGCATCAATGTATTTGACTGCATCACCAACTTTTTCCAATTTAGCGGCTTCTTCGTCTGGAATTGTGATATCAAATTCTTTTTCAACTTCCATAACGAATTCAACAACGTCCAACGAATCCGCGCCCAAATCGTTAACAAATGCCGCGTCTTCGGTGACCTTGGCTTCTGGAACGCCCAATTTTTCCGCTACGATTTTCTTTACTTTATCAAAAGTTGTCATTTCATATCCTTTGTTTAAGTTAAATTTTTGGTTCAATCATGAACGTCATTACTTAAAACTATCATTTTATGCGCATAGTGTCAAGAAATTATAACAAATCATAACAATATTGACAAAAAAGACAAATCAATATTCGTCCAACATTTCATCCAGTAAGTTGTTCATATTTGTGCGAATTTCTTCACGATCGGACGCCCATGTCAGTTGTCGCATAAGGAACTTATACACATCATCCATTGTCAAATTTGGCACCCCCGCAGCGCGTGCGACGCGGTGCCATGCGGTGCGCGGATCCGCCAAGTGTGAACCGCCACGCCCTGGGAACAACCAGAAACTATCCTGGGGTAAATCTTGCAACAAAACAACTGCGCGGTCAGACAATGGCCAATCTTTCCACATATAATGGTTAAAATCCAAATCTTCCCACTGCATAGCAAACACTTTGGAACGTGGCGCAAATCCATACACCAACATTAAAAATGACGCGCGTATAAATTCGTCTTCTTCTTTGTTGATTGCCGCAACCAAACGTTGCAACCCCGACCGGTTCAGCGGGCGCACACGCCGTTTCTGTTCAATTTTTGGTAATCCGGCAGCAACATTTTGTTTAACATAGCCCTGCTCTATCGCATATTTAAAAATGCTTTGTAATAAATCTTGCATACGTGATGCAATCGCCGCACCATCTATCGCAGAAATAACATCCGCCACATCTTCGCGCGTGATACCATCAATTGGTTTATCCATCAGTGGTTGCAAATGCATATTTACAGAACGCACTAATTTCATCTGTGAATCTTCACTGCGACGAATACGATTCGCGACATACAAATCAAAGAACTCTTTAAAGGTTATTTTCTTTCTGCGCACGACTGGTTTCTTCAGTGCATTGTCCAACACCCCTTGCACTGCACTGCGCGCTTCTTCAATATCCATATCTGGATAATTCCCAATCAGTATTCTTTTGTCTGTGCCGTGCACGCGTTTACGAACAAAGAAGGTTTTTATTCCCCGACTGGTTATGTACATACGCAACCGCGGTTCAGACATATCTTGGACAACATCAAATCCCTTTACTGGTGTCGGCAGATTATCCAATATATACGGATTAAAGAAAAATTGATGCGCCATGATACACCCCCCAACTTTTTTTATTTTATTTTTGCAAACACCTGCTTGCGTGCATAGTCCTTGTTAGAACGCGCATGTTCCAATAGCAACTGCATGTTTCTATAGCGTCTGTTCTGTACATAATACGGACAATTGAATATCGGACATGGTTTTTCTTGGAATCGATGGCAATGTTTCGTCTGCCATTTCCCATACACATTCCATCTTTTGTCGTCTATTTCAAAAAGGTCTGTTTCTATCACATTTTTAGGATAACGCTTTATACAAGCATAAGTATCATCAACTTGGTTCTCATCAAGAATGGCTGTAATTTCTTCTTCCGCCTGTGCAAGTATCTTTTTAACATCACGATAATACGCGGCACATGCCTTGTATTCTTTCCATCTTGCGATTCTAATGTTATATCTTTCTCTTATTGTCATAATTTTACCTTTTCTTAAACTTAACGCTCTCAATAATCCCCACTTTCATTCTTTCTATCTTCTCAATATCTTCAAAAGTTTCGGGCCATATGCTTCGCACAGCATCGGACGCATTATAGAAATCTGTATACCTTTTATACATCGGACAATCTGTGACACAACAGGTATGCTCAAACGGATTGATATCAAAACACTGACAATATTCTATCTTTAGTTTTACCGATAAACCATCTTCTGTATTTCTAAAACACCATTTTACGCAACTGGTCACATCATCTGGATTATCATTTGCAGAAACAAATGTGGCCAGATTTCTTTTGGCATTTTTATAATCTTCACGCACATGCTTTTTATATCTTTGCTGTTCAATAAAGTTTTTTATAAAGTTTGCCATTATCACTATTCTCTTTGCTTTATTTTGTTTTTTGACAAACGAAACCTGCCAAACAATTTCTGTCTTGCTGCGTTCAGATTTTCCCGTGCGACATCGGCATTTGCCGCCAATCTTTGATATTCAATCAATTCACCAAAATGCGGACACCCTGCACAATGACTCTCAACAAAGGTTCCATCGACCCTGTTATTTACACATCTTTGCACGTCTCTAAATATGAACAGAGTTAGCCCAGTTATTTCATCTTGGGCCGCCACTTTAAAGAAACAGGATTCTGCCCGCACGGGCAACTTGTTTGTTCTTAAATTAACCACCAGGCTTTTCGCATATGCCTTGAACTCTTCCAATGGCACCAGGCCTTCTATCTGTCTTTTATATCTGTTTCTTGCTCTGGTGCAACGATGGAATTGCCCCACCATTGCACACCAATTTTTATAATCTTGTCTAAGTGTACTCATATGATTCCACCATTTTATTTTTTGCGTTGAAACATCGTCTTTAATTTCGCTTTTTTCGCATCATATGCATGTTCAAGGGCCAATTGCGCTTCTCTGTATTGCACATTGTCTGCATAAAACGGACAATTGGTTACAGTACATGGGTTTTCGTGAAACCGATTACATTTTATTGTTTCTGGATACAACTCGTTACCATCATCATAAAGATCTGTCTTTGGCAAATTAGTCCAGTATTTTTTGATACATGCCACCGCACTTTCCGCCTGATCTTCTTCAACATTAAGAGTGATATTTTGTACCGCCAGTTCAAATTTTTTCTCAGCATCACGATAGTTTTTTACCGCCATCCTATATTTTTTTATTGCCATAACTTTATCCTTTTTTAATTAGTTAACTTTCAACGCATTGATAAACGCATTTTGCGGTATTTCTACATTACCAAATGTGCGCATGCGCTTTTTTCCCTCTTTCTGCTTCTCCAACAATTTTCTTTTACGCGTGATGTCGCCGCCATAACATTTTGCCGTGACATCCTTGCGATACGCCGCGATTGTTTCACGTGCAATAATCTTGCCCCCTATCGCCGCTTGAATTGGGATCTTGAACTGATGACGCGGAATCAGATCTTTTAACTTTTCAACAATTTGACGTCCGCGCTTTTCAGCAAACAAACGATGACATATGAACGACAGTGGTTCTACATTTTCGTCATTTACCAATATTGAAACCTTTACCAAATCCGCCGGCTGATACCCATAAACCGCGTAATCAAACGATGCATAACCCGATGAAATCGACTTCACACGATCATAAAAATCAAACACAATTTCAGACAGCGGCAACTGATATACTAACACCGCGCGATTACCAACATAAGAAATATTTTCTTGGACCCCGCGTCGTTCAGTACACAGCGACATAATTCCACCCATATATTTATCAGGCATCATAATCGTTGCACGCACCCACGGTTCTTCAATAGATTCAATTTTTGTCACGTCCGGCATATCAGCGGGGTTTTCCAAATCCATTTCACCGCCGCCGCGCAAATGCACCTTGTACAGCACACTTGGCACCGTATTAATAAGGTTCAAATTAAATTCGCGCGCTAAGCGCTCGCTGATAATTTCCATATGCAAAAGCCCCAAGAAACCACAGCGTAACCCAAACCCCAGCGCAGATGATTTTTCGGTTGTGAACATAAACGATGCATCATTAAGTGCCAACTTTTCCGCACTTTCACGCAAAGCGGGATAATCGTCCGCCGCGACCGGAAAGAACGAAGAAAACACAACTGGCACTGACGGCTTGAACCCCGGTAATGCGTCAACGGTCGCGCGTGCATCACAAATCGTGTCGCCCACCTTGCAATCGTGAATTGTTTTCATGCCCGTAATAATAAACCCGATTTCACCGGTATTTAACGAATCGGCATATTCCATTTTTGGTGTAAAGAATCCGATTTTATCAATCACGTATTCCGCGCCGGTCGCAATAAATCTTATCTTTTGTCCGCGTGATAATTTACCATCAACAACACGCACCAAAATCACAACACCCAAATAAGAATCATACCACGAATCCACCAGCAACGCACGTGACGGCGCGTTTTCATCACCATGTGGCGCGGGCAATTTATGCACAATCTCTTCCAATAATTCCGGTACACCTTCGCCCGTCTTGCCAGATACCGCCAACGCATCATTCGCATCAAGCCCAATAACATCTGCAATCTGTTCACGCGTTTCCGTGACATTCGACGACGGCAAATCAATTTTGTTCAGCACCGGCAACATTTCCAAATCATTGTCCAACGCCAAATACGCATTGGCAAGTGTCTGCGCCTGGACCCCCTGGGTCGCATCAACCAAGACCAGCGCACCTTCGCATGCCGCCAATGACCGCGATACCTCGTACGAAAAATCAACATGCCCTGGCGTATCCATCAAATTCAGTTGATACATTTCACCGTCTTTTGCGCGATAGTTCAACCGCACCGTCTGCGCCTTTATCGTAATTCCGCGTTCGCGTTCAATATCCATAGAATCCAGCACCTGCGCCTTCATCTCGCGATGCTCAAGTCCACCTGTAATCTCAATCAACCGATCCGACAGTGTGGATTTACCATGATCAATATGCGCAACAATGGAAAAGTTTCTTATATTACTTTGTTTCACAAAAATATCCTTGCCTTCTATGCGGCAATGATAAACCCGTATATCCGATTTAGCAAGGGGTATTTTACAAAACCTTCTGCATCAAGTTAGAATCTGCCAAGACCCGTTTAAAGCCCCCAGATATATAAAAATTTATTGCATTTGTCGTTGACACCGACATCAGTTTTTCGTTTTTTATCCCGTTCGATTTAAGATATTGTTCATATGCACAAATCAGTGCCCTGCCGACACCTTGGCGTTGCCACTTTTTATCAACAAATAACCAATCAATATATCCACACGATTCCTGTTTGACGATATGACCACCCAAGAATCCCACCACCCCAGATTTTGAACCACCAGACACAGTAAATAACAAGTGTGATTCCAAGGCAAAATCGCTTCCCAGTTCAGAAAAAATATTTTCTGCAACATCATATCTTGATTGTGCTGCGATATAACAACAATCTTCCAACACACCCATTGGCGCAACACTAAGCTTATTCACAACCCAGGGCATTTTATTGTTCCTTAAGCGAATTCAACAAATCGTCAATGCGTTGCGCACGATCCAGTGTATCGTCATATTCAAATTTGATTTCTGGCACATATTTTTGATTCATGCGCGCCGCCAGTTCAAAACGCACCGTCTTGGTCACATCATCAAGCCGTTTCTGCACCATTTCAATATCGGAATTGCGGGAATAGTAAAACAACCGCACGAATTGCAGACCACCGCGCGACACCGCCCCAACCAACGACACGCCGCCCAGCACCGCATCATCGGCATAATTATCGCGTAAGATCTCGGCCACCAAAGTTTGCACCTTGGACGCGATACGATCGCCACGATTTGAATTTGTCTGTCTTTTCTGCATTGGTCACCCCGCTAATAACTCTTGCTTGTAAAATACCAAATATTTATTTACAATCAAGCAAAGATTAAACAAAGAAAAACCGAATAACCATGAAATGCGCAGAATGCATATTGTCCCAGGCGGAAAAACCATACTACACCGCAATCGTATTTTTAATGACGGTGTGTGAATCCATATTCCTGTTCGTTCCGCCAGAGGTATTTATGACCCCCGCCATAATTGCGAACAAGAAACGCGCGGTGCCAATAACACTTGCGGCGACATTGGGGTCAATTGTTGGTGGCGTAATATCATATATGATTGGTCTGTGGCTGTTTGACTCGGTGGGTTTGTGGCTGATTGAGCATTTTGCATCAATGGACAAATTCTATCTGGCCCAAGAAATGTTCATCCGCCATGGCATATTCCTTATTATCCTTACGGCGTTCACCCCGATACCGTATAAGTTAATGTGTATGACGGCGGGCTTTATCGGCTTTCCATTTTGGGTGATGATTGGCGTGTCGGCAATATTCCGCACAGGGCGTTTTGTAATTGTCGGCTATTTACTGTGGCGATTCCAAGATGCCGCTAACAAGATTATCAAGAAATACTTTTGGCACCTAACCATTGGCGCGGTTGTTGCCGCCATACTTGGTATCGGCCTTATGTGTCTTATTTAACAAAAAAATAAAAACCGGCAAACGCCGGTTTTTATAAACACACCTTAATTTATTCTACCCAAATAGATGCAAGTGTACTTGACGTTTCAGAACCCGACGGAATCTTCACTTCCCCTGTATTCGGATGGATTGTTTTTATCGCGGTATCCAGGTTCGTTAAATTAGTTGCCGTCGTAGTAGATGCCGGCGCACCCAAATACCCTGTCCCATTGCTTGTTTGTGCTGCACGAACTTCATCATAAACCTTATCACCGTTAATCAAACCGGTATTACCATCCGCAACACTGCCTGCGGTCGCCGCAACCGTATAAACCCCAGACGTGCTATTACGGCTAACTGTTATTGGTGCTGTACCTGTCACTAATCCAGACGCAACATTGGCTGCACCAATTGCGCTCTTGCTAACTGTAACAGTGCCATTGGATATTGACACACCCGTCACAACACCAGTACCATCATTTGTTATCGCGACTGGCACAACCTTACCGCTACCATTGGTTATCATAACTTTGTTTGCATTACTTGACGTTTGATCAAACGCGACATAATCACCCGCTGCATCCAACACTATTTTTTCAACAGTTGCCACAGACGGAATCGTAGTATCCTTATCATTTGCCTGTGCATTATATCCTGACTGGTGAACAAATGCCGTTGTCGTGACGTTGCCATTTGTCGCATCGGTAATCATAACCTTATCTTTATTGTCTGTGCCTTGGGCTTTATCAACTTTTCCACTTAACGATGTACTCAATCCACTGATCTTTGATTGGTCAATTGCTGCACTGCTGCTGATATCAGCATTCACGATTGTACCATCGGTGATATCTGCACTAGCAACTGCGCTCTTCGTAGCCAACGAACCAGCTGCAACACTTCCTGTCACCAAACCTTTCGCATCATACGATACAAGATTGTTCCCGCTTTTCGCTGTTATCGCACTGTTCGCTGTGACCTTTTTATCTATTTGATTCTCCAACTTGCCTAATGCTGCATTCAATGTATCAGATGTTGCCAATGCTGCACTGGATGTGCCCTTACTATATCCACCCAACGTCGTAACATCACTAGTTGCATGTGTATGCGATGACGCCGTAGATGCCGCCGCTGCTGCCGCTGCTGCTGCATCATCTGCTTTCTTTTCCAATTTACCAATCGCTGCATTCACCGTATCTGTTTTTGCAACATTTAAATTCGTTCCCGTCGCAGTCGATTTGGCATAATTTGGTCCCAAGACAGATCCCTGACCCAAACCCGCCGCTGTGGAAGAACCTTGAACGATTTGTTTCAGCTTCGCCGCATCCATTGAACGTTCCGTTGTCGCCGTCCCTGTTTGACCTTCACTAACACTCATGACAGTCAAATCATCTTGCTTACCACTCCAAGTAGTCTTTTGTGCGGCGGTTACATGAATATCATCATTGGCAACGTGAGAATCATACGAAGAAACCTTGCCCGACGTGATGCCAGAATTCACAGCATTCAATTGGGCGGCGCTAAGTGTTGCCTGCTTCCCTGCCAAACCAGCATTAACCGCACCAGATGTTATCAAATCAGCCGAACTTGCTGTTCCACCATTTGTCGTATCAATTGCTTTATATGTTACTGTCCCAGCTGTCGAACTCGCTATAACCGCTTTACCGTCATTTCCAGAACCACCCAAATTATCCTGTTTACCACTAATATCTGTTTCCGGTGCCCATGTTTCAATCGCTGTCTTCAAATTAGCAGGGCTTATAAGACGATTTGTCGTCGCAGTGCCTGCTGTAATTTCGGCTGCCGTCATTCCAGAATAAGTAGTATTTGAATCAAGACCATGTCCAGCAAACTGCCAATATGTACCATCATATACAAATATAGACACATAATTTTGGTTCCATACAACAGAATCTGTACTGGTGGATATCGCCTCATTGTTATATCGCATTGGTTTGGCACCCAACCCATTAAGATTTAATGTGCTGCTCGCAACCGTGGATGTAGTGGCGGGTTTAACGTAAATAACCTGACCGACTTCTAATGATGTAATACCGTCTATGGTTACCGTTTTTGCGACCGTCGCTGCCCCACCGGCCCCCGCACCATATGCGGGCACGGTTTTCACCTGCACTTTACCTGCATTATCGCCAGATTCTGGCACACTAACCGTAACACCATTCGTGCCAACGATATTTGACTGTGTCACGACGGTTGCGTTCGCTGTTGATACCGCCAACATCGCTATAAATGAAACTGCTAAAAATTTTTCTATTCTAATCATGATGCTTTCTACTTATGTTTTTCTATTAAACCATTCGCACTTTCATTTCGATGTGTGCCGTGTCGCCACGACACACATCAGATAACCCTATACCTTAACGGCCAATATCTTCCCAATAGAATGTTGTTGTACCATTGGCATTCTTTGCCGTTAACACAAACACACCATCCGTACTTGGGGTCTGTGGTATCGCCGTCGGCACCGCATCAGTATATGTAACTGTGCCCGCAGTCGCCGTCGTCACAACAAGTTTACCCGCGGTTCCACCAATCTTGTCTTGTTTGTTTGTATTGGTTGTTGTCACAGAATCTGCAACTGTTTTCAATTGTTTCGGATTCACTGCCAAAGTTTCTGACGTACCGGTTGTTACATCAGAATCCTTCGCTATTTGAATCACACCCTTTGCAGTGTTAGAAGCATCCGCAACACTGACCGAACCACTGGAAATAGTGACATTAGTCCCCTGTTTCACAACACCAAGTGTGCTGCCGTTTGCCGTTGCAACACTGATCGTACCACTGCTGTTCGTAATATTGCTTCCGGTCTTTACGACACCGAATGCGTTACTGGTCGCTGCAGTTCCAGATACGGATACACTACCGTCATCTGCAACAGACGCTGAAACACCATTTGTTCCTGTAATTGTGCTTGCTGTGACTTGACCAGTACTTGTCGTACTCATAACTTTGTTCTTATTTGTTGTCGTTTGGTCCGTCTGTACCGCGCCATTTGCAGTTGCCGCCACACCAGATATTGCGCTTGCAACCGCTGTTCCATTCACAGGAGCAGTTCCTGTGGCACTGTATGTGCTAGTAACATCACTTGCTTGTAATGCTGAGTCTGCTTTACCCAGTGATGTTTGAACCGCACTTGCTAACTGACCCTTTGTAATACCAGCACTGTTACTGATATCCGAAGTCGTAATGGTACCATTAGCAATCTTTGCACTGGTCACTGCGCTATCTGCAATCATACCAGTTGCGATTTGCCCTGGAACGACTTGACCTGTTCCATTAGTTATCATGACCTTGTCTTTATTATCTGTTGTTTGATCAAGTGCAACATAATCACCTGCTGCTTGATTAACGATGTATTGCACCGTTTTAACAGATGGTATCGTGTTATCTCTGTTAGAATCCGTTGCATTATATCCTGCTTGGTGAACAAACGCCGTTGTCGTGACATTGCCATTTGTCGCATCGGTAATCATAACCTTATCTTTATTGTCTGTGCCTTGGGCTTTATCAACCTTTCCACTTAATGATGTGCTCAATCCGCTGATCTTTGATTGTGCGATCGCTGCATCACTTGCAACATCTGCGTTTGATATTGTTCCAACCGTCACCGCAACCTTACCATCTGTCTGGCTGACACCCTTAACAACTGTTCCTGTTCCAGTACTTGTTGAATCCAATGCATTAACCGCGTTCGTTATTTGTGTCCCGGTTTCGGTCTTTGTGTACGCATCTGTAATGCCATAACCAGACAATGTTGTTGCTTTGTCCGCCTTTCCACTTAAATCAACACTCATTGTACCATCATTTGCAATTGCAACATTGCCACCACCCTTGACAACACCGGTTGCTGATGTTGTTGCAATTCCTGGCGTTGCCGCCGCTTGCGCCGCCGCTGCTGCTGCTTTTAACTGTTTCGGGTTGACCGCAACATTTTCTAATGAACCAGCTGTTGCCTCGGCATCGGTTGCGATTTCAATGGTACCACGTGCAGTAGTCGTTGCCGCGGCAACTTTTGTACCCGCTATCGCGGCATCACTTGCAACATCTGCGTTTGATATTGTTCCAACCGTCACAGCAACCTTACCATCTGTCTGGCTGACGCCCTTAACAACCGTTCCTGTTCCAGTACTTGTTGAATCCAATGCATTAACCGCGTTTGTTATTTGTGTCCCGGTTTCGGTCTTTGTGTACGCATCTGTAATGCCATAACCAGACAACGTTGTTGCCTTGGTTGCCTTTGCATCAATTTCATCTTGCACGGTGTGTGTTGAAGAATAGTGTCCCGATGTTTCACTCAACATAGTTTCTGCAACGATCTTTGCGTGTGCCGCCGGCACCGCCAACATCGCTAATATTGAAACCGCTAATACTTTATTCATTGTTTTCATTGTGTCCGCCCTTGTCTTGTTTGTTGTTTTGTTTGTTTAAACTCTTTGTGTTTAGCGCCCTACTTCTTCCCACGCATACGCCGTTCCGTTAAAGTGCAATACGCAATCTGTACAATTACCCGATGGTTTCGGAATTGCCGCGTTCGCGGTATCGGTTGTCGTCTTTAACTGGGTATCCAATGCACCCAAGTTTGCACCAACACCGGTACCCGCTGCGATATAGTTACCTGCAGTCGCCGTTGAATCTGTCTTGTCTTGTTTCAACGCCAAACCACTTGTCACATCAGAATCTTTTGCATATGTCGTATCCAAATCGTCAATGGCATCACTTACTTCTTTGATTGCGCCGACAACTGTTGTTGCACTTGTGCCCATGTTCGCTGCGCTGACTGTACCGACCTGGGTGTTGTATGTTGCTGCCGGTAAAGCCGCTTCGGCTGTTGTCTTCGCAGAATCTGCAATTGCCTTGGTCGCCGCCAAACCAGTTGTCGCGTTTTCTACTGCGCTTTTGGTGGAATCATAGCCACTGACCTTGGCTGTTGTGATACCTGAATCTAATGCAGCTGCTTCATTAGCAGTCAGTGCTCTCCATAAACCGCCAGTTGTACCGATTTGACGATCCGCCGTTGATTTTGGTTGATACGCACCAGACGCTGCGGTCTTGGCTGCTTCAACTGCATCATAAACGGTCTTGGCAGATGGGTATTTATCAGTCGCTGTTTTGTTCGCATCCAAATCTGTAATTAAATTAGTTGTGACCTGCATATTTGTTGTTGCAGTATCAGTATAAGCTTTCGCTGCTGCTTCGGCTGCATTTGCCTTGCTTGTTGCATCGGTTGCCGCCGCCGCGATGGCTTCTGACTTCGCCGTTGCCGCCGAACCCTTGGCATCATAAGTATTTGCCAAATCTAAATCTGAGATAGCATCTGCAATAGATTTCGCGACCGAACCTGTTGTTGTTGCATCGCCATTTAATGTAGCAATTGCGCTTTCATTGGTTGCAATCTTACCTATATTAGTTGTCGTTGCACCAGAATTCATCGCCGCCAATTGTGCATCTGTCAAAGCGGTCCATGTACCGTTCGCGCCACCGATACTGGCACCGGTTGATTTCACTTGATATGTATTACCAGAAGCCGTGCCAAGGTTTGATATTGCTGTTTGAACTTGCTGGCCGGTCACCAAACCTGTTTCAGTGGCACCAACACCATTTGTTGATACATTTGCACCCGCCGCAGTGCCTAAACCATGAACTGTGACCGAAGTACCATCAACCTTGATTGTACCAACACCACTGTCGCCCGTTGTCACAGATTGAACTGCGCTGTCCGCCAAATCCAAAGACGCGTTAACCGCATCTGACAATTTATCATTTGTAACCGCTTTGTTTGCAATCATACCAGTTGCTATTTGCCCCGGAACAACTTGACCAGTGTTATCAGTTATCATGGCCTTGTTTTTATTATCGGGATCACCACCGGTACCATCGCCCTGATGCAACGCAACTGATTCACCTGCTGCATCCAACACAATAGTTTCCACCAACTTTACAGATGGAACATACTTATCGTTATCTTTTCCACCGGCTGTATATGAGCCACCAGTACCATGAATAAATGCCGTGGTTTCAACATCACCACTTGTCGCATTGGTAATCAAAACCTTATCTGCATTACCGGCACCTTGGGCGATATTGACTTTTGAATCAACTTGTTGATCTACATATGCCTTGGAGGCAATTTCAGCACGCACACCAGTGGCGGCGAATATCGCAATCAAAGACACAGTTAAAACATTTGCCCGTTTCGTCATCATTCTCTCTCTAATTCAATAAACAAGTTAATTCAGTATTCTCGCCCATTCTGTGATTTTAAGTTCTCGGTATGGCGGCGGACTACCGCCATACCGATTAACCACAAGAACCTCTTTTACACTATGGGATTATTGTGCATTGCTCCCAGTTGTGTTATTTGGTGTTTCACCCGTTGCACGTTGGATGACTTCCCATGCCACTGCGCCATTTGAACTCTTCAGAACGCATTCTGCGCCCGAACCTTGGCAAGCACTTGGCAATGTAGAAGTTATCTTGCTTAATGTCACAGCATCATCAGCAATCTTGGCTGTTGTCACTGCGTTGGCATCAATATCGTTTGTTCCAACCGTATCTTTGAACGCCAATGCTTTCAAGTTATCTGCTGTTGCTTCCAAGTCATCTACACGAGAATCCATCGCAGTATCAGACGCCGAGATAGCGGCTTCAACAGCGGCAACAGATGGATACTTTGTCGTGCTACCAGTATCTGTTGTCATATTAGAACTTAAATTGGTTGTTGTCTGCATATTCGCAATAT
>JAGCYJ010000001.1 GCA_017960855.1 Alphaproteobacteria bacterium | reverse complement strand
TTTAAGATTTACCGATGTTCGCTGGATTTATTCTGGTGATTATAGAGCGGAAGTCACCCTCTGTTCCATCCCGAACCAGACAGGGAAACTCCGTATCGCCGATGGTACTTTGGCTTAAGCCACGGAAGAGTAGGTCGTCGCCAGAATAAATCCAGTTATGACACTAAAAACCGAATTTAAGCCCCGCATCCGCGGGGCTTTCTTTTTGCGCTTTTTATATCATTTGACAAATGCCGACTGATTGTATTACTAATATTTTTAGGATCGGGGGCGGTTGCAACATGGCAAAAGCAAAAAGAAAAAGCGCACAAAAGAAGAAGCCGTCGACTAATAAAGTCGACTATGTCGCGCACTATTTGGTCCCCACTTACAATTTAGCTGAAAATGTTAAAATGCTCCGGGTTCTTAAAGGTAATGATGGCAAAAAGACGCTGCTTGTTAATATTTGGTTGGTTAATGCTTGTGTTGGTGATGAACAACGCACAATGTTGGAATCGTTTGTTCAACAACGTTCATTGTACCAGATTCAACAGGAAGTCGCGATAAATACATACGAGTTAAATGCAGCGCAACTGAGCATAAAATATATGGATAACATAATCATGATGCATAAAGATAAGAGTTTTGAATGTAAAGCAACCGATAACTTGCGGGAGGCATTGGATAGCATGTTGAAAGACACACAAATAATATATAATCAAGCATGTGCAAAATTGGTGCTGGGGGTTGCAAAACAACAAAGATAAAAAAGGGACAGCGATGGCAATAGATACTGAAAAATTTGAAAAATACAAAGAATCAAAGAATTTTATTGTGTATCTGGAAAAGAAACCGGTAATCAAAGGCCAGATAGAAATGATTGTTCAATACAAGAAGTACAATTGCTCTATGAGATGTTTGCTGACAGATGACGTTTTCAAGTTGTTCTTTGAACCCGAAGAATATAAAAAAATCTATATGTCGCGCCAAAAATAATTAAAAATCCGCCCGATTGGGCGGTTTTTTGTTGATTTTCATAAATTATGTACTAACATGCCATAATGACGGGGGAATGTAAAACAAAAAAGGATTTTAATATGACCCCGATTGAAGGTATTTCAAACTATATCGCCGATGCAGATAAGGCCCAAGCACAGAGAAAGTGCCCGTTACAGGCCATCGGTGATAAAACACACGATTTCTATGAAACACAATTTTATAAATTGCATTGTCAATTCATGCCGTGTAACGGTAACAGCAAAGGTCATTGTGCAGAATGCTGGAAATTATTGAATGACGAAAAAGACGGGAAACCGCTGACACAAAAGCAATTTACCGTGGACACACGCGCGGCGGAATGTCCATTGTTTTTCTATGCTTCGTTGAATAGCCGTTCTAATTTGCCAGAAATCATGAAAAAGGGCTTTATGCAGACCGATGTTTTAAACCATAAGGATAAATTTTGTACTGAACCCGATGCACGTTTGTGTTTTAATGATCCAAGCGAATGCTGGGCAAAATTATTGTCGGCCAAGGGGATTCAACGCTAAAAAACCGCAAGGTTTTTGTTGATTTTATAAAAAATTGTTATAAAATCGGGGGCGACGGAGAGAGCGAGTAGATAAAGGTTAGTAAAAATGAAAAAGATTTTGGCTCTTTCCATCTTGAGCGTTTTGGCGGCAACTGCGGCCAATGCTGATTACTTTGAATTTCGCACAGATAACTGTGATATGAACGCGATGCGTGCTGAATTGAATCGTGCTGTTGCCGACAAACGAGCAGTTATCACCAAAGTTGTTTGCGAAGATTCAACAGTAGAAGTGGAACCTGTTGTCGTTGCAGAACCAGAAATCGTGGAACCAGTGGTTGGCACTGCTTGTGGCGAACCATTTGAACGCGTTGTAAATCGTGAATACTTTGTTCGCGAAACTGTGCAACAGTATAAACCAGTTGTTCATTATGAACCAGCCGGTTCGTACACGACGACACGCGCAGTATGCGGCGAATTTGGTTGTTAAGGTTGTGAAAGACGAGAGAATATTTTATTTAATTGGCGGACCAAACGGCAGCGGTAAAAGTACGTTGCGCAAACGAATTGTCAGCGAAGATCCTGGTCTGGAAGTGCTGGATTTAGACGATATTGCGGCAACACAAAAAGTATCTAATATCACTGCGGCACGTCAATTATTGAAAGAAGATTTGCCCCGTGTTTTGTCATCGGGGCATTCGTTTGTGTTAGAATCTACGTTATCTGGAACCTATGATACGCGTATCATAAAAATGGCGCATAATTTGGAATATAAAGTTGTTTTCAATTTTGTGTTTCTTGATTCTGTGGAACAAAATATTGAACGCATTAAACAACGTGTAGCCCAGGGCGGACATGATGTTCCGATTGGTGATGTTCGTCGCAGATATGAAAAATCATTACATAATTTCCGTAAAATTGCCCCTATGGCAGAGGTTGATGAATGGACATTATTCTATAATGGTGGAAATGGTGAACCGCAAAGAGTTGCAAGCAGTATGAACAGAATTATTACTGTATCCGATCGTGAAGATTATGGTTTGTTTCACGATAACTGTTTTGATGTTGCCGTTCGTCGTTTGATAAATTATGTTGAACTGGGCGCGGACGAGACGCGTTTGCTTGCCGAAGAGTTCCCTGTGCATGTGACGTTTAGTGCGATTGAAAAAATCTTGGATTCTAAACAAAGATAATTTCATAATATTTTTTCGTTTTTGTTGCTTTTTACGCTTGCATTTAGTCAGTATTTTTCTACAATCATTTCGCTTTTTAGTTAAAGGAGATTTTATGAGCAATAAATGGGTTTATACGTTTGGTAATGGTGCTGCCGAAGGGCGCGCCGATATGCGCAATCTGTTGGGTGGCAAAGGTGCAAACTTGGCAGAAATGAATTTGGTTGGATTGCCGGTGCCTGCGGGCTTTACCGTCACAACCGAGGTTTGCACATATTACTATGATCATAGTCAAACATATCCATCTGATTTAATGGATCAAGTGCGCGCTGGTATTTCGCACATTGAAAATATCATGGGCAAAAAATTTGCCGATATGAATAATCCGTTGTTGGTGTCTGTGCGTTCAGGGGCACGTGTTTCTATGCCGGGTATGATGGACACTGTTTTGAATTTGGGTTTGAATGATGAAACAGTAAAAGCATTGGCAAAATCTGCAAACAATGAACGTTTTGCATATGATTCTTATCGTCGTTTCATCATGATGTTTTCTGATGTTGTGTTGGGCGCAGATATTGATTTGTTTGAACACACATTGGAACGTATGAAGGAAGACAAGGGTTATAAAGTTGATACTGAATTGACAGCAGACGATTTGAAAGAATTGGTTGAAAAGTTCAAAGAAATCGGTGTCAAAATTGGAAAGGTTTTCCCACAAGATCCATGGGAACAATTGAAATTGGGTATTGGTGCTGTGTTCGGTTCTTGGATGTCCAAGAAAGCAATCACATATCGTAAATTGAATAATATTCCGGGTGATTGGGGAACCGCAGTGAATGTTCAAGCAATGGTGTTTGGTAATTCCGGTGATGATAGTGCAACGGGTGTGTGCTTTAGTCGCGACCCAGCAACCGGCGAAAACAAATACTATGGTGAATATCTGATTAATGCCCAAGGTGAAGACGTTGTTGCAGGTATTCGTACACCACAACCGATGAGCAAAGATGATTCCGGACGTAAATCCTTGGAAGAAACTATGCCAGAAGTTTATAAACAACTGTGCGATGTTCGTGAAAAATTGGAACATCACTACAAAGACATGCAAGATATGGAATTCACAATTGAACATGGAAAATTGTGGATGTTGCAATGCCGTAATGGTAAACGCACTGCGGCGGCTGCTGTTCGTATGGCGGTTGAAATGGTTGAAGAAGGTTTGTTGACCAAAGAAGAAGCAATATTGCGTGTTGGTGCAGATCAGTTGAATCATTTGTTGCATCCAATGTTGGATCCAAAAGCAGAAAAGAAAGTTATCGCGACTGGTTTGCCAGCATCCCAGGTGCCGCGGTTGGTCAAGCCGTGTTCAATGCCGAAGATGCTGAAAAATGGGCGGCCGAAGGCAAGAAAGTTATGCTTATCCGCGTTGAAACATCCCCAGAAGATATCGCTGGTATGAATGCAGCCCAAGGTGTTATCACTGCGCGTGGTGGTATGACATCACACGCCGCCGTTGTTGCGCGTGGTATGGGAACACCGTGTGTGTCCGGTTCACCAGACATCAAGATTGATTATGCGTCCAAGACATTGAAAACAACATCTGGCGTGGTTATCAACGAAGGTGATTGGATCTCTATTGATGGTGCCAAGGGTGAAATTATTGAAGGTAAAGTTCCAACAGTATCTGTGGAAATGACTGGTAATTTCGGAACGTTGATGAGCTGGGTTGATGAAATCAAAACATTGACAGTCAAGGCAAACGCTGAAACACCAAAAGACGCGAAACAAGCACGCGATTTTGGTGCCGAAGGTATTGGACTTGCGCGTACAGAACACATGTTCTTTGACCCATCACGTATTCAAGATATGCGCGAAATGATTTTGGCAGACAATGTAGAAGGTCGTCGCGCAGCATTGGCAAAACTGTTGCCGTATCAGAAAGCGGACTTCGTTGAATTGTTCAAGATTATGGATGGTCTGCCGGTCACAATTCGTTTGATTGACCCACCACTTCATGAATTCTTGCCACACACCGAAGAAGATATCGCAATCTTGGCGGCACATATTGGTAAACCTGTTGAATTTGTGAAACAACGCAGCGAGGCATTAAAGGAACAAAACCCGATGTTGGGTCATCGTGGTTGCCGCCTTGCGATTACATATCCTGAAATCTGTGAAATGCAAACACGTGCGATTTTGTCGGCAGCATTGGAATGCAAGAACGCAGGTGTTGTTGTGAAACCTGAAATCGAAGTTCCATTGGTCGGTTCCAAGAAGGAAGTTGATATTGTCAAAGCAGTTATTGATGCAACAGCGGAAAGTTTGTTCGCAGAAACCGGCGATCGTATCGAATATAGCGTTGGTTCAATGATTGAATTGCCACGCGCCGCAGTGTTGGCAAATGAAATTGCAGAATCATGTGAATTCTTTGAATTCGGAACAAACGATTTGACACAAACCACATTGGGTATGAGCCGTGATGATACGGGCAAAATCTTGGACGAATATCGCGCACGCGGTATTTATGTCGCAGATCCGTTTGCGTCGGTTGACCAATTGGGTGTCGGTTTGTTGATCAAGGATGCCGTTGCCAAGGCCCGCGCAACCAAGGGCGATAAAATCCATCTTGGTGTTTGCGGTGAACACGGTGGTGATCCTGACTCTATCGAGTTCTTCCATAAATGTGGATTTAATTCTGTTTCGTGCAGTCCGTTCCGCGTGCCAATCGCACGTCTTGCGGCGGCACAGGCAGCGGTTAAAAACCCACGCAAGTAAGACACAAAAAAACGCCCGTTTGGGCGTTTTTTTTATTTATAAATATTTACAACGAATTTATATGTTGAACCATCGCAACAAGGTTTTTTTGAGTCAGCAGTTCTGTAAAACGGTTAAGTGCTTGTCTGCCTGTTTTGTTTGTGGTGGGGATTTTTTCATAATATTCAGATTTCCCATTTGCCAATTTATAAACCTCTATATAACGGCTGGTCACTTTGACGCTGATATAATCAAGATTGCCTGCACGATTAAAGAAGAGATGGGTACCCTGGGGATATTTTTTTCTATGTTTTAGCGGCATCACCGGTTCATGATCCTTTTGATACGTTTGTGAACTGATAAGGTTGTAAATATCGTCAATGTTTTGAATCATTTTGTTTTCCCTTTTTGTTCCATAAACCCATCATAAAGGATATGGCCCCTTCTTGTTGACAGGGCTTCTATAAAATTATCAATAACATTTGCACCCAGTTGCTCTTTACGTTGTATCGTTTCACGATATTGATATCCGGGAACATTGCGTGTCAGTTTAGAAAGTTCCATACGATCCTTGTAAATATCAATGATAATTGTTTCGTGGGTATAAAAGTTGTATAAATCATAGAACACATATGTATCGGGGTGTGCCAGATCTTTGTGTTTCGTTAATTGAAAATCCTTGGATGTAATAAGTTTATAAACATCGTTGAAATTTTTGATGATGGTTATTCCTGGTCTTAATTCACCGGGGCATTGGTGTCCATATTCTTTGGCGGTTTTATCACATTTTTTTGTCATTGCGGTAATGAAACGCTGGACAATGGCCTCGCCTTCTGGGGTGTTGCGATAAACTGTTTCTGTAATTGATTGTGGGCGTAGAAAAACCTGTTTTTCAACAAGCATATGCGTATCATAAACTTTAACGCAAAGAGTTTCTTCGCTTGGGAATTCGGGATTACCCCAATAACTAAGGTAACGATTGTTGCGGTTGGCGTCGGCTCTTTTGTCATACATATTGCCGAACGTTAAACTATCGATAAAATCATACAATTCTTCAATTTTTGCCACACCAATAACCCTTTTTTGTCAATGTAGCATATGGTACGGCAATGTCAATTATTAAAAGCTGTAATTCACGCCGATACCAACGAAGTTAAATCCGTGGTTTATTTCGGTTAAATCACCGTTTGAAAAGTGTATCGTGAACAATTCCCCGTGCCACCGGTCAGTTATGTTTTTGCCCAAAAACACCTTTTCGCCGAACATAAAGCGGCTGGACACCCAGCGGTCGTGATTGTCGCGGTAATATGGCCCGATTCCAATGCCCAGATAAAAGCCATGATATTGTACCAATGCGATATCCCACGATGCGCCAACGCCGATAAAAGAAAGCCCCTTGCTGGATTCATAGGCGATATTTTGCACTATGCTTATATTCATGCGTGACGGCAGACGTAAAATCTCCATCGGCTGGGCATAGGTCAACATAACAAATGTTTGTGGTGATATTTCCCAATCGGGAAACCAGACAAGTTTTCGTATATTATGACTGCCGGTGCTTTGCGCTATGTTCAGTGCGATTGAATTCTTTGTATCCACACCAAACATCGGGTTTTCTGTGGCAAATGCGGCCCCAGATAAGATTGCAAATGTTGTGGCAATCAAAACTTTATTCACGATAAAATCCTTTCCGAGTGACGATTGGCATTATAATTATTTTTATTTTCTTGGCAAGGAAGTTTTCCTATTAAATTTATTGACCTGTTGTCGATTTCATTTTATCATTTGAATATACAAACAAAAAGGGGAAACAATGGAAAAAAAGATAGTCATGGTGTTATCAGCTGTTTTGGTCGCCACATCTGCAAATGCAGGTTTGTTGGATTTCTTGGGCTTTGGTCAGAAAGAGGCCGAACCAACAACATTGTCCGAAGCATGCAACACAGATGAAGTCAGCAAGTTCTGTCCAGAAATCTTGACTGGCGAAAAAACAATACCGACATGTTTGATTGATAACGTGAAATCGTTGTCTAAAAAATGTGCAAACTTTGTTAAAAAATCTGTCACAGAACAAGCCGCCGAGGTGACAGGTATGGCAAATGCCGCCGAAACAGAAGCGAAAGATACCGCTAATGCCCAAGCCGCAGAAGTTAAAAACACTGTCGAAGAAGTTAAAGCAGCCGCAAAACAAGTAGAAGCGGATGCAAAAGAGACAGGCAGTTTGTTTAAAAACATGTTTAAACCAAGTGCTGAATAAAAATAATGCCCTTCGGGGCATTTTTTATTTCCGTATGTTTGTCCAGATTATGTTTTCTGACTTTACAGATTGCGCTAAAAATGGTATAATAAATACAAACTATAATAGTGGTGTGCCGTCGTGCATACCATAAAAGGGCGGATTTGTGGGCTTTGCGTCCGCGGGAGAGTATGAATGAATAGACGTGATATCGCATCTGTTGCAAAAAATGCTATGGGAACAGTGTTCCTGTTGGCGGGGGCTTTCTTTGTTTGCTCGACATTTTTGTCTATGCGGGCAGTGTTGGCTGATCCGATTGCGCCAGCAATTGTTCCGGCACAATCATCGGGGGCAACTGCGCGTTCCAATGCGACAAATCGTGCTTCGGGACGTATGGTAAATCGTGGCGTTTCGGCGGCAACAATTGCACGGACAACGGGTGCAACCACAAACAGAAATAATGCAGTGCAATCTCGTAATGTTGTGTCGCGTGCAACAACAAACGCATCATCACGTGCAACCACAAACCGTAATGTTGTGTCGCGCGTAAGTGCACGTAATACATCGCGTAATGTTGTTGCGCGTACCGCAGAAACTCAGTCGCGTATATCGCACCAAGGACCCGCTATGCAGGCGGCATACAACAAATCGCGTGCGAATTCATACACATATTTGTCCAGTAAATTGTACACTGGGAATTATTCTACTATCATTGATTCCAGTACTGGTCTGATTTCAACAGATGCTTATAATAACTGTATGGAATCATATTACACATGTATGGACGAAATTTGTACGGCACGTAATGCCGCACAACGTCGTTGTGCATGCGCCGGTCGTGTAAAGGCATTTGCCGATGCGGAAACCGCGCTGGAATCTGCAAATGAAGAATTGATTAAGGTTGCGGGTGAATTGGCATTGTTTGTCGCAAACAAGGGTAAAGATGTTTCCGATGCATTCAAATTGACCGATGCAGAAAAGGTTATGAACTGTGTTTCTTGGCAAGAAGCCAGTGGTAAAGCAAGTATAATAACTTCTGCAAAACCATTGACCGAAGGTGGTGTGAAATACACCAGTGGTGATGAATATATGACCGCATGGTGCCAGGCACACACAATATATGATAAAAACGAGTGCAGCAGAAGTGTTTCACCGTCATATTGTAAAGAAACAGGCAATACTTTTGGGTTTGACCTTAAAAACATAGATGGTTCGTCCAGTGATATTTTGGCATCTTTGCAGGCATGGGCAACCGCCAAGGAACAGACAATCACAATACTTTCCAACAATGACGACAATTTGTTAAGTGCGTTGGGGATTGTTAATTCTGTGGTTAGTGGCTTGGCCGGTATTGATGGTGCCTTTGCGTCCAGCGAAGATTTGAAAGATTCATTGGCGGAAACATGGGGCTATGAATTGTTTGAATATGCCCATAACAATGTTTGCGCGCGTGTTTTGGATTCCTGCTTTAACGGTATTTACGAAGCATGTGGTACACCACCGTCGGGCGGACGCAAATGTGGTAATGGTGCATCACAATGCCCATATAACTATAACAGTGTGATTTCGGTCAATAATACCGGAACATATGAATTGAACTTTGTGACACCAAATACTGGTTATTCTTCATCTAATTCGGCGACATGCTTTGGTTATACATCATCATCGGGTGATCCGTACTCATCGTTACGTGGGCCGGTTGCTGATGCGCGTCGCAGCATTATGCAGAAATATGCGCTGGATGCGAACGCGGATTGCGATGCTTATGGCGAACAATTGCGTGCCACCGCCCAGAATATTGGCTATCAAAAGGCGGCCGCGAAGCAAGCGTTACAACAGAAGCGTCTTGAATTTGCAAATGAAGAACGCGATACTATTTATTCAGAAGCAGTCACTGCTGGTACGAACTTTGACGAATGCTTAAGCGAAATTTATGATTGTTATGAAACCCAGGCATCAAACACAACATCGTCTGGTGCAAAATGGACAACCGCACGTATTAAGACATATTGTGCCCAGGTTGCAAATGTTCCGCATTGTTACGAAACGATGATTTGTAATCCTTCAACAGCGCAGTTCCGTGCAATCATAGACAAACAGGATAGCACATCTTGTTTGAATAGCCAGGATTACACCGAAAATACTTGCCGTAACATCGTAACATTGAACGAAATACTGCGTGCGATATCGGATAGTCCGGCTAATATCGCGCCAAATGCAAGTGGTGATTCCGCATCTATGCGTGAACAGTGCTTGCAGGACAATGGGGTCCAAGACATCAGAAATTGGTTGCCAGATTATGTGCAACAACCATCGTAAAAACACCGCCCGTTTGGGCGGTTTTTTATTACCCCGTGTTTTTATGGCACGGGGTTAAACTTTTTCTTGACTTTTGGGGTAAAAAATATACAATTTGCATAAACTTTTCGACAAAAGTGCGAAAAATAGTATAAAAACGAACAAAAAGAGCAAGAATATGAGCGATTTTGCAATCTTTCAAACCGGTGGCAAACAATATCGCGTGCAAAAAGGCGATGTTATCAAGGTTGAAAAACTGAATGCTGACGGTAAAATTGAATTTGACCAGGTTTTAATGCTTGGTGAAAAAATCGGCACACCAACAATAGATGGTGCAAAAGTTGTTGCCGAAGTGGTTGAACAGAAACGCGCTGACAAAGTTTTGGTGTTCAAGAAAAAACGTCGTCAAAACTATCGTCGGACCAAGGGTCATCGTCAGTTCATTACT
>JAGCYJ010000004.1 GCA_017960855.1 Alphaproteobacteria bacterium | reverse complement strand
GCAAGCTTTCGCTTCGTCCGTTCGACTTGCATGCCTAAGACCTGCCGCCAGCGTTCGTTCTGAGCCAGGATCAAACTCTCAAGTTTTAAAAAACTTGTGGTTTAAGTCCTGTGCATATTTAAACAAAGCTGACTTTAATTCAGTTCGTCTTTACATATATGATTATTCGCAAGACAAGTTTTTAACGAGGTTTAATATGTAAACCTACTACCTGTCTAGGATATGCACATTTGACTTAGTCAAAGTTTGGATAATCCAAATTCAACTGTCTGCACATCCCTTCTTGAATTTTGATGAGCTGCTTTTATTCACAATGTTTGCAGTTTAACCGGTACCCCGTTCTTAGCGTTTGTTCCGTAAACCGCCGAATTTCAGGGGTTGAGAGCATGATTTAATTGGTTCCCAACTTGAAAGCCCGCATAGTATGAATTGAAATCAAAAAAAAGTCAAGCGTTTTTTCCAAAATAATTTTAAAAAAGTTGTTAAAAAATAAAAAAGCGCAGAAATCCGCCATTTTATTTTTCTTGTTTTTATAACCTTTTGACTTTTGCCACCCATTATTACGATTCGATTTTTATCTATTTTAGCGATTCGTTGCGACAAAAAGCCCGATTCGTGATTACGAACACCACCCAAAACACATAATTTTACAAAAAAGACAACAACCATAAAAAATCTGTTTTTTATCCTGATATTTTGTGGTATAATTTAAGGCATGAAAAAGAATAAATATGCTTTCGCATCCCTGCTTGTAATATGCGGGATTGCACCTGCCCTGGCGTCCGATTGTACGGGGGCAGAATGTGATTTTATGGAAATGATGTATGCTGACACTGGCACAAGATACGCGCCGGCACCGATGGGTTATACCTATTCGGAACCGGTTGGATATGTTGCGCCAACACCGGTCGCACAATATCAGCAACCAACTGAATACATCTATGCAACGCAAATACCGATGCGTTCTGTCAAGACACTGACAATTAAACCAGTGCCCGAAGATACGCGTCCGGCGGTGTGGGACGGTACTGTACGTGGCAAACAGGTGCGTTATACCAACGATAAAACTGTTGACTGGCGCGACGGCGTTCCAATTTGGGACGATTCGATTGCACACTATCGTCGTAAAGATTTCTCGGACTGGTTCTTGGAACCATCGCCAGAAATATATTTACGCGAAGTTGATGCGCCATCGCAGCAAAGATACCAAGCACAAGCAACATACCAGACATATCCTGCATATCCTGCGGTTCAGTCGTATCAGACAGATCCAGCTATTGCGCTGTATAATCAGAATATGGCCGATGCCGCTGCGACACGCGCACGCATTGACGAACTGTTGGAACCACAACGTCCACAATTTAATTTCTGGGCGGATGAAGGATGCAATGACGAAGTGGCGGTTGCCCCTGCGGTTGTATCACACCCAGTTTACGCACCGGCACCAAAATATACAGCCCAAGATTTAACCCAGGTTGTATCTTATACATTTGGTCGTTCCGATGGTTGTCCATTTGATTCTGAAACAGAATGCGAAATATGGCGTCGCAAGCCGATTATTCGCGAAACAGTTTCACCACGCAGCCCAGTTATTCGTGCTGACTCATTAAACGCGTTTGTATATGTTGCTGACCGCAACCCATCAATCACTGCAAACGATCCGATTTCTGCGCCGTTGCTTGACCGCTATAAAATGCTGATGCGTTCCGCTAATGCATGTTGCACAGACGGTTTAGTATATTCGTTGAAGCGCGCGGGTGCATCAGATGGTTTGATATATAAATTCATGTCTGATGACGCAAACTTCTATGG
Source organism: Alphaproteobacteria bacterium (assembly GCA_017960855.1). Classification (GTDB taxonomy): domain Bacteria; phylum Pseudomonadota; class Alphaproteobacteria; order Rs-D84; family Rs-D84; genus Enterousia. The sequence goes on along the minus strand of JAGCYJ010000004.1, from coordinate 54,202 downwards.
ATTCGGTTCTCGTTGTCTGATGATGACGGACGAAGAATTGGACAGCAAGTATCCAAACACTGCAACGGCTGCGGTTGCTGCGGACGTACGTAATGGATGCCTGTGCCGTGGCCGTCAATGGTTTGCAGCTATGTTGGCACCGTTCCAACAAGTGTATGAAGCCGCACCAGATTTTGCCGAACAGAAGTTCTTTTACACATACACAGACGGTCTGGGTCGCAAGACAATGGTATCGGTAAATAATGACGTCCGGAATGTGTTAAGACAGCTAGAGCTATGTCCATAAGCAAAAACAAAAAACAACGCCCCACGGGGCGTTTTTTTAATAAAGTAACATCTATTCCTTGCCCCGCCCCCATACTATTTTGTCACCCCGGCCCCAGAGCCGTGGTCCAGGTATTTATGTCGCGCTATTGGCGCGTGCTTTTCTATTACCTGGATCCCGGGGCAAGCCCGGGATGACAACACTCTGCATGCTTCAACAAAAAACCGCCCAAACGGGCGGATAAATAATTATGGTGTGGCGCGCGTGCGACTTGACTCATTATTATACTTGGTTATCGCAAGCGCCACCGCGGAACGCAAATCGTATGCACAGGTGCGTAATGTTGATGGATTTGAACTGGATGCTATTGTATTGCAACTCGTAACTTTATTATTTTTTAAATCATCGTTATAACTTCTACCATATCTTTTTGCTACTTCTAAATCTTTTTGCAGTTGTCTTCTTGCTTCGGCGTTTTTACCTTCGTCCAATGCTCTAAGTGCGGCGGTTATATTTCCTTGAACACACTGCAAAGCATCTGCGGTTCCTGTTTCAATTAAATTACAATCTTGAGCACCATCAACGACGGCATAGACATCACGACTACGCTGTACCGAACCACCGGACACAGAACCGCCTGTTGAAGAAGATGACGAACCACTGGTGTTGCCACCACTGGCGGCCTGAAGTTTAGTTGTCAAAACTGCTTTTTCCAATTGGGTTTTAAACCGACGAATCATCGTTTCCATGTATTCGTATTGCTTATACATCTGTTGCGTCATAAATGTTGTCTTTAAAGCAATAACTTGCCGCATCTGTTGTTTACGCGATTCATCAGATTGATTTTGCGCTTCACCAATATTATAGACATGTGTTGAACACAGTGCGATTAGCGGATTTATACGATTATTATCGTCATTTTCGCAATCCATACCATTCGACGTGGTCACCTTGCCATTATCGTCATTGAATATTTGTTCTAAACTACCATCTTTTACACACACGGGTTTCGGCAGTGTTTTTAATGAAACTATTTTTTCCAATTCACCGATTGTATCACCGCTTACAGCACAGTACTTTACACCATCTGGCTTTGGTGATGTGGTATTGTTGCTATTTCCCCAAATAGCCCCAAAGGAACTTGGCGCATCTTGTTCCACAATGCGTTCCAAAATTTCTATGTCCAGATTTGTACCCTTTTTACGATTACGGAAGAATTTAGATGCTTCCAGTGCAGACGATGCACAACCGACACGAATATTTGATCCCTCTTCATCTGTTTCATTCCACAACCAATCACGTTGCACTGGGTCATCATCACTGTCAACAATCATTTTTTGCAATGTGCATGCAATATCATCTTCTGGGGGTATCACTTGACCCTGGATACATTCATGTCCGCCACGGGCGCGACCAGATTGCACAGACCTGGTATTATTTGGACACGAAGTATCATCGTAAGTATCCGTATTTTTTACCCTTGTCTCATAGTGGTACAAATTATCCTTACATGTAACAGAAATACCTGTGCCAACTACTGTTACAATAGGTTCATCACAAACTCTTTCTTTGATGGTCGCCCCTAAATTACACAGATATTTTCCCCACACATTGCATGAACCATTCAGCATCATGTAGATATCAGTAATGTCAACACCAACCGCCTGGGCAGTAATTAAAGCGTCATACAATTCGTCCAAAACATTTTCATACGGGTCAAAGAACGACATTGCCTTTTGTTTAAAAACCTTTACCCGTTTTGGACCGGTACAATTAGAACCCTTTGTATCACAACCCGCGTATTCAAACGTGTCTGCCATTGTGGTTTTTAATGTTTTTAACTGTGTTTCCGCATTTTCAAGCGATGACATGATTTGACCGGTAATCTGTTCACGTGCCAAAATATCCGGCGAAACACCGTTTTGCGCTGCTATTTGTTGTGCGGTGGTCAATGCGCCCGCCGCCGCTTGTTGTTGCGTTGTTAAATCGTTATTTGAACTGCTGCTTGTGGTCGTTGTTGCAACCGGCGCGGAACGCGATGCAGTGGCATCTGCGATTGCCTGGGCAGTCATTTGTTTTTGTTCATCCAGCGCACTTTGTAATTGTGCAACGGTTTCGGCATTTTGTGCCGCCATTTGTTGCATCTGTTGTTGCATTTGCGCCTGCATTTGTTGCATTTGCTGGGCGTTTTGTTCCGCAGCGGCCTGGGCAGCGGCATTTTGTGCAGCATTTGCCTTGGCGGTGGAATTAGCCACCAATTGCGCCGCAATATACCCAATTAAATCGTCGCCATATTCTTTACACGCTTCGTTAGATTGCACACAGCCATTTACGATTGTCGCGGCAATATTCATATCTGTACAACCGCCATTCGCGCACTTCGGTTGTGCACAGCGCAAAACAATCGCATTACAATTACCAAAATCAGCAACCGGCATATCAGCCGCATCAGAACCCGAACGCACATTCATCAACGCGTTCCAGTTATTATTATTTGTTGAACCCGATGCGCCATTATACGCGGTTAAATTATTTCCACGCGTTGTCGGAACATTAGAACCCTGCGCGCCAAAAGGCACGACACACAGCACCGCCAACAAAAATCTGGCAAGATATTTCATATTCTCTCTTACCTTTAATTTTAACATAAAAAACATGTTCTAGCAAGGGGAAAGACAACAAAAAACCGCCCGTGTGGGCGGTCTTTTTAATTAGCAAGGATTATTCCAAACTGGTTGTAATTACATCGCCATAGTTACCGGCTTCATCTGCGCCGATATAGCAGGAAACATGACGACCAACACTGTTCATCCATTCTTCGTATGCCGCTTTTTCGGCTGCGGACAATTCAGAATTTTGAATATCGCGTGTTGCCTTGTTCACCAACAATGCGCCACCCGTACCCAATGCGATTGTGCTGGCCACTGTCCACCAAGGTGATTTACCATCGTCGGAATCCTTGATATCCGCACTATTGCACGCGTTTTTGATTCTGCCGGCTACTAACCTAACTTCGCTTTTTGCTTTTGCTAGCTCACTTTCTGCAACACAGGGGTTATTGGTCTTGTCATTCAAGCACTTTATATACGCATTCCACAACGCTTCTCTTGCAGTATTTAATGTAGTCATATCCGTTGTATTGCCCAGCAACTCACTGGCTGTATTATAAAGGTCGCCAGAATGATCATACAGTTGTTTTGCATCATCATTAGTCAAAGCATTTACAATTCTTACACATGATTCCTGTAAATCTTTCTTGGACTGCATTTTTGTGGTATTCCATTTAGTCAAACCAGTTAATGCTTTGCCTTTGCGGATGCTTTCGCCCAATTCATATCCGCCCAAACTGCCGCCCAATGCGCCCAAAATCGTTGTCCATGTGCGCAGACGTTTCTGATCCGCGGCCATACCTTCGGTTGCCTTGCCGGCCGCAGCATTTGCCAAATCTTCCAATTCATCGTCTGGAATCCAAGAACCACATGTGAACGAATCACCAACTGCAAAGTATGCTGTGTTCCAAGATTTACCCTTTATCGCATCCTGAATCTTTTTATCATCAGATTGCAATGTCACACGCACACGACAGAACGAACCGTACAAATCGTTGCTGGCCTTGAACGCGGTTTGTTTCAAACCATTGACAGTGTAATCTTTTGGAACACGGTTACCGTTCAATTTAGCCCACATAAATGTGCTGCCCATATCTTTATTACCAACGATACCACCCGAATTTGCAGAATAGCACATTTGTTGTTCATGTGTCAGTTTAGAGTTATATTTTGCCTGGGCTTCTTTTTCAATGTCATAGATTAAATCTTTGAACAAAGTAGAAGCCGCTTGGTTCTGGACATATGTGGTGTAATCTATTGTTTCTTCAATATCATACACTTTGCCGCTTTCGCTTACTGTATAGCAGATACCTTCGTCGCCATCTTGGGTTCTGCACAACTTGTTGCCATACGCATCGGTCAGCGCAACTGTTTCTGTTTCACCAGTGATTTTTGTAGTTGCACCTGCATCAATCCAACCTTCACGGACAGATGTCGCATCGCCCCAAGAAGATGTACCTTTCTCTGCGATTTTTATCTTGTTCGCTTCAATCGCCAAGTGTTCTTCACAAACAGATGCATTTTTAACGGTGTCCAAGCACAAGCCCAAAACGATTGTGTAATCAAGCACACCACCAACCTTGTTCATGGATGCATCAAATGTGCTGTTGCCGGTGTTTGTCAAACTGGACGCAACATCGGTACGTGTGCGATAGCAATTGACATAGTCAGATCCGCACATAGATTTAACACAGCTGCTGGCCACTGATTGACATTGTTTTTTCAACTGGGCAATTGCGGCATCGCTGTAATTTGTTGCCAACGCAGAATTCAAAGATGCAACAACGCCAATTGCATCAATTTCAGCACCATTGTCATATTCTGGGAACAAAACATCAAATGCTTCGCGATTTATATATGTATAAGAATATGTACCCGTTGAATTTGGATTCGCCGCCGCATATTTGCAATATGTATCGGTATTGACGATTGGCGCACAACCCGTCTTGATTTCTTCGTATGTAGCCGCACCGTTGATACTTTTATCGGAATTACCGAACACCGCCGCATAGCATGCCGAGCCAACACCACCACCACAAACACGCATTGCGCAAGATTTAATTGTTTCGGTACATTTCTGCTTTGCCTTGGTATCAAATTTATCAACCAAGTCGGCAATCTTTGCCTTCATCGCGTCATTCATACGGGACGAATATGCCAAATCAAATATTTCTTCTTGGTTATCTTCATCACGCAACTGGGCATTTGTTGGCATCTGGCCATTGCCCAAGAATGTCGCATAACAATACTTGTTTGAACCAATTGTGTCCAAACAACTGTTCTTCAGGTAAGAAGAAATGGACGATTTGTTGATTACACCATCAACCATTTCGGTTGTGATTTCTGTACCATTGTTGATTGCTTCAACAATTTCAACAACAGATTGGTTGCTGTTTTCATAGCACTTGTACGGGTTTGCCGCACACGCACCAAGGAAGCACTGTTCAACAACCTTATAGCATGTGGAAACGGACGCAATTGCCGCCAATGCCGCACCTTCGGTAATCATTTCACCAATACGAGATGACGCAGTTGGCATTGCGGTACGATTTGACGAACCCAATAATTCAATCACACCATCAGATTGGCAACGCGCCAATGTTGAATCACAAAATACGCGTTGCTTACGGAATTCTTTGTTCGTTGTGCAAAGTTCAAAATCATCGCCACAAACAGTATCTTTACGCAAACACGATGTATAACGGCGAACACAGGTTGAAGTGTCATAACGATTAGAAATCGCCGCTGCAGTTATCATTTGACCCAAAACACTGCCATCGGTCGGGTATGTATAATCGGTCACTTCGCCATAAGTGTTTTTAGTCGCGATATTAGACAAAGCGGAAATATTTGATGTTCCAAACAAACTGTTTACACCAGACGTGGAACATTGTGCCAATGTACCCAAGCAGTTTGGCATTTTTCCGTGGAACAAGACCTTATTTGTGCATTCTTCAAAGTTTTCACCACAGGAATCTGCGTCCTTGATACATTCGGTGTACGCATCAATACATTCTGCGTTTGCAAGCAACGCAGAAGATGTTGTCGTTGTACTGGTACTGCTGGCGGTGGATGTCTTTACAACCATCGTCGGCATACGCGAACCAACAGTTGCAGAAACTATACTTGGACGCGCAGTCGCAGCAAACGCCGCCGGCATAGCGCACAAAACAGCCATTAAACCAATCGTTTTATTGAAGAAATGCATTTGTCTCACTCCATTATTGTTATTTTATTATAACATATTTTCAGATTTAGACAAATGAAAAAGTAATGAAATCACACAGATTAACTAAAATTATCAAGCAAATATTTTAATTCGACCATATCGTCGGGCAGTGGGGCACGAAAATGCATTTTTTCACCCGTTACTGGATGCACAAAATCAAGCACCTCTGCATGCAACATTTGACCATTATGTGTTTTCAAGAAATCCAACAAATCTGCGTTCTTGACCGAGCCCAATCGTGCACCAGTACGACCATAAACCGTATCACACAAAACTGGGAAACCATGTGCCGATAAATGAACACGAATTTGATGCGTGCGACCCGTCAATAATGTGCAACGAAACGCACTGACCCCCGCACGACCCCAAGTATCCATAACCGCCACCAAAGTTGTTGCTGGTTTGCCACCACTCTTTACCATGCTCATTTTTTGGCGATTGCGTGAAGAACGCGCAATATTACCCGTAATTGTTGCCGTTTCCCAATTCGGAACGCCCCAAACAAACGCGACATATTTTCGTGTTAAATCATGCGCCATAAAAGTTTTCACCAAACCATTGTATGCCGCATTAGATTTCGCAAAAACCATAACGCCACTGGTATCTTTGTCCAAACGGTGCACCACCCCCGGTCGTATTGCGCCACCCGCCGATGCCAATGGGGTATGTGCCAAAATATTTTGAACCAATGTTCCCGTTTTGTTTCCCGCAGACGGGTACATCACGACACCACGCGGTTTGTTTATCACGATAATATCGTCGTCTTCGTACAAAATGTCCAAATCAAAATCCGAAGAAATATTGTCTGCTGCAACCGTTGTTTTTGGCGCATCTGGTATTTCCACAGATATTTTGTCGCCACTTTTCACACGATCGGAAAAGCGCACCGGCACCCCAGCACGCAAAACAGTAAACTTTTGGATTTCACTGCGTGAAAACTCTGGCATTACGCCCACCAAAAACTTGTCCAAGCGCACCCCAGCATTTAAATCATCAACGACAAATTCACGCAACACAACAAAACCTATCTATATTCGTCCCAATCTTTGCCCTTGTCGCACTTTGATAAATCAATCGTCAAATCGCGACCATCGGCATCAACTGGGCATGTAATCAAACCAGTACCCGTACCATCATCAGCATCACGGGTGGCATTTCGCCATGAAAAGTTTATTGTTTCCGGCGCATAGACACAAGCGATACGCAATTCCCCATCATGCTTGTTATTTGGTCCCAACCAAACACGAACACCTTCACCCAAACCATAGCATGGGAAACCGTCCAAATAATACAGTTCCAACCCTTTGGTTCCAATAAGTTTAGAATCTGGCTTAAAACTTCCGCGGTATTCGTTCAAAAGCAAACCTGTTATCGCCTGCCAATCAGTACTGGTTGAAAAAATACTAACCCTACGAACCAGTGCCGGTGGTGGTGGCGTTGTATCGGCAAAAGATGCACCAAATGTACATAACACAATACCCAAAGTGGCTAAAAACTTTTTCATTACTTATCCCCCGTTTGTAATTCAACAGTTATCTTTTTTACCCCATCGGTCGCAGTACTTAAAACATGATAAAATTCAACAGATGCACCTGCTTCCACTAATGTTGCCGATGGCATAAACTTTTGACGCGCAATTTCACGCCCCGACGCATCACGTGAAACAACCACCAAATCAGGCACGCCATATATTTCTGTTGATTGGTTTATAATCGCGCCACGAACAGAAAACCGTGGAACACCGTTATCATCAGTAACTGTTTTAATTTCTGTAAGTTGCGCAACAATCGGTTGTTTGTTCGCATTTTCTATCTTTGAACGCACAATTACGGCAGTTGCAAAAACCGCCGCCGACAATAACGCACACAGGGACGCAATAAACATCATCCACGCACCACGATGTGTCGGGGTTGTTGCGGTCCAAACATGACCACAAACCGCACACTTTACCGGTGTAGTCGGTGATTTATCCACCGAATATTCTGTCTTACAAAAATCGCATTTTATTTTCATGATTTCATTTATACCATAATTTATTCCAAATTCAACAGGCGATATTTCGCACGCACTTTTGTTTGGATTTCGTTTATTGCGTTCATAAAATCAGCCGCGGTTGCATTTGGGTTTGCGACAACGGCACCAAAAACCTGTGTCGTGACAGTAGAAGAGTTGCCCTCTTTCTTGGTCGCCAATGTAGCCATACGATTTAATTCCACCAATGAAAGATCAGCAAAGTTTGCGGCATTGCTTTTAAAATCCCAATAAAAACCAGATTGAACAGAATCTTCTATTCTGTTATGAACAACCAAGCGCGGTGTAATAGACCCCGCGAAACTCACAGTCGTAAATAATGCACTTATACGCCCACCCGTCATATCCAATGCTTGATTGATATCTAAAACGGTCACTTTGCTTGTGTCCGCGATGGAAACACCAGATAATTCCAAGTTGGTCACCCACAAATTCGCGGTATTAAAACTGGAAAACTTTCCCAAATCAGACAATGTTAATGCACCGGCAACTTCCATTGTTTTAGCATCAGCAGACAACGAACCAACACAGGTCGCGTTTTTGGTTTCAAACGCACTGTCAATAGTAGTACGACTGGTAAAAACAACCTTGTCCGCAGCAACACTGATAGATTGCAAAGTTTCATCAAATCCAGCGGCCACAGTACTCAATTTTGAAACATTTACTATGTCATGCCCGCCCAAACTTAACGCACTCAACATTGTTGCATCTGACGAATCTTCTGATGGAACACGCCACAGGTATAACGCATTATCACGATTTACCTCCGTCGTTCCAACAATGCCATTGGTTGCTTCTATACCTAAATCAATTGTATCCGCGTGCCACGCACCAAATGTTCCGTATGCATGTGTTCCTTCGACAAATCCCATATCACTGCCACCAACCGCAACTATTTCACGCGTACGCATTGGTGATATTGAATCATCGTTCATAATAACAACACCTTGAAGCGTTGCCTGCCCCGTGGCATCAGACGATTTCAATATACGCAACTGGTATTTATCTGAATGATCTTCTGCTATACTTTCCGGAATCCCATACGGCAACAATTCGTCAATATCAACGCGTTTTATAGATTTACCCGCAACCGTCAGCAATTTATCGCGGTTCGTTATAATATAACGTTCCAGTGCACTTTGCACATCTTGCATTTGACGCGCCACAGCAATATTTTCAACACGCATTATTGAATCTTCTTGGTACCGGAACAAGAACGGCAAAACAACCGCAACAATCGCGACACTCATCAACAATTCAACCAGCATACCACCATGCTGCGACATACGATTTGAAAAGATACGACAATTAAAACTCATTTGGCCCCCCAACTGCTTGTGGCGGAACATATGTTTGCCAATCGCTTGTCATCAAAACACCAAATTCTGATTTACTTGGCATCTTTGGTGTTGTTGCGCGTGTCAGATTCAGTACAGAAAAAGTAGGTGGCGTTGTTGATGGGAACGACCAATTACCCAATTTTAACGGTTTGTTATTAGTTGATACCATCAATTCGCCAGATACGGTAAGTCCAAAATCTTCGTAAAATATAATTTCGTCTGTTGTCAAATATGACGTATAAACAGAACCTGATTTAATACCGGTGAAACCACTTATTGTACGGGCAGAATCAGATTTCAACACAAACTCTCGTCCGACATTTACAGAATTAGTCACGGTTGCACGATCGGTAATAATTCGACCAGATGTCGTATAATTTGCCCCATTTAAGTTATCGGCATATATATTTCTAAACCCGATAATATCACCAGTCACACGCAAAGAATCAATAGATACATCACCACCCGTCAAATTTGCGCCATTGGAAAAATATATTGATTGCGCAACCAAATCTTCACTTTTAACAAATGTCGCCGTTGCATCTTGGATTCGTACTGCGGCCGCCGAAACACCACCAACACTTAACATGTCATTTCCGCCCATATTCAAATCGCGATGCATAACATTTAAATCATCATCGCCTGATGTGCCACGATGTAAATATTTAGTGTTATCTTCACCAAACGTACTGCGTGATATGCGGTATATCAAATCACCCTGATTAAATTCCGGCGCACTAACCGCCCATGTACGACCATATGCGATGCCATCCGCACCAACAATAGCAGCATCTTCACCAATATGATGTGCAATATTTGCAACACGCAACATCGGTGAATCTATGTTAAATGCCAAATACACATCCGTAATTGTTGTTCCGTGTGTACCGTATTTATCTATAAAGCCCGCATGCGCACCTTCGGAAATTATTTCCAATTCTTCATCAGTCATACGAATTTGTGCAACATCTGGCCATTCGTCTTGGTTCAAACGAATAAAGTTTAACACGCCACCCCGCAATTCTGTTATATTATGCGCAGTTGCCATATCACGAATATTGCGATTTGTTTCAGATATCTGTGAATAAACCAGTGGCGCAGCCATGGCGACAATGGCCATAGACAATATGACCTCAAGCACACTGGCACCACGATTTGTTTCATCAAAAATTTTTGTTTTAAATACAGCCACTTCTTCCTGCCAATAAACATTGTTTAATATCTATTCTTTTTTCCAACCGTTGCCAATAAACATACTGGCATATCAGATATTGCGACAAAGAATGTTGATTATAAACACCCTGTAATGACGAAATTATCGTTTTGCAATCAACCGTATTTGCACCACTATCTGATGGTTTTGCAAGTATCTCAAATGTTCCATTATCAATCGTTGAAACCAGCGCATCGGGCAACAAAGATGTTCCCGCCGGACGAATATCCAACACCACCGCGCCCGAACCGCCACGCGACAAAGCATCAGATGTCTGGTCGCGTAACGTTATGTTTGATGTATGAATTACATTTGTGTCAATACCGCTGCTGCTGCTGTATTCTATCTCGTCAGATTCAATATACGCATCTTGACCGCGCGCGACATTTATAAACGAACTAACATCCAATCTTTCTACATTAAAATTTATTTTACTGGTGACAACATCACCATGAATATTCCATTTCGGCGGTCCACTGAACCCAGTTCGCCCAGCCGTCATAGAAAAATTATAAACCGCTGCATTGTTCGTTGTTATGTTCCCCGTATCACCATAAGCCGATATCGTTTTTCCATTTATGCCACCCACAATCAACGAACCACGTGTCAATGTAAGCGCGCTTTCACCTGTCTGTGATTGAAATATTGTTTTATCCGCAACCATAACAGAAATATTGTTTCGTACCTTGCGTCCCGCTTCTACACCATTTATGGTAAGCAACCCAATTTCCGCACCATCAAATTCGCCACGGCGCGTTGAAATACGCCCCGCACCAGACAATTCAAAACCGCCCATATCCAAATCAACCAAAAATGCGCCCGCATCAACATTTGTTTCATTGCGACGCACAACATCAGAATACATATCGTCTAAAACAATTCCAACATGTACCGTTTCATCGCCAGCATCCGCTGCATAAAAACCGATACGACGCACCAATTCAGCCCGTTTCAGCCTATTTAGTTTTCCACCCTTTAATTCCAAATAAGCCGAAACAGATTCTGTATCTTTATCGATAACAAGCGAGATATCCTGTCCCAGTGCTGTTTTTGGAACAAAACCCAACGGCAAACCATATGCTTCCAGCGTATCGGAAAAAGAATTACCCGAAAGTATTGTGCGTTCATACGGTAAATTATTCGCATTTTCACGAACATATATACGCGCCGCGGTTGTCGCATTATCAATTTGACGCGTTGTAGAATACATCATAGCATCATTTTCGCGCCCCAAAAGTTTTGTCGCAATAAAGGGAATGAACGCGAACAGCAACGTCAGCGCCAATAACGCTTGTAATAAAAAGTTCCCGCGTTCCGTTCGCAAAAGATTCCCTCCTACACCCGTCAGAATAGCAATTGAAAAAAAATATTGCAATCAGTTTTAAGATACACTAATATTGGATATGTTTAGAGCGCGGACGATGGTAAAAATCCGCAATAATGTTTTCCTTGTATAAAAAGAAAGAACATGCAAAACAAAAAAAATCAAACGTCTAATGTTGGGCAAATGATCCAGCGCTGTCATAAATGGCGCCAGAAAAGAAAACAATATATTGACCAAGCGCGTCAGACATCTGACGAAATTGAACGCGAACGCTTGTTGCAAGCGGCTGAACACTATGGTCGTATTGTAAACGCCGAACAAGAAAAGATTGATTCTTCGCGTGGTGCAAATGACAAAATCCCAGATGTTCCACCGGAATCTGTTGATTCTTCCGAAGACGAAGAAATTCCATTACCGGACTTTATTGAAAACCTTAAATAATCGTTTTACGCGATATATTTGTTGTTGAAATTTGAATGCGGTTTGCTATGCTTTTCCCAAAAGGAAGTTTTAGCATGGATACCAGTTATACAGTTTTAGCCCGAAAATACCGCAGTCAAGATTTTCAATCCCTTATTGGACAAGATGTTTTGGTAAAAACACTTACCACCGCAATAAACACGGGGCGTATTGCACATGCCTATATTTTCACGGGCATTCGCGGTACCGGTAAAACCAGTACGGCACGTATTTTGGCCAAGGCGTTAAACTGCCTATCATCAGACCGACCAACCGCAACACCATGCGGGGTTTGTGAAAACTGTCGTGCGATTGCAGCGGGGCAACACATTGATGTTTTGGAAATTGACGCTGCATCTCATACGGGTGTTGATAATATGCGTGAAATATTGGATGCGGTTCAATATCGTCCAACGAATGGTCGCTACAAGGTTTATATTATCGACGAAGTTCACATGTTGTCGCAAAGCGCATTTAATGCGTTGCTTAAAACACTAGAAGAACCACCAGCACATGTCATATTTATTCTGGCAACCACCGAAATTCGTAAGGTGCCAGTCACCATTTTGTCGCGTTGCCAACGTTTTGATTTGGTTCGTGTTCCTGTTGATATTTTAAAGAAGCACTTTGCATGGATTGCAGAACAAGAAAAAATTGAATTGTCCGATGGCGCAAACGAATTGCTGGCGCGTGCAGCCGATGGTTCCGTGCGTGATGGTCTGTCTCTGCTGGACCAAGCGATTGCACAAACCGGTGGCCATGTTGATGAAGCATCTGTGTTAAATATGTTAAAGCGCGCCGACCGCGGTGTCGTGATGGACGTTATGGAAACCGTCTTAAGTGGCGATACCGCAACCGCATTGGAAAAGATTGATAGTATTTACAACAACGGTGCCGATTTATCTATGCTGCTTACCGATATGATGGAATGGACACATTGGGCAACACGTATGCACCCGTCTGTTCGCATGGGCGATGTTGTAAATGCACCATATACCGCGGACCAGCGCACCAAGATTCGCGAAATTGATTCACATATAACATTGAATACGCTTTCAAGATTATGGCAAGTTATGGTTGCATCTGTTCCTGAAATGCAGGCAACCGGAAATCCAAAACAGTGTTTTGATATGCTGATTGTGCGCATGATGCATATTGCCGAAATGCCTTCGGTTGCAGAAATAATCAAGAAGCAGCCAACGGCACCAGTCGCGCCAGTTGCAAAGCCCGCGCCAAGCACACCTAAAAATATAATTGTTTCAACGGCGGCACAGTTGGCAACCGAATTACAGTCAGCCAAGGAAATCTTGCTGTATTCATACTATACCAACAATATAGAAGTTTCTGATTTTTCAGACGGCAAAATAACATATTTTGACCGCGGTACAGATACCGACTTTGAACACAAATTATTGATGTGGTTAAACGATAAAACTGGACATACATGGACATTGGTTCGCGAAGAAAAATCTGAACATGTCCAAACTGTGTCTGAACAGAAACGCGAAGAATTAAAATCAGATCCACTTATTGCGGACGCAATGAGTTTGTTTGAAGGTGCCGAAATCGTCGGTTCAACAAAATAATAAAAACACGGGGGGAATCATGAAACAAGAATCTGGTCGTTCCTTGATAGAAATCATCGGGGTGTTGGCAATCGGCACAATTATTTCTGTGGCGGCTGTTAAAATGTACGGTCAAATCCGCGCAAGTCAAACACGCAGTTTAGTGTCCACCGAACTAGAACAACTGGCAAAAAATGTAAAACTGCTTGCTGGACCACGCAATTCATATGCTGGCATTTCGGTTGAATATTTGATAAAGGCGGGCGCATTAAAATCTGCCAAGGCACCAATCGGCAGCGATGATTGGTCTGTATCACCAAGTTTTGATGAAAAATCTTTCATCATTAGTTTGAACGGGTTGTCATCAGGCGAATGCGAATATTTTGCGGTTAAAAAGCAAGAATGGGCAACGGCCGTTTTAATCAACGGTCAAGAACCCAATAATACATCGGGTTGCTTTTCAACAAATACAAACCAAGTTTCATTCATAGTTGAATAAATTGAAAAAATTTATTTGCGTTTTTTCAGTATTCATTTGTGCCACACTGATTGGGTGTGCAACTTATCACAGTCCAGAACGCAGCACATGGCCAAACTATCTGCGTGGTGCCAGTTTTGGTGATATGACCGAAACATCACGTGTCGCAAAGAAACCTGTACTTTTGGGTGCAGGTGGTCGAACAATTAGTCAAACCGCTGAACCAAACGCAAAATCAGAATATGGCGACAAAACAACAAATGACAACGCATTGGCGGTGGCTTATATGTCCGAATTGGAATTCGCACTGTATGATGCTTTACGCAAGCCCGGCATTTCTGTCCAGCGTGCCGGCACAGATGTCGTTGTTATTTTAGTGCGCGACGCAATAATGGAATTAAACATCGCCGATATTTCAGCAGATGGGGCGGATACATTAAAAACAATTTCAAAGATATTGAAAAAATACGACGCAACCTTCATAGAAGTTGCCGGCTATACCGACGCAATGCGCGACACACGTGCAGCAGCGGCATTATCTGGCGACATGGCATCACGCACTGCGGTATGTCTGACCCAACACGGAATTATTCCCCAGCGGTTATTTGTGGTTGGTCGTGGTGCGGCACGTCCCATCGCCGCCCAGGATGACATTGGCCGGCTGACCAATCGTCGCGTTGAAATCCGTATTTCGCCGGTGCGTTAAAACGGTCAATTTTCCCCTTTATTTTTATTTTTTTTGTTGCTATTGTAAGTTCGAACAAAAACAAAGGAAAGAAAATGGTACAAACAAAAGAAAACTCAGCAACTAAAAAGTATGCAAAAACAGGTATCATTGCGGCTATTGTCGTGGTGGTTGCGATTTTGGGTGTTTGGGCGGTGTCCGCACTCAGTGGTCGTGGTACAGTGTCTGTGGATAAAGCGATTGAAAACGTTTCCGCCGAGGCCGTGACCGGTGCCGATTTGCGTATGGCAGTTGTCCGTATGGACGCAATTCAATCTGGCGCACGCGTTTTGCAAGATTTGCGTAAACAACGTGAATCATTCGAAACAAGATTGCGTGATGAATTGACCGCTGAACAGAAAAAATTGGAAAAAGAAAAAGCCGAAATTGAAAAGTCCCAAGATGTTCTGTCGCGTGATGCGTTGCAACGTCGTGTCGTTGACTATCAAAACCGCGTGACAAAATTGCAACGTGATTTGAACGAACGCGCACAAAGCATTGAAGCGTCTTTCCAAAAAGCATTGGCTGAAATCCAAACAAAACACTTGGATCCTGTTATTGAAGGAATCATTGCTAAAAAGAATTTGTCTTTGGTAATTGATGGCCGTTTCGCACGTATGGGTGCCGGTGTTGAAAACTTGGATATCACAGACGAAGTTGTTTCTGCGTTGGATACAAAAGTGTCCAAAATCAAAATGGAAACACCAAAGGGTTTCTAATCCTAGTGTAAAAAACAAGAAACGCCCCGATTGGGGCGTTTTTCATTTATATAATATTTTCTTTTATTTTGATAATTCATTGTCTATAATCGAGTTATGTTAAAAATAATTAGATCTTTATTTGCACCGGCTGCCACCAAAATGACCGCCGGACAGTTGGCTGAAAAATTCGGACTGGAATTGCGTGGTGATAAAAACACGCTTGTGCGTGGTGTTGCACCAATCGCAGATGCACGGTCTGGGGAACTGGCGTTCTATTCAACCGAACAAAACAGTAATGCGTTCAAGATTTTGCCGATATCTGTATTGGAAAATACGCGCGCATCGGTAATTTTGGTTCAACCAGAAATGGCAAAGCACGCGCCAAAGGGTCGTACACTGTTGATTACCGACACACCACGTGGCTATATCGTAAAAATATTGGGCGAAATATATCGCGAAAAACCACGTTTCGGCATCAGCAACGATGCCCATATTGATCGCGGTGTGTTTTTCCGCAAAAAGAGTACTGTTTATGTTGGACCATTTGCTGTCGTTGAACGCGGTGCAGTGATTGAACCAGATGTAAAGATTTATCCAAATGCCTTTATCGGTCGCAATGTGACAATTGGTCGTGGCACAATCGTTCATTCGGGCGCACATATTGAAAATGCGACTATTGGCGCCGATTGCGTGATTAACGCAAACGCTGTTATCGGCAAAAACGGTTTTGGGTACACCCGTCAAGAAGGGCACAATGTGTTTATCCCGCATGTCGGTCGCGTTGTTTTGGGCGACCGCGTTTCTGTAGGGTCCAGCACCTGTATTGATCGTGGTGTTATGACCGACACACGCGTTGGTGATGGCACCAAGATAGATAACCTGTGCCAAATTGCGCATGGAGTTGTGATTGGGTCTGAATGTTTCTTGGCCGCCGGGGTTGGATTGGCGGGTGGAACAGTTATCGGCGACCGCACACTATTGGGTGGCCATGTTGGTATCGCAAACGGCATCCATATCGGTAATGATGTCGAGGTTGGTGCCCAATCTGGCGTATTCCGCAACATACCAGACGGCGATCGCCAAATGGGTTTCCCAGCGGTATCGGGGCTAGAGTTTTGGCGTCAATACGCATGGCTTAAAAATAACTATAAAAAACCATCGGGGAAAAAATGATAGACGCACGCGGAATAGAGGGGGTAATTCCACATCGTGGCAATATGCGCATGGTGGATGAAATTCGCGAATTCACACCGACCAGCGCGGTCGGTATTAAATATGTCCGCGATGATGAATTTTGGTGTGCCGGTCATTTCCCAGGCAAACCGATTATGCCGGGTGTTTTACAGATAGAGGCATTGGCGCAAACCGCATGCTTTTTGGCGCTAAAACATCTGCACCTGGACAATGGCAAAACATTGGGCTATTTCACCACGATGGAACGCATCAAGTTTTCGCACATGGTTATGCCAGGCGACACACTGGAATTACATGTTGAATTGGTAATGACCAAGATGCGCCTGTACAAGTTCCACGGAATCGCGATGGTTTCCGGCAAAAAAGTTGCCGAAGCCACATTTACCGCGGTTATGGACGAAGGGCAAAAATAAAAAAACTGGACAGGTCGGAAAAAATGCTTTAAGATTTGCCGGCCGAAACGATTTGGATGTTTAGCTCAGTTGGCTAGAGCATCTGCTTTACACGCAGAGGGTCAGGGGTTCGAGTCCCTTAACATCCACCATGAATAATAAAATGCACCGTAAGGTGTATTTTTTTATTTCTTTAACCCGCTGCTTGACAAACGCGTCTTTTGTGTTATATTTTACAAAAACAAGTCAAACGGAGGTTGATATGACACGTTTTAACGAAACAACAAAAAGAACTGTTTCCACCGTCACACCCGAAAAAGCTGGGTGGACTGTCGTTTTTATGGATGGTTCTTGTCGCTTTATTGCACAAGCCCAGAAAAAAGGCAATACCGCCATTGAACCGGGCAAAATCATCGTTTCTTGCCGCACGCGCTGCGCCGGCCCAGACGAAAACGGCATGTGCTCGCTGCGTCCCCAAGGACAACGCAAACCGTTCGTTTCGGACACTGTTTGCCAAGAACAGTTTATTTATCCAGAATTTCCACGTCGTTTCAAAGAAGATCACCCAAAAGTTGCAATTATGTTGAAACAACGCGCCCGTCGTATTAAAAGCATTGAAGTAATCAAAAATGGTCGTGGCCTGCCAATAGAATACATATTTGAATTTGAAACAGGCGAAAAACAAAACGTACTTAAATCACAAATCTTGGGACGCAATGCCGAAAATATTCACCAAAATCCAAGCGCATTCGTTGGATTCCAACTGATCCCATGCGACGAAGAATGCGAACACAAGGGCGAAACTTGTATTCATTGCAAAGGTATTCGCAAAGGGACACCGTGCGATTGGCAATTTTATTTCTGTCGCAAGTTCCCAGGTCGTCATAAAACAAGATAAGCAAAAACAATAAAAAACACCGGTAAATACCGGTGTTTTCTTTTTATATTTTTCATATTGTGTTTTGTGTTTTTTTAGTTTAGCATTTTTCTTGTTCAGACAAAGGAGAAAAAATGAAAAAATCATTACCTATCTTGTTGGCGGCAGCAATGTTGGCGGGCTGCACAACAACAAATCCATATACTGGTGAACAACAAACATCTAAATTGGTTTGGGGCACAGCGTTGGGTACAGCGGCCGGTGCTGCAACTGGTGCTTTGGTTGATAAAAACCATGGCCGTGGTGCATTAATTGGTGCTGCAACTGGTGCGGCCGTCGGTGGCGGTGTCGGTTATTACCTTGATACACAAGAAGCCGAATTGCGTGCAGAACTGGAATCAACCGGTGTTCGCGTTGTTCGTGATTCAGACAGCATCCGCTTGGTCATGCCGGGCAACATCACATTTAACAGCGATTCCGCAGACATCAATTCTGGGTTCTATCCAGTGTTGAACTCGGTCGCAAAAGTGTTGAACAAATACAGCAATTCAACCGTTATGGTTATGGGTTATACCGACAGCACAGGTACAGTTGCATACAATCAGTCATTGTCGCAACAACGCGCACAATCTGTTGCATCTTACTTGATGGGTCAAGGTGTAAAATCTTCACGCTTTGAAGTTATGGGCATGGGTATATCAAACCCAATCGCATCCAACAGCACAGCCGCTGGACGCGCCCAGAACCGTCGTGTTGAAATCAAAATTGTTCCAAACAAATAATGATGATTTAAGAATAAAAAACGCCCAATCGGGCGTTTTTTATTTCTATCTAATGCGGGATTGTAAATACTCCCAATTTTTTACGTTTTTAATATAATCGCGCGCACGCGCAACATCAAACAAATCATTTGTTTTCAATTTTCCTTCGGCGTCAATCCATATCATATCATCGGCAGACGTAACCTGACTTATTTTTGATAAATTATCCGCGATATTTTCAGGGCTTAATCCACCGGAATACCCCATCATCCGCCCATTATACACCGGCTTAGACCACGCATTTGGCGATATACCACGACCACCAGACGAATCATACAACAATGTGAATGACGCGCCCGTTTTATATAATGCATCAACCGCTTGCTTGGTCACATTGTTATATTGCAAGATAAACTCTTGTCTTGGGAACGCATCTATCACTGTTTTCAATTTTTGCGGATTAAAAGATTCCGCTACACCTTTTGGCATGTTTAATTGTATACGTTTTACAATTGGCACACTTTCGTAAAGCATTCTATGGCTTGCTTTAAACAACGGCAATAAATCTTCCGGTATCTTGCCATTACAGATTTCTCCGCACCACCCTGAATTCACATGTATAGCCAAATTATAATCATTACAGCAGTCGTGTTCCAAAGAATGAACTACATCAGAAATCCACTCGTATCTTTGTGTTCCTTTGGACACCTTGCCAGGATGCATTTGAACAGCAATTTCAACCCTATCATCCAAAAACCACAAAGAATGTAATTCACGAAATGAATTATGGTCACGCGGATCCGAACAAGTTATATATCTAACAAACATCTTCTTTCCTTTTGTGTTTAAGGCGCAATTGTCCACATGCCGAACCGATGTCGGTTCCCCTCTCTCGCCGGATGCGCGTATGAATACCATTTTTAATTAAAATATCTTGGAAGCGGTGAACCGCATTACCCGACGGTGACGCAAAGTCGCGTTCATCAACCGCGTTCCATGGAATAAGATTCACCATACAATTTTTACCACGCAGTAATGCAGATAATTTTTCTGCATATTCTTCGGTAGCATTATATAAAACTGTTTCGCCGTTTTCATCTTTCTTGCCCAGCAATATATATTCAATCATTAACTGGCGATTATGCAGATTGGTAAAATCATCCGCCGCCGCCAACACTTCGCCCAGTTTATATTTATTGTTTATCGGCATGATTTGCGAACGCAATTCGTCCGTTGGGGCATGTAATGATATTGCAAGGTTTATCGGCCGCCCCCACTCTATCAATCGACGAATTCCCGGAACAATGCCACATGTTGATAATGTTATGCGACGCCAACCAATTCCCATATCGCTATTTGCACGTTCCATAAATCCGATTACATTTTCAGTGTTCTGTAAAGGTTCGCCAGTTCCCATTATCACGATATGCGAAACATCATTATTATTTGCATCACCATTTGGACGAATTGATTTTTCAGACGCGTTATCACGCAATGTCCACTGTGCCGTCAATATTTGTGCAAACATTTCATTGACGGTTAAATTGCGTTTTAATCCCAACAGTGTGCTGGCACAAAACTTACAACCCATGGCACAGCCCGCTTGGGAACTGACACAAACACTGTTGCCATAACTGGTGCGCATTAAAACACACTCTATTTGTTCGCCATCGTTTAATTCCAACAAAAACTTGGTTGTCTGCCCGTCTGACGAATCCAACCTTTTTGTAATTTTTACCGGTAATGTTTGTGCAACCTTGTCCAGTTCCACACGCAATTTTTCCGGCACATTTTTCATAGATGCAAAATCGGGCGCACCACGTGATAGCCAATCACGAATTTGTTTTGCACGGAACCGCGGCTGTCCCATATCCGTTATAAACTTTTCAAGTTCTAAATCTGTAAAATCAAATAATACTGGCTTCATAATTTATATCTGTCGTCATTTATAACCACAACCGCTTTGCGACGTAATTGTTTTAATTGCTGGTCCGCTATGAACATTGCCTGTTTATAAGTTGCGTTTTGTTTTATGATTTCATCTAACTTTCCATATTCAGATGTTCTTTTGCTGCTGCACACCAACAACACACTATCATTAACAACTGGCGACCAAGTAAGTGTCGGCAAACCAATCACACGACTGCGAATATCTTCGGATAATTCATACTGCTTGGCGGAAAACCTTTGCGGATATCCACCCAAATCTTCTGCCATTTTAACCGCATCATCGCAAGATTTTGGTTTTGTTAATTTTGATGCAATGTCCGCTGGAATATCGGTAAGTCGCACAATTTCCATTTCAATCGGCAACCCTTGTTCGCGCGCCAATTCGTTTTTCATAGAAGAAACATCTTCTTTTGAAACATCAACCGTCGGCAAAATTGTTCGTGCAACAATAACCTGCCATGCCATTTCTGCTTTTATTGCTGAAATCGCCATCGCGCGTTCCGATGCAGACAGGTCTGACATATTCATACGCTTTAATTCGGCCGTTGCATCTTGGTCTGTTGGTTTTACACCAAAATTCGCCGCATAATTTAATTTCACAGAGTCATCAATTATGCTTTGCAATGCAACGCGACGATTATCCGTTGATGTCTTACCCTGACGCGCCATAAGTTTTGTGCGCGCAGTAATATCTGTATCGGTTATCGGTGTGCCATTGACTGTTGCAACAACACTGGCACAAAATGCCGGCGAAATCGCAAACATACCGCACAAAAATAACACCAAATACCGTTTCATTATTTTCCCCCTTTCAATTTTAATAATGTTGCCCTTCTATCGTCATTCCGAAACGGAACTGGAACGTAGTGTTCCCTTGGTAATCTTCGCGAACCGCATTATCGCGACGATAACCAAATGACAGGTAATAGCAAGGATGATTATAATACAATGTTCCCGTATGACGCAAAAATGTATCTTCGGTCCAATTATATATTGCCGAGAAACGTACAGACCAACGATCACTCAACTTTAATCCGATCCCAGCCATTGCTTCGTTGATATCTGGTGCCAGTGTTTGCGCATCTATAAATTGACGTGCCCAAATATGCCCAAGTGTAAAATAATTTGATGACGAACCAATAACCGCAGATGTTTCCGCATGGCGCAAATCAAAACTGTCGCGATCAAATCTAAAACGACTGGAAATATCCAACCAACTTGAATTATTAAAACCTATACGACCAACATAGTCCGAACCACCATTGTGGAACCCACTGTTCAAGTCAGTATCTGCTCTATCTGTAAAATCATATGATTGACCAAGAAACACCTCTACTACACGACCATCTGTATTGAACGCAGACCAGCGCACACCATAGTCAGCAAAAGTTCCGTTTTCCCATAAATCATATCCTGCGAAACGATTATCGGAAAACAACACGGTATCCGACAAGAAAGTACCCGCAGAATCGTTGTTCAACGCGAACTGGTCATCGTGTATTCTGCGCATCATTGTTAAACGCGCACGTGGCTCTATTGTTTGCGACCATGTTCCACCCGGTTTGATAAATGGCAACCCCCATTCAACATAACCACTGGGCAAGAAACGATTTTTAAAACCAGAATACTTATCGCCATCAACCATATCAATGTTATCAAAGTTGTACAAATCATACCGCGCTGCAAGTGATGCGGTTAAACGATTGCCGCCCCACAATGTCCATGGACTTGTTATTCGGGTTTCCCCAATCATACGTTGTGATGAAGTACCATCACCAACAATACTTAACACATCACCAGACAGTGTCATATATGTTTCTGCGAACAACGGATTTGTTTGATACACACCACGAATATTTGGCAAAATATTACCACTTGGCACAGACGCTTGGTGTCCACGATAACGATTATTACGCAATTCTTGGAAGATGTGTGTATCTGCAACAGCATAGCCCGATTGACCGAACAATTCTACCTTGGCCCCGGAATCCAAATACGGTTGGTCTTCATAGAACCCATATTTCTGCAAGTATGTTTTATCAGAAGCCCGCGCAATATACACAGATGCACGTGCGTATTCGCCCATTTCAATAACATCATTGTTAAACAAATGCCAACGGTCTTCGCCTTCACGATTATGTGTGTATGACCCACGCGTTCTGTATTCAGAATGCGCCAAGTTCAATCGGTGCTCCAACTGAAACAATGGATTTTCTTTGGTCAAATATGACAAAGTCAATGTGGCATCGTGCGTATCAGAAAACGAGAAATAAACCGGCAAGTTTATTTGGGTTCCCATCTTGTTAGTTGATTCCAAATTCGGCATCAACAAACCGCTTTTGTGTTTTACACCTGGGTCTGGCATCGTGTAATAAGGAAAATACATAACAGGCA
Organism: Alphaproteobacteria bacterium; assembly: GCA_017960855.1. Classification (GTDB taxonomy): domain Bacteria; phylum Pseudomonadota; class Alphaproteobacteria; order Rs-D84; family Rs-D84; genus Enterousia. Next base: position 30,696 of record JAGCYJ010000004.1, on the reverse strand, counting down.
CATCATAAACCCGGAAAACCATGTTATAAAAACTTAACATACGATCCGCCATGTCGTGTATAATCTTGCTTGCATGAATTTCCCACGCATCACCATAACTGTCGCAGTTAGCACAAGCGGTAAACATCGCATTCTTTGCAACAGTATCATCACCGTCATGGGTTATATTGTCTGATTCAATATAAACATGCTGACCCAGCCAAATTTTTATATCATCACCCGACAAGTATTCGCCACGTTGACTTAAGTAAGAATCTTTTAGTGTCATACGCTGTCCCGCGGCATTTGTTATTTCTGTTTTACCAGTTGTCTTTACAGTTCCGCTTTTAACATCATATTCTATTTTTTCTGTTTTGATTGTTTTTGGTGAATTAACATCCAATGGCAACGCATGTACAGTTGCTGCAAATAACATCGATAAAAATGCTAATGCTTTTTTCATGTATTATTTTCTACACAGCCCAAATATGGATAGAACCAACATTCCAAACACACCCACCGCAAATATGACAAAATCAGTTAAACTGTTCATCATGTTTGTTGCGGACATAAATACCGCCATTACAACTGCCATAACAGCAACCGCCATTGCTGGTGCAAAACTGGCGCGGCGACGCAACAACGAAGAACGCAACAATATCGCCAAACACAATGCCGCCAAAATGATATTCATAAACGGTTCTAGAAATCTTGTTGCTAATTCCGTCAAGACGGTACGATGCCGTTTGGCCGTCGGTGAATCACGTAAATCTTTTAACAATTGCGCCGTTGAAATACTGCGCACACGATATGATGTCATACCCCCCTTGTCCGAGACATTTAAATCCATATCAAATGTATCAAATGTCCCCGAAACCATCATATCCCCGCGTCCCTGGATGGACCCATTACTCATAACAATTGACAATCCGCGCACAGTCGCAACCAATTTGCCCTTTTCTGCAAAAATAATCATTTCTGATTTTTTATTGCGCATATCTGACAGCATAACCTGGGATAAATCATAACCCGACACCTTGTCAACATATACGACCAAGCCGGACGACAATTCTGTGAAAGCCGATTCTTGCAATTTCAAATGCGCCAAGCCATAACGCAGATTCCATTGTGTATCATAGAACTTTACCTGTGTTGATGGCACGATAAATATATTCAACACCAAGTTCAACAATGTCATAATCGTGGCAAACCTTAACGCTGGGCGCGCAATTTGACGCGGCGACAGTCCCACAGATGCCATAACCGTCACTTCGTTGTCAGAAATCAACTTGTTATACACAAAAATAATCGCAATAAATGTGACAAAAGGAACAATGATAGACACAATAAACGGTATCATAAGCATAGTCAGACCGATAAAACTGCTGACCTTTACGCCATAATTCAGGACGAATTTCATCATGGACATCATTTGAACCATCCACGCCAAACCCGCCAAAACCGCCAATAACATGACAAAAATTATCACCAATTGGCGCGAAAAATACTTATCTATGATACTCATAATACGCAGTATAAAACGCATTGGCCCAACTGTCAATTATGTGATAGTAATTTGCGATATATATTTTTCGCTTGCATTTTCACGATTCGGCGTTAATAATACGCTTGTTCTTAGAAGTTTTTTTAAGGGCGGGGTTGCAAAACCCCGCTCTTTCAGTAAAGAAAGACGATAAACACCAAGGAGAATGATATGTCTTTTGAATCTATGCCACGTCAAGATTTGTTATTGGCCATTGACTCGCTGGCCCAGGAAAAGCAAATCGAACGGGAAATTGTTATTGAATCGCTGGAAGCGGCCATCGCAAAAATCGCCAAACACAAATATGGTGAAGAGTTTAATATTGTTGCAAATATTGACCGCAAAAACGGGGCTATTCATGTAAAACGTTTGTTTACTGTTATTGAATCACCGGAAAGCGTCGGCGAAGAATATGATGCAAACACCATGTTGACAGTGGCAGCGGCGAAAAAATATGCTAAAAACCCGTCTGTTGGCGACGTGGTCGAAGATCCATTACCAGAACCTGAATTTGGTCGTATGGCTTTCCAGACAGCAAAACAAATTATGACCGCACGTGTGCGTGATGCAGAAAAAGGTCGTCAATACGAAGAATTCAAAGACAATATTGGTGATATCGTTTCTGGCGTTGTTAAACACATTGAATTTGGTAATGTGTTTGTTGATATCAATGGCAAAGCCGAAGGTTATATCAAGGGCACAGAACTTATCCCAGGCGAACGTTTGGGCGTTGGCGACCGCGTGCGTGCATTGATTATGGACGTCACACGTTCTAATTCGGGTCCACAAATCTTTTTAACCCGCACACACCCATTGTTCATGGAAAAATTGTTTGTTCAAGAAGTGCCTGAAATCTATGAAGGGTTAATTAAAATTAAATCTGTGGCACGTGCGCCGGGTTCACACGCAAAAATCGCGGTTGAAACAGACGATCCGTCAATTGATGCGGTTGGTATGACCGTTGGTATCAAGGGTACACGTATTCAGCCGGTTATCAACGAATGCCACGGTGAAAAGATTGACGTTATTTTGTATTCCGAAGATCCTGCTGTGTTTATCGTCAATGCAATGCAACCTGCCAAGGTCGCCAAGATTATCGTTGACGAAGATACACGCACAGCCGCCGTTGTTGTGAACGAAGATCAACAATCTTTGGCAATCGGTCGTCGTGGTCAAAATGTCCGCTTGGCATCACAACTTACGGGCTGGAACATTGACGTTATGAACGAAGCCGAAGAACAAGAACGTCGTGCCAAGGAATTCAAAGAAAAGACAGAATTGTTTATCAAGGCGTTAGATGTTGATGAAATGATTGCCCACTTGTTGATTACCGAAGGTTTCCGTACTGTTGAAGAAGTTGCCTTTGTTGAAATCAAGGAATTGGAATCAATCGAAGGATTCACATCTGAATTGGCGGCTGAATTGCAAAAACGCGCCAAGGATTATCTGACCAAGGTTGAACAAGATTACATTGAAAACGGACATAAAATGGGTATGTCTGATGACTTGTTAAACTTTGATTTCATTAAACGTCCAATCATCATGAAATTGGGTGAAAACGGTATTAAATCACTGGACGATTTGGCCGACTTGTCATCTGATGAATTGGTTGAAATTATCGGCGAAGACACAATGAGTGAACGCTTGGCCGGTCGTGTTATTATGAAGGCGCGTGAATTAGCGTACGGCATAACAACAGAAGAATAAGGGTTAAATCAGGGTGCGTTTTTCGCACCCCTAACCAAAACATACGGAGTATTGAATGGCGACATTAACACTTGGAAAATCTGTGACGATTGATGCGGTGCAAAGCAAAAAGGGCGATTCCGTTTTTGTTGAACGCCGTCGTCGTATTGTTGCCCCCGGCAGCAAGGAATTACGCGAAGAGCCGGTTAAGCCGACGCAGCCACATAGTGCAGCGGACGAAAAACTTCGCGCAGTTTTGGAAGCTGCACGTGCACGCGAAGAGGAACGCAAAGCACGCGAAGCCGCCGAAGAAGCCGCACGCGCTGCACGCGAAGCGGAAATCGCACGCGAAGCAGATGAATATGAACAAGTAAAGTCCAAGTTGGCTACACGTGAAAATATTACCGATGCATCTGATATAGAAGAAAAACCATCCAATAATTCCAGAAAATCACAAAACAATAATTCCGGGCGTTCTCGCGGTAATCAAAATCGTGGCGAAATGGATGACGACCGCCCACAAAAGAACAACTTTAAAAAAGATTTCAAAAAATCTGGCAAGATTTCCATCCATGACATTGTTATTGGTGGCGAAGACGATGACGAAGAAATCGGTATTCGTGGTGCAAACCGCCGCAGATCCGAAGCATCGTTAAAACGTTTCCGCGAAAAAGCACGCGCAATATTTACCGCCCCGCAAAAGGTTGCCCACGAAGTGACCATTGGCGAAACAATTACCGTCAAAGATTTGGCGGCGGCCATGGCTGAAAAAGTCGGCAATGTTATCAAGAAATTGATGGAAATGGGTATGATGGCGTCGGTTAATCAATCTATTGATGCCGATACTGCCGAACTGATTGCGACCGAATTTGGTGCAACTGTAAAGCGTGTTGTTGTAAAGCCATATGCCGAACAGTTGGAACGGTTACCTGATCCAGCGAAATTACAACCACGTCCACCGGTTGTGACCGTTGTGGGACACGTTGATCATGGTAAAACTTCACTGTTGGACGCTTTCCGCAATGCAAATGTTGCGGCGGGCGAAGCCGGTGGTATTACCCAGCATGTTTCTGCATACGAAGTTAAAACAAAGTCCGGTCCAATGATAACCTTCTTGGACACACCGGGACACGAAACATTTACCGCAATGCGTGCACGTGGTGCCCAGATGGCCGATATCGTTGTATTGGTCGTTGCTGCGAACGATTCCATAATGCCGCAGACCATTGAAGCGATTAACCATATTCGTGCCGCCCAGGTGCCATTTATTGTTGCGATTAACAAAATTGATTTACCCGAAGCAAACCCACAGCGCGTAAAAACAGATTTGTTGCAACAAGAAGTCCAAGTCGAAGAAATGGGTGGCGATGTTCAATGTGTTGAAATCTCTGCCAAGAACAAAATTGGTTTGGATAAATTAGAAGAAGCCATTTTGTTGCAAGCAAGCATTATGGATCTGAAAGCAGACCCAGAAATGCCGGCCGTCGCCCACGTAGTAGAAGCGAAAATGGAACGCGGACTGGGTGCGGTCGCAACCGTTCTGGTTCGCCAAGGTACATTGAAAATTGGTGATGTGTTTGTTGTTGGCGAAACATTTGGTCGCGTTCGTGGACTTATAAATTCAGTTGGTGAACGTGTCAAATCTATGGGCCCGGGTCAACCAGCAATCGTCTTGGGGCTTGATTCTGTGCCATTGGCGGGTGACGAATTACATGTTATGGAGACCGAGGCACAAACACGTGAAGTTGCGGCATATCGTGTGCAACAGGCAAAAGATAAAGCAAATGCCGTTAAACGTTCTTCACTGGAAGAATTGTTTGCGAAACGCGATGCGACCAAGAAATTGACTTTGCCAATTATCTTGCGTGCCGACGTCCAAGGCAGTGTCGAAGCCATCAACGATATGTTAAAAGACATCAATTCAGATAAGGCCGCTGTGGAAGTATTATCGGCTGGAGTTGGCCAAATTACCGAAGGCGACATCAGATTGGCGGCGGCTTCAAACGCTGTCATAATCGCCTTTAATGTTCGTGCGGATGCGGCGGTTCGCGATATGGCACGCAGCGCAGGTGTTGATATTCGCTATCACAGTGTTGTGTATCGTATTACCGATGAAATCAAAGAAATCTTGTCTGGTAAATTGGCACCAGAAAAGAAGGAAAACTTCATTGGCTATGCCGATGTTATCGCGTTGTTTACCGTTGGCAAGGGTATCCGCGTTGCCGGTTGTCGTGTCAGCGAAGGTGTTATCAAGAAAGATGCCTTTGTTCGCTTGTTGCGCAACAATGTCGTTATTTACGATGGCAAAATTGGACAACTGCGCCGCGAAAAGAACGAAGTAAAAGAAGTATCTGGTGGCGTTGAATTCGGTATGAGTTTTGAAAAGTATAATGACCTGAAAGAAGGCGACCGTGTTGAATGCTATGAAGTCCAAGAAGTAAAGACACAGTTATAAGAAAACAAAAAAACGCCGGCTAATGCCGGTGTTTTTTTATTGCTTGTTATTGCTTACAAACTCTACCAATTCACCTGTGGCTGGGTTATACATACGCGGGTTACCCGAATAACCCATTATCGCATGATGCGATGGTATCAAGAACTCTGGCAACGGCGACGATTCACCCATAGAAACCTTGGCATACAATTCTTGCTGTATCGGTGTCTTATTCAAGAAATATCTTTCTTGTGATGCTTCTATTGGACGATTATAGAATCCCTGGTAAATAACTAACTGCTTACTGTCTTCCAGTTTCATAATGTCCATTTCAGAATACAACAATGATTCCTTCTTTTCTTCCGTCTCTTTACCGTCGGGTCCCTTGACCTTTTTCATTTCAATCTTTTTACCCATCATATCCGAGAAACGTCGTGCTGTTTCAGGGTCATTTTGACGCAACACGATTTTTGCCGCGGTGGTTGATATAATTGTATCGGCCGCATCGGCACCATACTTTTCACGAATTTGGTGAATATCCTGACCGATAATCAGGTAAGAAATCTTTTGCCCACGTCCCAAATCGGGCCCTTGGATAACCGCCTGCAACTTTTGCATTTTTGGCATTTCGTCCAACACAAAAAGTACCGGATACGGTCCCATCTTTTTACCATCATGTTCGGAATCTGGTGCATTAGCCAGCAAGAAATTAGACATCAATTCAATGAATATACCGGTAATCGGATTTAACGCCTGGGCATCAACCATATTTACCGACAAATATACAGAAACAGGTTTAATCTGTCCATCACGTGGGTCAACCATACCACGCAAATCTGAAAAGTGAAAATCAGAATGGCTGGTTCTATTACGCACCGCAGAATTACGGAATATGGACAACCCAGACAATGCGGTTGATATGATGGATCCGCGTTCCTTGTCCGGTGTATTTGCCAACTGGGTCAATTCCAAAACAGCACGATGAGAATACGAATATCTGCGCGCTTCATCAACTGCATTCAAAAACAGTTTTTGCAAATTATCTTCCATCATGACCATTTGATCACCGGCACGACGACGTTCTTCTAATTCATTTGCAATGGAAATTTGCGCCGCATTCAACCAATCTAGAATCATAGAAAGCGATGCTTCGCGTCCGACCCAAGCAGGTGGGATATTTTCCCACGTTCCAACATGAACATAATTATCAACCGTCAATTCATTACGTTTCAAAATCGCCAATGCTGCATAAGCATTTGGATCGTCCATCATAGACAGGTAATAATCACTTAATACCGCTGCATCATCTGCGTTAAATGTTCCGCTTTTAAGACGAGAATAGAAATAATCATTGGCCTTGGCACGTTCAACCTTGGACACAATAAAATGAACCATACCCGACAATGCGGCACGACCAGTTATTGTCCAGTGCGGATCAGCCGAAGATCCCGTTGCATCCGGCACCAACACATTACAAATCGTATCAATGTACAAATCGCGTTGTTCCGAATTAAATGGTACGTGTTCCGGTGACAATGGGTTCCAAGACGGATAATAAATACCGCGCGCTGGATCATCCTGACCCGCCCAGTTCATAATAAACACTGGCCCTATTTTCGCACGATACGCAGACGTTTTCTGTTTTAATTCGGGTTTCGGGTCATTTATAATCATTGAAACGTTATTGCATTCCAGAATTGTTGGAACAACAACACCGGCGGTTTTACCGGTTCCCGGAGGCGCCAAACACAACGCAGACAAAGATTCATCAAACATCAATGGTCGGTTTTTCCCTTTGTCCTTGAAATACCCCAGAACCATCATAAAACCATTGAACAAACCTTCTTTGTTTTTAAAGTTTTGTCCCATTTTTTTAATATCTTCGGCGGTTGCCTTGCGCGAAGATTTTTCATCCAGTTTGTCTTTACCGTTTGGATTAAATTCTTTGACCAATTCGCTGTCCGCCATAAAGTAATATGCGATTATCGGAAATAGTGGCGCCATACACGCCATATCGGTATAAAGCAAGCACCGCCACAACCATCCTGGTATTTCCGCAACCACAGACATTCCAAGTGTTGCAAAAGCGTTATACAGATATATCCGCGTCCAAACACCACTTGCAATATTCCAGCCATAACGCCAAACATGTTCCAATATAAACGAGAAACCAAATGCCACCGCACAAATCAACCATATACCAATGACCCAGCGCAACTCCCAAAATATGCGCGCCATAGGTATGCGTTCGTGTTCCTTGTAAGATGCCGAATTAAAAATATTCAGCCCCTTACCTTTGCCCCCCGCGGATAAAATCTTGAACTGTTCAGCCATTGTGTTATGATTATATCAGAAAAAAAGCATTTAATAAATCACAATCGCAAAGAAATTATGAAAAATATACCCAGAATCTTTATCGGTGACGAAATAAAGTCCGGTATGATAATACCGGCACCACGTGAAATCGCACACTATTTGACACATGTTATGCGACGCAAAGATGCAATCGTATTTGGTGGTGGTCATGAATATAGCGCAACACTGGACGATGCTGGTAAAAATATCATTGTTGGCAAGGATACAAAACACCCAGACCCAACCAGCGATATAACTCTGTATTTTGCACCGATTAAGCGCACCGATGACTTAATAAATTTGGCGACACAAATGGGGGTTAAAAAAATTGTTCCAGTTATAACAGAACACACTGTTGCCCAACACATAAATTGGGAACGCATGAAAAAAATCGCGACCGAGGCAGCCGAGCAATCAAATCGCAACAGTGTTCCTGAAATTGCCACACCACTACGTTTTTCTGAAATAGATTTATCAAAAATCGCATTTGCAGATGAACGTGCGGCATACGGCGCAACACGCCAAATAACAACAAAAATAAAATCGGTTCTGATTGGACCCGAAGGTGGCTTTTCCGATTCCGAATTTGCTGCTTTGGATAATGCGGGTGCGGTTGGAATATCACTGGGAAAAACAATTTTGCGCGCTGAATTGGCGGCCGCAATTGCAATATCACGCATACAAGAATGAAAACACGTATCGCAAAGTTTATCGCAGATTCTGGAATCGCTTCGCGACGCGTTGCCGAAAGTTTAATTGCGCGCGGTTTAGTTTCTGTTAATGGCGAAAAAATAGATACGCCTGTGTTTTTTGTTAATGATGGCGACATCGTTATTGTAGACGGGAAAAAAATATCTGCTAAAAAAGAAATCAAAGTTTATGCGTTTCATAAACCGGCGAACACAATGACAACGCGTACCGACCCAATGGGTCGTAAAACTATTTACGATTATTTACCACAACAATATAAAAATCTTAAATACATTGGGCGTCTTGATTACAAAACGACGGGATTATTATTGATGACAAATGATGGCGAATTGGCGCGCAAAATGACACTGCCGTCATCACACATTCCGCGCACATATATTGCAACCGTATACGGTGATTTATCAAAACTCGATTCGGCACGTCGTGGTATAACGGTAAAGGGAATTAGATATGCACCAATGAAAATTGATGTTATTGACAACAAAACTTTACGCGTTGAAATCACAGAAGGAAAAAAGAACGAAGTTCGCATTGTTTTAGGCGCGATTGGCGCACCTGTAAAAAAATTACACCGCATATCTTTTGGAAAAATTGAATTAGGAAACCTGCCACCAACAAAAATTCGTGAAATAAATCAGAAAACAATTGACCTAATTTTAAAATCTTTCTAATATTGAAGTAATAGGAAGGGAGATTTACATGAAAAAAACCACCACAATACGGACAACAAAGACCACCAAGGCCACGAAAACCGCGCCTGTGGTAAAGACAGAAACAAAACAATCCTACAATCCATGGTCGTTTTCTATCTATGTCTATTGGTTCATAATTTTGTTCTTTATTGCTGCAACTTTTTATATTTTGGGTCGTAGCCACGGTATTTTAAATCATCGTGTTCCATTAAATAATACCGCATCTGTTTCAGAAGAAGCATTATTGCAAGCATCTGACTATTACGAATCAGGTAAAACAAAATTATTGTCTGGTGATGTCGAAGATGCTATTGCCGATTTAACAACAGCAATTGATGCCGGCAATCCAACGGTTGATATGTATGTCTTGCGTGGTGAAGCATATATGCAGACCGCAAACTATGCTGGTGCATTGGTTGATTTCAACGCAGCGTTGGATATGAACCCAACAAGTTCTGTTGCTTATTACGATCGTGCATTGTTGAACACACGTCTTGAAAATTACGAAGCGGCATTGGCCGATATCAACAACGCTTTGGCTGCACGTGCAACCACAGACGAAGATATTTTACAGATGCGCGATTTGTATGCAAAACGTGGTCAGTTGAATTTATGGTTAAAGAATTGGGAAGGTGCGATTGCTGACTATACCAATTCCTTGGCACGTCCAGATGGCATCGTCAATCCAACAGTTTATGCTGAACGCGCCGAAGCATATACTGCAATCGGCGACTACACCGCGGCAATCAATGATTATTCTGCGGCTGTTCGTGTTATCTCTGAACAGATTCAGGGCGCACCAACCGCCGGCGAACGCGAATCGATGTCTTCAAATGCGATGTCGTATTTTGAAAAGTCCGCTGCACTGAATTTGCAACTGGGCAACGAAAGTGCCGCTTTGAATGATTTGGAATCTGCGCGTACAATTGCGACCGCATTGAACGATGCGGATACCATCGATCGATTGAATGGTTTAATCGCAGAATTACAATAACAATATAGACATAAAAAACACCGGCGATTGCCGGTGTTTTTTTATTCTTTAATTAAAATGTCACACGCATTCCCGCAGACAAGAACGGCGTTTCGGTTGTCATACCAATGGACATCCAACCATCAACATTTTCACTGTATTTATATCTGAACGAAGACATAACGATATGATTCAAGAAATCATCAACATCATGTTGCCACACACCCGTATCAGATAACGAATAACTTAATGATACACTGTATTTCAAGAAATCATAACTGACACCGGTACCAACAATAAAACCATCTGACACTTCGCCAATTGGGTCCTTGTCATAAATCACGCGGCCAGTAAGGGCAAAAATCCAACTGTTATATTGAACGTTCACCGCCGCTGATGCTTGCGCACGCCAATCAGCCGTCACATGACGCGTATATGGCGATTGACGAAAATCATCGGGCTTGCTCATAAAAGACGCACCAAAAGAATATGCTGTTTTTGTTTTACCCGACGGACGACGAATTTTGATTCCACCATCAATGGTAAAATCATATTTGTCTGTTATACCTGCAACCGACAAACCGTATTGCACACCATTTTGTGCGGTTGATACTGCATTTATACGCAACGCACCGTCACCAGTGTCCAATGTTGTATCAGAAACGACCATGCCGTTTGGTTCAATCTTTTTATAAAACAAAGGATCGTCGTTTACACGCAAACCACCAACATCTGGCAATCCCAGCCCTAATTTTTCCGCCACAGAATCGGTTAAACCAACCTCTATACGGCCATAATTTCTGACCTGCCATAATGCAAACAAGTCGTCTATTTCATCGCCATCATCTATTGTTTTCTGATTCAAAGAATACACCAACCCTAAACGATGAATTTCATTTAAATCGTATGTCATTTGTGCACGTGCAGACCAATCACCAATCAATCTTGCGTTTGGCACCTCAAATTCAGGTTCAATCAACCCGATATTTCCATAACCAGATACGCGCGCGGAAAAACCGCCATTTCTGTATTCAATTGGTCGCGCACTTGCTGCGGAAACCATGGTGATAAATGACACGATTGCGATAATACTTGTTTTCATAAAAATTATCCTTGGGTTTCTTTTAAAATTGCATCACGCAATTTGTTAAATGCGCGTTCTTCAATTTGGCGAACACGTTCACGCGAAATTTTATACTTTTGCGCCAACGCTTCAAGTGTCAATGCCGGCTCTGTCAATCGGCGGGCACGCAATATTTCGCGGTCGCGTTCAGGTAATGCCGCCAAATGCTTTTTCAGCAAATCATATCCCATACGGCGAATTTCCATTTTTTCCACCGTATCGGCGATATTTTCGCGACCGTCCGACATATTAGACAGAATATCCAACGAATCTTCGTCACCCCTCATTGGCGCATTAAGCGAAACATCACGCGCGCCAATACGGGTCGCCATGCGTTTAACATCATTTTCCGGAACGTCCAAATATTCCGCCACCTGCTTCGTCTGTTCATCGGACATACTGTTGTCCATAATACCCAACGCACGTTTTGCACGCGCCAAGTTAAAGAACACACGTTTCTGATTGGCCGAAGTTCCTATTTTGACAATGGACCAATTATTCAAAATTGTTTCATAGATTTCCGCTTTGATCCAAAACATAGCATAGGTGGAAAAACGGAATCCCTTTTCCGGATCAAACTTTTGTAATGCCTGCATCAAGCCCATATTACCACTGGCAATCAATTCCCCCATTGGCACGCCATAGTTCTTGAAATCATATGCAACCGACACGACCAGGCGCAAATGGCTTGCCACCAATTTTTCAGCGGCAACACTGTCCTGCTTTTTGGCCCATTGTGTTGCGTATTCATATTCTTCTTCGGCACTTAAAATAGGGATTTTCTGAATTGTTTGAATATACTGCGCCAACCCATTTTCGTCGCTTACGCCACGCGCGGCCACGATACTCGTGTTTTGGGTTGCCGGTAATGCGTTCTTGATTTGCTTTTTCATAACATTTATAGTATAGCAATAAATTAGGAATTATCAAGGGCACCATTTAAAGAACAGGAGATTATTTATGGCCAATATGTTGCAAAGAAACAAGGACTTGAAACCAAAAGAAAAGAAAACCCGCGAAGAGTATGCCCAAGACGCCCTTTATCGCGAAGTTTGGGAAGAAGTCAACAACGACAAAACAACCGCTTTTGTAAAGAAATATTATCGTCAAATGGTGGCGGCGGCACTGCTTATCATGATTATTGTCACCGGTATTCAAATCGGTATTCGTGAATATCGCGCGCGCCAGATTGCGCGTGCAATCAACTATGAAACCGCGGTGGAAAATGTTGATGCAAACGCACTGGCAGCAATTGGTGAAAACACATCGGGGGCAACGGCCGATTTGGCATTGTTCCAATCGTATTTGTTAAGTGGCGACACCGAAAAAATTGAAAAATTAGCAAAAGATGGCGACACACGCGATTTTCGCGACTTGGCTAAACTGCATGTTGTCGGTATTCGTGGTGATGAAATGAGTGGCGCAGATGTTGAAAAATACCTGTCTGCACTTAACACAAAATCTTCACCGTTTTACTATACCGCATGCTTGACTATCGCCCAGAAATATCTGTCCGAAGACAATCGTGATGCTGCAAACAAATGGTTGGATAAAATCATCAATGACGCAGATGCACCGGCATCTGTTTCGGCATCGGCACAAATGTTAAGATAAGGAATAAATCCCTATGCGTAAAAATGCGATTATTGGCGGTTTGATTTGTTTGGCGGCACTTTCCGCGTGCAGCAAGCATGACCCGATTTTGCCGGGCGTGCGTAAATCAATCTTTGACACAAAATCCGTCAAAATGGCAGATACGCAGATTGCGGCACTGCCGGACACCGCATTTGAAATGGCGGAAACAGAATGCCCATATACCCAAGATTCGTCTAATGTTATTTGGGATGGTGAACGCAAGGTGTTTTCCGGATTCCCGACCAGTAATTCGGTCAAGAATGATGCAAAACCCGTTTGCAACGGAAATTATCTGTATGCGGGGTTAACAACCGGCGAATTGATAAAACTTAACCCAAAGACACGCAAAATCGTTTGGATTGCCGATATTTACCGCGCAAGCAATATGACCGGTGGCGCATCGGTGCTGGATATTGTTTCCCCGATTGTGATTCGTGGCGCAAATGTCTATGCCGGCGGATTGGGTGATGCTTTCTGCAAAATAAATGCCACCACAGGCACAAAAAAATGGTGCGTGGAAATCGGGACCGCCGAACCTTTTATTCTGGCTGGCGACGTAATTTATGTTGTTGCAACGGACAATCATCTTTATGCCCTGCGTGATAATGACGGCGCGGCATATTGGTCGGCGGAAATAGATAAACAAACCGCCCCAAAATATGAAAACGGCATAATCACCGTCGCCCGACAAAAGTTTGATGGTTTAACCGGAAACAAACAATAAAAAAAACACCGGCATTTGCCGGTATTTTTATTCGTATCTCAAACTATCAATTGGGTTCAGTTTTGCGGCCTTTAATGCCGGAACCACACCAGAAGCCAAACCGACTACAATCGCAACCGTCACAGACAATATAACCGGCCATGCGGAAAATGGAACGTTATAGCCCAATACGAAACGCCCGACCCCTTGGGATAAACCGACACCCAAAATCAATCCAGCCATTGACCCGATAAACGATATCAAGATAGATTCAGACAAAAATTGAATTATTATCTGTTTTTCACGCGCACCGATCGCCTTGCGTATGCCAATTTCGCGGGTGCGTTCCGCCACCGATACTAACATCATGTTCATAATGCCAATGGCACCCACCAAAAGCGACACCGCCGCAATCGCAACCAATAACAGTTTTAAATAACCAGTAACGGTTGTCATTGTTTCCATAATCTGTTTCATATCTTGAATTTGGAAATCGTCTTCGGCGTCATCTTTTAATTTATGACGTTCACGCAAAAGTGATGTTATTTGATCGATTACCAGATTGTTATCGGCATCTTGATATAACTTTATACTTATCATGGAAACCGAGTTTGGAAAACGACTGCCCTGAATACGTTTTTTAAGTGTAGTTATTGGGATTAAAATCATATCGTCTTGGGAACCCATGGCGGAATCACCCTTGGCCTTGGTCACACCAATAACGGTCAGTGGAGTATTTTGCACGCGAATTGTTTGTCCAACTGGATTTTTTGGCATACCCAACTCTTCTGCTAATTCAGGCCCAATGACCGCATATGTTGACGCATTACGCACCGCAGAATAATTGAAAAATGTGCCCTGCTCTATTTCAATGTTTTGAACCGTTGTATACCCTGGATAAACACCAATCAGTGATGTTGATTGATTCTTGTTTCCATAGACCGCTTGGGCGGCACTGTTCTGCACCGGGCTTACCGCCGCAACATCCGGCAATTGAGCAATGTATTCCGCGTCATCAATTGTAAGTGTTTGACGATTACCAGTACGCACACCTGCACTCTGCGCCATGCCGGCACGAATTATAATTGTGTTCGTCCCCAACGATGAAAATTGATCAGTGATTTGTTTTTCCACCGTTTCACCAACGGCAACCATTATCACCACCGCCATAACACCAATAACGATACCCAGCACCGTCAGAAATGAACGAACTTTATTTCCGCTGATTGACAACCAAGATTCTTTTAAAATGTCGTTAAATGTCATTTTGAACGCACCTTTGATTCCGATTTAGTCAATACAGATTCTGATTTAGGAACCGGCCCATCATACGCAATATGACCGTCGTAAATATGAATTATGCGGTTTGCATAACTGGCGATATCAAATTCGTGGGTAATCATAACAATAGTTATCCCCAGTTCTTTGTTTAACTTGTTAAAGAACTTTAATATTTCATTACCCATTTTAGAATCCAACGCGCCCGTTGGTTCGTCCGCCAAAATGATTTTTGGGTCGCCCGCCAAAGCACGTGCAATCGCAACACGCTGTTTCATACCGCCCGACAGTTGCGTTGGCAAATATGTTTCAAACTTTTCCAAACCAACCAAATTCAACATTTCGCGCGCACGACGAATGCGTTCTTCCATTGGCAATCCGCGATACATCAGTGGCAACATAACATTGTCCAAAACACTACGTTTCGGCAACAAATTAAAGTTCTGGAAAACAAAGCCAATAAATTCATTCCGCACACGCGCAAGTTCATCGGAATCCATTGTGGTAATGTCGCGACCATATAATTCATACACGCCCGATGTCGCAGAATCCAGCGCACCAATAATGTTCATACATGTTGATTTACCAGAACCCGACGGTCCCATAATCGCAACAAATTCACCAACATTTATTTTTATATCAATATCAAACAAAACCTGTTGCTGCCCACCGATTTCCAGTGGAAAACTTTTACAGATTTTTTTCATACAGATAACGTTTTCGGGTTTTCCCCCTAACTTTTTCATTTTATTCCCCAATGCGATTTCTTTACATTGGTGGACGTCCGCCACCCATTCCGCCACTACGACGATTACCGCCCATACCGATTCCGCTGCGTTGTGTCGTTGCACCCATCTTGCCGACAACAATCTTATCGCCTTCAACTATATCTTCAGATACAATTTCTGTTTCAGTTGCGCCAACCAAACCCTTTTTGTATTCAACAAAAGTTATTTTACCATTACGCATAATCGCCAAATGTGTTTCCGGTGTTGCGCCATTTGTTTCCACACCCAGTGTATCAAAAGACCGCACCAAGAACGCAGAGTTTTGAACCTTGAATGTATTAAACCGTTCTTCAACAACAATCGTCACGAACGCGGTCATACCCGGCATCAACGCCAAATCTGAATTATCAACTTCTATCACAACCGTATAAACGACAACGTTTGAAGTTGTTGTTGGCGAAAGGCGAATTTGATAAACACGTCCTTCAAATGTTTTGTTCGGATATGCATCAACAGTAAATGTGACGCGTTGACCTTCTTTTACAACACCAATGTCCGCTTCGGATACAGATGTTTCTATCTGCATCTTGGACAAGTCCTCGGCAATTTCAAACAAATCAGGCGTTTGGAAAGATGCCGCGACGGTTTGTCCAACATCAACCTTGCGCGAAATAACGGTACCGTCAACCGGCGAAGTAATTGTTGCATAACCAAGATTAGTTTGCGCACGTTCATATTGCGATTTCATACGAACAACATCTTGCTGTGCCTGTTCATATGATGCCTGGGCCTTTTCCAAATCTGCCCGCGCAGTAAAATCGGATTCAAATAATGTTTTTTCACGCAAGTATTCACTTTTTGCCAATCGCGCTTTTGATTCTGCACTGCTAAGCGATGCCTTGGCTTCCTCCACCTGCGCCTTTAATACAGACGGTTCAATAGTCAGCAAAATATCGCCTTTTTTAACCTTGGAATTGTAATCAACATAAATATTGTCAATTGTTCCAGAAACTTGTGAACCAATATTGACGGTATTTACTGGTTGAATCTCGCCCGTCGCGCTTACAATTTGGCGCATGTCGCCACGTGTAATTTCAACAGTTGCATAACCACTTTTGGTTGCTTTTTTGCTGCCACCAAAAAACATTGGTACAACAAAAATCAGAACAGCGATTAAAACAATCCACCATTTTTTGCGCCATACCCATGACAACGCACGACGAACAAAAGAACGCTTTTGTGGCTTATTAATATTTTCGTTTCTTGTTGCCATTACTTATTTCCCCCTTTCTCCAATTCTACCTTGATATCACCGATTGCCAGCGCAACCGCCGCACGTTTGATATACAAATCGTATTTTGCCGCATTGTTTTGTTTTTGCGCGGTCAACAATTCAGATTGCGACGTTTGCCAATCCAACATTGTTGCACGGCCCACTTTGTACATACCACCCGTCACGCGTTCTGATTCCGTTGCCGATTTCAACAAAGTTTCAGTTTGGGTCAACACTGTGCGTGCAGTTTTATAATTTTGATACGCGGTGAAAACATCCAACATTGCGTTGTTTACAGTATTGCGTTCTTGTTCCTTGGCACTTTCATAACTGGCCGTCGCAGAACGTACACCATACAAATTTGCAAAACCTGCAAATATCGGCATAGATGCCCGAATACCGATTGAGCCATTTATCTGTTGTGAATCGGGACTAAAAATATTGTCCAGCTTGTCATCATTCCACCCCAGCGAACCCGACAAAGATATAGACGGCAAATTCTTTAGGAACGCAGAATTACGACGATTCCATGCAGCATCTTTTCTTGCATTTGCACGCAACAAATCCGGTCGTTGCTTTTGTGCAATTGCAACCAATTCGTCAATGCTTTTCATGTCGGTATCGCTGCCAAATGTAGATTCCATATCGGCAATTGTGATTTCTTGATCTGCTGGGAAAGCCAATTGTGTTAACAATTTCCCCTTGGCAATTTCACGATTATTCTTTGCACGTTCAAGATCCAAATCACGACTTGCCAATGTTGTTTCCGCCTTTAACACATCAGCACGCGCAACGGCACCCGCCGAATATTTCTTTTTTGCGGTATCGTGCGCGGTTTGTGCAACCGACTGTGCCGATTCGGCACTTTTCACATCAGCATCCGCGTTCAACAGACCATAATATGCGCCAATAAGACCATAAACATAGTTTTGCACTGTTTCATCATAGTCAAAACCGGTCGCGCGATATGTCGCCAATGTCGCCGCCATATCCGAAGAACGTTTCCCAAAATCAAACAACAAATAAGATGCCGAAAGTGATGCACCATATGACCAATCGCCCCATGCTTCGTTTTGATAATTTCTGCCGGCATTTAGCCCCGCGTTAACCGACGGCAAATAGGCAGAATATGCGGCGTTTTTATCAAAATGGGCGGCACGCAACGATGCATACGCCGACGCAGTTTGCGGATTCCGACATAGGCCAAGGTCAACAACCTCGGAAATAGTGAATATTTTATCAGGAACAGTGCGCATACTTGCACAATCATCCGCCGCAAACGCCAAAGATGGCAAAAAACCGCATAAAATCAGAAGCTTTTTCATCAACATTCTCTCTTATAACATTTATAAGGGAAGAATAACAATTTTTATGTTGAATTTCAAACATTTTTTGTCTAGGATTGGAACACAATTAACGGCCAGGTGGCAGAGTGGTTATGCAGAGGACTGCAAATCCTTGTATGCCGGTTCGATTCCGACCCTGGCCTCCAATTTTTTTGATAATGATTGAAACACTTGTACTCACCGATTTCCGTAACCACACAATGTGCAGAATCAAAACGCACGGTCGGCGAAATGTGATTATAATTGGTCCAAACGGGGCGGGCAAAACAGCCATTCTTGAAGCACTTTCTATTTTATCGGGCGACCGCGGTATGCGTGGTGCACAGATGGGCGAAATTGCGCGATTTGGTGGCAACGGCGGATTTTCTGTTTTTGCAACATTATCTGATGAAACCGAATTGGCTGTATCGTTCAACGCAGGCGACACAAATCGTCGCGCCAAAATAGACGGCGATAATGCACCATTGGTTGATTTAACTGCTTATTTGCCAATGGTTTGGATTACCCCCCGCGAAGATCGTTTGTTTGTTGATTCTGCGGCGGATCGGCGTGCGTTTTTTGATAGATTGGTGGCAAGTTTTGATGCCATGCACTCTGGTCGTGTTGCGCGATTTACAAAACTGCTTTCGGAACGCGCAATCGCATTAAAATCTGGTCGTGATATGCGCTGGGTTGACGTGTTGGACGACCAAATTGCCGCCACCGCCGTTGCAATAGCAGATGCACGGATAAAATATGCTGGCGAACTGAATTATTTTTTGGAAAATTGCGCCGTTTCTGTATCTGGCATGATT
Source organism: Alphaproteobacteria bacterium (assembly GCA_017960855.1). GTDB lineage: Bacteria > Pseudomonadota > Alphaproteobacteria > Rs-D84 > Rs-D84 > Enterousia. Next base: position 11,443 of record JAGCYJ010000004.1, on the reverse strand, counting down.
GAACAAATGTTGATTGACGGTCGCACCCCTGGGGACGCAGAACGCGCATATCGCGAATACCTTGGGCAAACACGCGAAATTGTTGCCGACAAAATGGTTGTTGACGGTGTGCATAAATCTGACTTTGGTGTATTTAATAAAAAACTAAATCTGCCTGCGCACTTAACCAGCACCGGTCAACAAAAGACCGCTTTGATGGAACTGATTTTGGCACACGCAAAATTACTGCATACACGAACAAATCGCCGACCATTTATCTTGCTGGACGAAGCGGTTGCGCACTTGGACACAAACGCACGCGCAAAATTATTTTCCGAACTTGGCAAATCAGACGCGCAAGTGTGGGCAACTGGATTGGACGCATCTGCATTTGACGGGATTTTGGACGCTGTAATTGTTTCTTGCACAGATGGCGATATAAGTAATATACTGGTTTCATAACGGGAACAGAAATGGGCAGAATAAATTATCAAGAATTACTAGATAATGCTTTGAAATCGGTCGTCAAAGAAGCATTGATTTATGCTCAAATAAATGGGCTGGGTGATGGGACACACTTTTTTATCACCTTTAAAACACGCGACCCGGGCGTTGTTTTGCCGGACTTCTTGCGTATGCGTTATCCTGATATCATGACGATTGTGTTGCAGTATTCGTATAACAACCTTAATGTTTCAGATCGTGAATTTGGTGTTCAATTAACTTTTGATGGTCGTCCGTTCTTTATTCGTGTGCCGTTTTCTGCGCTGGTTGAGTTCAAGGATCCATCAACAGATTTCATTTTGTCGTTTCATCCAAAATCCACACCGGCGGCGGCGGACAACGACATGGAATTACCGCTAGAAGAAAAACCAGGTTCCGTCCCAGACGACAAACGAATCGTATCATTGGACGAATTCAGACGAAAAAAGAATCAGTAAAAACACCGGCAAATACCGGTGTTTTTTTATATTTTTAATTTATCGCGCATCTGTTCCAGTATTGGTGTTGGAACTTTAAGCGCTTTTGCGCGCGAAATTATGCCCCGCAGTGCCGATATTCCTTCGACCGTTCCAACGATCGCTTCGCCACGCGCAATCGCCATGCCACCTGCAAAATTACGACTTGTTTCAGATGTTGCAGACAAGAACAAATCCCCTATTCCACACAAATCTAAAAACGTCTCTATTTTCGCGCCCATTTTTTTACCAACCGCGGCAACTTCGTTCCACGCGCGTGTAAATATCATTGCGCGTTCGTTTTCACCGTTTGATGCAATAAAATTATAGCCACAGATTAACGCAACTGCGTTTTTACCAACGCCACACATTTGTACGCCAATAACATCATCACTGTCGCTTAAATAAAGTTTGTTTAATATTTCGTGTCCTGCCTTGCGTGCAACCTTTGTTCCCGCCAGTGTTGAACCTGTTGGAACACCACGCGCAACCTCGGCTGCGAATTGTGGTCCCGATAACACACCAAAGTTTTTACACTTTGGCAAAACGTCCGACAATATTTCAGACATAAACTCGCCCGTTGTGGGTTCTGCACCTTTGGTGCAAATAATAATTGGCTGACCATGATAAAAATCACGCGCACGCAAAAGTGTTTCGCGGAAAAATGCCGCCGGTGTTGCGACCAACCAAGCGTCCATTTTTTCCATTTCGGAAATATCTTGGGTCATACGCAATTTTTTTGGCATCTTTACACCATCAAAAGATGCGTATTGTCCATCAAAAGACCACATCACAACATCTGCGCCACCACGACAAGACACAACAGCCAATGCTGTTCCCCACGCGCCAGCACCAATTACCCCTACTTTCATTTTATCTTCCTTAATTTTTGACGAATATGTGGCACAACAACCAAACCATCACCAGATAACTCTATGGCACGCAAATACGCATCCCGTGCCATTTTATCATTGCCACTGCGCATATATAAATCACCCAAGTTATCAAATAACGAAGAACATTCTTTGGCAACTTCACCAACACGTTCAATCAACTCTAATGCCGCTTCATCACCTTCACGTGCTGCAACGACACGTCCCAATACATCCCATGCAAAAACATCCGATGGATTGCGTTTAACAAGTGTCATCGCATATTCATAAGCTGTATCTATTTCGCGATTTTGCACCGCCCATATTTTTGCCTGTAAAGCCAATATCTCGGCATCCAATTCCAAGACATCTGATGCTGCACGAATATCAGATTGCGCATTATTCATATCACCAAAGGCAAAATACACTTGCGCCCTGCTCTTTAAGAAAAACGCATGATTTTCATCAGACAAATCTTCGTTTTCCAGCGCACGATTTATTATCTTTAACGCAGCACGACGATCACCGTGTGATATATAATATGCCGCCAATTTGTTAATTGCCGGAACAAATGTCGGATATGCGTTCAACACACGACGCAATTTTAACACATCTTGTCCCCCTTCGGCGATACGCAACATTGCGAACGGATAAAACGGACTTGTCGCGTGTATCTTTGAAAAATAAGGTTCGTAATCACCACCATTATTAAAGAAAAACTGTCCCAAATAATATGATATTGCATCACTCTTTGCCACGCCATCGTCCCCTATTATTTGGGAAAAGCGCAACAACAGAACCGCTAAATCAGAATACATCATAACTTGGGTATGCGATACATTTTGAACCAAACTAAATGCTAACGCGTTTTTCAGCCCACTATATTCAGACCAATCTGGAATGTTATCAAACCCGGCCATAAACATTCCACCTGGCTGTGCCGTAAAAGCATCACGCAAAGCATCTGCTAATTCCATCATGCCGTTATGATTATAAAATGACATTATGTACAGATAGTCATTTATGTTTAAAAAACTTGGTTTAACACTTGCAAACGCGTCTGCTGCTTTGGATATTTCGTCCGTTTCCGCATAGATTTGACCGCGCACAAACGATTTCCACGCATCACTTGTTTCCAATGAATCTATGAATTTTAAGGTTTCTGTCTTGTGGTTTACCGCAATCGCAGACCATATACGCAACGGTGCCGCCAACGCAGATTTATCGTTCTTGTGGCGAGAATACATTTCTTCCCAATTATTGCTATTCACCAAATAAGCATCATAAATCAGACGAGCAGGGGTTCCAGATTCTTTTTTTAAATCTTCAACACCTTCGGGCATTTTTCCGCTTAAAAACGCTGACATCATTTTTATATTCTGAACAGCGGGAACATCTGGCACATCCAAGTCCTTGCTAAATTCCGCAGCGGCATCAAAATCATTGACATAGACCGCGTGTTGCGCCGCCAAAAAATCACCATATTTTGTTGGTTGAATTGATGACGTGTTTTCAGAACGCAAAATATTGCCATTCCACACGATTATACCAGTCGCCACAATTGCACCGACCAGCACTATTTTTACAAATAAACTTCCTGTATTTTTCATAAACGCTATGCTACAATATTGTTCATGAATAATAAAGTTAATTTTAATCGCTATGCCGAAATGTTGCGTGAATGGTCGGGACGCATGAATCTTGTTGCCCCCAGCACGCTTTCCGACATTGAAACGCGGCACTTTGCCGATTCCGCCCAGTTGGCCGATGTCTTGCCTAAAAATGTTCATATCATTGATCTTGGCAGCGGTGCAGGGTTCCCAGGTGTCGTATTATCTCTTTTAGGTTGGCGCGTCACATGCATTGAATCAATCGGCAAAAAAGTTTCATTTTTATCTGCTGTAAAAGACGAATTAAAAATAAAAAACTTGGAAATATATCATGGTCGCGTAGAAGATTTTGTCCGGCAAATGCCGGCTGATTCTTCACATTTTGTATTCACCGCACGTGCGTTTGCACCATTGGTCAAAATATTAGATTACACAAAATCAAAAAATTGCCGGCTTTTTTTATTAAAAGGCCGGGAAATAGAATCTGAAATTGCGACCGCAAAACAAAAATACAAATTCAAATATGAATTAATTCCATCAAAAACCGGCGATGGTTTTATAACAATTATCACAAAATAATTTTTATATTTCACATGAAACATACCATATTACATTGATTTTAGTATATTTATAAATCACAACCAATGGTTTTGCATAAAAACAAAAACGAATCGTTGTGTTTTTATTTCATATGAAATATTTAATTATACATTGTTTTTACGGCGTTTTTATTTTATATCTTGACCAACACCGGTGTTTTTTTTATCTTATACTATAACGGAAGGATAAAATGACACAAATTATCGCATTTGCTAATCAAAAGGGCGGGGTTGGAAAAACGACAACTGCCATAAATATAGGCGCATCGTTGGCGACAATTAAACGTCGTGTGCTGTTGATTGACCTTGATTCACAGGGAAATGCCGGCACTGGACTTGGCTTTGTGCGCAGTGCACACCGTCAAAGTGTATATGGGGTTTTAATGGGAACAGCGCGTGCAGCAGACAACATTTTAACAACCGCGGTTCCTAATTTACATATTATGCCGTCATCTATGCAAATGGCTGATGCGGATACTGAACTAATGGATCTTGAACGGCCACAATATCGTTTGCGCGATGCACTGGCTGATATTGCGCCTCATTATGATTATATATTGTTGGATTGTCCACCGGCATTGGGTTTGGTGACAATAAATGCGCTTACGGCAGCAAATTCGGTCCTTATCCCAATGCAGTGTGAGTTTTATGCACTAGAGGGGATAACCCACATGGTAAAATCAATACAAGAAATAAGAAATCGCTTGAACCCAGAATTAGAGATATTAGGTGTTTTGTTAACAATGTACTCTAAACAATTTGCTTTAACTAAAGCAGTTGAAGAAGATGTACGCAAAAAATTTGGCGATATTGTTTTCAAAACGGTTGTTCCGCGCAATGTTCGTGTATCCGAAGCGCCCAGTTACGGCAAACCGGCATTGTTCTATGACTTTAATTCGCCGGGTGCCCAGGCATATTTACGTGTTGCAACCGAGGTTATTCAAAAAACAGAGCAGGGGGTATAAAAAATGTCAAAGTTTGGATTGGGACGTGGTTTGGATGATTTGGAAAAAGAAATTGGTTCAATACCAGACATTTCAGTATTGACCGGCACAGAACGCGTTGTTGTAAAACAAATACCCCTAAATCAAATTGGCGCAAATCCTAATCAGCCACGTAAAACTTTTTCTGATGCAGAACTAGCAGAATTGGCGGCATCCATTAAAGAAAAGGGCGTTTTACAACCAATTTTATTACGCAGCGTCACAGGACAACCATATTTATATGAAATCGTTGCCGGTGAACGCAGATTTCGCGCCAGTAAATTAGCAGGAAAAACTGATATTCCCGCCCTGATAAAGACATTAACAAATGAAAACGCGATGGAAATCGCCCTTATTGAAAATGTCCAACGCGAAAATCTGAACCCAATAGAAGAGGCGGGTGCCTATAAAAACCTTATGCACGAATGTGGCTATACTTTATCGGACATCGTTCGTCTTATTGGTAAATCTGAAAGTTATATCCGCAACGCAATGCGTTTGATGGAATTGCCGGAAAGTGTCAAAAACATGGTAAAAGAGGGCAAGCTTTCAGCATCACACGCGCGTGCAATCGCGGTTGCAGAAAACCCGGAAAAACTGGCACACGAAATTGTTAATAACGGTTTGACTGTCGCCGCTACAGATGCTTTGGTAAAGGGCGCAACCCGTTCCAAGAAAAGTCGTTCTTATACCATACACACGATGGATCCAAAAACAATTGGCACGCTTGAATCAAAAATAAAGTCGTCATTAAAGGTCCCCACAAAAATTATTGAACGCCGTGGCGGAGCAGGGCGAATCGTTTTAGAATATTCATCACGTCTTGAACTGGATGAATTAATAAAGAAACTTACGAAATAAACGATAAAATAAAACAAAAAAACACCGGCAATCGCCGGTGTTTTTTAAACTACAATTAAATCATTATTTAACTGTTGTTGTGGCGTTACGATTCCACTTCCATGCGTTTTCGCCAGAACCTTGAACCAATGGACGTTCTTTACCATAGGAAATCGTAGAAACGCGCTTTGCATCAACACCGTCTTTGACCAAGACAGCTTTTGCAGCGTTTGCACGACGTGCGCCCAAAGCCAAGTTGTATTCTGTTGATCCACGTTCGTCGCAGTTACCAGCAATTTGGACTTTGACATCTTCGTGACTCTTCAAATACATGGACTGACCCAACAAGTTTTCACGTGCTGCATCTGAAATTTCCGAAGAATTAAATGCAAAGAACACGCGTTGATCGTTCAGATCTGTTGGTTCAGAGATTGATGTAGAATGATGGTGACATGCCGCCAAAATAGCTGCTGCACCCGCCAACATAGCAAAGTTTTTGATTTTCATGAAAATACTCCCTTGAGTTTCTGTTGCTCGTGGTATAGTGTATAATAAACTATTTGAAAAATCAAGGAAAAACAAAAAAATGTATATAGAGCAGTTGCAAGACCTATTATCAAGTGGTGTAAAATGGGAATTAAGTGAAAAATCAACCACCTGTTTGGACGCTCCAACCACAGTGCAAGCCCAGAATACCGCACAGAAAATGTCTGGTGCTGTTGTACCACCAATCGCACCAACTCAAACAGTATCCCAAGCAACCGCGGTATCAATGGCGTCGCGCCCCAGCGATATGGATTCACTGTGTCGCATGATTTCTGAATTTAACCATCCATTGCGCAATTGCGCAACGAACGTTGTTTTGCCATGGATTGCCCCAAACCCGAATGGCATGGTTATACTAACCGATATGCCTGGCGCAGATGATGATGCATCTGGAAAAATTCTATCAGGGGCAACAGGCGAACTTATGGACAAAATGTTGTCTGCTATTGAAATGTCGCGTGACAATGTGTCAATCGTGCCAATGCTGTTTTGGCGTACACCTGGTGGCCGCACACCAACACGCGAAGAAATTGATTTGGCGCGTCCTTTTGTTGATAGGGCGCTGGAATTTTTGTTGCCACGCGTCATTTTGACACTGGGCTCTTTACCAGCCGCAGAAGTTGGATTGGTACAAATTGCGCGTGATCATGGCAAAATCGTTGATTTACCAAATGGCGTGAAACTTATCGCCATGTATCATCCTAATTATATAATGCTTAAACCGTCTGCTAAACGCGATGCATGGGCGGCACTGCAAGATGCACAAAAATTGTTGAAAACAGTATAAAAATAATAAATAATTCACTTATGTTTAACAAAGGAGTTTAACATTAAACCTGCATTTAATAATGATAATCGTCGCGACATGGGTCCGCGTATGAATAACCGAATCTTTGCGAAAACGGTTCAAGTAATCAGCGCAACTGGTCAGAATTTGGGCGTTATGCCAACGCCACAGGCATTGCAAATTGCTTCTGATGACGGATTGGACTTGGTTGAAATCAATTCTTCCAATACGCCACCAATTGTAAAAATTATGGATTATGGCAAATTCAAATATGAACAGAAAAAACGCGCAAGTGAAGCACGCAAGAATCAAAAAACAGTAGAAGTTAAGGAAGTTTGGGTTAAACCATTTATTGAAGAAAACGACCTGAACATCAAAATGAAAAAGGTTTTCGAATTCTTGGATTCTGGGAACAAGGTTAAAATCGCCGTTATGACACGCGGTAATAAAAAGGTTTTGGCACGTGGTAAAGATGCTGTTCCGGAATTATTTGCACGCATTGTAGAAATTGTTGGCAATCGCGGAACCTTGGAATCCAAATCCAAGCCAGACGAAAGAACAAAATCTATACTTATCGCGCCTGCGAAATAAAAATATCGGACACTTGTCCGATATTTTTTTATCGTATTATTTAATCAAACGGATTTTCTGCCTTTTTATATTCAATCACAATCGGCAAGTGTTCCCATTTTAATTCGGTTGCGATTCCGCGCCGCAAATAACGCGTATAAGATTCTGGAATATCAGACGCACCACCAACATTTATCGCAATCCGCATCGGGTGACGACCAATTTGACGTGCAAACTTAATCTTCATGGGGCGTTTAAGGCGCGACATTGGTGGCTGTCGCGTTTCAACCAATTTTTCAACAATTCTGTTCAATAAACTTGTCGGCACGGTCGCGTTCGCCAAATCATATTGTTCATAGATGCGGCGAAACATATTTTGAACACCGGTTCCCGTCTCGGCCGACACAGCCAAAATCATCGGTTTTATAATCTGATGGAAAGAATTTGTAAATTGATGCTTTAACTTTAACAACTTTTCATCACGCAATTCTGGTTCAACCAAGTCCCATTTATTCAGCGCAACACACAAAATCTTGCCCGCATCGTAAACACGCCCCGCAATTCCCAATGCTTGATTTTCAATATCGCGTGTTGCATCAACCATCAAAATAACGACATCTGCTTTTTCAATCGCATCCAGTGATTTCAACGCAGACAATGTTTCAACATCATCTGTCACCCCCGCTTTGCGACGCAGACCCGCGGTATCCATTATAACAATGTCGCGACCATAGAATTTGGTTGGGATTTTAACGGTATCGCGCGTAATACCCGGCGCATCTTCAACAATTTGTCTTTTTTGCCCCAACACACGATTTACAAATGTTGATTTTCCAACATTTGGCTGACCCAAAACAGCGATTTTAATACGCGAATTATTACCGGCATTTCCCGGCTTTTTTTCACTATTTTCACCGGCAATTTTATCCATAAATTCATACAGTGCATCAAAACCGCGTTTATGTTCAGCGGAAATTAAAACAGGTTCCCCAAAACCTAATTTATAAAAATCATTTAAGTCCGCCATGCGTGATGCCGATTCGGATTTATTCACCACCAGTAATACCGGTGATTTAGTTTTACGGCGAACCATACGCGCCCAATTTAAATCTTCATCGGTCAATCCCACACGACCATCAACAACGAATAAAACAGCATCAGATTCGGCAATCGCCGCAACCGCCATATCGGTCGAATCATGTGCAATACCAGTCCGCGCGTTTTCCAGACCCGCGGTATCCATGATTTCCCAATCACGATTCGCAACCACGCCCCCGATGGTGTCACGTGTGACCCCCGGCCGATCATGAACCAGCGCATCACGCGTGCCCGTTAGCGCGTTGAATAAAGTAGATTTACCGGTATTTGGCCGGCCAGCTATTACTATTTTCATGTTATTTTCTCGTTGCTTTTTTGCAATTATAAAGCAAAAATATAAATAATCAAACAAAGGAAGAAAGTACATGAAGCAAAAGAAGAACGCCAGCCGTAATCATATTTGGGACATTATCACACGCCCAAAGCGTTATTTTTCTAAAATTGTCGCCGATGGCAATTTAGATGAATCTATGTTCAAGGCATTTATCTATGGCTTGATTGGTGGCTGTTTGGTGTTGGCAATTCGCTTAATCGGTGGCGCAACCATCACAATCGGTTCTGTATTTACCGCAATCATTATCATGCCGGTATTGGCGGTGGCACTGCTGTTTGTGGGTGGCGGTCTGCTGATGTTGGTGTCTGAAATCACCGGCGGCGAACGCGATTGGGAAATTGCGATCAAGGGTTTGGCATCAACCATGTTTATATACCCGGTGGTACTGGTCTTGAACGCCTTGGCATTTAATTGCACTTCCTTGTGGATAATCAGTATATTGTGTGATGCATATTTGCTGTTCTTGTTCTATAACATTGGTGCGTATTGTATGCGTGGTAAAAAGTCCAATGTTATAATGGTTGTCGCTATGCTGGGGCTATTTATGGCAACGGTGTATATGACAAACTATCGTATTGGTTGGTTTATGTTGAAAAATGCCAGCGCAGCATTGGCGTGTTTGATATAAAAAGCCAACTAAAATATTTGCAAACACATAAATATTCTTTATAATCGCACTTGGCGGGGGGTAAATTGTTCATTTTTGTGCTTCGCGAAAGAGTGCAAAAACGAATGATTTTTCTCCGTCAAATTGAGTTAAATAACCTTAATAAAACAGGAGATAATAGTATGTTATTCGGTTTATTGAATAAAGACGAAAAAAAACATTTAAATAACCCAGTCGTAGTAGAAGTTAAATATGGCGATGAAACACTGCGTTTGGAAACGGGCCGTATGGCAAAACAAGCCAATGGTGCAGTATTGGCAACAATGGGTGGCACAATGGTTTTGGCAACTGTGTGCGCCGAAAAAACCGCGGTCGAGGGTCAAGATTTCTTCCCTTTGACCGTTGATTACCAAGAAAAGTTCGCGTCCGCCGGTCGTATTCCGGGTTCACGTGATCGTCGCGAAGGCAAGGCATCAACCGCAGAAACTTTGATTGCGCGCCTTATTGACCGTCCAATCCGTCCTTTGTTCCCAGAAACATTCAAGAACAAAGTTCAGATTATCGCACAAACATTTTCATACGATAAAAAGAATCAACCAGACATTGTCGCAATGATTGCATCATCCGCAGCATTGGCGTTATCTGGTGTTCCTTTTGCGGGGCCAATTGGTGCGGCACGTGTCGGTTACGCAAACGGTCAATATCTGTTGAACCCTTCAAAGAAGGAAACAGAAGAATCTGAAATGGATTTGGTTGTTGCCGCAACCAAAGATGGCGTTTTGATGGTTGAATCTGAAATTGGTGAATTAGACGAAGCGACAACTTTGGGCGCAGTTAAATTCGGTTTTGATCAACAGCAAACTGTTATCAAAGCAATTAACGAATTGACTGAAAAAGCCGGAAAAGAACGTTGGGCAACACCGGAAAAGACGGCTGAATATATTGCAATGGAAAAGGACTTTGAACAATTTGCACCACAGATAGAAGAAGCGTTGCAAATCAAAGAAAAATTGGTTCGTTTGGAAACATTGGGCAATATTCATGCGACCGCCAAGGCACGTATTCCTGAATTGTTCCCAGACACAATGGTTGCAACTTCAACACTGGAATCGGCTGCCGACGAAATCGTTGAAAACATTACTGCGCGTATTATGCGTGGCAACATTTTGGCGGGCAAACCACGTATTGATGGTCGTGATACAAAAACAGTTCGTCCGATTGAAATTGAATTGGGCGTTTTGCCACGCGCACATGGTTCCGCACTGTTCACACGCGGCGAAACACAGGCACTTGTGTCATTAACACTTGGTGGCGGCAAAGATGCATTACCAATCGAAAGTTTGGACGGTGCCGAAGAACGCGACTTTATTTTAAACTATAACTTCCCTGGCTATTCCGTTGGTGAAGCCAAAGGTTTGAAATCCCCAGGTCGTCGTGAATTGGGTCATGGTAATTTGGCATGGCGCGCGTTGCATCCAATGGTGCCAAGTCGCGAAAAGTTTGACTATGTTATCCGCGTTGTGTCGGACATTTTGGAATCAAATGGTTCTTCGTCTATGGCAACAACATGCGGTGCGACATTGGCAATGATGGACGGTGGTGTGCCAATCACACGTCCGGTTGCAGGTATCGCAATGGGTCTTATAAAAGAGGGCGATG